>NZ_NPJH01000058.1 GCF_002251365.1 Prevotella sp. P3-122
GTAACCTCCTATTTTAGAATTGTTGTTTATATATGTTTACCGTTTCAAGCTCCTCTGTGGGGCTTTCCGCTTACACCCCTATAACTGCAATTCACATGCCAATACGAGATATGGCGACATTGTGTCGGGAAAGATTAATGATTTTAATCTTTGCTGAAATAATGTCATAGGAAACGTTTATACTAAAAAGAAAAATTTGTCCAGCCTTTATTACTGCTCAGTGAAAAAACATGGGGATGGGACTCCTAAATGAAGGCAAAGCTTTGCGTGAGAGTTGGGCTGAACTGACACAGAAATGTCTGTCCTATTCTGAATAAGAGAAAAGGGGAAAAGACTCACCCCTACGGGGCACTTAGCCCCCGGAAATTTCTGCTGAGCCTTAATAACTAGGGTGTACAGTTTGATGTGCAAAAATTGAATATCCTAATTCTGAAGTTCATGTCGGTAAATGCTCGCGCTTACAGCGCGCATGGACAATGTCCACTTACACCCAGGGTGCCGCTACGCTCTACCCTGGGCTGTGTGCTTCTGCGCTTACAGCGCGTGCTGGTCAATGTATTTTCTGCGAGCAAGTAGTCAGGGTGGTGGAGTTTGATTATAATGATGAGAGTATGTAAATTAAACATTTTGCAGAAGAGCGCCATTTAATAAATATCCCTTAATAATAATAAAAAAAGAAGCCGTGTCTCTATTAACACGGCTTCCAAGTCTTTTCGCAACGGGTTGAAAACACATTCTACTCTATGCATCATGGAAGAATCACACTAGGAACAACTCACCACTCATGATAAGAAATTCAAAGGTTACCTACTCAATCAGACATTTTCGAATAAAGTTTCTCTTGTGTTTATCACTTTTCCCTATCTCTCAAGGACCTCTCAGTAAGAGCCCCCCTACCATTTCGTTGCATTAATTGTACCTCCTACGCTCATCCCCCCACTTCACGCAGCCGGTATATTAACCGCACCGGTGACTAGGACATTGAGCAAGTGATTCCATCGTAATAGTTTAGCAACTCTATTGAACGTATAAGATCCACCTAAGATTAATACGAATCAAGCAGAAACAAAACAATCTTGTAAATCAAAAAACTAACTCAACTCAATTGAAAAGAACTACCTCAAACAGTACAACCTTAAAGTAAATAATATAAATTCAAAGAACTACCCCTACGCTGACGGTCTGCTAGAGGCGCAATGATAATCTTATCTTTATTTCTCTTTGATGCAAAGGTAATAATAAAATTATTAATAACCAAATTTCTAAAGACTTTTTTCAAGAAAAATATATTTTTTGAAAAATATCCTTAGTATAAAGCAAAATAGAGGGTATAAAAATTCTTTTTAAAAAATGAACCTTCAATTTGAAATTTGAACATTATAAAAACCTGAAGAAATGACCATATCAAGCTCATTTATGAATTATGATACGGCCATTTTTTCAGTTTTACAGTTATAAAATATAACTTTTCAAAGGGAAAATTTAGTTTTTGACCACTCTCTTTTACATTGATAAATCGCCATTGTAATATTATTCATTCGGCTTCAGTTCATCAAAAATGAGACTGCTACCGGCTTCAGTATGCGACTGACGCTTGTAAAGTCCAAGCCAGTTGTAAGTCCGACCATTGAGCCAGCGGGCGCGCTGGTAATTCTTTGTCAAACGGATACCCGTAGCCTGGACTGCTTCTTCGTGAATAACCATAGGCAATTCTTTATTTATACCGTTTTCAAAGATAATCTCTGGACGAAGAATGGTTCCGAGCGGACGAACAGGAAGAATATCGAAATCATTAGTCTTCTCGTTGTAAAGATAGCATGGCATCTTTCCACGGCGAAGAATCATCTCACGGCCTCCCAAGAAAAACGGATTGTTCATGCTCTGACCATTTGTTATTCGCTGAGGAATGAATGGTATCCAGTTGTAAGGAACTTGTGACTGTAACATATAGCGATAGTTAGCCACTTGCGCATCATTTTCAGGTAACAATATCTGTGCATCCATACCGTCAGCAAATTGGACAATTTGAGGTTTACGTTTGGGTAATCCCTTTTCGTTAACTTTATTAACATAGGCTTGAAGATGTGTAGCATAGAATTTTGCATCAAGGGTTTCACCACATCCATCAGGCACGACTTCCTCTACCCCCCATACCATGTTTGCCATTTCATCGCGTAAAATCTTCACTTCCTCAATAGGCTTTCCCTCAACTGTTGCTGCTAACTGGGGAACAAAATAAAGCCCCTGAATATCAGTTACACGACGATTGCCAAAGTTGGTGTTAGTAAACATTTGCCAAGCCTCATTACGCAACCCCATACTACCTTGATCATACTCGAGCTTTCCAGCACGTTCATTACCAGAAATCACAGTCTTACCGCCGAAAGTATCAATAACTTCAATTTTCTCTACGGTGATATATTTTCCAATCTCAGTCTCTAAAGGAAACAGCATCCAATCATTAGAGTACATTGCAGCATACTTCATTACTACAACGTTAGCTTCAGATTGCTGAGAAAGACTGTTACCCATATAGACTTTACGATCTTCCATCTGCCAAAGTCGTTTATTAGGTGCCGCAGCGAAAGTTGCCGGAGTTGGAAGAGCGAAGACATGACGTTCAGATATCAATACTTCATTTTTATCTTTAATATCGCCATTATTTTGTACTTTTTCAAGAAGCGTATTTTTAACAATCTTCAAAATAACCTCATAGCTAATTTTTCTTCTTTCTGATAAATCAATAATAAACTTTCTGATAGTATTAAACTCCATACTCCCTTTTAGGTTTTTACCTTCAATGGAATTTATAACATCTTTAATATCTATTCCGTTTTTAACGGAAAAATCTATAATATCATTTATAAGATTTTCAATGTCCTGTTCCATACTAGGCTTAGAACCAGGAATCAATATAGTCTGCTGTGAATTACGTTTAGGCTTTAAACCAAGATTTAAAGTAACTGCATTATGTCCAGCATTTAAAACATATTCTTCATTTGGTTTATCATATAAAGATTTTTTAAATTTAACAACTTTATCAGGGACTCTTGTTTCTGCATCATTCTTAATGGTTATATTATCATCCCTTTTATAATCCTTATCGTAATCGAATGAGTACCATGAAAGTCGTCCCCCCTGATATCGATCACCTTTGAAATGTTTTTCACCAGCAAAAGCTTCAACTTCATAAGAAAGATCCTCATCTAACCAATGGTCATTAGACTTACTTGCCGGTTTATACTTATCACGAAACCAGTTAATAAATTTATCTCTGTAAGGTTCAAAACCTCTGATAGTCTTTCCTGTGGTCAATGCTTCATATAATTTACTTCCATCAAAGGATTTATTTACGTATCCTTTTATAAAATCTGCTTTGTTAGTATTAAGCAAGTATTCATATTCCAATATATCATTACTAGATAAGACTGTCTTATTGGAACTGTATAGATACTTCTGATCGATGCCGTAAAGGGCTCGACACTCATCCCTGAAAGCTTTTGTTTCCACAAAATCATGATTTTCTCTATACAAATCCAACGCAAATGTAGCAGCCTCAATGCGGGCAAAGAGATCAATTTCCGGATTCATCTGTTCTGTAACAGGTTCAATAGGATCAATTGAACAGTCCTCCTCTTTAATGATACAACGAACAGACATAGCTGTTCCTGCATTGTTACCACGAAACTCACCCATCTGCCACTGACGGGCCAACATCCATAGAGGATCATGTACGCGCAGCCGCAGAGCTTCAGTGATATCATTGTTACGGGTACGTCCCTCAATACGCGTTTTATTTAAATCTACTGTAAATGAATCAGCATTAAAATGTCTGATATCTACATATTTTTTGAGATAATCAGCAACCTTAATCATATGTTCAACTATTAAATGTTTTTCTAATATTCTTTGTACTCAAGAAGTGGGAAAACACCACTTGTCCACGAATCGCGGCTAATCAAATCTGGTGTGACAGTGCGAGTCTTAATCATATGGACAGCACTCTTTAAAGAGTTAACCAGCATATCTTCGTTCCATTGACTCTTCTTTCCGTCCTTTGTTGAAACGGCAAGAAGTATTGTCTGTGGTGCCTCAGCATCAGGCTGATCATAAGCGAAGCTCACGGCTGCACTCTGAGCACGATAAGGAATACGGTCAACAAAATGATCAAATACCAAACCTGCCAATTTAGGTTTTCCACTCTCAGTAGCCTTTACAATTCGATCAGGATTCATCACAATATATGTAAATGCATCAGTAACGGCATTCTCAGATGAGACCTCAGCACCAAGCCACTCATCACCAACAACTTCACTATTTTCTGAAACGATCTGCATCGGTACTATAGGAGCAACATCAAGATCGTTGATTTTCTGGAACATACGTATCTTGTGAAGATTCATTATAGGTTTCTCAACCTGAGCGAGATCGCCAACAAGAGTCTCGAGACCAATCCTGTCGATATTCTTGAAATAATTACCACATGCTTGTGCTGCAAGATTTATGAGAGGAACGTACTCATCAGGCTGGAATGTAGCAACAACTTTGAAGCCATTGACAAGCAACGTCTGAATGGCAGTAGTGAAAACTGTATAATCAGGAACTGTAGCAGCAGCTATAGTCTTCTGTACACTACTAAGCTTTTGACAGAAATCATCGTATACAGATTGCAGACTCTTAAAAAGAGAATGTTGCTTATTAACGATTTCTTTCCAAGCCTTAATATCTTCTACCATTTTACGGTTACCGATGACGAGATCAGGCTCAATTTCATTGAGTGCTGTAACTTGTCCGATTCGATAAGAGTCTATAAGTAAAGCAATGGCCTTAAGAGTGATATCATCAGGCAATACGGTAATGTCGTAGTTACTAGTCTGAGGATTCTGTATTGCCATCTGCTCATTAAGTATTTTAGCAATTTCGTCAAGCATACGCTTGATGTATCCCTCAAGCTTGTAATACGCTCCGCTCATATTGTCAACGACAGAATGGTCAGGCATTCCCGTACTTTTTACCATCTCCTCATTACGCAAAGCATGAGCTGACAGAAGAAGACTACGGACTTCATCTGCTGCAACTTGCATCTCTGACAGAGAATGACAGTCAAGACAATCAGTTGCCAAAACATCCTCTACAACAGATGCATAATCATAACCTTTCATCCAACGTTGCAATTCAATAAACTTTGTAAACGCTGCATTATCGGCTGAGAGATATACGAATTCTGATGCCGATATTCCCAGTTCGCCAAGACTGACAGAAGGAGAGTAAACAGTTTCATCGTCATCGTTTTTCTCTTTGAAAGAAACAAAAATATTATTCATAGAACCAAGCATTTGTTCAATCCACGCATCAACTTTTGGTTCTGTTTCTGCAAGAATATTTGTCATATTGCTATTACGCACGACATCCACATCAAGCATTACCATTGTATAATTATCAATCTGTGCACTTGTGATAGGGATATTCACCACATCAGGCATTGGAATGTTTCTCATCTCATTGAGAGCCTGAGCCAATGCGTCAGAAGCCTCACGGTTTCCAATCACAAGCTTATATACACTCTCCGAAAGTACAACATCAGTCAGTGCATCGTATTCATCATCTACCTGATCAATAAGTTCAAGCAGATAGTCATATTTCAACTCAACATCAATCTGGTCAGGGAAAAAACCTCGCCGTTTAATCCAGTTGCGCAAATAAATCTGCAATTTATCATTATTGCCACGAGCCATACTGATTGCGTAATTCTTTTCTTTGCGATAATCCTCAAGAAGTGCAGATCCATTGATTACAGATATATCATTATTGGATTTCATATCAACAAGAGGATAGTTCTGACGCATAGGATAAATGCACACGTCCATCTCAAGTTGATGTCCTTTGTAAGGCATTTTATATGCTTCATGTATGAAACGCTCAAGATCGGCACCAAGAATATTACCTAAAGACAAACCGTTCTGAATACCCTCAATGATACGAATGGCTGAACGAACACGTTCTGACGACAGATTGACACTCATATCATAGTTCTGATCACCATTCTTTAGGCTGTTATTATACGAACTGCGAAGAACTGCGCCTGTAATAGCATGATTGACAGAAGGAGCAAGGATATACTCATTGGTATTCTCATTAGTGAGTTCATTTTCACGGAGGTTAAACAACCAACCAAAACTTCCTATAGCTACTTTGTGCGTATTGTTCTCCATACGTTCACGAAGCTTATTATTCAACATACCCATAAACCATGCGTCAAGACGATAGTTAAACAGGTCAAAAAACTCGATGACTTGATTCTTAAGAACTTCGCTGTCAGTACTAAGTTGAATACCTTTAATATTCTTGTTGTTCTCATCTTCAATTTTATTTTTAAGATAAGAGACTATATTATCAATCCTCAAGCCATCAACAAGTTTTGTTACGCTATTTTCAATGGCATTGCCATCCTTATCTGTCTCGGTAAGCAAATCAATGATAGGGATATAGTCATAGTTTGGTATGATAGATTTCAATTCCTCCTTGCTCTTTACAAGACCCAGATCGTTAGCTATGGCAAACAATTCTTCAATTTGACGGCTATTTTCTTCACCACGGAAAAACTCGGCATTGAGCACATTTTCATTTTTGATCAGCGCACGTTCATAAAAAGCAGAACTACGAGGCGTACTGTTAAGAATATCCAAATAATCACGAGTAGTGACAGTCGTTGCATCTCCATTGTCTTTACCGTAGCATTTGACATTATTATTATCTACAATCTTATTCCAATGTGTAGTCAATGCTAAAAGAAACTTTTTCACGATGCCAATAGATCTTCGCACCTTTAAATTACGGAAGTCACATATAGGAAGAATACCATAAGGCTGGTCAGAAATACGCAGCATTGGGAACGGTCCACGAGGCAACACATCATTTGCTACGAAACTGTAGATATCATTATTCTTCTTTATCGCTTTTATAAGTGGATTCCCCTTTTGAGCCAGATAGTCAATCATTAATTCATTAACTTTTCTACACAACTGTATCTCGGCGGAACCTGCAGACTTAGGATCGTCAAGATTGCCCAATACACTCTCCTTAAAGCAGCAGAGACGATCAAGAATATCGAGGTCGTTATTTGGTTCCGGTTTGTGAGGGTAAACACAATTATGAACCTGATACTTGAAACGCTCACGTTGTTTTCCCTCAGAGCTGTCAAATACAAATTCAGTATCTTTGTCATCAAGTATATTCGAAGGAGTCTCGAACGAAATAATATCCATTGGATAATCTGAATAGAGATGACCGCACATCAAATCATGAAGAATTTTGGAGCATTCATCAGCAGATGCCTCATTAATACCATACACATAAATTGAAGAGAAATCGAACGAACGTAGCCGAATAGAGGATTTGATTTCTCTTCTCTTTTGGAACATCTCGATTTTTCTCTCTATATCTTGTTTTATTTTTGTATTTTTTGAATTTCCGTACATCTTACGCAGCTTATATAATCTTTTCAATCTCTCCCTTGCGTTTATACGGTCTGTTTTAGTATCGCTTCTTTCATATCTCATTTCTTCAAGAGGTAATGATATTGCCATACCCATTTTCTCTGCCAAATCATAGTCAGTCATCCAGCTAAGGCTACCATTCAGATAAAGTTGTTTCTGATTGTCAGTACCCGATTTCACTACGGTTGAATCTTCAAGATTGTTGAGATCAAGACCTATTTGAAGTTCCGCAGGAAGACGATGTCCGTAGTGTACCATAGTACATTTCTTGCTTTTATTAATATTTACTTCTGCACGAAGGACAAAGCGGTCGGGCAAGAGGCTGGTGGTAGGAATAGTGAAAAGTTTTTCCTCGTTATCAACATATGTTGTCGGGAATGAATTTACAAAGTTTTGGTCAATTTCTTTAACAAACTCATCTTCAGACAGTTTATTGTCGTTGAACTGCTTTGCCTTTCTGCACATCACATTATAGTTTTCTTTTGGGAAAGTTTGTTTAAGGATGAATGCGGAACGGTGAGCAGGGTATAGATCGCAGATTGACAACCAAAGCGAATGATTGTAATTCTCTATCTCAGTACTGTCTTTTGCCAACTTACGATTGTTGTTGAAAATATATTTCAACCAAAAACTCTTACCTACAAGATACTCTGCACGGTTAATTTGTTTTACGGTCTCTGTCATGGCTACTACATCTGGATATATGCGCACACAAAGACTCTTTTTTGCTTCTTTGCTTAAGAAACTACATTTATGTATAACTTTACAACTCTCGATATTTAATTCAAGATTACATTCTTTGGAGCTATTAACAAGTTCTTTATAATGATTGATGATAGTTTTGTTTATTTTACATAATAAGTTTTGTTCTGCATAGAAGTTGCAGTACACATGATTTATCAAAAATTTTGTAGAATCTAATTTCTTATAGAAATCCTTTCGCAGATTTTTCCGATAATCGTAATCCTTATTGTAACGGTACTTGGCAAGAAGAATTTCCAGAGTCAGCAATCTTGTTGCCAATATACTATATCGCTGGTATGGTTTGTCAGAAGACGAAGCTTTCGTTCCAAGATTTGTTTCTAGATATTGAAAGATTTTATTCCATTTACTTCTTTGGAACTGCAAAATTTCTGGAAAAAGCTTTTCCTTTACAAATTTAACAAGTGCACTATGTGCATTTACGCTGTTTATATATGCAGGACTCCCATTAGGGGCTGTTATTTCTGCACAATTATAACGCCAAAGTAGAATATTAGCATCATTTTGACCAGCAATATTGCTGTTAAGCAGTTTATTCCATTTTTCAACAAGGCTATTGTAGCGGGCTAGCTGTTCCTTATAGACCATTCCCTGAGGAATACGGTAAACCTCGTTATCGATATTTTTAAGGAATTCATAAACCTTACGGAAATGATTTAGCGCCTTAGTATATTTAGCCTGTTGAGAATAATAATTATGGTTTATTTTACGTGACCATCCATTGTAATCAGGTCTGGTTACTGTCTCAACAAACATTCTGGTTATTTTCTCCATTTTATCCAGAAATGCCACAGAAGCTTTATCGCTTATTGTTGATACGCAAGTAACATCCTTAAGCGAAGTGATTACAGGCATAAATGCATCCTGTAACTCTACAGTATGGAATGCATTGTACAGATTCTGCGTAAGTTCAAGTAATACAGCTTTATCCTCTCTGTACATCATATCAATCATCTCCACATCGGTCTTCATTTTGGCAATAGCCTTCTTCACATTGACAAAACTGACATCATCACAAGGCTTGTGGTACTCATTTAGTACGTTAGCCAATGATTGAAAAGCTTGGAGCGAGTTCTCTGGTTCAGCAATAGTGCTGTAATCATGCTGCATGATTTTTGTTTCCAGACGCACAGGGAACATCATCAACGATGTGTTCACTCCTTTCTTTGCAAAATTTCTTCCAGTCTGGTCACGCAATATGTCTTGATATTTTTCCATTTTTATCGTATGTTTTTCATTCAAAAAAAATGAATGTAATTATTAGCATAGTATATCTTATAATTTTGATTGGCAAAATCAGACGGGCTTCTGCCCTGCAGGTATTGCAAAAATGCAAGGCTTTACCACATTAAATGAATTATTGATAGGTGCACCGTCTTTTTGGTCAAACTGCAACGACATCGGCATCTGCTCAAATACGAGGTAGTATTTGTAAAGATATTCCTTTTTTATGTCTTGGAAACCTACAAGGTATGTATCTTCTGTGAGCCATGACGACATACATGCTTTCAATACCCTATCTGTATCCTTTTCCCGCAGATAAATATCTGTATCAGGGAAAGCCTGTATCAGTTCTCCCTTGATAGCAAACACTAGCATCTGAGATTTGCATTGCATATGGTTTTTACCAAGTAAAGAGTCCCAATTATGGAGTGGTTCGACATCAAAATACTTATCAAGCTCGTCCTTTTTTGGAAGTTCAGATTGATCCCAGAACTTGCGGAAATAAGAGCCGCGCTGATCGGTCGGATATTCACGCCACAACAGCTCATGTCCCATCTCTGTATTCATACCCATGAGTAATGCTTCTTCAAAAGCAGGGTTGCTATAGAAGCATGATATGGTATTCTTAAGCAGTTCGCCGGCACCAGGAAGTACATAGTTTACTGACAACTCACGCAGATAAAAGAAAGTAGGGTCAAGAAAATCAGGATATACCATTATCGGATATTTGCTATTGAAGTTGTCCTTCAACTGAGCCACCTCCGTGATACCATATTCGTTGACAATATTCACAATACGATCTTTCGCCAACTGGTCAGGATTAGGAATTTCATCGGAAATAATATGATCTTTATCTTCCACTTTCGCTGCCGGAGTCTTACGGTCAGCAAATTTTCGTTTAATATTGGCATATTCTGCTTTAATTTTAGTCAACAGTTCGTCAGTACTAAGGTCTATGTCATTTTCCGTCTTCTGAACATCCTTGACAAGTTCATTGGCCCTTATAATACTGAAGTCATCTAAATCCAGATCTCCAACATCTATATGAGTAGGCTGATAAAGAATATTTTCAAATTTGCTCAAATTTGAAAGAATTTCCTCAATAGCATAAATATATGTCGAGTAATAGTATGTAAGAAGATTATTACCTGATCGGATTATATTTTTGTCAAAAGCATCTTTGAAATTCCAAATCTGCCATGGGTGTTCTATTTTTTTAAATGAGAACCCAATAGTCTTATTGGATTGAAATATACAGAATTGGCTCCTTGGAAATTTTTTTAATGTACTTTTTCTTTTTTCCTTATTATAATCAACATGAAACCATCTGTCATAATCTCTCATAGCTTCACGAAGCGTATCTATAGTATATGAGATTTCATCAAATAATAATTTTGAATAACTGTTAAATTTATATATATCTAATTCCGGCGAAGATGGCTCATCCGGCAAATTTACGCTAAAGCCACCATTTCTATTCAACTCACAACTATAAGAGTTCTGTTTGTATCTGAGTGAATATTTAACATTATTTATTCGTTTATCAAAGTAATCCTTCGTAATAAAGAAAAGATATTCTTTTTTATCATTATCACGTTGATATTCAATTGCCAGCGGCTTATCCAATTTCTTATTAGAAAAAGAATTACCTTCTAAAATATAACCATATCCCTGTTTTGACACAACATTTATAGGTCTTACATTAACATAATTGAAAACTTTCGTACTGTCATAAAGTACCCCCTTCTTGTTCAAATTTACTAGTGACAAAGCTCTGATAAGAGAATTAATATAAAAATAATATTCTCCATTCTCTTTAACACGTTGAACAGCAGAACATATATCATAAGCTGTATCATACCATCCTGTTAATGGGTGATATATGTATGAAGCATCATCAAGAGCTAAACAATCCTTTTCTGTTAGTCTTGGACAGAAATATGCATTATCATTTTTCCACCTTACATATAAAAATTTGTCAAGAAATGCATATTCTGAGAATGTCTGATATGCACTATCTCCCAAACGGCAATTTTTACCGGTAGTCTCTTTGATTTTTTCCAATATAATACCTTCCCTTCGCGCTCCTTCCCACTGTTTTGGATCATAAAGTTCCAAAAGGAATTCACTTGGCAACCCTATTTTTGATATTGGATTCTCCTGCTTGTTCATCTCTGTATTTGCAACCATAAGCATCTTGTCAGGGGCAACACTATTGTAGTAAATGCCTGACGATTGTAGCATTTTCAGAGCAGCATCGCTGAGAAGACCGATGGTCTTCTCAGTAACTTTGTCCTTTTGGTTAAAGATATCCGTACGGGGACTACGTTCTTTGGCACATTCGTTTACCTGATTCATCTGGTAATACTCACGAATAACTTGATTAACGGTATTAACTACTTCAACCTTCTTCCAGGCACGATTCACGAATTCTTCCTGATTTTTTTTCACAATTTGTCCCCCCAATCCCGCCACTATACGGTTGCGCATACGAAGATTGACATCATTTACTATATTATAATGGTTATCGTTAATAGTATTATTTTCAAACTCCGTTTTTGTTGTAAGTTTATGACGCGCACCATATACAGGTGGAACAACCCAAGGGTCAGATTCCAGATCAATCTCCTCGCTCTCATTTTCAGAGAGGACAGGATTGAGCATTAGTGTCTCCTTTAAGATCTGACGATAATCATCGTCTTCTTCGCGTAAGTTAGTCGGTTTCTCATTAACGATGAGAGAAGCTGGTACATCGATAACAGCATTTTCGGATTCTACATGGGCAGAGATCAGTCCACTGTGAGCAATATCAACATCAAGATATGCCCTCATCTCTTTATACTCTTTCTCACTGGTGTGGAAGAGTTTTTTAGCCAATGTTATGAAGTTGTCCGCACCAAACGATGTAGTTATCTTCCACTTTTTGTAAAGTGGAAAGGTCATGCCGTTTGGACGTTTCATTTGTTCTTCTAAAGTTGATGACCAGGCACATGTGTTGAGACCTGTAGAGTCAATACTTAAATCAAGCGCTGCAAGTCGCCCTAACTCGTAGGAAGGAATAAGGAGAATATTATAAACAGTGCTTGGTTCTAACTTACTTGAACATAGGATACGCGATATTCCACAGTCAGGGTTCTCTTCAAGAATCTCATTTACCAGTTTTTCTATCCTACTTTCATCACTATTATTTTCAAGTCGGTCATCTTTCGTATCAATCTGTACATGAGCTACATCCTTCAATACTTTGGATATAGGAAATACTTCTATATAACGTTCGGCTGTAAGATTAAGTTCCACAATCTTTATACTTCCATGCATACTGACCTTCATCTCGTCTTCTTTCACGGCTATAAGAGCCATCCAAGGATGAAAATCCGGATGATCGGCCGCCAGTGGTGTATAGCGCCAAGGAAGATCCTCTTCATAGAATTCGATAAACGGACTGTACTTGCAATTGATCCGTATGTCACCGGTTTCAGCCGGTGACATGCGGATGATAGCATTACTACTCAACATCTTGATATCGGAAGGCCCCAAAAGCTCTATTGACTTCCCTTTTACAAATTCATCCGTATTGAAACTATCATCTGTATTGTTGACGGTTGACGCTTTCACTTTAAGGCCAACCTGTATTTCTGCACGTTTCTTTCCTTTAGTGTCTTCATCCTTATCAATATAGTTGGCGAGACCTTTTCGAAGATATGGCAATATATATACTTTACCCATAATATGTATATTTTTTATTGAATTGAATCAAGAACCTTCATATAACGATTAATAGCTGTCTTATCAGTTTTATGATAAGCGACACGCTTTCCTGTAACATTATTTGCACTTGTCAGTGGTGCCATTGACTCAGTTTGGACCTGATTATATTCATGAGTTTTGTATTCTCCATATTCATAGTCATAATCACCAAGTTCAACAGTTTTTCCTTTACCAACCTTTCTGCTTCCATCATTTTTCAGTGTAAATCCAGAAGCATATTTCTTATAAGACTTTGACTCCAATTTCTCTTGATTAGTCATTGATTTGAAAAGAGCTGGAGCAAAATCATTGTCTAAAGTTACACCAACAACCGAAAGTCTGAAATTCTCGTTTTCTTCTATTTTTCTATTCTCTTCAGCATTGAGAATTTGTCGTTCGTTCTTATTCAAGACTATTTGATCAATCATCATCTTTTTATAGTCGGTAGGAACAGCATTGTTACAGATATCCATGGTTTCCTCCATAGGTATAGCGTTCTGGTTGAATGCCAAAATACTACCAGGAGCAAGAATAAGAACCTCACTTGTATCTTCAGGCTGTCCTACCTTATTCTCAATGGTTACTACATCCCAGTCACGTACAGACTCATCAACGGACCAGTTCTTTGGATTGTTAACCTGTTCTTTGAAGAGATCCATAACATTTATCTGTTTCTTTGGCAGTTCAGATTGTTTGTCACCCCATGTTATATCAAAACCGACCTTAACAGGTATAAATAGGAAATAGAATTTTGCTTTACCTTTAGCGTTCCAAGGTTTAGGACCGCTAAGCGACAATGACAAGTCTATCGAAAGGACTTTTAAGCGTCCTACCATCACAGCCATGCCAGCTTCTATACTGAACATGAACATAAATGGATCGAATTGGAACAAAGCGTCGAAACCAGCATATCCGATGATACCAAACTTATCCCATCCAATCTTTATGTCAAGACGAGCACCTATCTGGAATGAATTAGAGGTAACAGCAAAATATGTCTCCAGTCCAACCCTCAGAACGTTATAGTCAAGTTTCATAGACAGTCGGCGCATATCCGAAACATGCATACCCGCGTCCGGTTTATATGCCGGATGGAAACCACCGACACTCAGCAGGAATCCTTTCGTATCTCCGCCCCAGAACAGACGGAATGCCATGTCGCCTTCAAGTGTGATACCTACGATTGACGAATCGTAGATTGAAGAATCAAACTGAAGCCCCTTCTTGAAATCAAGACTGCCCGAGAACGCTACATTAATCCTTATAATATCAGTATCCTCTATTGACACCTTCAAGATTCCCACAAGGATTATCTCGAACGGGTCAGGCAATTGCAACATCAATCCGGCTGTACATTTCACTACCGGTTCGAAACTTATCTGCCCCAACAATCCTACAAAGAACTGGTCTTCTTTTGCAGGGAAAATCTTTTCGGCTGTTTTCTTCATTTCTGCAATATGTTTTACCACATCAGAAACAAAGAATGTGCTTTCGAGCGTTCCGCTACGTACAGCCTCACGAATAGCATTATAGTCAAGCATGCGCTGCAACCCCAGCATACCGCCAATGGCTGTAAGTGAAAATCCCATACCGAGAGGTATACCTGGAGAGAAACGTGTAGAAAGCATTGCCATCATGCTGAAGAAATGACCGTCAACGATACCGAGATCGAGCAAAAGCATCGCAGAAACGCCAAATTTCTCTATGACATCAAGCTCAAGAGCACCAAACAACTCACCGGTATCTTGATTATAATTGATTATGGCCGCACCTTTTACAGCCGGACAATCAATGGCAACGCCGATACCATCAGGGAATTTGAAATTGAAATCGAAATCAAAATCGCCTAGACTGAAGTCTTTCTTGAAAATATTTATATCAAAACCCAGTTTGAGGTTCTCAAACGACATTGATACGGCTTCGCCCATCTGTAAGCTGAACGTAGTGCCGGAACCCAGTCTGAGAGTTCCGAAATCATTCTTCGGACAACCGATATCAATTCCGAGATTTGCAAGTGTCAACGGACCGATCTTCTTGTTGTTACAGTCAATATCAATATGGAAGCAATATCCGCCATCCATCTTGAAGCCCTTAAGATAATCGTATAGCAACTGCAACGAGAACTTGGCTGATATATCGTCCTTAAGCAGTGTTGAGAAGAACTTGTTCTGCCGTAGCTTCAGTATGAATTCAACATCTTCCAATCCTCCCATAATTCCGGTACTGAATCCTTCAACAGGTTCTTTTTCATCGAGAATTGCCTGCACATCCTCCGGATATGAATGGCTGTAAAGCACATATCCGGTCATAGGATAATTTCCTATACGAATATCAAGGTATTCGGTACTGAGCAGATCGGCTGGGTTTGGATTTGCTTCGCTACAGATTCTCTTGAAATTGATATAGAATATACCATTAAGACCTTTTGTTGAACCAAAGCCATGGAATATACTCGTCACACCTTTTCCCGGATCTTTCTTCGACATACAGAAACCAATAGCAGTATCGCTCATAGCATTGTCTTTCTTCAGCATCTCACCGATATTTCCTTCTGCCATTATTTCCATGTTGTGGTTCTCACCGAGATTTTTACTGAAAAGAACCTTTCCACTAAGCATGATGGTGAAGAATAAAGCCGGAACACTATTGTCTTCTTTTTCTTCTTCGGTATCGGCAGAATCCTCAGTCTCATCTTCATTCTTATCTTCAGTATTATCGTCGGTTATCTCTTCTACCTCGATAAACTCTTCGCTTGTGTATCGTCCCACCATGATGAATAACTGCAGCTTCAGTGAAGCGTCAAATCCGTCAATGTCTTTTTCATCAGTCTTGAGGTCAAGCAGAGTAATGTTACACATCATGTTATCAAGGTCGTAGCTGCAACTTACATCATTCAACATGTCAGTAAAGCTGTTCTTCGGCAATGACGGCAGTGAAGGCATGACATCGGCAATATCATTCTTGATACTTTCAGGTATGCCCTTATATAGAGACTGTACAAGACTAATGACCTCCTTCAGACCCATATCACTTTGAACAAAGTCGAGTGTTGAAGTAAGAATGTTCTGAATCCAGATAACATATTCGTAAGGAACCTCAATCTTTAAATCTGTCTTTATTTCTATACTGAGAGTAAGTTCCTTCAGTTTATCCATAACTGCAGGATTGTCTTTCACGAACTTGTCAATCACGTTGATAAGACCAGGCAACTGGTTCAAGTTGGAGATACCATTGACAAGGTCGGCCTGTTGGATATAATCCTTTACTTCCTTTATGTCCTTCACAGTATTATATACGCTACGGAACTTCTGTATGAAGTCTCGTTCGGCCATGAAGAGTGAATTTAAAGTAGGAAGTTTGCCTAGCATTTCCTGTACACCGTTCTCCACATTCTCCTGAACATTAGTTATCGCCTCTACTATCTTTCTTACAGTATTGCGGATAACATGTTTGACAAAGAATATCACCTGGTTCTTAATATAATTCAACAATGGAATGATATACTCGTTCTTAATGCGCTGCCATACTTCGCTAGCAAGGTCTTCAAGACGTTCCAGGAATTTATTGGCGAAGTCCTTAAGTTTGTCTTCTATAGTCGAACCAAGATTCTTAAGGGTTGTCAAAACCTCGGTTGTGAAGAAATCCTTTACCTTATTAATTCTGTCAGGCAGTCCCTTTGCAATATCAGCAATGGTACGTGCAGTACCGATGATATTCTCAATGAGTGCACAAACGGCAGCTCCAATCTGAGCAGCTTTTTTGTCAATAGCATCCTGCAGTTTCTGTACAAGATTCTCGGCAGCTGCAGGAATATTATCGAAAGTCTTCTTTACAGCCGAAGTTATATTGACGATGTTATCCTTGATATTCTGAATCTCAGCCACTATACGTGCTGTAAGCTTTGATATAACCGCCAGTATAGTCTGCTTGAAGCTAGTATAGAAATATTCCGGATCAGGGATGACAACATCATTAACTGCTGTTTCCAGAATTGTGATATAGTCGGTAATATTAAGATTGTCCTTCAAATCTTTCTTTACAGCCGACGAGTCTCTCAGGAGTTTCATTGCCCCCTCTTTTGATATAAGTCCGGTGATATTGCCAAGATCGTTCTTGAATTCCGCTTTGAGCTGAGTCAATACGATATCTAGACGTTGCTTCCACACCTTCTTGTCAGTCAATGTCTGGATTGTTGTCAACATACCATGAGCCCATACGTTAAGGTCGGGCAGTACTTCCTGCTGTACAAGTGCAGCGATGTCAGGCATTTCTATTGCAACATCAGCGCCGTCAAAAGCGAGAATGCCAAGAGTCTCGTCAAGATTCAGGATACTTGCCAGTTCTGGTTTTTTCTCTATTATAGTCGTCAGCCTGGTATAATCTTTTTTGAGTGATGTCACACATTTCATCAAGTCGTTACGCTCCTGACTAAAGTCGAAGAGACACTGGACATCAAGCTCCACAACCTCCTTGAGCGAACAGTTCACAGCATTTGTCAACGGTTCTACAAAAGTGTTTTTCACCATCTTTGGCATGTTCATCTCCGGCATCTTCGGCATTTGTTTTTTATATTTGCCGAAATTATCGGAAAAGTCCTTGACAATGTCAGACAAAATATTTGATGTCTGATTAGCACCTGTATTCAATCCGTCTTCCACCTGGTCGACAGCATCTGTAACCTTATTCTCGATGTCGGTCGCAATGGTATTTATTCCGTTCTCAATCTCATTAATCTTATCGCACATTGTTTTGGCGATGTCATTCACACTCTTTCCGGCTTTATCCAGCCCTTCTTTTACATCGTTTGTCAGTTCGGTAAAGCCTTTCTTTATCTCATTAAATTCATCCTGCAAATGGTCGGCAATGATATTTACACCTTCCTTTATATCCCCTATCACCTCGCTCATCTTCTCCTTTACAACTAGAGCCAGTTCCTTCAAGGTTTCGATGATATTACGTATAGTGGTGACTATAGGCTGGAACCAATCCCATACCTTATTTATAAGTTCCTGAAGTCTGGTTTTAGCTTCATTGCCAAGCTCCTTCATTTTATTCTTTACCTCTGTGATATATTTCATCACATGCTGCTGGAGTTTGCGCAGAAGGTCTTCAAGAAGATTCTTCAGTGAACCGAAGTCCGGTATGTCAGGATTGATATTGTGTAGGATATCCATGAATTTCCGCATCAGATCTTCTGCATCCTGCATGCTGTTTATAGGATAGATAGATTTGAAATGCTCTACAGGTCGGGTAAACAGGTCAACGATATTTTCCCAACTCAAGACATTAACCTTCACAGTATAACGGAAATTCTTTATATTCTCAAGTTCCCCTTTAAAATCGCCCAATGCACTTTGAGCCTTCGATGCATAACTTGATGCATTTTTCAAAGCACCGTTAGCTCCGGCAACCATTTGTGCAAGTCCCTTTTCGAACTCGGCCGTACCGCTGTTCACCATTTTTTCTACACACTGCAACTGTATGTCGAGTTTTCCTGCAGCAGCTACACCAATACCGGTTACCTCCTTAGTGGTCTTCATTACATCGCTCATCTCGTCCACAATATTCGATGTGGCGTTGCTTACAAGTTCATAAGCAGTATCTTCAGCCGAACCGATAGCTCCAGATACCTTGTCTGCGGAACTTTGCACTTTACCGATAAGCTCTTTTATCTGCTTAGGTAATTGTAATGTCAACTGCTTTTCTTCAAGAATGCCGAGGAATTCGAGAATGGAGTTAGTGATACTCAATGCGTGCGCTATCTTAACATAAGTGTCTTTCATGTCCTGTGCCGTCTGCACAAAATCGTTACCAATGTGGTCTTTCATCTTTTTGTACAACAATGAGGCATCTTCGAGAGTCTCTTTCATATTGTACTCTATATGCTCAATATCTGCTTGAGCATCATTTAATATGTCTTCTAGCGATATCCTTATTTCATTGCTCAGATCGCTCACATTATTTACCAAATCTTTTACTCCACTTTCAATGGTGAGTTTTACGAAATCTATTTCGTCCTTGAATACGCTTTGAGCATTCTTCAATAGGGTCATTAAGATATGATCAAACACCTTGCGGGCAAAATCTCTTGTCAGTATGTTCTCTTGTATATACTGACCAATATCTTCGCCTGAGACAATGATATCTTTTGATACTTTGTCCCATTCCATATCCATAATAGTACGGACAAGCCCTACAATATCCTTAATAAGAGGAATTATATTCTTAGCAATTTCTGTCAATTCTTCACCGGATACTTTACCATCAGCAGACGCATTGGCAATGCTATCCATCGTGTTACCAATTTTCTCAGTCACACGGATAAGCTCTTCTACTAATTTGCGGACATCATTCAGGTTCTCGTAATGACTTATATCATAACCAACCCGAGCAAAAATGGCATCTACGATATTCATTCTTGCCTCCATGAACTTCATCAGTTCTTTACTGTCCTTATTGTCAGGATTATCAATCTTAACAATGGCTTCTTTTACACTTTTAAACTCTTCCTCCAAATCGTAGATAAGAGCATCTTTAATCTTCTGAAGAAGCACCGCAACTTTTTCAAGTATTCTGCTGTTTGTATTTCCCATAACACCCTTAATTTCGCAACAGTATTACAAATATAACTTTTTAAGTACTTGAGCAACAAAAGGTTCTTGCTTGTGGCAAGCGGCAAAGCCGAGTAGCTCTGGATTTTGCCATGTCAGATTTTTCACCTATCTTAGTGTTGCAAATCAAAATATGTATCAAACCCGACAGACATGGCAAAGATAGCAATAAAATCTGAGAAACTCTCTCCTTTTGGAGGAATTTTTTCAATAATGGAGCAATTTTATAGAGTGTACAGTTCTGTGTTCTAATTTTCGAGTTAAAAAGAAGCTTGTACTTCTTCTAACATTATGAGAATCAGATGTTATGCAAACAACGAATACCCCCTCAATTATACATCGCTATTTTATGATTAAAAATTAGTCCATTTCAAATAAGTAAAACTTTAAATATCAAAGCTTTGGAATTATATTGTAATATCAGAAAGTGGAACATAGAACTGTACACCCTGGTTAGTTACCATAAAAAAAAGCCGACTGTTAATACAATCGGCTTATAACCTGTCGGGATGACCAGACTCGAACTGGCGACCTCGCGCCCCCCAGACGTGTGCGCTACCAACTGCGCTACATCCCGTAGTTAGGTTTCGGAGTGCAAAGTTAATGTATTTAGGTGAAATGACCAAATTAATTGCCCTCTTTTTCTCTAAAAAACATATTTTAATAATATTAATGTTGCCGCGAGGACCATGGGATAATATATTTTTAGTAAATTTGCAGCATACATATAAATGAAACTGTTTATGAGAAAAATCAAATGGCTGTTTCCTGGATGTATATATATAATAATGTGTGGCCTGCTGTTGGCCTCATGTGGCGGTGACGATGGTCTCGACGACAGCAAGGAGGTTGCAGACATGGACGATGATGACACAAAGGCAACGCTCGATGACGGTTATACATATAGGCTTCCCGTGATATTCCATGTGCTATATAAAGATGCGGGCGACCTAAACCAGCACATTCCGGCAAGCAGGTTGCAGCAGCTTATAAGCTATGTCAACATGGTGTACCGTGGCGGGCTTTTCGGCGACAGCAAGTCTGTCGGCGTGACGTTTGTGGCCGCGGAATACGATGAGAAAGGCAACAAGCTGGCCACTCCAGGGGTTGAGTACGTCAAGTGGACGGGAACCTATCCCATAGATCCCTCAGACTTCATGACCGACAACAGCAATACCTACGTAAGCTATCTGTGGGATCCCAACGAGTATGTGAACGTAATGATGTACAACTTCAAGGGAACTGATGATGGAAATACCATCCTTGGAATTAGCCACATGCCTTACGCCATAAAGGGAGACTCCATCCTTGGTGGGCTCGAGACTACTACGGCAAAGTACATATCAAAGGCAAACCTCAGATATCCGCATTGTGTCTCTATCAACAGTCTGTATGCATACCTCGACGAAGAGGGCGGATTCTGGGAGAGTGACCGCTATGCTGCTACCGACCATAAGGCTACATACATCAATCCCTCGGACGTAGTTGTCACGTTGGCTCACGAGCTTGGTCATTATCTTGGCCTGCACCATGCCTTCTCTGAGACCATGTCGACCGGGCCGGATGGCTTAGCAAGCGTTGAGACTGCAGACGGGTGCATGGACTCCGACTACTGCGACGATACGCCGTCATACAACAGAATTGAGTATATCGACAACATGTTATATTACATGCAGCATACCAGTCAGCCCAAGCTGAAGGATGTCATAGTCCGCGAGTCGTGCGACGGACCGCAGTTTTTGTCCACGAACATTATGGACTATGCCTACTCGCTCGGCTACGAGATAACGCAAGACCAGAAAGACCGAATGAGGTGGGTTATGTACTATTGCCCCATGATACCTGGTCCCAAGCGCAACGGAGCAAATACGAGGTCGGCAGGACAGGCGGGTAACGTGAAGCTAGACCTCCATCCCGTTACGGTGACTTGCAGGAAGACAGCATGTGGAAACCTACTAATGAATGAATAGCAATAAAAGGAAAACTGATAAAAAATGAAATATATTGTAACAGCACCCAAGACCATCGATGTGACCATCGACCTGCCATCATCCAAGAGCATCTGCAACAGGGCACTTGTTATGCACGCCCTGGCGGGAGGTGGCTGCCTGCCAGACAATCTCTCCGACTGCGACGATACTGACGTGATGGTGAAAGCTTTGTGCAACAACCCCGATGTAATAGACATAAAGGCCGCGGGCACGGCAATGAGGTTCCTGACCGCATACTACAGCGTGGGAAGCGGAGAGCATCTCATCACTGGCACTGAGCGTATGAGGCACCGCCCAATAGGGTTGCTCGTCGATGCCCTGCGATATCTTGGAGCGGAGATTGAGTATGCCGATGAGGATGGTTTCCCTCCGCTGCTGGTAAGGGGAAAGAAACTTGAGGGCGGACCATTGGAAATGCCGGGCAATGTCAGCTCGCAGTATATCTCTGCCCTGCTCATGATAGGCCCGGCGTTGAGCAAGGGTATTGAGCTGCATCTGAAGGGAAACATAGTGTCGAGACCGTATATAGACCTCACTCTGTGGATGATGAGGGAGTATGGTGCTGATGCTGAGTGGACAGACGTGGACACCATTACGGTGAAGCCCAAGCCATACGTCGAGAGACGCTATCTGGTAGAGAACGACTGGAGTGCGGCCTCATACTGGTATGAGATACTCGCCTTGTGCAACGATCGCGAGTCGACGGTAAGGCTTACAGGACTTACCGATGGCTCGAAGCAGGGTGACTCCATAGCCCGATATATATCGTCCTTGCTCGGAGTGAAAACAGCGTTCGCACAGAAGAAGGAGGGCCTGCCCACAACAGTAACACTCACAAGGCATATTAGGACAATACCCCGCCTTGACTACGACTTCATAAGCTCGCCCGACCTTGCTCAGACATACGTAGCTGCCTGCTGCGCCATGGGATTGCCTTTCCATTTCAAGGGGCTGGCAAGCCTGAAGATTAAGGAGACCGACCGTATAGAAGCCTTGAAGAACGAGTTGTGCAAACTGGGCTATGTCGTAAAAGACCGGAACAACAGCGAGCTGATTTGGGATGGTGAGAGATGTGCTCCTACAGGAGAACCTATCGATACCTACGAGGACCACCGTATGGCCATGGCATTCGCTCCACTGGCAATGACGTTTGGCAAGATAGAAATCAACGACCCGCAGGTGGTGACCAAGTCGTACCCCCGTTTCTGGGACGACTTGAAGGCTGCTGGCTTTATCATAGAGGAGGCTTAGCCCATGCTGTGGTATCTGGTGCTGCCTCTTGTCATACTTGGATTTGTGGCTGCCGTGGCGACAAGGCTACAGGGGAATGGCAGGGAAGATGCCGGAAGCGTGAATGCGCCGGCATCACAATGTGGAACATGCGATGGCAACAACAGTAAGTGCGAGCAGGAGTGCATGATGGAGGCTGCGGTGAAGCCTGTGGAGTATTTTGATGATGAGGAACTGGACAGATACAAGGGACGACCTTCTGACGCATATACCGACGATGAGGCTGACGAGTTTGCCGAGGTGATGTACACCATGCGCCCCGAGGAGGTGAGAGACTGGAACCGAAGCCTCATCCTCCGTGGCGTGAACGTACCTGACCAGATTAAGGACGAACTGATAGCAATGATGGATAGTTGAGAGATATGGAGATACTCGAATATAGTTTTTTCCAAAATGCCCTTCTGGGCAGTTTGCTGGCAAGCATCCTCTGTGGCATGGTTGGCACTTATATTGTCGCACGCAGGCTGGTATTCATAAGCGGAGGTATTACACACGCCTCATTTGGTGGTATCGGCCTGGGTGTATACCTTGGTGTAAACCCTGTACTGACAGCCATGGCGTTTGCCGTAGCAAGCGCGTTCGGGGTGGAGTGGATGTCAAGGCGTGGTGATGTGCGCGAGGATTCGGCTATAGCCATGTTCTGGACTCTCGGCATGAGCGTGGGCATCATCTGTTGTTTCCTCTCTCCTGGCTTCATGCCAGACATGCCGTCGTTTCTTTTCGGAAACATACTCACCATAGGCATGCCCGACTTGTGGTTGCTTGCTGCCGTTGCCCTTGTGGCCGGTCTGGTATTTGTGTTCTTCTACAGACAGATTCTTAGCGTGTCGTTCGACTCGACTTTCGCACGCTCCCAGGGGTTGCCTGTCAGCATCATAGAGTATGGCATGATGGCGCTCATAGCCCTTACCATAGTGTCTACGCTGCGCTTGGTAGGCATCGTGCTCGCCATAAGCCTGCTGACGATACCTCAGATGACGGCCAACCTCTTTACGTTCAGCATGAAGCGTATCATCTTGGCGAGCATGGCGATAGGGTGGATAGACTGTCTGGTTGGCCTTGCAATTTCATATCACTGGAATGTGCCCTCGGGAGCATCAATAATATTTGTCAGCATACTGTTTTATGTCCTGCTGAAAACAATAAAATGGGTAGCAGGAAAGTTATTATATAAAGGTTGCTGATGTAGCATAGAGAACGTGTTGAAGACCACTATAAAGAAATATCGGATTTTATGGCTACTGTCGGCCTTGTTGCTGACGGTAGTGGGATGCTCGACTGAGAAGAATACTTCGCAGTCGAGATGGTGGCATTCATTCAATGCAAGGTACAATACCTACTATAACGGTACCTTGGCCTACATCGACGCCTCGCTTGAGAAGGAAAAAGGCAACCAGGACAACTTTACCGAGATGATACCCATGTACTCGGTAGGAAACAAGAAGAGCCGCGAACTGGGAAAGGGCAACTATGACAAGGCCATAGAGAAATGTGAGAAGGCCATCAAGCTGCACAGCATAACCCGGCGGCCGGAATGGAACAAGAGCAGACGAAAGACGGAGAAAGACATTGAATGGCTCAGCCGGAAGGAGTACAATCCATTCCTGTGGAAGGCATGGATGCTGATGGGACGCTCGCAGTTCTATAAAGGTGCCTTCGATGAGGCTGCGTCCACATTCGCATACATGAGCCGCATTTATGCCACCCAGCCAGCCATTTACGGACGCGCAAGGGCATGGCTCGCCAAATGCTATGTGGAGCAGGAGTGGCTATACGATGCTGAGGATGTAATAAGAAACATGAATCGTGACTCCATACATTGGAGGGCGCAGAAGGAATGGGACTTCACCATGGCCGACTACTACATACACACAGCTGAGTACGACAAGGCCGTGCCATATTTGAAGAAGTCCATAAAACACGAGATGCGAAAGGTGCAGAGAGCACGACTGTGCTTCCTGCTCGGGCAGGTCTATGCCGCTTTGGGCGATAACGCCGCGGCATATAAGGCTTTCAGGAGCGTAGTAGCCAAGAACCCGCCCTATCAGATGGAGTTCAACGCACGCATAGCGATGACGGAGGTGATGGGCGCAACTCAGGCAAAGAAAATGGTTGGCTCGCTGAAGCGCATGGCTGCATCGGACAAGAACAAGGACTATCTTGACCAGGTATACTATGCTATAGGAAACATTTATATGGCCCAGCGTGATACTGCCAACGCTATAGCCAATTACGAGAAAGGAGCCATGAAGGCCACACGTGCCGGCATAGAGAAAGGTGTGCTCTTGCTCAAGCTGGGCGACATCTATTGGCAGAAGGAAAAATTCGCAGATGCACGCAGATGCTATGGCGAGGCTATCGGACTGCTTGACAAGGAACGTGACGACTATGAGCAGCTGTCCACTCGCTCGAAGGTTCTCGACGAGCTGGTGCCTTTCACTGACGCCGTCTATTTGCAGGACTCCCTACAGGCTCTTGCAAAAATGGACGAGAAGCAGCGTAATGAGGCTATTGACAGAGTAATAACGGCACTCAAGAAGAAAGAAAAGGAAGAACGCGACCGCCAGGCTGAGGCTAATGCGCAGCAGACCTTGCAGCGGAACGGAGGAAACCGTAATTCCAATACTGCTACTCGCCCAAATACAACAACACCACAAGGCGGAAGACAGGATGCCACATGGTATTTCTATAGTGCCATGGCGGTGCAGCAGGGTAAGCAGACTTTTGAACGCCAATGGGGAAAGAGAGAGAATGTCGACAACTGGCAGCGTATAAACAAGACAGTAGTGGCCGGCCTGGGAGGTACAGACGAAGCAGAGCTTACGGAGGAACAAAAGGATTCTATAGAGCAGGCTGAGGCTGTGCAGGACTCGCTCGAACAGGTGAATGACAGTGCGCAGAACGACCCGCATAAGCGTGAGTATTATCTTGCGCAAATTCCTTTTACGGAGGAGCAAGTGGCTGCAAGTAATGTCATAATCATGGACGGACTATACAACTCTGGTGTCATATTCAAGGACAAGCTCGACAATCTTGATTTGAGTGAGAAAGCATTACGGCGACTGGAGGATAAATTCCCCGACTTTAAACATAATGATGACCTATACTATCACATGTTCCTGCTATACTCCAGGATGGGACAGCATGACATGGCGGCCTCATATGTGGAAAAACTTAGGACTACTTTCCCCGAAAGCCAATGGACAACGCTTCTCACCGACCCATATTTCGAGGAGAATGCTGTCTTTGGTACGCATCTTGAGGATTCTCTATACGCAGCTACCTACGAGGCTTTCAAGCATGACAGATTACAAGAGATTGCAGCAAACGCCTACATCTCGGAGACGAGGTTCCCAATAGGTGCCAATAGGGACAAGTTCCTTTTCATAGGCGGTCTTGCAAAACTAAATGGCGGAGATGCAACTGGGTGTCTTGCGGACATGAGAATTCTTGTGGAGAAATTCCCGCAAAGCAAACTTGCGGAGATGGCGGGTATGATAGTAAATGGTGTGAAGGAAGGACGCCCTTTGCATGGAGGTAAGTTTGATCTTGGCGATGTGTGGTCGAGACGTACAGCAGTTCTTGCAGACAGCGATTCAATCAATGCCAGACAGTTCGACCCTGAGCGTAATACAAAGTTCGTGTATGTTCTGGCATACCTGCCAGACTCTGTTGATGAGAACAAACTGCTCTATCAGATGGCGAAATTCAATTTTGCCAACTATATTGTGCGTAACTTCGAGATATCTTTCGATGATGACAATATGCTCAGAAGGCTTGTGGTAAGCGGCTTCCGTAACTACGATGAGGCTTGGCAGTATGCAAGACACCTGCATACGCAAACAGCACTCAGACAACTTGCCGAGAAAGCCAGGTCGTTGGTAATCAGTGAGGAAAACCTGGCGCTGATAGGTACCAATTTCAGCTATGCTGACTATCAGGCGTTCTACGACGAGCATTTCGCCCCACTTGAGACCATCAAGCAGCCTCTCCTCAACGAGCCTGTATGGAATCTGCGTGACAGCGAAGACGAACCGTCTGCAAAACCTGCAGAAGAGAAGACTCCTGCCGACACTCCTGCTGACGGACTGTTTAATATAGATGAGTATGAGGGAGCAGAGAAAACCGATACAGAGATTATACCACTTGATGATGGTGGAGGTAATATCCCCGCAAAATCAGACATACAGGAGGATGAAGGCACCCTAACCCTGCCTGCAGACAGCAATGACACTTCTGGCGACACACCTGCAGACAGCAATACGATGGAAATAGATGATCCGGATACCCCAGAGCCCCAGGTTAATCAGGACAATCCGAATAATCAGAAAACTACGGACACCCCGGTAGACATCCAAGAAGACATCCAAGAAGACACGCAAACTTCTGATGACACCATCTATTTCGATGACACCCCACAGCCCACACAGGGCACCACAAAACAGAAGACAACCGAGAACACCTACGACCTCGAGGACGAATACTACGAGCTTGACGGATTTTAGGGTGTCTCGCCATATAAGTTGGACATAAAAATCAGAGACATGATTAACGGAGTAATATTGTGGGTCGATGACGAGATTGAGCATCTCAGAGCGCACATCATCTTCTTAGAGAAGAAAGGCTATGAGGTGGTAACGGTCACTAACGGCCCTGACGCCATAGAACAATGCAAACAGCGCAATTTCGACATCATTATGCTTGACGAGATGATGCCGGGACTTACTGGACTTGAGACTTTGCAGACTATAAAGGAGATTACACCCGCCACTCCTGTCGTGATGGTTACGAAAAGTGAAGAAGAGGATATCATGGACCAAGCAATCGGTTCCAAGATTGCCGACTATCTGATTAAGCCTGTAAACCCAAACCAGATTCTTCTTACTCTGAAGAAGAATGTCCACCGCAAAGAGATTGTTACGGAGGTTACGCAGACTGGGTATCAGCAGAGCTACCTAAACATTGCACAGCAGATAGACAACTGCAAGACAGCAGAGGACTGGATGAATATCTACAAGCGGATTGTGCACTGGGAACTGGAACTCAGTTCTGCCGATAGTAACATGACGGAGATGTTGCAGATGCAGAAGGAGGAGGCCAATATTGGATTTGCCAAATACATCCGCAACAACTATCTCGGATGGGTTGCTCCTGCGCCTGCAGACCATCCGATGCTCAGCAACGAGATTTTCAAGAAAAAGATATTCCCAGCTATCGATAACGGTGAGAAGGTGTTTCTCATAGTGATAGACAATTTCAGATATGACCAGTGGCGAATGCTCGCACCAGAGATTGGCGATATGTTCGATATCGACGAGCAACTCTATTTCAGTATTCTCCCTACCGCAACGCAATATGCGCGTAATGCCATCTTCAGTGGCCTTATGCCAACACAGATTGCCGAGCTGTTCCCTGACCTATGGGTAGACGAGGACGAGGAGGAAGGAAAGAATCTTAACGAGGGACCGTTGATTAAGAAGCAGATTGAGAGATACCGCAGGCATGACACCTTCAGCTACCATAAGATAAACGACTCTGCTGGGGCTGAGAAATTCCTGCAACAGCTGAAGTCGCTGTCGGGCAACGACCTTAATGTTGCTGTTGTAAATTTCGTGGACATGCTCTCGCATGCAAGAACAGAGTCAAAAATGGTACGTGAGCTTGCTAACAATGAGTCGGCTTACCGTAGCATCACACTAAGTTGGTTCAGGCATAGTGTAATGTCTGAACTCCTGAGACGCCTTTCACAGACTGACTACAAGGTAATAATCACAACCGACCACGGAAGCATCAGAGTGTCGAAGGCTGTGAAGATAATTGGTGACCGTAACACAAATACCAACCTTAGGTACAAACTTGGCAAGAACCTCAACTACAATGCCAAGGAGCTTTTCGTAATCAAGGATCCGCTGAAGGCTCAGCTGCCTGCACCAAATATCAGCACGTCGTATGTCTTCGCAACAGGTGACTCGTTCTTTGCTTACCCCAACAACTATAACTATTACGTATCATACTACAAGGACACCTTCCAGCATGGAGGCATATCAATGGAAGAAATGCTTGTACCTCTCGTCACCCTGACACCAAAGAAGAGATAGCGCATTGGTGATGAAACATGGAATGGATTTTTTTGAAATATAATAATCAATAGAACAATGGAAATAACAATTGACTCAATAGACAATATCCGCGAGGCTGCCAGACAGTTTGTCAGTAGCATGGGCGAAGCCAGTGTGTTCGCCTTCTATGGTAGCATGGGAGCCGGAAAGACAACTTTCATTAAGGCCGTATGCGAGGAACTTGGAGTGGAGGATGTCATAACCTCGCCAACATTCGCTATTGTAAACGAATATCGTGCAGAGGAAACGGGAGAGCTAATCTACCATTTCGACTTCTATAGGATCAAGAAACTGGAGGAGGTCTACGATATGGGCTACGAGGACTACTTCTATAGTGGTGCCCTGTGTTTCATCGAGTGGCCGGAGCTGATAGAGGAATTACTTCCTACCGATGCCGTAAGAGTAAGAATCGAGGAAACAGAGGGAGGAAAAAGAATAGTGAAGAGTGGAGAGTGAAGAATGAAGAGTGAAGAATCCTATGGCTAAGATCCTTATGCGTATGGATACGGATAATGCGTCAGCAATCAGCTGACAATTGAACTTAGCTATAGAATTTTTCACTCTTCACTTTTTACAGAAGTGCCTTGAATTTCTCCTCAATTTTTGACTTTGCGGCATTGCCTACGAATTTGTCAACAAGCTGGCCACCCTTGAAGAACAGGATGGTAGGGATGGTGCGGACACCAAATTCCATTGCTATGTCGTCGTTTTCCTCAACGTCACACTTGCCGACAACAATCTTGCCGTCATACTCCTCAGCAAGCTCGCTAATTACAGGAGCAAGTGCGCGACAAGGACCACACCATGTTGCCCAAAGGTCTACTACCAAAGGCAACTCGCCATTCTTGAAACTCTCAAAGTTCTCGGTTGTAATAGTTACTTCCATTTTCTTATTTGTTTTAATTTTAGTGTCTTTTTGTTTAATATTTTATGGCTGACTGAATGGGAATGATTTATAGCTCATTGTTATCCCGCCCGCAAAATTACACAAATAAATTGATATAATCTCTTTTTTGGCAAAAAAACATATATCCCTTCTTATTCTTAATTTATGGAGTAGCTTAGCTCTTCGTTGTTCTCAACATAGTCCATAATCTCTTTGCTAAGGTTTATACCTTTGTCTGGCAACCGCAACGTTACCGAGGTGTTGTGCTCTCTGTCTATGAGCTGGAAGTAGAGCTGCGTCTTGCCAGGGTTGTTGCTGACTATTGTTGAGAGGTCGGTTGCTGTGCTCTCGTCAATATTTGCCGCATCAGCTATGATGGTGACTTTTTCAATGCTTTTGTCCTTTACGGCATTCATGTACTCCACATTCTTCATCTGCATGGTGTAGAATGTGCTGTTAGGGTATTTCTTGGTGCATTTGGCAGTTATGTATACCGTTGCTCCCACCAGGAATTTTCCGTTCCAGTTGCCCCACTCGTCTCCGAACAGAGCAAGCTCGCCTGCTCCCTCGTAGTCTTCTATGGTTACAAATCCGCATGGGGCACCATTCTTGGTGAATTTCTTCCTCACGTCCGTGACGATGCCGCCGAAGGTCAGCTCGTCCTTTTCAAGCAGCTTCTCCTTGTCTGCGAGTTCGTTGCAGTGGGTGTTGCACATTGCCTTAAGGATAAGCGAGTAGTCGTCGAGCGGATGGGCCGAAAGGTATATGCCCACAAGCTCTTTCTCCTTGCCGAGTCTCTCTATGGTGCTCCATTCCTCTCCCTTGGGTATTGGCGGAGTGCTCACTTCCACGTCGTCCTCTCCAAACAGCGAGTTGGCAGCCTGCTGCTTTGCCAACTGGTATTGCTGTCCATATCTGACAAGTGTATCGAGGAACATCTCGCCCTTGTTGTTCTTGCCGAAATAATCCTCACGCTTGATGCCGAAACAGTCGAAGCCGCCACTCAGGGCGAGACTTTCCAGTCCCTTGCGGTTCACGTCCTTGAGGCTTATTCTTTGGATGAAGTCGAAGAGATCCTTGTATGGTCCGTTCTTCTCTCTCTCCTGTACTATAGCCTCGGCTGCAGCTCCTCCCATGCCCTTGATGGCCGAGAGCCCAAATCTTATCTCGCCCTCACCGTTGACACCGAAGCCTACGAAACTCTCGTTGACATCAGGACCGAGTGTGGATATGTTCATGGCCTTACATTCCTCCATGAGCTTTTGTATCTCTGTAATCTGGCTGAAGCGGCGTGTCATTAGTGCGGCCATGTATTCGGCAGGGTAGTGCGCTTTCATGTATGCCGTCTGGTATGCAACCCATGAGTAGCAGGTGGCATGCGACTTGTTGAAGGCGTAGGACGCAAACTTCTCCCAGTCCGACCATATCTTCTCAAGCACTTTCGGGTCGTGGCCGTTTTTCTGTCCTCCCTCAATGAACTTCGGCTTCATGGCATCTACGATGGCCTTCTTCTTCTTACCCATGGCCTTACGCAAGGCATCGCTCTCGCCACGGGTGAAGTTGGCAAGCTGGCGGCTCAGAAGCATCACCTGCTCCTGATAGACTGTGATGCCGTAAGTGTCCTTGAGATATTTCTCCATGCAGGGAATGTCGTATGTCACAAGCGACGGGTCATGCTTTCGCTTGATGAAGTCGGGGATGTAGTCCATAGGTCCCGGACGGTATAGGGCGTTCATGGCTATAAGGTCTTCGAAGACGGTGGGGTGCAGCTCACGAAGATACTTTTGCATGCCGGGTGACTCAAACTGGAAAGTGCCAATGGTGCGCCCCTGCTGGTAGAGCTTGTAGGTTAGCTCGTCATCTATGGGCAGGTTGTCGAGATCTATATCCTCGCCAAGGGTCTGCTTCACTACCTTGCATGCCTCCTTGAGCTCAGATAGGGTTTTCAGTCCGAGGAAGTCCATCTTGATGAGTCCTGTAGACTCTATGACATGTCCGTCGTACTGTGTCACAGGTACCTTTAGGCCCTTGAAGTCGGGGTCGTCGGCTGTCGATACAGGTACCCAGTCGCTGATAGGGTTGCGGCAGATGATGAAGCCGCAGGCATGTATGCCCGTGCCCCTGACTGTACCCTCAAGCATTTTGGCATATTTGATGGTATTTCTCTCCTTCGGGTCTGCCGATGCCTCGGCCTCCCGTAGTTCGGGTGTGCATTTGATGGCATTGGTAAGATTCATCTTCATACCGTCGGGCAGACGGTCGGGGATAGCCTTGCACAAGGCGTTTGATATGTCGAGGGGCAGTTTCTCGACCCTGGCAACGTCCTTCAGCGAGTTCTTGGTTGCCATGCTGGCGTAGGTGATGATGTGAGCGCAGTTTTCATGACCGTATTTGTCCATAACCCATTGCAATACCCGTCCGCGTCCGTCATCATCGAAGTCGGTATCGATATCAGGAAGGTTTACGCGGTCGGGATTGAGGAAACGCTCAAACAGCAGGTCGTACTTCAGAGGGTCTATCTTTGTGATGCCAAGGCAGTAGGCCACCACGGAGCCTGCTGCTGAGCCACGCCCTGGTCCAACCATCACTCCCAGTTCCTCGCGGGCGGCCTTGATGAAGTCCGACACGATAAGGAAGTAGCCCGGGAAACCCATGGTCTTCATTACGTGAAGTTCGAAATTGATGTGCTCGATGACATTCTCTGACAGTGGCTCGCCATATCTGCTTGGGTCTTTTGCCCCGTCGTAGGCGAGCTTGGCCAGATAGTCGGCCTCGAATTTTATCCTGTATATCTTGTCATAGCCGCCAAGACGGTCTATGACCTTCTGACCCTCCTCGGGTGACAGCTGGTTCTCGCCATTCTCGTCGGTGGTGAACTCACGGTATAAGTCTTCTGTTGAAAACTTCTGTCTCCATTCTTCCTCCGTACCGAAATCCTCGGGTATGGGGAAGAATGGCATGATGGGACCGTGCTCTATACTGTATATCTCAACCTTGTCGAGTATTTCCAGCGTGTTCGTCAGTGCCTCGGGAATATCGCTGAAAATATCGTTCATCTCTTGCCTCGTCTTGAACCATTCCTGCTTCGTGTACCTCATTCTGTCGGGGTCGTCAAGATCCTTGCCCGTTGACAGGCATAGCAGATGGTCGTGTGCCTCGGCAGTGTCCTTGTCCTCAAAGTGGCAGTCGTTCGTGCATACGAGCTTAATTCCGTATTCCTTAGCCATCTCTATCAGCACCTTGTTGGCTTTCTGCTGTAGGGGGAATGTCTCCCTGTTGGCCAGCAGGGTAGGGTCTGTGACCTCGTGACGCTGCAGCTCCAGGTAGTAGTCGTCGCCAAATACCCTGTGGTACCACTCGCATGCCTCGCGCGCTCCTTCCATATCTCCACGGAGTATCTTTGCTGGGACCTCTCCTGCTATGCATGCCGAGCAAACTATCAGCCCCTCGTGATACTTCTCCAGGTCTTCCCTGTCTGTACGCGGTCTGTAATAGAAGCCGTCAACCCACGCCCTTGATACCAGCTGTATGAGGTTCTTGTACCCCTGTATGTTTTTTGCCAGGACAATGAGGTGATAGCCCGACTTGTCGCCATTCTCGGCAACCTTGTCGGTCTTGTGGTGTCTGGCCACATACATCTCGCATCCGAATATAGGCTTGAATGGTTCCAGCCCCTCTTTTTTCCTGCCCTTGTTGATGCCGGAACAATAGTCGGCGAACTCCTTTATGCCAAACATCACTCCGTGGTCGGTGATGGCCATGCCCCTCATGCCGTCGGCAACAGCCTTGTCAACAATTTTGTTAATCTTCGACTGCCCGTCGAGAATGGAATAATGTGTGTGGACGTGTAAATGTATGAAATCTTCCATGCTGTTTTGGATTTTGAGCCGTAAAGTTACTACAAAAAAGGCGAAGGGCAAAAGAATAACAGCGAAAATTTTGAGGATAGATAAAAATTAATTATCTTTGCAACAAATTATAGTAGCAAACTTTCATGGGCAACAAAATTAAGAAGATAAAAAAGATTAGAATACACCACGAGGGTACAGATACCCTGCTATATGGACTGATGGGAATAGTTGCAGTGTCGGTCATTCTCTGGCAGGCGTTCGATACCAAGGTGCCGTTCTGGGCGTTCGTAGCAATACTTGGAACTGTTTATGCCATAGTGCTCAATTTCTACCGGTGTCCTATCAGGTATTTCGCCAGCGAGGATACCGAGAACATTGTTGTTGCTCCTGCCGACGGTAGGATTGTGGTCGTTGAGGAGGTTGAGGAAAACGAGTACTTCCATGACCGCAGGCTTATGATATCCATCTTCATGAGCTTGTTCAATGTGCACGCCAATTGGTTTCCTGTTGACGGAAAGGTGAAGTTTGTGAAGCATTTCGACGGCAACTACCACAAGGCGTGGCTACCTAAGGCCAGCGAGGAGAATGAGCATGCAGATATCATGATCACAACTCCTGACGGAAAAGATATTTTGTGCCGTCAGATAGCTGGAGCCGTTGCACGCCGCATTGTCACATATGCCAAGGAAGGCGAGGATTGCTACATCGACGAGCATCTGGGCTTCATTAAGCTCGGGTCTCGCGTGGATGTTTATCTGCCTGCTGACTCGGAAGTATGCGTGAAGATGGGACAGGCTACTACTGGTGACCTCACGGTCATAGCCAAGTTGAAGTAGAAGTGGCTTACATATTATTACTATGGCAAACATTATTACAAGAAACATCCCTAACACAATAACCTGTTGCAACCTCATTTCTGGCTGCATAGCTACACTTAGTGCTTTTATGGGGGAGATACACATGGCTTTGCTGTGGATAATCATTGGGGCCATATTCGATTTCTTCGATGGCATGAGCGCCAGACTCCTGCATGTGTCGTCCCCGATAGGCAAGGAGCTCGACTCGCTTGCTGACGACATAACCTTCGGAATGGCTCCTGCGGCAATGGTATTCTATGAAATGGGAATAATGGAATATCCTGCATTTCTTGCCTCCGTGCAACCGTATATGCCCTTTGTGGCATTCCTCATAGCGGCGTTCTCTGCATTGAGGCTTGCCAAGTTCAATCTTGACGAGCGTCAGGCTATGGGCTTCATAGGACTGCCCACTCCTGCCAACGCCCTGTTTTGGGGAGCGTTGCTCGTTGGTGCTGGCGACTTCATCGAGAACACCACGTGGATGGTTCCCGTTGGCATCGTCATGATATTGCTCAGCTGCTGGCTGCTTGTTTCTGAGATACCTATGTTTGCCCTGAAGTTCAAGCATTGGGGATGGAAAGGCAATGAGGTGAAATATCTGTTTCTGATTACCTGCGTGCCTTTGCTAATCGTATTTGGTGTGACGGCATTTGCAATCATCATTGCATGGTATGTCCTTCTCTCTGCGTTGGTGAACATACGTAACAGAAAACAGCCATGCTGAAATTATTCCTCTCTTTGATTTTAGCCTTGATTGTTGCGGGTCTTTTGGCTGTAGGCATATTGGCGTTTGTCATTTACCGTAAGGTAAGGGGCTTTGCAAGTTCCATCAAGGGCGATGCAGCAAAAAACACTAATAGCAGTCAGCAGAAAGCGGGGTATCATGGTTACAGAAACGCAACACCGGATGGAACCATTATTGATACCCGTGACCCGGGAACAGCAAGCCGCAAGATTATTCCATCCGACGAGGGGGAATATGTAGACTATACAGAATAACAAAACAGCGGAAACATATGGCACAGCACAACGATGTCGGCAAATGGGGAGAACGCTATGCTCTTGATATTTTGGACAGGGAGGGTTATATCCTCATAGAGACAGATTGGAGGCCTCCACGCGGACATCGTGACTTGGACATCATAGCCTACACGCCCGACCGCAGGGTGATAGTCTTCATCGAAGTCAAGACGCGCTCCCGGAGACAGGCCATGCTGCCGGAGGATGCTGTTGACAGGAAGAAGATACTCAATCTTCAACACGCAGCCAACCAGTATATCAAGATGTTCAATGTTGTAGAGGAAGTGCGTTTCGACATCATCTCCATCATTGGAGAAGATAATAACGTTGAGAGCTATGAGCATATAGTCGATGCTTTTAATCCAAATTTGCTTTAATGAAAAAATGAATATCCGTACCATAAACCTTCAGTCTACTGACAGCACTAACAACTTCCTGCGTGGTTATGTAATGGATGACAATGATGACATAGTGGTTGTCAAAGCCGACTATCAGACTGCAGGACGTGGACAAGGTGTCAACAAGTGGGAGAGCGAGGATGGCAAGAATCTGCTGTTCTCGCTATTGGTACGACCTCGTACCGTACCTGTTACCAGCCAGTTCATACTCTCCATGACCATGGCGGTGGCCTTGAAGGAAACTCTTGATAGCTATGCAGAGGGCTTTGAGCTGAAATGGCCAAACGACATATATTGGCACAATAGCAAGATTAGTGGAACGCTTATAGAGACCACGGTGTCGGGCAAGGGACTCGGACGATGCATCTTTGGAGTAGGAATTAATGTCAATCAGCAGACTTTTACCAGCGACGCTCCCAATCCTGTGTCGTTGTCTGCCATCACGGGACAGGAAGAAGACATAACTGAACTGCTCAACAAGGTTGTTGAGGCGTTCTGTAAATACTATAAAATGCTTGCCGCCGGGCGGTATGCGGAAATATCAGACCTTTACCATGCAGCCCTATACCGTAGGCGCGGCTTTCATGCCTATCGCGATGCCGACGGTACGTTCGATGCATCCATTGTCGAAATTGAGGGCGACGGACATCTTGTGCTGCGCGACAGAGATTGCCGCCTCAGACGCTATGCGTTCAAGGAGGTGGAGTTCCTGATATAGGTATTGGGAATAAGGACTAAGAATTAATTTACACCTATTAAAAATATATATAATATGGCACGATTTAAAAGAATACTGTTGAAGCTCAGCGGCGAGAGCCTGATGGGCAAGCAAGGGTACGGCATAGACCCAGAGCGTCTCGAAGACTATGCACGGCAGATAAAGGAAATAGCAGAGATGGGCGTACAGATAAGCATCGTCATTGGCGGTGGAAATATCTTCCGCGGTCTTAGTGGCTCGCAGAAAGGCTTCGACCGTGTGAAGGGCGACCAGATGGGCATGTGCGCAACAGTCATCAATTCTCTGGCGCTAAGTTCTGCACTTGGTGCCTTTGGCGTGAAGAACAAGGTGCTTACGGCAATACGCATGGAGCCAATTGGCGAGTTCTACAGCAAATGGAAGGCTATTGAGGCCATGGAAGCTGGATATGTGTGCATATTCTCTGCCGGAACAGGAAGCCCATATTTCACCACTGATACAGGCTCGTCCCTGCGTGGTATTGAGATTGAGGCAGACGTGATGCTCAAGGGCACACGCGTAGATGGAATCTATACTGCTGACCCGGAGAAAGACCCTACGGCAACAAAGTTCTCGGACATCACATACTCCGAGGTGTTGGAGCGTGGACTTAAAGTCATGGACCTTACCGCCATCTGCATGTGCCGTGAGAACAATCTTCCCATCTATGTGTTCAATATGGACATCGTTGGCAACCTAAAGAAGGTTATGGATGGTGAGGACATAGGAACACTTGTGCACAACTGATGATACAAGACGAGCAGACAAGAGCTGATGAGGCTTTCATGCGCATGGCTCTCAAGGAGGCTGAAAAGGCTGGCACCAATGGCGAGATACCCATTGGTGCAGTCATTGTATGTGGCGGTCGCATCATCAGCCGTGCACACAACCTCACGGAGACTCTGCATGATGTCACGGCTCATGCCGAGATGCAGGCCATTACGGCAGCCGCCAACATGCTGGGAGGAAAATATCTTAAGGGCTGCACGCTGTACGTGACGGTGGAGCCGTGTGTGATGTGTGCGGGAGCATTGGGATGGAGCCAGATAGAGAGGGTTGTCTATGGAGCTGCAGACGACAAGCGTGGCTTCAGGCGTTTCGCTCCCGATGCTCTTCATCCTAAAACACTGGTAACAGAAGGTGTTCTTGAGGCAGAGTGCAGGACGCTAATGCAGCAGTTCTTCAAGTCCCGCCGATGATTTTCATGCATCTGCCCCTCCGTTCCCAACGCTGGGCACTGTTGCATTGTTGTCGGTAACATGATATGCAAAAAACATAAAAAATGCCTCAGCGATTTTGTCATATCATCTGCTTGCACTAACTTTGCAGCTATTATGATAGAATATTTCACAGGGGAGACACACCGCCCCGGAAGAATAGAAGTTGTGTGCGGGTCTATGTTTTCTGGCAAGACGGAGGAGCTGATACGCCGTATGCGGCGCGCCAAGTTTGCCAAACAGCGGGTTGAGATATTCAAGCCCGCCATAGATGTGCGTTACAGTGATGACGATGTGGTGAGCCACGACCATAATGTGATACCCAGCACTCCTGTTGACACCTCTGCATCTATACTCCTTATGTCGTCTGAAACCGATGTCGTAGGCATTGACGAGGCTCAGTTCTTCGACGATGGGCTTGTTGCTGTATGTAACGAGCTCGCCAACAGGGGCGTGAGAGTCATTGTGGCAGGCCTGGACATGGACTATAAGGGCCAGCCGTTTGGTCCGATGCCTGCTTTGTGCGCCATAGCTGACGAGGTGACCAAGGTGCATGCCATATGCGTGCGTTGCGGCTCGCTCGCATATGTCAGCCACAGACTTGTGGCAAACGACAAGAGGGTGATGCTTGGCGAACAGGCCGAATACGAACCTCTGTGCAGAGAGTGTTACCGTAGGGAGACAGAGATTAAACAATAGTGGAAACAGGAGAGGGTCCTTTCTTGGCTGGTTCTGCAAATCCACTTTGGTAGCCCATAGTTATTAACCCCTTTGATGGTGATTGTTTATAGAAACCATCTTTAGTTTGTGAACATGCAAGACAAGATAACATTCGACAAGTTCATACGCAAGGCAGGTTTGCTGCTTCTGGTCGTATTTGTGTTGCTCACGATGAATTATCTGAGCGGAGTGCTGTTGCCATTCTTCATCGCATGGCTTTTTGCATACCTTCTTTATCCTATAGTAAGGTTCGTGCAGGACAAGATGAGAGTTAGGGTAAGGGCGCTGGCCATCATTGTCACACTTGTCTTTGTCATTGGAGTGATTGGTGGAATTGTGTGGCTCATCATCCCACCGATGATAGAGCAGTTCCAGAAACTCGGAGACGTCCTCACGAAGTATTTGCAGCAGACTACCCATACCGGCAGCTTCACAGCTCTGGTGAGGGATTGGCTTCATGACCATAGGCTGGAGATAGAACGCTTCTTCAAGAGCGAGGACTTCACTGATGCCTTGAAGACCTCCATGCCAAAGCTGTTCTCATTTGTAGGGCAGACAGCCAACGTCATCATCAGTATAGTGGCCTCAATGATTACCCTCCTCTACATGTTCTTCATACTTCTTGACTACGAACTCCTTACTACCAATTGGATAAGGATATTCCCGGAAAAGAACCGCCCGTTCTGGCGTGAGCTGATGAAAGACGTAGAGCGTGAGCTCAACAATTATATTCGCGGTCAGGGCCTTGTGGCATTATGCATGGGTATAATGTTCTGCATAGGCTTCACCATCATGGACTTCCCGATGGCCATAGGCTTGGGTATACTTATTGGCATACTCGACCTTGTGCCCTATCTCCACACCTTCGCCATAATACCCACAGCATTCCTTGCCATGCTAAAGGCCGCTGATACTGGTCAGAACTTCTGGTGGATATTCGGACTTGCCGTGGGGCTGTTCTGTCTTGTTCAGATTATTACCGACATGGTGGTGACACCTAAGATAATGGGTAAGGCTATGGGGCTGAACCCCGCCATTCTGCTGTTGTCGCTATCGGTATGGGGTGCCCTCCTTGGCTTTTTGGGACTTATCGTAGCCCTTCCGTTGACGACATTGCTCATCGCCTATTGGCAGAGGTATGTGACAAAAGAACATCATCCCTGACCCATTCGGTCAAGTTAGACGGTAGGTAACAGGCATGCAGAGAAGAAAAAGTGCAAAAAAACACCTTTTTATTTGTTCATGTCGAAAGATTGTTGTAACTTTGCACCGCTTTTTGTAAGAGATGGTACAAAGACTCGCTAGCTCAGCTGGTAGAGCACAACACTTTTAATGTTGGGGTCATGGGTTCGAGCCCCATGCGAGTCACAGAAATGGTTTAAATATACAAAAATGGGACTATGTATTTAGTCCCATTTTCTTTTTTTTGTCTCTCGTTGAACAAATAGGTAGGGTGTCCAGTTTGATGTACCCAAAATGGAACTGTTCCTGATTTACTCTGACTACTTGCTCGCAGAAAATTCAGTGACCAGCACGCGCTTACAGCGCGACAATTACTTACATGAGCTTCAGAATTAGACTATCCAATTTTTGCACATCTAACTGTACACTCTAATTTGTTGAATAGTTACAAATATCTGAAGAAGGTAATGAGGGTATGACTTTACTTCACGGCCTCTACGGTGTAGCCAGCCTCGCGCAGCAGTTTCAGCAACCCCTTGTCGCCTGGCAGATGGCCGGCACCTACGGCAAAGAATGTGGGGTGTGCCTTCATGATGTCAGGCATCTTGGTTGCCCAATCGGTATTTCTGTTGTCGATGAGCCTTGCTCTCTCCTCAGGCGTGGCGTCGCATTTGTCGCTTATCTTGGTGTCCATGACTTTTTTCAGGACGTCAAGGTCTTGCGCATAGAAAGCCTCTGTCATCTCGTCCATTAAGTCTGCGTTCTGCTCCTCGTGGTCAATGAGGCATATCAGTTCCTCGGCCTGCCGGGTGATAGACTTCGATTTGAATAGTATGTCCGTCTGGAAGCCAATGGTCTCCAGTCCTCCCACTGTTTCGTTGTTTTTCTGTGCTTGTGCCTGGAAATACTGGTCAAAGGTGCTTGATGGGTCAAATTCTCCCATGTGCCTCTGCATGTACATCAGAACCGTGAGCTGGTTGGTGAGGGCTGCCGGTTTCAGCTTGCCCATCTGTGCAGCCACCTGCGGATGGCTTAGTCCTACGCCCATGGTCCTCTTTAGGTAGTTGTCCACTTTCTTGTATGCCTCAGCAGACAGAACATCCTTCAGAGTCTTGCCATCATCCAGCATCATGCTTTCTTTCATTACCTTCATTGAGTCTGGGCGCATGAGGTCGTCCCATTTCAGTTCGCCATATACCTGTTCTGTTTCAGTCAGGGCTTCTTTAAGGCCAGGAACTTTTTCTACAAATCCAACGTTTGCGAGATGGTGGGTGCCAATAATGTACGAGGGTTTGGTGAGGTCTTTGCCTGAAATCCTGTAAAGGAGCTGGGCGCTTGCCCCTGTGATGGCCATGACGGCTGTCATGGCAGTGATGATAATTCTTCTCATTTCCTGTTATTTGTGGTTGGTATTTTAGTTGAATGTGTATTGGGGCTCGAATTTTCGTGTGGTCGAGTTGCAGAGCTGTCGGGAATGTTGTTTTTTAGTCTTTCAGCGAGTAGGTTATGGTTGTCACCACCCTTACCTTTTTAATATATGGTGTGTTGGGGTCGCGGTCGTCGATGGAGAACTGTCCCTGATCGGCCTTTACAATCTTGTTGATATTGCTATTGCTGTTTTTGGCAAACTGAGTTGCTGTGGTCTCAGCGTTCTTTATAGCTTCCTCCATCATCTGTTGTTTCATCTTCTGGAAAGCCACATACTCGTAAGTCGTTCGGTTGTCATAACCTCCGTCGACAACAGCAACACCCTGCTTGAGCAGCTCTCCTTGTCTCGCCATGATGCTTCTGACGAGCTTGACGTTGGTTGAGGTCACGGTGACGGTTGAGGTGATGTTGTATCGGTAGCCTTTGGTATTGTTGCTGTACTGGTCGGCATTGAGGTCGATAACCGATGGTGCGCCAGTGCTTATCTCGCTGTCCTTGATGCCGTTTTGCTTTAGAAAAGCCTTTACCTTTGCTGTTGTGGCGTTGATGCGTGAATACAGCTCGGGCAGGTCGTTGCCGAGTTCCTTTGTCGGTATTGGCCATGTCACCTTGTCTGCCTCCACCTCCTTTTCTGAAAGTCCTTTTACTGTGACTATGCGGTCTTTGTTGACAAAGTCATCGATGCCCCACCTGATGCACAGGCCGAGGAAGGCGATGCTGGCTGCTATGAGCAGGGCCGATAGGGTCTTTGAATTGAATTCCATAGACAATACTGTTTTTGCTGATTAGTTTTGCAAAGATAGCGATTATGCGGCAAGAAAGTCAACTATCAGTGTTAAAAAGTTATAAGGTGGGTTCTGTCAATTATTCACACATTGTTTAGAATTGTTTATAAAGAGGCTCTTAAATATTTGCCATAGTCTACGAATATGATTGCACCGCTGATAAGGTTATTAACCTTACGCCTGCAAGGTTAATAACCTTAAGGCCGTAAGGTTAATAACCTTGCAGGCAATGCAAATAATATACATGGACTGCGCATCTGTAAGTGTTAGTCACTCTAAATGTCTGAAGAGCCAACTGCTAAGTTATGGGGTATACTTTTGCAAGCCATGTGGAAAACAGAAAAAATTGGCTATGGAATAGCTGCTATTAGCATAATATGTTGTAACTTTGCACCATCTAAAACACAGAACGATATGTTAGATAAGAATACCAAGATTTATGTAGCCGGCCATCGTGGTCTTGTGGGCTCGGCAATATGGAATAATCTCAAGGCTCGTGGTTACAACAATCTTATTGGGCGCACCCATCGCGAGCTTGACCTGACCGACGAGGTGGCAGTGAGAACCTTCTTCGACGAGGAACAGCCCGAGGCGGTGGTGCTGGCAGCAGCCTTTGTTGGTGGCATAATGGCGAACTCACTTTACAGGGCTGACTTCCTGATGCAGAATATGAAGATGCAGTGCAACGTCATATCAAATGCCTATTCGCATGGAGTGAAGAAGTTGCTGTTTCTTGGTTCCACATGCATATATCCGAAGAATGCCCCTCAGCCAATGAGAGAAGATGCATTGCTGACATCCGAGCTTGAGTATACCAACGAGGAGTATGCCATAGCAAAGATTGCCGGACTGAAGATGTGCGAGTCGTACAACTTGCAGTATGGTACCAACTATATTGCCGTGATGCCTACAAACCTGTATGGTCCCAACGACAATTTCCATTTAGAGAACTCGCACGTGATGCCAGCCATGATGCGCAAGGTCTACCTGGCCAAGCTGCTGCATGACAACAACTGGCAGGCCATACGCAACGACATGGACAAGCGCCCGATAAATCCTACGGACAAGCTGCGTGCCATCATCGGTGACGGTAATGTGGACGGCAAGAATCCGGAGGAGAGGATTGTCAAGGCCTTGGCCTACTATGGCATAGAGGACAATAAGGTTACCCTTTGGGGTACGGGATCTCCGCTTCGCGAGTTCCTGTGGAGCGAGGATATGGCTGATGCCAGTGTGTACCTGCTGCTGAACGTCGACTTCAAGGACGTGATAGGCATAGAGAAATACTCGTCGGTGTTCTATGGTGCCAAGACCGACGGCAGCGTAGACCGCAACAACTCTGAGGGTAGGGGAGGAGCCATCCCGTCGTTGGGCGAGATCAGAAATTGCCACATCAATGTCGGTACTGGCAAGGAGCTTACCATAAAGGCACTCTCGGAGCTCGTCGTCAAGGCCGTGGGCTTCGAGGGTGAGGTCGTTTGGGACAGCACAAAACCCGACGGTACCCCACGCAAGCTTATTGACGTGTCGAAGCTCCACTCCCTTGGCTGGACGCACAAGGTCGAGATAGAGGATGGCGTAAGGATGCTCTTCGACTGGTATCAGGACAGCTTGAAATAAACGCTTGTGGCATCCGTTGGATTGATATGGAACAATTTAACGTTTGACAAGAGAGTTTTTCCGTCAATAGAAACATATTATTATTCAGAAATTTTGTATCTTTGCACACTCTAACAAATATATTGTATACAATTTATGGCTGAAACAAAGAAAATCAAGACTGCGCTTGTGTCGGTCTTCCACAAGGACGGGCTCGATGAGCTCCTTGCAAAACTCAATCAGGAGGGCGTAAAGTTCCTCTCTACAGGCGGTACCCAGAAGTTTATCGAGTCGTTGGGCTACGAGTGCCAGACTGTTGAGAGCGTAACGTCATATCCCTCGATACTTGGCGGTCGTGTGAAGACCCTTCATCCTAAGGTGTTTGGAGGTATACTTGCCCGCCGCGACAATGAGGGCGACATCGATCAGATGGCTCAGTATGAGATACCTGCCATCGACCTCGTGATTGTCGACCTTTATCCATTCGAGCAGACCGTAGCCAGTGGCGCCAGCGATGCGGACATCATCGAGAAGATTGACATAGGCGGCATATCGCTCATCCGTGCCGGAGCAAAGAACTTCAAGGACGTTGTCATCGTACCGAGCAAGGCCGAGTATGGTGTGTTGCTCGACATACTCAACAGCAAGGGTGCCCAGACCGACATCGAGGACCGCAAGATGTTCGCAGAGAGGGCTTTCGGCGTCAGCAGCCATTACGATACTGCTATTCATGAGTGGTTTGCGAAATAAGAAAGGCTGAGGAGATGAAATTATATAGGTGGGTTCTGTTAATCCCCACCTATACCAAATAATTTAAACGTGGGTTACGTTTTAAGATAATTAATAGAATCCATCAATAACAATAAAGACACATTCATGGGATTTTTCTCTTTTATCCAGGAAATTGCGATGGACTTGGGAACGGCCAACACCATCATCATCAGCGACGACAAAATAGTTGTTGATGAGCCATCGGTCGTTGCCCTTGACCGCCGCACAGACAAGATGATTGCTGTTGGCCAGCAGGCCAAGATGATGTATGAGAAGACGCACGACAACATACGCACCATCCGTCCGTTGCGTGACGGTGTGATAGCCGACTTTACAGCCTGCGAGCAGATGATGCGCGGACTTATCAAGATGGTACATACGGGCAGCCGCCTCTTCTCGCCATCCCTTAGGATGGTTATCGGCGTGCCGTCTGGCAGCACCGAGGTTGAGCTGAGGGCTGTCCGCGACTCTGCCGAGCATGCCGACGGTAGGGATGTATACCTGATATTCGAGCCGATGGCTGCCGCCATCGGTATAGGCATTGACGTAGAGGCTCCCGAGGGCAACATGATTGTTGACATAGGTGGTGGCTCTACCGAGATTGCCGTAATATCGCTTGGTGGCATCGTGAGCAACAACTCCATCCGTATTGCCGGTGACGACCTCACCGCTGACATCCAGGAGTACATGAGCCGCCAGCACAACGTGAAGGTCAGCGAGCGTATGGCCGAGCGTATCAAGATACATGTAGGCTCGGCACTTACCGACCTTGGTGACGAGGCTCCTGAGGACTATGTTGTCCATGGTCCTAACCGTATTACGGCTCTGCCTATGGAGGTTCCAGTATGCTATCAGGAGATTGCACACTGTCTCGACAAGACCGTTGCCAAGATAGAGAATGCCGTCCTCTCGGCATTGGAGCATACCCCGCCAGAGCTTTATGCCGACATCGTGAAGAACGGTATCTACCTCAGTGGTGGCGGTGCTCTGCTTCGTGGTCTTGACAAACGTCTGCAGGACAAGATAAACATTCCGTTCCATATTGCCGAAGACCCATTGCACAGCGTTGCCAAGGGTGCGGGCATTGCTCTTAAGAACGTAGACAGATTCTCTTTCCTGATGCGTTGATATGAGAAACCTCACGGAGTTTCTTGCAAGATATCATCACTGGTTCCTGTTCCTGCTGCTTGAGGTGGCAGGACTGGTGCTGTTGTTCAAGTACAACAGCTATCAGGGCAGTGCATGGTTCTCAACCGCCAATGCTGTCATGGGCAAGGTCTACGAGTGGGACTCTGAGGTTCAGACCTACTTCTCGCTCGTAGAGGTGAACCGTGAGCTTACGCAGCGCAACATCTATTTGGAGAAACAGGTGGAGACACTTGGCAACCAGCTCACCACGGCTACCCGCGACAGCAACTGGGTGAGGCGGGGACAGCTGGCACTGCTCGACAGCTACAAGCTCATTCCTGCCAAGGTGGTGAGCAATACGGTTGACAAGCACGACAACTTCCTTACCATAGACAAGGGGCGTGCCGACGGAGTAAAGGACGGCATGGGTGTTGTCTCGGGTACAGGTGTTGTCGGCATAGTCTATCTTGTCTCTGAACATTATGCCGTGGTGATACCGGTTCTAAGCTCTAAGTCGAGTATCAGCTGCTCCCTGCAGGGGCGTGGCTATTTCGGCTACCTGCACTGGACAGGCGGTGACACCAGAAAGGCATGGCTCGATGATGTTCCCCGTCATGCAGCGTTCAGGCTCTACGACAAGGTGGTCACCAACGGCTACTCGTCGGTGTTCCCGGCCGGCATCCTCGTTGGCAAGGTTCTTCACGTATACAATTCGCCTGACGGCATAGCCTACCGCATACAGGTAGAGCTGTCCACAGATTTTGCCAAGCTCCGCGACGTTTGCGTTATAGATAATCAGATGCTTGAGGAGCGTCTCCAGATAATGAGGGCTGCCAAGGATTCGTTAAAAGCTAAATAGTAAAGGGCAGAGAGTTATGAACATGTATTTGCTTTCGCAGTTTCTGTGGTTTGTGGTGATGCTTGTTGTTCAGGCCTTGTTGCTCAACAACATCCATCTCTTCGGCTGTTCTACGCCTTTGCTTTACGTATATGTCATACTTATGGCACGCCGCGATTTTCCCCGTTGGGGACTTCTGCTATTTGGCTTCTTGTTGGGGCTCGGCGTAGACATGTTCTCCAATACCCCTGGCGTCGGCGCCTGCTCGATGACTCTGCTTGCCTTTGTGCAGCCTATGCTCATGAAGCTCTTCCTGCCCCGCGATAGTGCCGACGATTTCCAACCTGGCATACCGTCTCTGGGTCTGATGAAGTTTGTGTATTTCAGCTTTATCTCGATATTTCTCTACAGCCTCGTGTTCTTCACTTTGGAGATGTTCAACTTCTTCAACTGGACGCTGTGGGCGTTGAGTGTGGGAGGAAGTACGCTGCTCACGCTGCTGCTGGTCATTGTGATAGACAATTTAAGGAACAAGTAGGCGTGTGACGGTGCTGCTGGTGCTGCGAAAGTCATTATATTATTATAGAACGCGCGTACATATTATATATATCCCGTATTTCCAATAAGACAAATTGAAGGACTATAATCTCGAAAAAAGGAGTTATGTGATAGGCGGTATGGCAATCGCTATTGTGATTGTCTACATTATTCGCCTGTTCACGTTGCAGCTGATGAGCGACGACTACAAGAAGAACGCCGACTCAAACGCCTTCCTCAAGAAGGTGGACTATCCGTCGCGTGGCGTCATCAAGGACCGCAACGGTAAGCTTCTTGTGTATAACCAGCCGTCGTACGACATCATGGTTGTCACCAACGAGGCAAAGGGAAAGATAGACACCCTGGAGTTCTGTGATGCCCTGGGCATAACAAGGGAGTATTTCGACAAGCGTATGGCCGACATCAAGGACTACGGAAAGAATCCCGGCTACTCACGCTTCACGCAACAGCTCTTCATGACTCAGCTCTCTGACAAGGACTTCAGTGTCTTCCAGGAGAAGATATTCCGCTTCCCCGGCTTTTATGTGCAGAAGCGCAGTATCAGACAGTATGAATACCCCTATGCCGCACACGTGCTGGGCGACGTGGCAGAGGTGTCGCAGGCAAATATCGAGGAGGACGACTACTATCAGGCTGGCGACTACATAGGCAAGTCGGGAGTGGAGAAATCGTACGAGAAAGAACTTCGGGGCGAGAAGGGAGTACAGATATTGCTGCGCGACGCACGTGGACGTATACAGGGAAGCTACCATAACGGAGTTCTCGACCGCCGGCCAGTGGCAGGCAAGGACCTCATACTGAGCCTCGACATCAAGCTACAGGCTCTTGGCGAGAGACTTATGGAGGGCAAGAAGGGAGCCATAGTGGCACTGGAGCCTTCTACGGGACAGGTGCTTGCCATGGTGTCGGCACCTACCTACGACCCTCGAATACTCATCGGACGCGACCGAGGCAAGAACCACCGCATGCTTGCACAGGACGCATGGACACCGCTGCTCAACCGTGCCATCATGGGACAATATCCTCCTGGCTCCACATTCAAGACGTCACAAGGACTGACATTCCTCACCGAGGGCATCATTACCCCTGGTACCACCTTCCCATGCCATCACGGCTTCTCCTACAGGGGACTCCATGTAGGCTGTCATGGACACGCCTCGCCACTTAACCTCGTGCCGGCAGTGAGCACGTCATGCAACGGTTTCTTCTGCTGGGGACTCTATTACATGATTGGCAACCGCCGCAAGTACAAGACTGTGCAGGAGGCTATGGACACGTGGCGCGACTACATGGTGAGCATGGGCTTCGGATATAAGCTGGGCATCGACCTCCCAGGCGAGAAGCGGGGACTCATCCCTAACTCCCACTTCTACGACAAGGCATACAAAGGCTCGTGGAACGGACTAACCATCATCAGTATCTCCATCGGACAGGGAGAGGTGAACCTCACGCCGTTGCAGATTGCCAACCTTGGTGCCACCATCGCCAACAGGGGATATTATTATATTCCGCATGTCGTGAAGGAGGTGAAAGGAGCGTCCATCGACACCATGTACACCAGGAGACACTATACCAAGGCCAGCCACAAGGCATACGAGTATATAGTCAGTGGTATGCGCTCGGCGGTGCTCGGCGGTACGTGCCGGGCATTGGCATCGAGCGACATTGCCATCTGCGGCAAGACGGGAACGGCGCAGAACCGTGGACATGACCACTCGGTATTCATGGGCTTCGCGCCTATGGACGACCCGAAGATTGCCATAGCCATCTATGTAGAGAATGGTGGCTTCGGCGCAGACTTTGCCGTGCCTATTGGCGGGCTGATGATAGAGCAGTACATACACGGCAAGCTCTCGGAGGCCTCGGAGCGGCGTGCAGAGGAACTACAAAAACGGAGAATTGCTTATGGCGCAAGGAACAGGTAAGGCACCAGGTGTGCTGGCCAGTCTCGACTGGTGGACAATTGTTATATACGTATCTTTGCTTGCATTCGGATGGCTGAGCGTTTGCGGAGCAAGCTTCACATATGGCGATACGGACATTTTCAGTCTGAGTACCCGCTCGGGTATGCAGATTGTGTGGATATGCACGTCAATAGTGCTGGGCTTTGTGCTGCTGTTGCTCGACGACCGCTTCTACGACACCTTCGCCTATGGGGTCTACGCGCTGCTTCTCCTCCTGCTGTTCGCGACAATATTCAACCCCCACGAGATAAAAGGCTCGCGCTCATGGCTTGTCCTGGGACCTATACACATACAGCCGGCAGAGTTTGCAAAGTTTGCCACAGCCCTTGCCGTGGCAAAGTTTATGAGCACGTACGGTTTTGACATAGGCAAGTGGAAGCATTTCGCCTCGGCAATGGCTATCGTCGTCATTCCCATGCTCTTTATCGTGGCACAGAAGGAGACTGGCTCCGCGCTCGTCTACCTGTCGTTCTTCCTCATGTTCTACCGCGAGGGAATGCCGGGAAGCATCCTTTTCACGGGTGTCGCCATGATAGTGTATTTTGTTGTCGGTATCAAGTACGAGCAGACGATGCTCTGGGATACCCCCACGTCTCTTGGCAAGTTTGCCGTCCTGCTCTTGGTGCAGATGTTCACAGCAGGGATGGTTGCCGAGTACTGCCATGACAAGGCAAAGGCCTTGCGGATAGGAGGCCTGTCGATAGGCCTGACGTTGATCTTCCTGCTGTTCTCGGAGTATGTGATACCCTTCGACATCGTATGGGTGCAGCTTGCCCTGTCGGCATTGCTGGTTGGCTACCTGCTCTACAATGGCCTGTATACCCGCTTACCGGGCTATTTCTATATTCTTGCCTTCACCGTAGGCTCCATAGTGTTCTTCTATTCTGCCGACCATGTGCTGAACAATGTCATGGAACCCCACCAGCGCACCCGTATCAATGTGTTGCTCGGCCTTGACGAGGACCTGGCAGGAGCAGGCTATAACGTTCATCAGAGCGAGATTGCCATTGGCTCGGGCGGACTTCGTGGAAAGGGCTTCCTTAATGGCACGCAGACCAAGCTGAAGTTTGTGCCCGAGCAGGACACAGACTTCATATTCTGTACTGTGGGAGAGGAAGAGGGATTTGTCGGAGCGGCAGGAGTGCTGCTGCTGTTCCTTGCGCTGATATTGCGCCTTATAAAACTTGCCGAGCGTCAGCCCTACCGTTTTGGGCGCGTCTACGGCTATTGTGTGATGAGCGTATTCCTGTTCCATGTCTTCATCAATGTCGGCATGGTGCTCGGTCTTACGCCTGTGATAGGTATTCCGTTGCCGTTCTTCAGCTATGGAGGCAGCTCGCTGTGGGGTTTCACCCTGCTGCTGTTCATATTCCTGCGTATAGACGCAAGCCGCAACATGGTGCGCTCGTAGCTTGCAGGCACTAATATGCCCACAACGATATACCTACGTCTGTAATACCCGGTAAGATCTCGCGTTTCATGTCGTGGCGCACGCTGATGTGCAGGCTGTCGCCTTTGCGGTAGTGCCTGTCGCTGACATGAAACACGTATTGGTAATTGCTTATTCCGTTGCCCTTCACCTTTCCTTTGTCGTCAGTCAGTTCGCAAGTGACCGTGTCGCACCGGGTGACGTTGCCGGGCATCACTTTCTGCTCGACAATCATGGTAACTCTTCTGAATGGATAGCCTGCCGAGGTGCGCAGGCCAAGGTCGAGAGCATAGGTGCCGCTCTCTTTAAGCGGCCTGATGCTGAACGGGAGCGTATCGTTACGCTCCCATCCTGCCAGGGCTGTATGCTCGTAGTTGCTGTATACAACCCCGTCACTGCATGCCGTCATTGCCATGAGCATGGCCAGCAGCCATGCCATCCTTTTGGCTGTCTTAACCACCATATTATAATATATTGCCATAAGGACCGCCATGTTGTCTATCCCTGTGGTTTAGCCTTTGGCTGTTTGCCGAAGGGCTGCCTTGTTCTGCCCTCAGGCCTTTTGTCCCTCTTAGGCTCGTTGCTTTCAGGCTTTGCAGTCTGTTGTGGACCCTTGTTGCCGTTAGCGTCGGTACTGGCCGCCTGCTTCTGGTCTTTAGGCTGCTTAGGCTTGTTCTTCTGTCCCTTCTTTTTCTTCTTGCCAGTCTTGTCGAACCTGCTGACATCGGCATCGGCCAGCAGGTCAATAGGCTTCTTCTCCGTAGCCTTGCCGTCCTCGTCGAGTCTTTCAGGCTTCTCGCCCCGCTTGTTCATCTCTATAATCTGCTTCGCCCTCTGCGCGCTTATGGTCTCAAGGTTGGCTGCGATGTTCTTGTCCGTAGAGTAGGTACACAATCCGGCCAGGATGTCGGTCTTGAAGAGGAAATAGTCGCTGTCGAGTGTTTGCAGCACCACCTCCCTGCTTGGCATTTGCCTTCCAGCCTCCACATAGTCGTCAACCTCGTAGTTGAGGCAGCATTTCAGCTTGGCACACATTCCCGCAAGCTTCTGCGGGTTGAGGGAAATATCCTGGAAGCGTGCGGCGTTGGTGCTCACGCTGACGAAGTTCTTCATCCATGTGGCGCAGCACAGCTCGCGTCCGCACGGGCCAGTCCCGCCTATGCGGCCAGCTTCCTGCCTTGCGCCAATCTGCTTCATCTCTATTCTCACATGGAAGGTCTCGGCCAGCACCTTTATGAGCTGCCTGAAGTCTACCCTCTCGTCGGCAATGTAGTAGAAGATGGCCTTGTTGCCATCGCCCTGATACTCCACGTCGCCAATCTTCATCTGCAGTCCCAGGTCCTTTGCTATCTGCCTGCTCTGTATCATGGTGTCGTGCTCGCGGCTCTTGGCCTCGGCATACTTGTCCATGTCCACCTGCTTGGCAAGCCTGTACACCCTCTTGATGTCGTCGGCCGACTTTATGTTTGCCTTCTTTATTTGCAGCTTCACCAGGCGGCCTGTCAGTGTAACCACGCCGATGTCATGTCCCGGGTTTGCCTCCACGGCAACAATGTCACCTTTCTTCAGGTCGATGTTGTTGACGTTGTGGTAATATCCCTTTCGGGTGTTCTTGAACTGCACCTCAACAAGGTCTGTCGACTCGGCATTGCCGGGCACGTCAGCGAGCCAGTCGTAGGTGTTCAGCTGTTTGTTCTGCCTGCCTACGGCACATCTGCAGAGTCCTCTGTCTACTCCGCAGCATATACGGTAATTCTTATTGTCGTTCGTTGTGTCCATTCTTTATAGTTATGTATAATCTGATATGTCTCTGTATGTATTGAGGCCTGCCGTCACTTGGGCTGTCCTGCCCTGAGCATAATGGTGAGCTGCAGTGCAAGGTCGAAGAACACCATCTTGGCATTGGCGTTCTGTCCGATGTCGCGCCTGGCCTTCTGCATGGCGTCGGCAATGTCTATCACGTTGGCCTCGTTGATGAAGCGGGCGAAGTTTCGCGAGAAAGCCTCCTCCTGCTGTGACATGTATGTTATCTGCGGCAGTCCGAAGTTGTATGCGAAGTTCTCCCTCACCATTCTCTGGAAATAGTCTATCATTGCGAGTTGCCTCTCACGTCCCATTGCCGCCACAGCCTCTGTCCAGGCCTTCATGCCCTTGACGTTGCGCTGGTATGTGAGTCTCATAATCTGTATGAACAGCTCCAGCCTCTCGTTGTCTGCGTTGTCTGCCTGCAGCAGTTCCAGTGCCTTCAGCCAGCTGCCGCTTGCCCTGTGTGCTATGCGGTGTGCCATATCCTGCTCCAGCCCTCTTCGCTCAACGAGTGCCCTTTCCACCTCGCTGTCATCAATACGTTTAAGGTCTATGCGCTGCACCCTGCTCCTTATGGTGTCAAGGAGCTTCTCCGGTTGCTCGCTCACCATGATGAACGCCGTCATCTGCGGTGGCTCCTCCAGTATTTTCAGTATCTTGTTGGCGCAGGCAGCGTTCATTCTCTCCGGGAGCCATATCAGGCACACCTTCCATCCGCCCTGGCTTGACTTGAGGTTGAGCTTATGAGTGATGGCGTCGCTCTCAGCCTCAAAGATGATGGCCTGTTGGTTCTGGGCGTCCATACGCTGCAGCCATTGCTCCATGGAGAAGTAAGGCCCTTCCTCGAGCATTGCTGTCCACTGCCTGATGAAGTCCGCACTCACCATCTTGTGCTCCGAGGAGGTACCTGTCGGACGTATTACGGGGAAGGAGAAGTGAAGGTCGGGATGCGCCCATTTGCGCAGCATCGCCTCACATGCGGCAGTGTTGGTAGAGCTGCTCTTGAGCAGGGCCGATGCGAAGGCGAGCGCTACGGCCATCTTGCCGCAGCCAGTAGGCCCGCACAGCATTATGGCGTGTGGTACCTTCTGCCCGTCCATCATCTGCAAGAGTCTCCTCTGGGCTTCTTCCTGTCCTATTACTTCCTTGAAATCCATTATTTCAGCAGTTCCCCTTCTGTTTTTTATGTATGTTGTTACAGTATTGCCTTATGTCATGCCGGCGACACCGTTTTTTTTTCTTGTCTTGTCAGAGAATTCTCCTGACAATCTCTGCCACGGAGTCTACGGCCGATACGGTATAGAAGTGTATGTCCTCGACACCTGCCTCGTAGAGCTCCTTGCATTGGTTGGCTGTCCACTCAATGCCCAGCTGTTTTGCTTCCATGTCAGACTTGCATTTCACGGCCTCTGCAGCCAGTTCCTGCGGCATGTCGCAATGGAATGTCCTTGGCACCACCGTAATCTGCGACAGCTTGGCGAATGGTTTCACGCCGGGTATTATCGGAATGGTTATGCCCATCTCCCTTGCCTTGCGTACAAAGTCGAAATATTTCCTGTTGTCGTAGAACAGCTGTGTAATGGCATATTCCGCTCCCAAGTCCTGCTTCATCTTCAGGTACTGCATGTCCATGTCGATATTGGGAGCCTCCTCGTGCTTCTCCGGGTATGCGGCCACACCATAGTGGAATATGCCGCAAGGATGCTTGATAGGAGTGCCGTCGGCAAAGATGCCGTTGTTGAAGGCGTTCACCTGCTTTATTAGTTCCGTCGTGTGCTCGTGGCCACCCTTGGTAGGGGTGAACATCCTGTCTTCCTTGGCTTTGTCGCCTCTGAGCAGCAGCAGGTTGTCTATGCCGAGGAACTGCATGTCTATCAGCTCATACTCTATGTCCTCTATGGTAGCGCCGCTGCAGATGACGTGCGGTATGACGGGAATGCTGTATTTCTGCTGTATGGCAGCAGCTATGGCCACCGTACCAGGGCGTCTTCTGATGCGCTGCCTCTCATAATGCCCGTTGTCCAGTTCCTTGTATACATACTCGCTGTGGTGTGTCGTTATGTTTATGAACATCGGGTCATAGTCTCTCATCTTTTCTATTGTCGAGAACAGGTTTGCCGTGCCATTCCCTTTGAGTGGCGGCAATACCTCGAATGAGAATTTCCTATCCTTGTCAGTGCTGTTTATCAGTTCTGTTACTCTCATATCCTTTGCGTTAGGTGCATTTCTGTGCAAAAAGTCTCCCTACTTCTTGCGGTATATTGTTTATAGAAGACAATAGTAAAAGTCGGCTTAAACATACGTCTCTTATCTCCCCTTATCTTCCCTTATCTCCCCTTATCTCCTCTTAAAGAAGATTTAGTTCCACGGGGCAATGGTCGGAACCGAATATCTCGGTGTGTATGGTAGCGCCGGTCAGCTGTGGGCGCAGGCGGTCGGAGATGAGAAAGTAGTCTATGCGCCATCCGGCGTTTTTCTCTCTTGCCTTGAATCGGTATGACCACCAACTGTATGTCACCTCCTCTGGGTGTAGGAAGCGGAACGTGTCCGTGAAGCCGTTGTCGAGCAGTATGCTCATCTTCTCACGTTCCTCGTCGGTGAAGCCAGCGTTGCGGCGGTTGGTCTTGGGGTTCTTCAGGTCTATTTCCTGATGTGCAACATTCAGGTCGCCGCATACGATGACGGGCTTTTGGCTGTCAAGCCGTTTGAGGTATGCAAGGAAATCGGTCTCCCATGTCATGCGGTAGTCCAGGCGGCGCAGTCCGTCCTGTGAGTTAGGAGTGTAGACCGTTACGAGATAGAAGTCTTCCATCTCAAGAGTTATAACCCTTCCCTCGTGGTCGTGCTCCTCGATGCCTATGCCATAGGTCACGCTCAGCGGTTTGTGTCTGGTATATATGGCCGTACCGGAGTAGCCTTTCTTCTCGGCGTAGTTCCAGTACGAGGTGTAGCCTTCGAATTGCAGGTCGAGCTGTCCCTCCTGCATCTTTGTTTCCTGGAGGCAGAAGAAGTCTGCGTCCAGTTGCCTGAATGACTGTTCAAAATCCTTGCCTACGCAGGCTCGCAGGCCGTTGACGTTCCAAGATATGAATTTCATCTGAACTTCTGAGTAGTTATGATCTGTAGGTTTTGTAGGTGAACCCTTTAACCCATTAACCCTTTAACCCTTTAACCTTTTAACCCATTAACCTTTTAACCCCTTACTCTCCCCTGAGGAGATTCATGAATTCCTGTCGGGTATTGAGGTTGTTGAAAACACCGCTGAAGTCGCTTGTTGTCGTGATGGCGTTCTGTTTCTCCACGCCCCTCATCTGCATGCACATGTGCTTGGCCTCGATGACAACCATTACTCCCTGCGGTTTGAGGGTCTCCTGTATGCAGTCTTTTATCTGCTGTGTGAGCCGTTCCTGTACCTGTAGCCTGTGGCTGTAGATATCCACGACGCGTGCTATCTTGCTCAGTCCCGTGATATGTCCGTTGGGAATATATGCCACGTGCGCCTTGCCGTAGAACGGGAGCATGTGGTGCTCACACAGCGAGAACACGTCTATGTCCTTTACTATTACCATCTGGTTGTAGTCCTCCTTGAAGAGTGCGTCGGTGAGTACCTTGTGCGGGTCCTGGCTGTAACCTCTTGTGAGTATCTGCATGGCCTTGGCCACCCTCATAGGTGTCTTCTGCAGTCCTTCCCTTTCCGGGTCCTCGCCCAGCAGTCCGAGAATGTCGTGATAGTGTTCAGCGAGCTTCTCCAGCCCGTCTCTGAATTCTGTTTCCGGGTTCATGTCTTATTGTCAGTATGTATGTGTTGCGATAATTGCAATGGCAACAGTCGGTGTTATTTGTCTTGTACTGTTATCTGTCCTTTCACTATTGTTGCTGCGCTGTAGCCCATCTCCTTGACGAGTCTCAGCATCTGGTTGGCCTCCTCGTAGGTGCGGTAGTTGCCTATCCGGCATATCCACCTTGGGGAGTAGAAGTGAACGTATACTGGTTGGTCGGGGTATTTCATTTTTATGGCATTGCCAATTTTCTCAGCCTTAAGCTTGTCGGCTTTGGTGTTTCTGCCGGCGAAAGCCTGCACTCTGTAGCCTGTAACCTTATAGCTGTTTCTCATCACCTTCTTCCTCATGTCCACTGTAGGTATGGACATCTCGTTGTCTGCCTCATTGTTGCCGTCGTGCCTTGTGGTCTCGTGTGCCGGTGAGTGCTGGCCTTCGTTGCGAGGCTTTGCGGCAGGTTTGTCTTCGGTCTTCTGCTGTGCCTTCTGTGCGGCCAGTCTCTGGCTTTCGGTCTGTGCGGGCCTGCTGTTGACGAGCTGTTCTATCTCGGCACTCTGTGTGACGGTCACTGTCGCCTTGCCATTGCTGTTTTGCCTCAGATGTTCCGTGAAGGTCTGAGCCGTGATGGTGCCAAAAGAACTGAGCCACAACAATATTGCTGTGACTATGGTAGCTACGGTATGTGATGTTGAGTGGGTCATGGAAGTGAAAGTGAAGAGGGAATAATCCTATAGTGAAGAGTGAAAAGTGACGAGTGAAGAATGAAGAACCATATAGCTCTATGATTGAAGATTAGCGTACAAGAACCAATAGACCATTGGATTTTTCACTCTTCACTCATCGTTCTTTAATATTTCCGCTTATTTCCAAGCATCGATGATGCCCTTGAAGTCAGCAGCCTTGAGTGATGCGCCGCCGATGAGGCCTCCGTCGATGTCGGGCTTTGCGAACAGCTCAGGAGCATTGCTTGCCTTGCAGCTGCCACCATAGAGGATGCTGGTGTTGTCGGCAACTTCCTGTCCGTACTTCTCTGCTACTACGCTGCGGATGTAGGCGTGGATGTCCTCAGCCTGCTCTGCTGTTGCTGTGAGACCGGTACCGATAGCCCAGATTGGCTCGTAGGCGATAACGATGTTTGCGAACTCCTCTGCTGTGAGGTTGAATACGCTGCCCTCAAGCTCGGCCTTTACCACCTCGTTCTGCTTGTTGGCCTCGCGCTCTTCCTTGCTCTCGCCGATGCAGAAGATAACCTTCAGGCCGTTCTTCAATGCCAGAAGAACCTTCTCCTTAAGTATCTCCGGAGTCTCGTTGTAGTATTCGCGGCGCTCTGAGTGGCCAAGGATTACATACTGTGCTCCTGTGCTCTTTACCATCTCTGCTGACACCTCGCCAGTGAAGGCACCCTTCTCCTTGTCGGCGCAGTTCTCGGCACCAAGTGCCACTACGTCCTGATTGAGGAACTGTGCTACGCTTGCCAGGTGGATGAACGGTGTGCAGATGATGACACCGCAGTTAGGCTTCTCGGCAGTAAGTGTGTCGTTAAGCTCCTTTGCCAGGGCGATACCCTCTTGCAGGTTCATGTTCATTTTCCAGTTACCTGCTACGATTTTCTTTCTCATGTTGTTTTTTGTTTTAAGATGTTTAATATGCTGTTGCGGTTTTACTCTTTTTCTTCTTATCCATTTTGTCCATGCCCATGTGCGGTCGGCGAGGGTCAGCATTGTCAGCGGCAGTATGAACCACAGTATGACGAGCAGCACCTTCTGCGATGCTGGCCGTGTGTTGTCATGCAGCGACTGCAGCTTGTCGGGCGATACGTCAGGGTCGCTGATGTCGGGCAGGGCGTTGTGGCTCCATTTTCCCACTATCACGGGCCCTCGTAGCATGAGCAGTCCGGGATTGCTCCTGATGACCGTCTTGAGGGTTGTCTCGTCGGTGTTTGCAAACGGGTATTCGGCTCCCGTAATGTCCTGCCAGTGCTGTATGGCCTTCCCTGTGCTTGCCGTCAGGCAGTAGAAGGGGATGTCGTGCTGCTTGGCATACTCGTATATGCGGTCGATGTCGCCGAAGTTGGAGTCGTCGGCAGTCTCCAGGTGTGGCGATATGAGCAGGAACGTGTAGCCCTTGTGGGTCAGAATGTTGTCGGTGGCGTCGGTACCGTCCTCAAGCTGTATGCTGAAGTCGTGTATTGGCGGCACATACCCCTCGCTCGTCTGCACGGTCTTCGAGTCAACGAATGTCCATGTGGAGTCGGGGTAGTCATCCAGCGTAAATTCCTTTCGCTCCCCGTTCTTCTCCAAGACGAATGTCGTGGTGAATTGCGGCTGCGGGGCGTCAGCAGGTATCTCCATGCCCTTCAGCAGGTCGGCGCCTATGTGGTAGGGCCGGAAGTCGAATGGCGGCAGCAGATACAGTGACACTATGGATGAGGCAAGGCTGAAGAGAATGGTATAGTTGATGGCTATCCATTGTGCCGGCCTCGATATGAACCTGTACATCCTCAGGGGCCATGCGTAGACAGTTGCCGCACATGCCAGCAGGACGATGTTCTTGGCTAGTGTCTGCATGTTGGTCAGTATCACGGCGTCGCCAAAGCATCCGCAGTCAGAGACGGGGTCGGCAATGGCTATCCATACCGTTATTGCCGTCATTGCCATCATGAAGAGCAGCATCGCCGCCGATGTGGCCCTGCGCCTGATGGCGAAGAGCATGAATATGCCCAGCGAGAACTCTACGGCCGACAGGGCTATCGACGAGCACAGCGTCAGCCAGTCAGGGGCATAGGCCGCAAGGCCCAGTGCCTCAAGGTAGTCGTGTATCTTGTACTGCGTGCCCAGAGGGTCGCTGGCCTTCACATATCCCGAGAATATGAAGGTCAGTGCCAGCACTATCCGGCAGGCGTTGGCGGCTATGGTCTTTATCTTGTTCAATGTGTCAGGCGAGTTTTATTGCTCCGAAGACGGCATAGTTGATAATGTCCATGTAGTTGGCGTCGATACCCTCCGATACGAGAGTGGCCCCGTTGATGTCCTCAATCTCCTTCACCCTCTGCAGCTTGGTGAGTATGAAGTCGGTGTACGACGTTGTCCGCATGTCCCTCCATGCCTCGTCGTAGTCGTGGTTCTTCCTCGTCATCAGCTCCAGTGCCTCGTTGGCCTTCTGGTCGTATAGTGCCATGGCCTCTGCCGGGGTGATGTCCGGGTGGTCGGCAAAGCCCTTGTCGAGCTGTATCAGTCCTACGATGCCGTAGTTGATGAGCGCTATGAACTCCGGCCGTATGCCCTCTCCGACCATGGACACCTGCTTGGTCTCGAGCGACCTGATGCGCTTGGCCTTGATGAACAGCTGGTCGGTGAGCGACGATGGCCTCAGGATGCGCCATGACGCTCCGTAGTCGTGCAGCTTCTTCTCGAAGAGACTCCTGCACTCTGCCAGTATGTCCTTGAACTCTTGCTCTGTGTCCTTTTGTCTCATAATGTGCGCAAAGTTACTCATTATTGTTGGAATAACGCATCGGTTATTGCATATTTTTATATTTTTTCCGTCATGTGCTTACTGTCACGGCGTGCCTTCACTTTCCTTCCTGTTGCCTTCTCAGTATTATTCTCACCGTGCCGCACAGTGCCTCGTAGCGAACCTTCAGGGAGTCCCTGACCACTCCGAGCTTGTTGCGCGTGGCTATGTCTGTGGCGTTGGCCATCTGTCTCTCTACTGCCATCAGCGCGGAGTCCGTAACGGCTATGTCCTGCCTGGCGAGCCGCAGCGATGCGTCCTGCCATATCTCCAAAGCCTGTTCCCTCTGCCTGATAGCCTTGGGGAAACGCTGTCTCAGTGACTTTATTGAGTCGAGGGCCTCGGCATAATGTCCGTTGTCGCGCAGGGCGCAGATGTTGTCGAGCATCGCCTGGGCCTCCTTGCTGCCGTTGTCGTCGCAGGCCGTAAGCAGAAATGCCGTGGCTGCTATTATGATAATGTGTCGTCTCATACTAATGTGCTGGCTATTTTCTGCAAAGTTACAAAAAAAACTCCAAGTAGCCTGCATGGTGGAAAGAAAAACAAAAAAACTCGCTTTTGTTTTGTCGTGTCTTCAATTCTCACTACCTTTGCACCCTAAAAAAATCCACATAATGAGAAACCTCACTAATGCCCAGCTGGCAGAATTGCTCGATAAAGACATATTCCACAAAATATCTCAGGCCGCCGACTCGCTTGGCCTCGAATGCTATGTCGTTGGAGGCTACGTACGCGACCTTTTCCTGGAGCGGCCGTCAGAAGATATCGACGTGGTGGTTGTAGGAAGCGGCATTAGTGTGGCTACAGCGCTGAAGAACATTCTCGGCAAGTCGGCCCACCTCTCGGTGTTCCGCAATTTCGGAACGGCACAGGTGAAATACAGGAATATGGAGGTTGAGTTTGTCGGTGCCCGTAGGGAAAGCTACAGCCACGACTCGCGCAAGCCCATAGTCGAGGAGGGGACACTTGCCGATGACCAGAACCGCCGTGACTTCACCATCAACGCCATGGCAGTATGCCTCAATGCAGGCAGGTTTGGCGAGCTGGTAGACCCGTTCGATGGAGTCTACGACCTTGAGGACGGAATAATTGCCACACCGTTGGATCCCGACATCACATTCTCCGACGACCCTCTCCGCATGCTGCGCTGCGTGAGGTTCGCCACACAGCTCAACTTCACCATTGAGCCGGAGACCTTCGAGGCCCTTGGGCGCAACGCGCACAGGCTTGACATTATCAGTGGCGAGCGCATACAGGCCGAGCTCAACAAGATTATGCTTTCCGCACACCCCAGCCGGGGCTTCTACTATCTGCGCGAGTCGGGCCTGCTCGACCTCATTCTGCCTGAGTTGGTGAGGCTGGACCTTGTAGAGACACGCAATGGCAAGGCACACAAGAACAACTACGACCACACGCTGGAGGTGCTGGAGAATGTATGCCGGCAGAGCGACAACCTATGGCTCAGGTGGGCGGCTCTGCTGCACGACGTGGGCAAGCCGAAGAGCAAGCGCTGGGAGCCGGCAGTGGGATGGACGTTCCATAATCATAATTATATAGGTGCCAGAATGGTACCCGAGATTTTCAAGAGGCTTAAGATGCCCCTTGACATGAAGATGAAGTATGTGCAGAAGCTCGTCGACCTCCACATGCGGCCTATTGTCATTGCCGACGAGGAGGTGACGGACAGTGCCGTCAGGAGACTTGTCAACGATGCCGGCGACGACATCGATGACCTTATGACGCTTTGCGAGGCCGACATAACAAGCAAGAACAGCGTGCGCAAACGCCAGTTCCTCGATAATTTCCGAATGGTCAGGGAGAAAATCAAGGACCTCAAGGACCGTGACTACAAGCGGCTGCTGCAGCCCGTCATCGATGGCAACGAGATTATGGAGATATTCCACCTAAAGCCCTCACGCGAGGTCGGCGATCTGAAGAAAGCACTCAAGGATGCCGTACTCGACAATAGGGTAGAGAACGAGCGCGAGGCTCTTATGCAGCTCCTTATGGAAAAAGCCAAGAAAATGGGACTGACCACCTGATTTGTCTCTCAATACCTGTCGTAGGATGAGGGCTAAGGTCTAAAATCAAAGGTCGAAGGGTTCGGAGGGTTCGAAGGTCTGAGGGGGGAGTTCGAAGTGCTCGAGGAGTTTACTGGGATTGAACCATGAAATACATAAATAGGAAGGAGTTGCAGCATACTCCTTCCTTTTTCTTTGTTCAGCCCGTTGTCTTGTACTAATCTGGCTTAAAGATATGTCATTTTCCAAACGATACGAAATCTTTGTTAAAAAACTAATATAACATCTGTAGTTTTCCATGATTATTGTTACTTTTGCACAGCAAATGCTGAGAAAGGACTCAACTTTCGCAAGTAAAGGAAGGTTAGGAAGAAGTTATGATGGGGAGCGGAGCACATGCGAACCAATGGTCACCAGCCGAAGGGTAAGGTAAACTTAAGTAATAAACTATATAAATATTAGGTATGAAAACAACAAAGATTTTTTTGATTGCGACTCTTGGAGCAGTACTCGCTTCATGCGGAAGCAAGTCGGGCGGCAAGCCAAACTTTGCTGACAACGAGTATGCCGTGAGAACGGTTGAGGCCCAGGGTACAGAAATGCAGACATCTTATCCAGCCACTATCAAAGGTATTCAGGATGTACAGATCCGTCCGAAGGTATCTGGCTTTATAACCAAGATTTGTGTCCATGAGGGACAGACCGTTGGTGCCGGTCAGCTGCTCTTCGTCATCGACAACGAGACCTATCAGGCACAGGTGCGTCAGGCCAAGGCTGCAGTAAACACGGCCAAGGCACAGCTGGCGACCTCGAAACTTACTTATGAGAATTCCAAGCAGCTCTTCGACAACAAGGTTATCGGCCAGTTTGAGCTTTCGACAGCCGAGAACAACTATTCCACAGCACAGGCTTCACTGGCCCAGGCTCAGGCAGCATTGGCATCAGCCGAGGAGGCTCTGAGCTATTGCTACGTGAAGAGCCCGGCGGCAGGTGTCGTAGGCAGTCTTCCGTATAAGGTTGGCGCACTGGTAAGCGCGTCGAGCCAGGAGCCTCTGACAACGGTTTCCGACATCTCGAAGATGGAGGTGTTCTTCTCACTTACGGAGAAGGACATGCTCACCCTCACCAAGAGCGAGGGCGGTGTCAGCGGTGCGATAGCCGCATTCCCCGCAGTGAACCTGCAGCTTGCCGACGGCAGCATGTACGGTCATACTGGTAAGGTTGTCAAGGCCAGTGGAGTCATCGACGCCGCAACAGGCTCGGTATCGCTCATTGCCCATTTCGACAACCCCAACCGTGAACTAAGGAGTGGCGGCTCTGGCCAGATTGTCATTCCTACAACAGCAAGCAACGCCATAATAATACCGCAGGAGGCAACATCGGAGGTACAGAACAAGAAGTTCGTTTACATAGTAGGCAAGGACAACAAGGTGAAGTTCAGCGAGATAAAGGTCAACCCACAGGACAACGGCAAGACCTATATCGTTACCGATGGCCTGAAAGTTGGCGACCGGTATGTATCGAAAGGTATCACCTCGCTTACCGACGGCATGAAAATCAAGCCCATCACTGAGGAGCAGTACATGAAGAAGATTGATGATGCTGCAAAACTTGGTGAGAAGCAAGGCTCGGCATCAGGATTTGCTGACGTAATGAGTGGGAAAAAGTAAACTTCTCCTCATAACTTCACTTTACAAACTGAGTAAATCAATAAAACATGACATTTACAAATTTCATTAAACGCCCGGTTCTGTCGACGGTGGTTTCCATCTTCTTCGTACTTCTGGGTACAATCGGACTTATCTCCCTGCCTATCGAGCAGTACCCCGATGTGGCACCGCCTACCATCTCTGTGCGTACCACCTATACTGGTGCCGACGCCCAGACGGTGCTCAACTCCGTGATTACTCCTCTTGAGGAGAGTATCAACGGTGTGGAGAACATGACATATATGACCTCACAGGCCACCAACGACGGTTCGGCCTCCATTACTGTATATTTCAAGCAGGGCTCTGATGCCGACATGGCCGCCGTCAACGTGCAGAACCGTGTTAGCCAGGCCCAGGCCCTTCTGCCGGCCGAGGTTACCAGGGTGGGTGTCACCGTCACCAAGCAGCAGACCTCAAACGTCATCATGTTCACCCTCACGTCTGAGGACGGACGCTATGACGACGAGTTCCTCACCAACTACAACGAAATCAACGTTATTCCGGCCATCAAGCGTATAAACGGTGTAGGTGGTGTGCAGTCGCCTGGTATGAAGACATACTCCATGCGTATTTGGCTGGAGCCTGAGAAGATGAAGCAGTACGGGCTTGTGCCTTCTGACATCAGCGCCGCTCTTGCCGAGCAGAATATCGAGGCTGCGCCGGGTAAGTTCGGTGAGCAGAGCGATATGGCATACGAGTACACCATGCGCTACAAGGGACGTCTGAAGACGGCCGAGGAATATGGTGACATCATCATCTCAAGCGACCACAACGGACAGACACTCCGACTGAAGGACGTGGCGAAGGTTGAGCTTGGCGGACTCGTCTACAGCGTGTCGATGAAGAACAACGGCAACCCGTCAGTAATGGGTATGGTGCAGCAGATTGCCGGCTCCAACGCCACGCAGATTGCGGAGGATGTAAAGGCCGAGCTGGAAAAGCAAGCCCAGAGCTTCCCTCCCGGTGTGGAATACAAGATAAACTACGACGTTACGGAGTTCCTCTTCGCCTCTATCGAGGAGGTTGTCTTCACCCTTGTGCTCACGCTGTTGCTCGTGTTCCTCGTGGTTTACATCTTCCTGCAGGACTTCCGCTCCACACTCATCCCTATGATTGCGGTGCCTGTGGCATTGATAGGTACATTCCTCTTCCTCTGGATATTCGGGTTCTCCATCAACCTGCTTGTGCTCTCGGCCTTGCTTCTTGCCATCGCCATTGTGGTGGATGATGCCATTGTGGTTGTAGAGGCTGTCCATGCCAAGCTCGACCAGGGTTACAAGAGCGCGCTTACGGCAAGTATCGATGCCATGAACGAGATTTCGGGAGCCATCATCTCCATCACCCTCGTGATGTCGGCAGTGTTCGTGCCAGTATCGTTCATGGGTGGCACGAGCGGTGTGTTCTATCGTGAGTTCGGTGTGACGATGGCTGTCTCAATTCTTATCTCAGCCGTCAACGCCCTCACGCTGTCGCCTGCCCTGTGTGCCATATTCCTGAAGCCGCACGATGGTGAGCACGAGAAGAAGATGAGCTTCATCGACCGTTTCCATGCTGGTTTCAACTATCAGTACGAGAAGATACTCGGCAAGTATAAGACTGGCGTGGCTAATGTCATCAAGCACCGCATATTGGCGGGAGTAGCCGTAGTGGTAGGTATTGTGACTATGGTAGTCACCATGGCTACCACAAAGACCGGACTTGTGCCAGATGAGGATACCGGCGTTATCTTCTGTACCGTGTCCATGGCGCCTGGTACCAGCCAGGAGCGCACCAAGCAGGTGGTGGGCCAGATAGACAAGATGCTGGCAAGCAACCCCGCGGTGAAGACACGCGAGCAGCTCTTGGGATATAACTTCATCGCCGGCCAGGGATCAGACCAGGCAACGTTCATCGTGAAGCTCAAGCCGTTCGAGGAGCGTCCGGCAGGCTTCTTCTACAATCTCTCAGGACTGTGGCAGGGCGACGGCATCATGCGTTTCTTTGTCAACCCGATGTCGTACACCTCTGTTCTCGGTATGATATACAAACAGACTGCAGAGATAAAGGATGCGCAGATTCTCGCCTTCGCTCCACCTATGGTGAGCGGTTTCGGTGCTACCAACGGTATCACCTTCTCCATGCAGGACAAGACTGGTGGCGACCTGAACAAGTTCTTCGAGATTACCAAGACCTACTTGGCTGAGCTGAACAAGCGTCCGGAGATCTCGAACGCCATGACATCATACAATCCTAACTACCCGCAGTACATGGTGGATGTTGACGTGGCTAAGTGTAAGCAGGCCGGAATATCTCCACAGACTGTCCTCTCCACCCTGCAGGGTTACTATGGAGGTCTGTACGCCTCAAACTTCAACGCCTACGGTAAGCTCTACCGTGTGATGATACAGGGTACCGTAGACAGCCGCAAGAATACCGCCACGCTGACAAATATATATGTGCGCACCCCAAGCGGCATGTCGCCAGTGAGCGAGTTCTGCTCGCTGCGCCGTGTCTATGGCCCGTCGAACGTCAACCGTTTCAACCTCTTCACCTGTATCAATGTCAATGCGTCTGCCGCAGAGGGATATTCGTCTGGTCAGGCTCTCCAGGCTGTTGAGGAGGTGGCGGCACAGGTGCTGCCCCAGGGCTATGGTCTCGACTACTCGGGCATGACACGCTCGGAGCAGGAGTCCAGCGACTCTACGGCCATCATCTTTGCCCTGTGTCTGGTATTCGTATACCTCATCCTCTCGGCACAGTATGAGAGCTACATACTGCCTCTGGCCGTTATCCTCTCCATACCGTTCGGTCTTGCCGGTGCCTTCATCTTCACCGAGCTCTTCGGCCACAGCAACGACATCTACATGCAGATTGCGCTCATCATGCTCATCGGACTTCTGGCAAAGAACGCCATCCTTATCGTGCAGTTCGCGCTTGAGCGCCGTATGACAGGTATGGCCATACGCTACTCTGCCATCCTTGGTGCGGGAGCCCGTCTGCGTCCTATCCTCATGACATCGCTGGCGATGATTATCGGTCTGCTGCCTCTGATGTTCGCAAGTGGAGTAGGCAAGAACGGTAACCAGACCCTCGGCGCCGCTGCCGTGGGCGGTATGCTCATCGGTACGCTCTGCCAGCTGTTCATCGTACCGGCACTCTTTGCTGTCTTCCAGTGGCTGCAGGAGAAGATCAAGCCATTGGAGTTTGCCGACGACAATGCCCATGTCGACACAGAGCTGTTGCAATACACTCATCCTTTCGGTAAAAGTAAACTATTGACCAAGTCATGAAAAAGAGAAATATCATCGCAATAATGTCTGCAGCTGTTCTCATGAGCAGCTGCGGACTCTACAACAAATACGAGCGCCCTACTGTTGACACCAAGGGTATTGTAAGAGATGCCATATCCGACACCGATACCCTTGCCGTGAGCGATACCACCAGTTTCGGCAACCTGCCATGGCGCAGCGTCTTCACCGACCCGCAGCTTCAGGCTCTTATCGGACAGGCGCTTGAGAAGAATGTCGACCTGCTCAACGCTGCACTGAATGTCGACATGATAAAGTCGCAGCTCATGGTATCAAAGCTGGCTTTCCTGCCCTCGATAGCACTGAGCCCGCAGGGTACTCTCGCCTCGTGGGACGGTGCCAAGGCTACGCAGACTTACCAGTTGCCTATAGCGGCAAGCTGGAGCGTGGACCTCTTCGGCAACCTGCTGTCAGTGAAGCGCAATGCGCAGATGCAGCTACTTGCCGCCAAGGACTACCAGATGGCTGTCAAGAGCCAGGTCATAGCCGGCGTTGCCAACCTATACTATACTCTCCTCATGCTCGACCGCCAGCAGGAGATACTCGACGAGATGGAGTCGCTGACCAAGGAGACTTGGGACATGATGGCACTGCAGATGAAGTTCGGACGCGCGCGCTCCACAAGCGTGCAGAGTGCCGAGGCAAGCTACTACAGCGTAAAGGCACAGTCGGCAGACATGCGCAGGCAGATTAGGGAGGTGGAAAACTCCTTGTCGCTGCTCATCGGACAGGCCGGACAGGCCATACAGCGTGGAAAGCTCGCTGACCAGTCGCTGCCTACGGAGTTCAGCACGGGCATAGCCTTGCAGATGCTCAACAACCGTCCTGACGTGCATGCGGCAGAGATGAAGCTCGCATCGTGCTTCCATAATGTGCAGACGGCACGCAGCCGCTTCTATCCAAGCATAAACATCTCTGGTGCCGGAACATTCACCAACAGCAGCGGCATGGGCATCGTCAACCCAGGCAAATGGCTCCTCTCGGCCGTAGGAAGCCTCACGCAGCCTATCTTCGCCAACGGACAGCTCGTGGCAGGACTGAAGGTTGCAAAGGCCCAGCAGGAACAGGCGTTCAACTCATGGCAGAACGCCATCTTCAAGGCTGGCAACGAGGTGAGCAACGCCCTGGTGAGCTACAATACCTATAAGGAGAAGGGCGAGCTCGACGCACGCCAGACAGAGCTGTACAGACAGAATGTCGAGGACACACGCCAGCTATATGTAAGCAGCGGCACAACCTACCTTGAGGTTATCAGCGCACAGGCAAACCTGCTCAATGCAGAGATTTCCAAGGTTACTGACGACTTCAACAAGATGCAGGCAGTAGTGAGTCTCTATTCCGCACTGGGAGGAGGGGTAAGGTAAGCCTCACCCCCAGCCCCTCTCCAAGGGGAGAGGGGAGGTAAATAGTCTTACAATAACATATTAGAGCATAACATAATATTAACCCGCCTCATTCCCTGTTTTGAATTATAGGAGACGAACCCTGCAAGACCATCTTGCTCCCCTCTCCAAAATAGAGGGGGAGGTAATTAGTCTTACAATAATATATTAGAGCATAACATAATATTAACCCGCCTCATTCACTGTTATGAATTATAGGAGACGAACCCTGCAAGACCATCTTGCTCCCCTCTCCAAAATAGAGGGTGAGGAAATTAGTCATACAATAACACATTAGAGCATAACATAATATTAACCCGCCTCATTCCCTGTTTTGAATTAGGAGACGAACCCTGCAAGACCGTCTTGCTCCCCTCTCTTTTGGAGAGGGGTCGGGGGTGAGGCTTTATTTTAACAATTATGAGCAACATTAGTGACAAGGCTTTGGTAAGCCCAAGGGCAAAGATAGGAAACAACGTGACCATCTACCCCTTTGCATATATCGAGGATGACGTTGTCGTTGGTGACAACTGCGTGATCTATCCTTACGTGAGCATCATGAACGGTACAAGGCTGGGCAACGGGAACAAGGTGTTCCAGAACACAGTGCTTGGTGCCGAGCCGCAGGACTTCAACTACCGTGGCGATGCCTCGCAGCTTATTATCGGCGACGAGAACATCATCCGCGAGAACGTGGTGATCAACCGCGCCACGTTCAGCGACGGCAAGACGGTCATCGGTAACCGCAACTTCCTCATGGAGGGTGTGCACATATCGCACGATACCAAGATAGGAACGATGAACGTTTTCGGATATGGTACGAAGATTGCCGGCGACTGCGAGATTGGCGACAGGACGATATTCTCGTCGGGTGTGATTGCCAACCCCGGCGCACGTGTGGGCGATGCCGTGATGATACAGAGCGGTACACGCTTCAGCAAGGACGTGCCACCGTTCATCGTAGCCACCGACAACCCTGTACGCTACGGTGGTGTGAACAGCACCATACTGCGCAACTACGATGTCGACGAGAAGACTATAGCACACATCGCTAACGCCTACCGCCTGATATTCCATGGTCAGACGAGCGTCTTCGATGCCGTGAACCAGGTCGTTGACCAGGTACCCGATGGTCCCGAAATTCAGAACATCGTAAACTTCATCCGTGCTACCAAGCTCGGTATTATTAGCAAAATGTAAAACATCATACCTATAGTATTTATATTCACTCTGTTCTTATGGGGTGGGCTTACCGGGAGGCAAGCTCACCCCTTTTTTGATGGGTTCGAGGGGGGTGATTGATTATTGATTATTGATTATTGATGGTTGATGATTGATGATTGATGATACCATTGTCATTTATCTCCTCTTATCTTCATTTTTCTCCTTTTTACTACTTGCGAAGTTTGTATTCCATTATTGTTGCAGATGTCGTATTCTTTTTGTATTTTTGCAGTATGAAGATAATTGTTGCTGTCGATTCCTTTAAGGGATGTCTTACATCTGCACAGGCTGGACAGGCCGTTGAGGAGGCTGTTCGCTGCTGCTGTCCCGAAGCCGACGTCGTTACCTGTGTTGTTTCCGATGGAGGTGACGGTATGCTTGAGGCTTTCTGTCGGGCATACGGAGCAAAGCTGCATACTGTTTCCGTACATGACCCCCTGATGCGCCCCATCCAGGCACGCTATGGCATTACCGCGCATGGCATGGCTATTATAGAGAGTGCCCAGGCCTGTGGACTAACTCTTATGTCTGCCGACGAGCGCAATCCCTTGCGTGCTACCACTTATGGCGTGGGCGAGATGGTGGCAGACGCCGTGCGTCGGGGTTGCCGTTCGTTCATAGTCGGGCTTGGTGGCAGCGGAACAAGTGATGCAGGTATGGGAATGTTACGGGCTCTTGTCGACGCTTTTGCACCGGCAGGTGGCCATATCGACGATGTGTTGTCGGGACAGATGGCTGATTGCTCCTTTACGTTGGCTTGCGATGTTGACAATCCTCTGTGCGGACCACAAGGTGCGGCAGAAGTCTATGCTCCTCAGAAGGGAGCCAGCAGGGAGGATGTGCGGACGCTTGACCGAAGGGCTGCGCAGTTTGCCCGCATGTCGGCAGCTCACTTTGGTTTCGACTGCTCTGATTATCCTGGTGCTGGTGCCGCGGGAGGACTGGGATATGCCTTCATGCAATACTTTCATGCCCGCAGATGCTCTGGTGCCGACATGCTGCTCGATGCCTTGGACATGCGTGGCATTATGCAGGGAGCCGATGTGGTGATAACGGGCGAGGGTAGTGCCGACCGTCAGACACTTATGGGCAAGATGCCCAGCCGTGTGTTGTCGTGTGCGGCCGATTGTAGAGTTCCCGTATGGCTGTTGGCAGGACGGTTGAGAGATACCAGTCTGTTGCGTGACGCAGGGTTTGCCCGTCTGTCTCAAGTCACTCCCGAAGGCTGTGACCTTGCAGAGGCTATGCAGGCAGAAGTGGCCGTTGCCAATATCCAACGGGTGGTCAAGGATTGGCTTGATAGTGTCAAATTTGTCTAAAACGAATAATATTCCGCTAAAAGACGGTTGCTCTCTCTGATAATTGTAGTACCTTTGCCGTGCCATTGATGAATATTAGTTGCGTTTGTTCGCGGCACTAAGTTAATTGATATTTCTGATATGGCCACATCTCGGGCCGCACGGTTATGCCGCTTGCCACAAGCAAGGTTGTTGTTGCCCAGGTGTTTTGTAAACAATGTAAAGCTAAAGTGCTGCGGATTATGGTAATGGATAACAATAAGCCCTTGATAGCCCATCTAAGCATGTTTTTTGCATGTGCGTTTTGGGGACTGATGGCTCCTGTGGGCAAGGATGCCATGACTCACGGAATTACAGGCATTGACATGGTGACGTTCCGTGTGGTTGGAGCTGCGGTATTGTTTTGGGTGGCCTCGTTCTTTGTCAAGAGGGAGCATCCGCCTGTCAAAGATATCCTGCATCTGGGACTGGCAGGCCTTTTCGGTCTTGTTTTTAACCAGTGTAGCTATACCATTGGACTAAGTATCACTTCGCCCATCAATTCAAGCATCGTCACTACTTCTATGCCCATCTTCGCAATGGTTCTGTCGGCCTTGATACTTAAGGAGCCGATAACGGGCAAGAAGGCTGGCGGCGTATTGATGGGCTTCAGCGGTGCGTTGTTGCTAATTCTTACGAGTGCCACTGCCGACAACTCGAAGGTTGGCGACTTGCGTGGCGACCTGTTGTGTATGTTTGCCCAGTTGTCGTTTGCCTTTTACCTGTCGATGTTCAACAGGCTTATCAAGCGCTATTCCGTGTTTACTGTCAACAAGTGGATGTTCACATTTGCCGCCTTTGCAATCACTCCTTTCACATTCTCTCATGTCTCGGCGATAGCTTTCTCAGAGATTTCCGTCAAGACATGGCTTGAGACATCATTTGTGGTTGTGGTCTGCACCTTTGTGTGCTACATCCTTACTATGCAGGCGCAGCAGGTGTTGCGTCCCACGGTAGTGAGCGTATATAATTATGTCCAGCCGGCTGTGGCTGTTGCCGTGAGTGTACTGACAGGCTTAGGCGTATTCAAGCTACCCCATGCCCTTGCCGTACTGCTGGTGTTCTTCGGAGTAAGGCTTGTCACGAAGAGCAAGAGCCGCAAGGATATGATGAGAGAGAATACACCTTCTGGGCGCACCATGGCATGAAAGCAAAAGACGTGGTTATGTACTTTTTGGCAGAATATAGCCTATTGGCGTTTGTTGTCTTATCTTACTACGACTTTCCTTTTGAGCAAGTTGTTGTCGATTTACAATATAGGTAGGTTCTTTTACTATCGGCACAAATCAACTATAATAGGTTGACTTAATCAAGAAAATGTATTATCTTTGCATCAGAAATCATCCATAACCAAAGTAATAGAAATAGAAAATGGCAAAGAGCAAAAAAGACTTTACATTACTTCTCATTGCGCTCTTTTGCAGTTCTTTGGCTCATGCACAAAAGCAAGTTCCTGCAGAACGGAAAGATTCCATTGACAATGGAAGTAATATAATAAAGATAGTTGGAAATCATTCCAACAAGGGTGCGGCCAACAACGCCCTCGACGTGTTGAGTGGTCAGGCTGCTGGTGTCAATGTGACATCCAACGGTCTGGATCGTATGGCTATGCTCAATAGTGTGCGAGTACGTGGTACAACCTCCATCATCGGAGGCAATGACCCTTTAGTGCTGATTGATGGTGTCACTTCTGACGTACTTACCCTATCAACCATCTATCCTGCAGACATCGAGAGTTTTCGTATATTAAAGAATGCTGCGGAGACCGCCATGTATGGTTCACGTGGAGCGTCTGGTGTTATAGAGGTGAAAACCAAGAAAGGCACAGGAAGAGGATTCCAAATCTCGTATGAGGGTAATGTGGGGTTCGAGCAGATGTACAAACACCTGGAGATGCTCAATGCTGCTGAATATGTTGCAACGGCAAAGGCATTGGGTATCTATTGCAACAACGGAGGTTTCAATACCGATAACTACAAGGTGATAACACGCACGGGTATGGTGAACAATCATTACCTTGCATTCAGCGGAGGTACGCCACAGTCAAACTATCGTGCATCTTTCGGAGTAATGGACCACAACACCATCATCAAGAAGATGGACTATAACGTTTTTGTTGCCAAAGTTGATGTGACCCAGAAAGCCTTCAATGACAGACTAACCGGAGAATTCGGAGTTTTCGGCTCGTCATTCAAGAACCATGACATCTTTGATACGCAGATGCTGTTCTATTCCGCAGCATGCCAGAACCCGACTTTCCCTGCTGGTACTGACGAGCATGGAAACTGGCTGAAAAACGAATCGGCAACGCATATCAACCCACCCGGAATATTGCTTGAAGAGAAAAACGACTCCAAGGATTTGAACTTTGACGCGCACATAAAGCTGAGCTACGATTTCAATAAGAACTGGCATGTATCCACCTTCGGCTCTTACCTGTATGGCTCTACCGAAAACGGACAATTCTGTCCGACATGGGTATGGGCACAAGGCAACGTGTACCGTGGGGAATTCAAGAAAGAGGAATGGCTCGGCAATGTATCTCTTGATTTCAACAAGGAGTTCGGCATACATAAGGTCTCTGCTGGAGTAAGCAGTGAATACAGAAAACTGAGAAAAACTGCTTTCTGGGTGTATGCCAAGGGAATACCTACAAACGATTTTCATTACGACAATCTGGGTGCTACAGCAGCCCGTCCATACGGTGGAACAGAAAGCACATACGAAGACCAGTCTCTGGCTTCTGTAATGGGAAGCATCACTTATAATCTGCTTGACAGATATACCTTAGCAGTAAATGCACGTGGTGACGGATCGTCTATGGTAGGTGACAACAATACATGGGGCTTCTTCCCATCTGTATCATTAACTTGGGACATGAAGAAGGAAAGCTTCCTTGCCAACATAAAACCGCTGTCAATGCTTAAACTCCGCACGGGTCTGGGACAGGCGGGCAATCTTGGCGGTATCTCCGCCTACACAACCATGAACACCGTAAGGCAGACTGGCATTGTTCCGGTAAAGAGTTCTCCAACAGTAACCCTTGGTATGGTAAGAAACAACAATCCTGATTTGAAGTGGGAAACGAAGACAACGTTTAACCTCGGTGCGGACATTGGTCTCTTTGCCAACAGGCTGATGCTTACAGCGGAGTATTACTATTCCAAGACCACCGACATGCTCTACGCCTATGAGGTTCCGGTTCCACCATTCGCATACAATACATTGCTGGCAAACATCGGTTCAATGTCAAACCGCGGATTTGAGCTGGGCTTGTCCGTGCAGCCAATAAGCCAGAAGGACCTGGATCTTAACATCAATATGAATCTGTCGTTTCAAAGCAACAAACTCATCTCGCTAAGTGGAGATTACAAGGGAATGAGCATGTCGGCAGCAAACATCACCGCTATTGGATCATTGGATGGTGCTGGTCAAAACGGCGGCGACAACAACGTGGTCTATCAGATTGTCGGACAACCGCTTGGCGTTTTCTACTTGCCACATTGTAAAGGGCTTGTCAAGAACGAGAACGGCAGCTATTTTTATGACATAGAGGACCTTGATCATAATGGCAAGGTGGATTTGAGCGACGGAGGTGACCGATACATTGCAGGACAAGCCACACCAAAGGTGATCCTTGGCTCAAACATCAGTTTCAGATACAAGAATTACTATGTCTCCATACAGATGAATGGAGCATTCGGGCACAAGATTTTCAATGGAACAGGACTGGCTTATACAAGCATGGCTTGCTTCCCAGACTACAATGTCTTAAAGGATGCTCCAAAGAAGAACATCGTAGACCAGAGAGTCTCTGACTACTGGCTTGAAAAAGGTGACTACCTGAACTTCGAGCATCTGACAATAGGCTACAATGTGCCTTTGAGGAGCAAGCTTATTCGTTCCTTGCGTGTATCATGCAACATTAGCAACATTGGAACAATTACCGGATATAAAGGTTTGACACCAATGATAAATAGCTATGTTGTCAACAGTACGATGGGTATTGACGACAAGCGCAACTATCCATTATACCGTACTTACTCATTGGGACTGAGTGTACAATTTTAAAACGAAAAGAGTATGAAGACTATTATTAAATACATATTAGCAGCACCGTTAATGCTTTGTTTCAGCAGCTGTCTGGATGAGCATCCCAAAGACCAGCTGGACCAGGAGGCAATCTACAACAATGCTGATAATATATACAAGAATGCTGTGGCTTCTCTGTACAACTATATCGGCAGTAACCAAGAGTCGGAAGGGCTTCAAGGAACTTGCCGGGGTATTTACGACTACAATACCCTGACTACTGACGAGGCAATGATTCCAATCCGTGGTGGAGACTGGTATGATGGCGGTTTGTGGGAGAACATGTATCAGCACAAATGGAATGCCAATGATATTAGTTTATATAATGTATGGAAATACCTCTTCAAGGTAATTGTTATATCTAACCAGTCGCTTTCTATCATTGATAGCCATCAGAGTCTGCTTTCTGCAGAACAGACAAGAGATTTCACGGCAGAGGTAAGAGCTGTACGAGCCTTGTTCTACTATTATGCGATGGATATGTTCGGGCGTGTTCCTATCGTGACATCATACGACGTGAAATTGGAGCAGGTAACGCAAAGCGAAAGAAGTGAGGTATTCAAGTTTATTGTTGACGAGTTGCAGGATGTTGCCCCACTGCTCGCCGATGAGCATTCCAACAAGGAGGGGAACTATTACGGACGTGTGACACGCCCTGTCGCAAACTTCTTGCTTGCAAAGCTTGCCTTGAATGCGGAAATATATACGGATGATAACTGGACCGACGGCATGCGTCAGGACGGGAAAAGCATTTACTTCAATGTGAATGGTGAGAAAAAGAACGCTTGGGAAACCTGCATCTGGTATTGCGAGCAACTGCGGCAAGAAGGCTATGAGTTGGAGAGCGACTACGCATCGAACTTTGCGGTTCATAATGAAAGTTCCAAGGAGAACATCTTCACAATCCCTTTGGACAAGAACTTATATTTGAACGAATACCACTATCTTTACCGCTCACGCCACTACAAACATGGCGGAGCTTATGGCGGTTCTTCCGAAAACGGCACATGTGCAACTGTTTCAACCGTCAAGGCTTTCGGTTACGGAACGGACAATGTTGACAATAGATTCAAGATAAACTTCTATGCTGATACCGTGCTTGTTGACGGAAAAAAGATATATTTGGACAACGGGAAGCCGTTGGTGTATATGCCGCTTGAACTGAAACTGAACCTCAGCGACAGCCCATATAAACAGACGGCAGGCGCTCGTGTAGGCAAATACGAGGTTGATCGAACCGCCTATTCGGACGGACGGCAGGTTGACAACGATATCGTCCTTTTTAGATATGGTGACGCGCTGTTGATGGAAGCCGAGGCGAAAGTTCGCAATGGCGAGGATGGTTCAATAGAGCTGAACGCTATAAGAGACCGAGTAGGAATGCCTCATGTGGAAGCCAATTTGGACAACATTCTAAAGGAGCGTCTGCTGGAATTGGTTTGGGAAGGTTGGAGACGTCAAGATCTCATCCGTTTTGGCAAATATACCCAGGCATATGATCAAAGAACTCCATTAGAAAAGGAGTCTACCGGGTTTACAACGGTTTTCCCAATACCACAAAGATGTCTGGATTTAAACAAGAAATTAAAACAGAATCCAAGTTATTGATATAGTTGCCATAAGCTTTTCATTCACATGAGATCATTTTAAGGTAATAGTACTGATGCGATTTAATCGCATCAGTACTAATAATACAATAATGTTACAAGTGGTGTTATCGTAGTATAACTTACTTACACTCTATTGGTTACACGCCTCAAACCTTCTCTTATTAAGAGGTGCGGCGTTTTATTTTGCTTAACACTTTCCTATTTCCCTTTTTGAGCAAGTTGTTAGGGTGTACAGTTTGTTGCACCCAAAATGGAACTGTTCCTGATTTACTCTGACTACTTGTTCGCAGAAAATACATTGACCAGCACGCGCTGTAAGCGCAGAAGAACATAGCCTAGGGTAGAGCGCAGCGGCACCCTGGGTGTAAGTGGACATAGTCCATGCGCGCTGTAAGCGCAAGAGCGTTATTTGTCCTGCTGTTATCTACGCTTTTGCGCTTACAGCGCGACCATCACCTACATGAAATAACCCAGGGTGCCGCTACGCTCTACCCTGGGCTATGCGCTTTTGCGCTTACAGCGCGATTGTCACCTACATGAAATAACCCAGGGTGTCGCTACGCTATACCCTGGGCTATACGCTTTTGCGCTTTGCCTTTCCTTTCAGCCGGCGACCTTTGGTTCAGCGCGACAAATACCGACATGAACTTCAGAATTAGGATATTCAATTTTTGCACATCAAACTGTACACCCTAGTCTTACAATGTCGGCAAAAGGCATGCCATGGTGTAGGCGGAGAAGATGAACATGTCCCGTGCACACCATGGCATGAAAATTCAAATATAGGGGGAAGCAACCTTCCCTTCAGGATAGGGGGATGGGAGTGAGGCTGTTTTATCCTCTACTCCTCTTCCCACAGATTACCTTTCTTCGACATTGGGATGGTGTTCTCATCACCATAGCCAACAAATTCTATGACTGGGCCGTTGTTAGGCGTACTGACTGTTGCCTTACCCGGACTTCCGGCCATCAGGTCTTCTGTCTCTATAGGGGTAATGCTGATACCCGGCTTTATATATTCTTTCTTTTCCATATTCGTTGTGTTTTTGTTTTTGAATGTTTTGTCATTTATCTCCCTTTATCTCCCTTTATCTCCTCTTTACTACTTGCTAAAGTTGAGTCATTTATCTCTTTTCGAAGCAGAGCTATTTTACTACTGTCTTCTTGCCGTTGATGATATAGATTCCCTTAGGCAGGTTGTCGTCATTAGGTGATACGAACTGGCCGTTCAGGTTGTATACCCCCTGCTTGTCCATTTTTGTTGTAGCGACGGGAGTGCTGATGGCCGATGTCATGCCGTCTATGGCTAAGAGCTTGGCGTTGTTGCTGTTGCCGTTTAGCTTGAAGTAGGCACGGTAGCCGCCCATACTGATGTCTGCACCTGGCGTATAGAGCTTGTTCTCAGGTCCGAGGAACATCACCGTTCTGTCGCCCTTGGTAAGTGTCGTGGGAGCGTAGAGTCCTACAAAGCTGATGTCGCCATAGGTGTCAGTATCAGGAGTGTTCGAGCTGTCGAATTTCAATTTCATATTGTCGAAGCCCCATGGCTCTGTGACATCCTGTGACGGACATACCAGGTAAGGCTTGCCAGCAGTAAGATCGCCGGTGTTGGATGAGAAGTTGATTATCTCCGTTCCGTCGCTTCCCTTAGTTACACCACTGAACTCTGCAACAATAGTCTTATAGCCCATCCATCGGTCTATCTTTGAGCGGGAGACATCAAATGGGAAGCAGACGGTGTTCCACATATTCTTCTTCAGCTGGCGGTCGATAACGAGATGTTCCTTGCTGCTGTCGTAGCTATATGGTATCTTGTCGCTCAGATAGACTATGCTTGCTGTCTTGGCGTCTATCAGCGTCTCGAGTTTTGCGAGGCGGGACGTTACAAAGTCTTTGAGCTTAGCACTGGCTCCTGACCAGCTGGTGCGATATTCTGATGGTGAATATGAATAGTCTATTCCATTCCAAATCCGGAAGTTGTCAGGTCCTGCATTCTTCAGCTGCTCATTCATGGACGCTATACCTGCCAGCAGCTTGTTCTGTAGACCATCTGCCAGCAACTGCTTGTAGCGCATTCTTACGGCATTGGCAAACCATGGGTCCGTCCATAGATGTTCTATTGCAGGCTGCAGGCGGCGGTAGCTGTTTACGCCTACCGACTCGTTGAAATTATTCTCACATAGCAATTTGTCGTAGAAGTCGCCATTTGGGAAATAAGTTCTGTCGTATGTCTCTGTATGGTTTCCGTATGCCAGGTCCTCATCCCATAATGGGCCGAAATACAGCTTTGAGTATGGTGTCTTGTACATGTACACGCTATAGAAACCATCCCAGTTTGCCGTTATCTCTGTCGCAATATACCAGTTGATGAGAGATGCGGTGTCTACGAGTGCGCGATAGCCAGTAATGGGATTCTGGAAGTCTACGGAATAGGTTTGGGGATGTAGCCGTACTCCGAGGGTGTCGATGAAGAAACGATTGATGTTCTCCTGTGCTGACAGTCCGTTGGGCAGCTTACCAGTAAGAAAAAGATCGGCTCCATCATCCTCGGGATTCTTGATTTCCACATAACCGTATGTGTAACCGTTACTGGTCCAATCAACCTTTGGGTCTTCCACCTTCTCATAGGAGTTGGCGTATTCCAGCAGCCAGTCAGTGTTCTTGTCTTTGAGGAACACCCTTTTTTTAGCTACTTCCACTTGGTCGGATATCTGGTATACACCCTTATATGTGCCATTCATATATAGGTCAACAAACTTATATGCAGGACAGAATTTCAGGCCAACGGCCTTGCCGAGATGCCATGTCAGGGCATTACGCATAAGCGATTTGTCGAAAGCGTTGGCAAGAAGAGTCCAACTTTTAGCTTCGGCATAGTCGCTGCCAAGTAACTCCTTTTTTTTGGAAAATTTTATTCTCCAAGGCTTCTTATCTGCCCCCCATGTTGAGTTGCCACGACCGCGGATGCCAATTGTCTCGGCTGTTGTCGTTGTGTAGTCTGTGGTTTTTCCATTCTCTACAAATCTCAGGTTGCAGTTTATGTAATCTTTCTTGCTTGTAGGGTCTGCTCCTGTTGCCGTAGTGATATACAGCGTTGGAATTTCCGCGTGTCTTTGTGTTGTTGCTGTGATTGTGCGTTGTGCCACAGCATCGGAAACATAGCCTGCAGCAAGTGCGGCGATAATGACTTTTGGTAGAAATAGTTTCATAAATATATAAAAGGTTGGTTGTTATTGCCTTGGAGAGTGTTGTGTAGTACGGAGACGGGACGTTAAGGAAAAGATATCCGAGGATTTTTCCTTAACGTCCCGACGGGGTTATGTACTTTCGGTCAGACTGTAGTCTGTTTGTCTTTGTTGTGTCATCTAACTACGATTTTCTTTCCTTTCACGATGTAGATGCCCTTTGGAAGCAGCTTCATGTCCTCCTGTGACATTCTCTGTCCGCCAATGGTGTAGATGCCATCCTGCCCGGCGGTCTCAGTGCGGCCGGTGTTTATGCCCTCAATGGCAGTAGTACCCTCGTCTACGCCGTCAATGGCAAGCGAGAACTTGCTGTCGGAAGTGCTTCCATCAGAGTAGCTGAGAGTCCAGTAGGTTCCGAACAGCGACGTGTATGCCTCTGTGAGGTGATACATGTTTCCATATTCCATCATGTACAGGCCTGCATCGATGCTTGCTGGACGATAGTAGTAGCCCGTGAAGGTCAGTTTTCCGGCATCTGTGGTGTAATCCTTGGTTACGGTAGCCTCGGTATATGCGTCCTGAGTAACACCCTCTATGTGGTATACAGGTCCTTTGATGGTTACATTCTCAGTGTTCTTGTTCACATAGCTCTCTGTAGCATCCTTTGCGAGGTCCGGGCCTTTGGTTACATATACTATGTAGCACTCGCCCTTGGTCATACCTTCCTTGTCGAGGTCAACGCTCTGGAAGAGTATCTGCGATGGCCTGTCGGGGTTGATGCCCATAAGCTTGCTCAGCTTGGCGTCACCATTGCCGAAGGCTGCCTTCACCTGGTCACCACTAAGGTCTACGGGCAATACTATGGCGTTCCACGCGTTCAGCTTGAAGCTGCGGCGAAGGTTCAGACGCACAGGGTACTTATATTCCGTATAGTCGATACCCGTTGCTGTACCGTCTGTCACCGTTCTTGATGCCGTTGATGTGTTGTTTGCATCAAGGAACATCTGTTGTGTACCGCAGTAGAACAGCTCGAAGTTGTCGGCAAATACCATTCCGTCCTCGCATGTCTTATCGATACCGAAGGTCAGGATTCCGTCTTCGCCCACCATTACGTATATCTCGTTAGTGTAGGCTTGGTTTCCCTCACCGGTGTTGTATGTGTCGTTGCCTGCGAATATGGCTCCCGCCTTTATGGCATTATTAGTAGTGGTGATGGATGTGCCTTTTCCAAAAACTTCTGTTGAGATAGTATTTACGAGAGACTTCTCATTATTAGCAAAGAGATATGCGCAATCATTTGTACCGTCTGTGACATCGAAGCTCTGGCATGTTACTCTGTACAGACCAGGAGTAAGTCCCGTAATGGTTTGTGACAGCTTGCCTGTCCCCGATTCTATCGAAGCTGCGTTATAGGCACCATAGTCAGCTTCCTCGGTGTATACATCCCATGTGTTGTTTACAGTAGCATTTTCCTCCAATGTCCATTGATTAACATCTGCGTTGTTTCTGTCGAAGCGTGTGTCATATATTAGGCCGGAAACGTTGATGAATGTAGCCTCAAGACGGGAGATTTCAGCTCGGTAATCGGCTTCTGTTACTATAATCCATTCTGCAGCAGGGGTTTTAGGAGTTGGGTAGCCGCTTGTACTGCTCTTATCAGTTGAAGACGATACTAACTTATTATTAGTCTCTGAATATGACATCCAATAATAGTACGTGTAGTAAGTCTTATCCCAATAGCCGCCGGTAGTGGTTTTAAAATCATCATTATTCCTGATAGAATAAGCCTTGCCACTTGCATCTAGTATAAACCTCCATCTGTTAAGGGACATATACCCGCTAGTATTATCGTACTTGGATTGTCTGTCAAGATAGATGGTTTGATTTTGATCTTCAGCTATTGCCACACAATTGCCCTGATTAGGGTTGTCAAAACGTGATATTATTCTATAGCATCCATTTTTATCCGACGTTTCTATCTTGAAACGCATACCCACACTGGCGAATATACCTTCCATTCCATATACACCACCAGAGGTAAGGAATTTCTTGGCATTTGTATTGTACAGATACACGTATGTCTCTGTATTAGCAACTTCATCGACGGTCTTGGCATAATTGCTCCAATTGATTTCCTCTACCGTTGCGGCAGCATGGCCCTTGTTTGTAGTGCATAGACCTACGAGGGCCACAATTGCTATGAGTAATGTTCTTTTGTTCATGAGTCTGTCGTTTTTAAGTTTTGATTACCAATTAACTCCTTTTGAGTCTTCTTTATTTTCATCAGACCAGAGATTGAACCTCTTTGCACTATACGGGTCGACAACAGGAGGTTCGGGGGTTCCTTCAATGATTGGAAAGTTGTCTCCATTTCCGCTTGACCATGAAGCAGGCCTCATGACCACATTGGTGTGGGCCACGATAACCTCAGCTACTGGTGTAGAATACTTTTTCTTCATACTTTTAATTTTTATGTTCATTTCTTCTGCAAATTCAGGGAAGAGTAAGTCCCTGTTGTTATATTTATTGAGTTGAAAGCTTATTAAGACTTTGCCGACTGGTAGTTATAGAAGTCTGCTCTGTACGATAGCTCCACAATGCTGCGAGACAGTAAGGAGCTTGGGTTATATTTTGTTGTGCCTTGGCGAAACCGCGGCATCTGACTGTATCAGAAAAAAGGACGCAGGCGTCTCACGACTTTGCGCCCGTAATAAAAAAAGCTCGCCATGATGTATTCTCACGAACCCATCCTGACCGTATTGAGTTTTAAGAATGCAGATTCAACCTCTTCATAAGAGGAGGTTTGAAGTGTGTAACCAACAGTGTACAAGCAAGTTATACTACAATAATACAACGTAGAATTATGTTGTATGTATGTTAAACAATGTTTATCCAAGAAGTATTTTGTTTGAGCTAATTTGGTGAGAATAAGATTTTAAGCTAACTTTGCAGACTGAAATAATTGAGTTATTTTCACCTCTTATGAATAGGTGCAGCATTTAGTTTGCTTAACACTTTCCTATTTTCCTTTTTGAGCAAGTTGTTGTCGATTTTCCCTATATATATTTGCGTGGTCTTGGTGTTGGCATGTCCCAAGGCTTCGGAAATAACGGTCAGGTCGACCTTTTCCTGATAAGCTATGGTTGCCCACGAGTGTCGTGCGACGTAAGTGCTTAGCGGCAGTTCTGCCTTGGCCATCTTGCCGATGGTTTTCAGTAGTTTGTTTTGTGTGGAGAGCAGCGACTGATACTGTTTTAGTCCCTCTGCGCCTTTTTGTAGGAATGGAAAGAGTAGTGGACTGTCCTCCTGGTGGTATCTGTTGATGATGTCGGTCATGCATTTCTCGATGCTTATTCTCACCTGTCTCAGAGTCTTTTTACGGAGATAGACAATCATATTGTTGGACACCTGCGCTTTCGTCAGTCTTACAATGTCGGCAAAGGGCATGCCCATGGTATAGACGGAGAAGAGGAACATGTCGCGTGCGCGGCACAGGCTGCTGCCAGCAGGAAGGTTGAGTGCGGCAATGCGCCGTATGGTCTTTACGCTGATGCCTCGCCTGATGGTTGGAGCATTGCCTGTAAAGATTCCGGCAAAGGGATTGGCCTTACGCCTGCCGGACTTTGTTGACACCTTATTATATATAGCCCTCAGCGACCGCATGTAGCATGATGAGGTGTTGCGGCAAACACCTTTGATGGAGAGCCATTGCTGATAGTCGGTGATGTTTTTGGGAGTGATGTCGCAAAGGTAAGATTGTGGATGGCCGAGGAACAGAGAGAACGACCTCAGAGCCGTGAGGTAGTTCTGCGTCGTTTTCGGGCTTACTTTGCCTGACAGACGGCCGACATGGTCGAAGAGTGATAACTGGTGCCTTACCGGATCTGTTCTTGTCTTTAGTGACACTTTCTGCTTTCTTGTCTTCAGTAAAGGGATTTTGATTTTCAGACTAAAATGAATAGAAATCATAATTGATAGTATTTTTGGTTATCTTCATTATCATACTCAGAAGGAAATATGGAAGATGATATGTGTGGTTCGTACGAGATATGGAGTGATACTTTATAGAATATTATTATTCAAGTGGGGCAAATACCTATGACATTGCCTACGAATACGTTTGCATCACCGATAAGGTTAATAACCTTACGGCCTTAAGGTTATTAACCTTACGGCTGCAAGGTTATTAACCTTATCGGCCATGATAACAATATACATATACCACGCAACAATATAATATCACCCGAAAAAAGTATCATGAGGCAAGTTCCTACAGATGAGTGTGAATTCGGGAAACGATAAGAGGGAGATACGGATTTGTTCCGTATCTCCCTCGTTGTTTCTGCATTTTGAAAAACAGTGGGGTAGGTTTATCTTGCCCTGAAGTTTTCGAGGTCCTCAGCCGTGAACGCCTTGATGTATGCGTGGTGAGCAGTACACTCAGCCTCGGCATGACGAAGGAAGACGTTGATGCTCTTCTTGAACAGCTCGGGAGCACGTGTGGCATCCTCAAGCAACAGCAGCGACATGATGATGTCGGCAGTCATCTCGTAGAGACGGCGTGCGAGGAAGTCCTGCACCTCCTGGTTGCCCTGCTCCTTGACGTAGTTGAGGGCATCCTCGTAGATGGCGATGAGCTTGCCGATACGCTCGCGCATGGGAGCGGCGCACTCACAGATAGGACGTTCCATCATCTCCTTCATTATCGAGAGATAGGTGCCGTTGGTGATGTAGCGGATGGCTGCAACGACCTGCAGCTGCGTTGTACCCTCGTAGATGGAGAAGATACGTGCGTCACGATAGAGGCGCTGGCTCTTGTACTCCATGATGAAGCCTGAGCCACCATGTATCTGTATGGCGTCGTAGGCGTTCTGGTTGGCATACTCTGAGTTCATACCCTTTGCCAACGGTGTGAAGGCATCGGCAAGACGAGTATACTTCTTCTGCTCGGCACGCTCCTCGGGAGTGAGCTTGCGCTCGCGTGCTATATCGTCGAGAGCCTTGTAGATATCCACATAGCGTGCTGTCTGATAGAGGATGGCACGACCTGCATCGAGCTTTGCCTTCATGCGGCTGAGCATGTCATATACGGCAGGGAAGTCGATGATGGCAGTGTCGAACTGCTTGCGCTCCTTGGCATAGGCCAGTCCCTCGTTGTAGGCAGCCTGGCTGACACCTACTGACTGTGCGGCGATGCCGAGACGGGCACCGTTCATAAGAGCCATCACATACTTGATAAGACCCATACGTGTGCTTCCGCACAGCTCGCACTTGGCATTCTTGTATACAAGCTCACAGGTAGGAGAGCCGTGGATGCCAAGCTTATGCTCGATGTGACGTACTGTCACACCGCCGTCGCGCTTGTCGTAGATGAACATCGACAGTCCGCGTCCGTCGTGTGTGCCTTCCTCAGAGCGTGCAAGCACGAGGTGGATGTCGGAGTCGCCATTGGTGATGAAACGCTTCACACCGTTCAGTCGCCAGCAGTTGTTCTCCTCGTCATAGCTTGCCTTGAGCATCACGCGCTGAAGGTCGGAACCGGCATCAGGCTCGGTAAGGTCCATGGACATGGTCTCGCCGGCGCATACACGTGGAATGTACTTCTGGCGCTGCTCCTCGGAGCCAAACTCATAGAGGGTCTCTATACAGTCCTGCAGGCTCCAGATGTTCTGGAAGCCGGCATCGGCAGCAGCAACAATCTCCGAAGCCATAGAGTAGGGAGTGATAGGCATGTTCAGGCCACCATAGCGGCGAGGCATGGACACACCCCAAAGGCCAGCCTTGCGTGTGGCATCGAGGTTGTCGAAGGTCTTGGAAGCATATACCATGCGTCCGTCAACGAGGTGCGGACCCTCAAGGTCAACGTCCTCAGCGTTAGGCTCAAGGATATTGGCGGCGATGTCGCCAGTAATCTCGAGCAACTTCTTGTAGTTCTCTATTGCGTCATCGAAGTCAACGGGAGCGTCTGCATACTGAGCCTTGTCGGCAAAGCCGCGCTCTTTCAGTTCAACGATGCGCTTCATCTCCGGATGGTTGAGGTAGAACTCAAACTCGGGATGGTCGGTATAATAGTTTGCCATAATCTAAAAGCCTCACCCCCGGCCCCTCTCCAAGGGGAGAGGGGAGATAATATGCTTTGTACGCTTGGTTTCATCTGTTGGATGGAGAGCGTTTGCTTTAGCCTGAATTCTCGTGTAGGAGAGGGGCTGGGTGTGAATTTTGTTTTATTCGTTATACAAAGTGTTTTTTATCTCTTTCATTACCTCATCAATATTGTCGGTTATCTGCTCGTTTTTGAACCTTAGGACAGTAAAACCATATTTGTTAAGCTTCTCTGTTCTGAATAGGTCATCCTCAATTTGCTGTGGTTCGGAATGGTAACCTCCGTCCACTTCAATAATCAATAACTGTTCGAGACAGACGAAATCAACAATAAAATCCCCTATGATATGTTGTCTTCTGAAATGAAATGTGCTTGGTAGTTGGCGAAGTTGTTCCCAAAGTATGGTCTCACTAAGGGTCATCTTCCTTCGGTTCTCTCGTGCAAACTCCTTAAGAATAGCATATCTGTCAGGAGCAGCCATCATAAAACCAAATTTCTGTTTCTTCTCCATCCCTTATTCTGTTATATCAAATCATGAATCTCAACTCAGTCTCAAATCATGACTCTCAAAACTCAAGCTGAAAAACATATCATCTCCCCTCTCCCCTTGGAGAGGGGCCGGGGGTGAGGCTACTTATTATTCTGCTTATAATACTTTATCAGCTTCGGCACCACCTCCTCAACCGTGCCTACTATCACATAGTCGGCAATCTTGTTGATTGGTGCCTCGGGGTCGCTGTTCACTGAGATGATGATGCCAGAGTCCTGCATACCGGCGATGTGCTGTATCTGTCCGCTGATACCGCAGGCGATATACACCTTGGGATGTACGGTGACACCCGTCTGGCCAATCTGACGGTCATGGTCTATCCAGCCGGCATCAACGGCAGCACGGCTACCGCCAACCTCACCATGGAGAACCTTGGCAAGCTGGAAGAGCTGGTCGAAACCTTCCTTAGAGCCTACTCCGTAACCGCCTGCTACAACGATGGGAGCACCCTTGAGGTTGTGCTTGGCAGCCTCTACGTGGTGGTCGAGTACCTTTACTACGTATGCCTCGGCAGAAACATACTTCGATACCTCGGGATAAACAACCTCACCCTTTGCCTTGCCCTCGTAGACGGCCTTCTGCATAACACCCGAACGAACGGTAGCCATCTGTGGACGGTGGTCGGGATTGACAATTGTGGCAACGATGTTACCACCGAAGGCAGGACGAATCTGATAGAGCAGATTCTCGTAGGTCTTGCCAGACTTCTTGTCCTCGTAAGAGCCAATCTCAAGCTCTGTACAGTCAGCGGTGAGTCCGCTGGTGAGAGATGATGATACACGTGGACCGAGGTCACGGCCAATAACAGTCGCTCCCATCAGGCATATCTGTGGTTTCTCCTCCTTGAAGAGGTTTACGAGAATGTCTGTATGGGGAGCAGAGGTATATGGGAACAGTCCTTCGCCGTCGAAGACGAAGAGCTTGTCCACACCGTAAGGCAGTATCTGCTCCTCTACCTTACCCTTGATGCCGGTTCCGGCAACTACGGCGTTGAGGTCGGCACCCAGCTCGTTAGCCAGCTTGCGTCCCTTTGTCAACAGCTCCTGAGAAACCTCCTGCACCTGTGTGCCCTCGATTTCGCAATATACAAAGACAGCCTCACCCCCTTGCCCCTCTCCATGAGAGAGGGGAGTCGTTACTGCTGCTCCAAGATTATCATTCATATTTCAATTATTATTAAATTTACATTATGTTACATTAAAGAAAAATTGAGAATGTCCTCAAAATCACCCTAAAAAGTAATCCCTCACACATCATCCCTTAAAAGTAATTATCTCCCACTCTCTCATGGAGAGGGACAAGGGGGTGAGGCTTTTTATCTCCCCTCTCTATTGGAGAGGGGGCGGGGGTGAGGCTACCCAATAATCTTCTCGTTCAACAATTCCTTTATCAGTCCCTCTACGTCAGCGTCGCTGCCAGTGAGAGTCTTGCTCTCCTTAGCCTGGAAGACGATGTTCTTGACTGCCTTCACCTTAGTTGGCGAGCCGCTGAGACCACACTGCTGTGGGTCGCCATCGACATCAGCCACCGACCACTGGTTGAGTGTGAGGTACGGGCGCTCGGCATACAGCTCCTTGTATGGCATGTCCTCGGTACGCTCCATGGGAGCAGTAGCACGCTTGTACTGCATTACAAGCTTCGCATTGCACGGACGGCATGGGACTGCACTGCCGTTTACTGTCACCACCACAGGCATTGGAGCCTCTACGGTCTCCACGCCACCGTCTATCTGGCGGCGGATGGTGAGCTTGCCGTCCTCGCACTTCAGGATTTCCTCTGCGTAGGTAACCTGGTTGAGGCCAAGCTTCTGAGCTACCTGCGGTCCAACCTGTGCTGTGTCACCGTCGATAGCCTGGCGACCACCGATGACGATGTCCACGTTGCCAATCTTCTTGATGGCTGTAGCCAGCGCATAGGAAGTAGCGAGAGTGTCAGCTCCTGCAAAGAGTCTGTCTGTCAGCAGCCATCCGGTGTCGGCACCACGATAGAGTCCCTGACGGATAATCTCTGCCGCACGGGGAGGTCCCATGGTAAGAATGCCTACAGTGGAACCGGGATTCTGCTCTTTCAGGCGAAGAGCCTGCTCAAGAGCGTTCAAGTCTTCAGGATTGAAGATGGCAGGCAAGGCAGCACGATTGACAGTTCCTTCGGCTGTCATGGCATCCTTGCCCACGTTGCGTGTGTCTGGTACTTGCTTTGCAAGCACAACAATGTTTAAACTCATAATTTATTTATAGTAGAATTTTGATAATTCAGGTTTTATAGACTGCAAAATTACAAGATTTTTACTTCTACACCAAATAAAATGCACAAAAAGAGACTTTTTGCGCACAAAAGATATTGTTTGTGTAGATAAAGGATATGGCAGGGTGTTTCCGAATAGGCTTTCGAAAGCGGCTAACAGCAGTTTCTGTGACACTCCTTTGCGGGGAACCGTGTCACATAATCTCGGAAAGCGGCTTCATTACGAAGTCCCGCTTGTACATGTCCGGGTGCGGTATCTTCAGGTCTGGCTCGTCAATGGTCAGATCATCATAGAGCAGGATGTCGATGTCGATAATTCTGTCCTCGTAGAGGCCGTTCTCCGACTTGTTCAAACGTCCGAGGTCGCGCTCTATCTGCTGCGTTACTTCGAGCACCCGTCTTGGCGACATTGTCGTAATCACTTTCACGCAGGCGTTGAGGAACATGTTTGGTGAGTTGAACCCCCATGGCTCTGTCTCGTGGAGTGACGAAGCCTTTACGACCTCGCCAACTCTTTCAGACAGTTGTATGAGTGCCTCGCGCATCACTCCGCGGCGGTTCCCAAGATTGGAGCCAAGAGCTATATATACAGTGTGCATCAGTCGTTGACTATTAATAGGGAGTCACCGTAGCATCCGAACATGTATCCGTTCTTAACCGCCAGGTCGTAGCAGCGCATGACATTCTCGTAGCCACCGAATGCCGCCGTTGCCATGAGCAGTGGCGAGAGCGGGTGGTAGAAGTTGGCAACCATGGCATCGGATAGTCCGAAGTCATAGGGTGGGAATATGAATTTGTTAGTCCAGTCGGAATACTCCTTCAGTCTTCCGTCCACACCTACGGCGGTCTCTGTTGCCTTGAGCACGCTGGTGCCTATGGAGCATATATGGTGTCCCTTCTCCCTTGCGCTGTTAACGATGTTGCAAGCCTCTGGCGATACCACCATCTGCTCAGAGTCCATCTTGTGCTTGGTGAGGTCCTCAACCTCTATAGGGTTGAAGTTGCCCAGTCCGCAATGCAGTGTTATGTATGCGCTCTCAATGCCCTTTATCTCCATTCGCTTCATCAGCTCGCGTGTGAAGTGCAGGCCAGTGGCGGGAGCTGTCACAGCACCTTCATTGCGTGCGAAGATGCACTGGAAGTCCTCATGGTCCTCATCCGTACCGTGGTGGCTCTCGCGGCGGTCAATGACATAGCGTGGCAGAGGAGCCTCGCCAAGGGCGAAGAGCTCGCGCTTGAATTCCTCGTGCGGGCAGTCGTACAGGAAGCGCAGAGTACGTCCGCGGCTTGTGGTATTGTCGATAACCTCGGCAACCATGGTTCCGGAGTCGTCGAAGAAGAGCTTGTTGCCGATACGTATCTTACGGGCAGGCTCCACAAGGACATCCCACAGGCGCATTTCCCTGTTCAGTTCCCTGAGCAGGAACACCTCTATCTTGGCATCGGTCTTCTCCTTGGTGCCATAGAGTCTGGCGGGGAATACCTTGGTATCGTTGAATACAAAGACATCGCCTTCATCGAAATAGTCGATGATATTGCGGAACTCTATGTATTTTCCCTCAATGGGGTTGCCGTCAGCATCTTTCTGGAAGAGGTCTATCTGTCCCGACTTACGGTGCAGCACCATCAGTCTGGCCTCGTCACGGCGTACAATCCGGTAGTGTTCTGTCTCCCCGGCATCGTTCTTGAACTCACGGTCGTATCCATGAGGATAGAGCGCAATCTGCTCATCGGGCAGTTTGAATTTGAATTGTGATAGTTTCATTTGAATTCTGTATATTGATGGGGTGCTTAAAATTTTAATTATTCGGTCAGTACTTTGTCGAGCCACTCTGCGACATTGTCGAAGTCTACGCAGTCTTCCACTCTTATGTCTCCGACTCTTGTTCTCCGCAGCGATGTCAGGAACGCTCCGCTGCCGAGTGCCCGTCCGAGGTCGCGTGCCAGGGCCCTGATGTAAGTGCCCTTTCCGCATACCACCCTTATTGCGAGCGTTTTCTCGTGGGCATTGAAGTCGAGGATTTCTATCTCGTCAATGCGTACCGTCTTTGGTGCCAGTTCTACGCTGTCACCCTTGCGGCGCAGGCTGTATGCCCTGTCACCGTTCACCTTTACGGCACTGTATGTTGGCGGTACCTGACTTATGTCGCCAATAAACTGTGGAAGCACCGAGCGTATGAGCTCAAGTGATATATGCTCCTTGGGGTAGGTGCGGTTGACGGTATGCTCGCGGTCGTAGCTGTCGGTAGTCGCTCCGAGCTGCATGGTGGCTACATACTCCTTGGTGTGGGTCTGCAGCTGCTCAATCAGTTTTGTCTTCTTACCTGTGCAGAGAACGAGAACACCTGTGGCAAGCGGGTCAAGGGTACCAGCGTGGCCAATCTTCACCTTCTTGCCCAGCCGTTTGGACATGACGTACCGCACATGTGCGAGTGCTCCAAAGCTCGACATTCTGTAAGGCTTGTCGACAGCCATAATCTCGCCTTTAAGGAAGTCCATGTTACTGTAAGGTTGTTATGGTTGAACGTAGAGTATCAGCAAATTGTTGCCCAACTCTCTTAGGAGAACGAGCAGGCAAGGGTGATGACACCTATGATGGCGCAGTAGATGGCGAAATAGACCAGCTTGCCTTTCTTCACGATGTCTATCATCCACTTGCAGGCCAGACAGCCGAAGACGAATGATGACAGGAAGCCTACGCCAAGAGCCAATGGCGAGATGTTGCCAACGGCAGCCTCGGAGCCATGAGCCACAGCCTTGTAGACGTCGAGGAGTGCCTCGCCAAGGATTGGTGGTATGACCATCAGGAACGAGAACTGTGCCAGCGTCTCCTTCTTGTTGCCAAGCAGAAGACCTGTGGCAATGGTGCTGCCCGAGCGAGACAGACCGGGCATGACGGCGGCAGCCTGTGCCAGTCCGATGATAAAGGCGTCGCGCATGGATATGGTCTCCTTCTGGCGTGGCCGCGCATAGTATGAGAACGTGAGCAGCAAGGCTGTCACCAGCAGCATCGTGCCGACAATGGCGAGGCCGGAGCCAAACACTTCCTCAACGGCATCCTTGAAAAATACGCCCACTATGCCAACAGGTATCATTGACACTATGATGTTGAGCACATAGCGTGTCTCATCGTTTAGCTGGCCCTTGAAGAGTCCGCGGAATATCCATGAAATCTCTTTCCATAGTATCACGAGAGTACTCAGCACTGTTGCGACATGTACGGCTACAGTGAAGGTCAGGTTGTCGTCTGGGTTTACACCAAAGAGGTAGGAGCCAATGGCAAGATGGCCACTGCTGCTTACAGGCAGATACTCGGTGAGTCCCTGCAGGGCACCGAGGATGAGAGCTTCCAACCAGTCCATAATTACTCTTCAGCCTCCTTGCTGTCTTTGGGTTTGCGGACGATAGCGTAAATCATGGATATAAATCCCACGAAACATACAACAGGTGCCACTTTTATGCGGGTGGCACTGAAGATGTCGGCATTGAATGCTGACTCGTCTGAGCTTGAGCCGCTCATAAGCACAAAGCCTATGATGACAATAAGCATGCTGACAGCCAACAGAATGAAGTTGGTCTTGTCGAATGCGTAGTTTCTCTTGTTCATGTATGTAGTTGATTTTATGATTGCTGTTTTCCTCTGTTTCTATAGTATGGTATGCCTGTTCGGTCACCCGTGTTCCGACTGTCAGATTTTGTAAAGGTCGCCAGCCTTCATCTTCAGGAATTTGTTTACCGAGATGTTGGCGCAGATGGAAGTGATGACAATTCCGAACACCACTACCGCCAGCGCGGTGATGGCAAGGTCCTGCCATGACACTATAGTGACGATGTCTGGCTCGTAGCACACCATCGCATACGACATTCCGCCAAGGGCCGCAATGGCGAATAGCGAGGCCACCAGTCCTATGACAACGGCACGGCTTACGAACGGACGGCGTATGAATCCCCAGGAGGCTCCAACGAGCTTCATGGTGTGGATGGAGAAGCGGCGGGCGTAGATGCCCAGGCGCACGGTGTTGTTGATAAGCGAGAATGAGACAAATGTGAGCAGCACGGCCAAAGTGAGCATCGCAAGTCCTATCTTGGCAAGGTTGCGGTTTACGGCCTCCACCAGGTCTTTCTGGTAGCTTATCTCAGTAACCTTCGGGTACCGCTTCAGCTCTTTGGCTATCCATCTCAGCGAGTCGTTGTTGGCATATTCGCTGTTCAGGGTAATCTCTATTGACGGCGAGAAGGGATTAAGCCCCTCGGTAAACTCGCTGGGGTCTGCCCCCATCTCTTTTGTTGCCTCTTTCAGTGCTCTTTCCTTGCTGATGAAGTTGATGCTCCTTATGTATGAGCTCTTCTTCACGGCATTGCACATCTGGTTGCCCTCAGAGTCGGTCATGTCGTGCTCAAGCATGAGCGTAACAACAAGGTTCTCCCTAACATGAGCAGAGAGGTTGCGCCCTGCAAGAGTGGTGAGCACCACCAATCCCAGCAAAATGAGCACCAGGGCGGTGCTTATACATAACGTAATTGCCTGCAAGCCTGAACGCTTGCCGGTCTTTCTGTGTTTCTTTACCATTGTACTAAAAGGCAATAATAAGCCAAATCAGCTGCAAAGTAACAAAAAAAATGGCTATTAAACGAGAGTTTAACGAGCGTTAACAACCATACTTGCGAAATAATCGTTACTTTTGCACACGATTATGACAACATCTCTACACCATTCACCCATATACGGTCCTGTACATAGTCGCAGGCTTGGGCTGTCGCTTGGCATAAACCTTATGCCGGGAGACGGGAAAATTTGCAATTTCGACTGCGTGTATTGCGAGTGCGGCACAAACGGTCAGAGGCATACAGTCTTGCCACGTCCCACACGGCAGGATGTCTCAGCCGCCCTTGAGCAGGCTCTCAATATTATGCTTTCAGAAGGGAAGGTCCCCGATGTGCTTACTTTTGCCGGCAATGGCGAGCCGACAGCTCATCCCGACTTCGCGGCTATTGTTGACGACACCATCAGTATGCGAAACCGCTATTGCCCCAATGCCCGAATAAGCGTGTTGAGCAATGCTACGCTCATTGGAAGGCCAGATGTCTTCAGTGCCCTGATGAAGGTCGACGACAACATCCTCAAGCTCGATACCGTTGACACCTATTATATATATAAGGTGAACCGCCCGCAGCAACATGGATTTGATATAGGCAATACCATTGAGCTAATGAGAAAGTTCAACGGCCACGTCATCATCCAGACCATTTTCATGAAAGGCGATGTGGAAGGTGACGATGTCGACAACACTTCCGAGCAGTTCGTCGCCCCATGGCTTGACGCTATCCGCAGCATTGCTCCTTCCAAGGTTATGATCTACACCATTGACCGTGACACCCCAGTGAAGACACTCCGCAAGGCCGACAAGGCTACCCTTGATGGTATCAGTGCACGGGTTGTGGCGGCAGGGTTTGAATGTTCTGTAGCATATTGACAGGCTTAAACACCCTTCCTTGATTGCGCACACTGATAGCTGTGGCATATGCCGCGCTTATGCTGTATTTCATGCGCTAAGTAACAAAATAGACCGTAGAATGGTACTGATAAATATATTTTTATTATCTTTGCAGCAAAATACAGGAAACGTATAATAATCTATATATAGCAAGACAATTCATATGAGGAAATTTTACGCAGTATTCGCTGTCCTTTCTGCATTAGGCTTTAATGCCAATGCTCAGGACAATTTTACAGTCCATGATTTTAAGGACGCAGAATTCTTTATCGACTTTGGTGGAGGCTACAAGGAGACCTATGGTGTGGCTGGTGTGTTCAACCACGTATCATCAAACGGCAAGTACGCCGTAGGTTGTGATGACCAGGGGATGACTACCGACTATGGATGCGCCTTCCTTTGGAGGAAAGATGCTCCGGACCAGTTGGAGTCGTTGTCGACAAAGACCTTGCGCGTGTCTGCGCTCGACGTATCGAACGATGGTATCGTGGTAGGAAGCTATGAGGTGGAGGCAGAAGGTGCCTGCTATCCGGCATGGAGGCGAGTAGACAATGATGAGTGGTTTTATCTTCCCGTTCCCGAGAACTACTCTGAATACCAGGCCAAGGAGGGCTACTTTGCTGATGAGGCCAGGGCCATCACTCCCGATGGCAAGTATATTGGTGGCAACATCCAGTATAAGGTAGGTACATTCGAGTTTCAGGGCACCACTTATGAGAGGTCAATCGGTATTCCAATAGTATGGAAGCAGAACGACAATGGAGAGTATGTCATAGACAGCTACAATACAGAGTTGGGCAAAGCCGGCAACCACAGGCTTCTGGATGGCGGAAAGTTCGTCTCACCAGACAGGGACGTTTCTGCAAGCTACTTCTTTGGCCGCTGCATCACTCCCGACGGCAAGACCTACGCCGGACTCAACATCGCCGGCAGCGGCGGCTTCAATCCTGCCTTCGTCCGCGACGGCATCCTTTACCAGATATACGATTGCGGAGAGGAAGAGGATGACGTCAAGAATTTCAATGGCGGATGCATATACAACTCCGATGCCAAAGGCAATCTCTACGGCTACTACCAGCAAGCTTCTGGCGACATTACTTATTTCATGATCTCGCCGAGTGACAGATTGTCCGTATTGACCGATGAGACCCTTTGTGCAGATGCAGCAGGCAATCGCTACCCTATATCGTACCAGGGCATGTATCCGATGTGGGATTGCGACGATGAGGGAAAAGTATTCGTGGGAGCGGGAACGGCTATTATCGGAGATACGCCATACAACTATCCCATATGCGCATCTGAGAATATTACCGATGGCATTGGCAATACCCTGAACTCCAATATGGGCGTTTCGCTCGATTTCGATGGCAACAAGGCCAGCATACATGGAGCATACCTCGCTGTAAGCCTTTATGATGCCTCAGGCAAATACCTCAAGTCTGCTGGACAGAGGCAGGCAATAGACCTTTCGGCAATGCCTGCAGGAACATACGTCCTCAGAGTGGCTACCGCTGCCGGAGTGAAGACTTTCAAGGTTGCAAAATGACAATACATAATTCTTTCCATACCGCCTCAAGGGTCGCAAGCATAGTGTTTGCGGCCTTTGTCGGCCTTATGCCGCTGACGGCTGGAGCTGACGAGATTGCCCTCTCCAACGTCAGCAGCACTGGAACGGCCCTGATGGAACAAGTAAAGAGTGGGGTAGAGGCACCAGGTGAGGCTTTGTTCTTTCCTGCGTCCACCATGCAGGCATACAAGGGATGCACCATTCGGACGATAAAGGTGGCCGTATGTGGGGCTACCGACGAGGGCAGGGTGTTCGTGACATCCGACCTCAAAGGCACTCCCCTTGCCGAGCAGGCTTTCACGACAGCTGGCTCGGGGTGGGTCGATGTGACGCTCGATAGTCCTTACGTTGTCGACGGTTCTGCCATATACGTAGGGTTTGAGGCCAAGGGGCAACGCTTTCTCGCATACTGCAAGAGGCTGGTGGCTGACGAGGAGTGGATAAAGTGTGATACTCTTGGATGGAAGACTTACGACAACGGCAGTAGTTCGGCCATTAAGGCAATTGTTGATGGAGACAACCTGCCACGGACCAATGTGCGCCTCGGCACACTCCGCATGCCTGCCTATGCTCTCAGAGATGCTCAGACAGCATGCGAGGGAGAGTTCTTCAATCTCGGACTTGACGATGTGACAAGCCTTACGTTCAGCTATATCGTCGATGGCAACGTTGCCTCGACAGAGACCATTACCATGTCGGGCGTAAAACCACGAAGCAAGGGCACCTTTACCTTGGCAGGCTACACATTGTCCGACGAGGGTGAGTACGACCTGCAGTTGCGCATATCAGCCGTCAATGGTAGTCCTGACCCTATAGATGCAGACAACCGCTCGGCAACAAAAAGGGCTGTCTGCAGGGAGTCGTTCGTTCAGCGCAAGATGCTTTTGGAGGTGTTCTCCACAGAGCTGTGCGTTAACTGCGCTGGTGCCCATGTCGCCATCGCCGAGGCTATGAAGGACTGCGACGATTATGTGGAACTTTGCCATCATGCCGGCTTCTACACCGACGGCCTGACAATAGACGCAAGCAAGGACTACGAGTGGTTCTACAAACCGTCAAACCTCTTTGCTCCAGCCCTGATGGCCGACCGTACGAACTTTGGCGAGGAATATCCAGACTATTATAATTATGGTGTACCTGTGATAGAGGGCAGTGGCTCGCGCGCAAGGCTCTTCCATGACGTTGCGATGAAGATACCTGCACTGGTGTCCGTCGATATGAATGTCGCTCTTGACCGCGAGACAAGAATGGTGTCGGTCAATGTCAAGGGCAACCAGCTGCTGCCCGTGGAAGGTGCCGATATGGCCAGGCTGTATGTGTTCCTGACCGAGGACAGTATTTTCACTACAACGCAGCGCGGTGCTCTGGGCGATTTCTGGCATCGCCATGCGGCACGCAAGAGTCTTACCCCGTCGTGGGGAGACGCCATAGACCTGCAGGAAGGCTATGATGCCGATTACTCCTTTGTTATTCCTGAGGAATGGAACATTGACAAGATGTCGGCCGTGGCATTCGTGGCCAAGTACAATCCCGATGACAAGAACGACTGCAATGTCTTGAATGCCAACTCTATTGAATTGTCGGATGCTACATCGGGAATAAGCCTCACGGCCAACGACCATTCCGGCGAGGCTCCTCATGCCATATACAACCTTGCCGGAATGCGACTGAAGGCTCTGCCCAAGACAGCAACTCCTGGTCAACGCAAACAGTTGTATATAATTGATGGAAAGAAGGTTCTACGATAAGGAGCGCTCCATTAATTAGCAAGAGGCTAAAATCGCCCTTGGCATAAGAACAGTCCCGAAATGGCTCAGTGGAAAAACATGGGGATGGGACCTAAATGAAGGTGCCTTTTCCAGCAAACGTTTGTAAGTATGGTTGCAAAGCTTTGCGTGGGCGATTGCAAAGCTTTGCGTGGGCCGATGCAAAGCTTTGCGTTGGCCGATGCAATGCTTTGCGTCTGGGATGGTCAAAACTGCTAACCCTACTCTCTAAAACAAAAATAGCCGCTCTCCAAAGGAGAACGGCTTGTTTTTTTTGCTTGCTGCAATTACTTGCGGAGGCCGAGGGCCTTGATGATGGCACGATAGCGGTTGATGTCGCGATCGTAGAGGTAATTGAGCAATGCACGGCGCTTTCCTACCAGCTGTGTCAGAGAACGTGTGGTAGTATAATCTTTACGGTGCTTCTTTACGTGCTCCGTCAAATGGGCAATACGGTATGAGAACAATGCTATCTGGCTCTCAGCTGAGCCAGTATCAGAGTTAGACTTTCCGTACTTGCCAAAGATCTCTTCTTTTTTTGCCTTGTCTAAATACATAGCTTTTGTAAATAATTAATAATGTTGTGCAAAAATGCGGGTGCAAAGTTACAACTTTTTTCCGATAATGACAAGCACATCCAATATTTTTTTGTAATTTTGCACCCGATTTATATCATTTTATACAATGCAAGACATTAGGAACATAGCAGTTATTGCTCACGTCGACCATGGCAAGACAACTCTCGTCGACAAGATGATGCTCGCCGGAAAGCTTTTCCGCGACGGACAGGATAACAGTGGAGAAGTGCTCGATGCCAACGATTTGGAACGCGAGCGTGGCATTACCATTCTTTCGAAAAACGTATCCATAAACTGGAAAGGAGTAAAGATAAACATCCTCGACACCCCGGGTCACTCCGACTTTGGTGGTGAGGTTGAGCGTGTGCTCAATATGGCCGATGGTTGTCTGCTGCTCGTCGATGCCTTTGAGGGGCCGATGCCGCAGACGCGCTTCGTATTGCAGAAAGCCCTGCAGCTCGGACTGAAGCCCATTGTGGTAGTCAACAAGGTTGACAAGCCCAACTGCCGTCCCGAGGAGGTCTACGAGATGGTGTTCGACCTTATGTTCGCGCTCAACGCTACTGAGGACCAGCTCGACTTCCCCGTTGTCTATGGTTCGGCAAAGAACGGATGGATGGCAGAGGAGTGGAACCAGCCTACCGACAACATCGACTATCTGCTTGACAAGATTGTAGAGGTCATACCAGCCCCAAGACAGATTGAGGGAACACCTCAGATGCTCATCACATCGCTCGACTACAGCAACTATACAGGCCGTATTGCCGTGGGACGCGTACACCGCGGAACCCTTACTGACGGCATGAACGTTACTATATGTCATCGTGACGGATCGCAGGAGAAGACACGCATCAAGGAGCTGCACACCTTCGAGGGTATGGGACACCAGAAGACCAGCAGCGTTGACTCTGGTGATATATGCGCCGTCATAGGACTGGAGAAATTCGAGATTGGCGATACCATCTGTGATTTTGAAAATCCCGAGCCTCTGCCGCCGATAGCCATTGACGAGCCTACCATGAGCATGCTCTTTACCATCAACGACAGCCCGTTCTTCGGAAAGGAAGGCAAATACTGCACCTCACGGCACATACAGGACAGACTCAACAAGGAGCTTGAGAAAAACCTCGCTCTCAGGGTTAGGCCTTTCGAGGACTCTACCGACAAGTGGATTGTCAGCGGACGTGGTGTGCTCCATCTGTCTGTGCTCATCGAGACCATGCGCCGTGAAGGCTACGAGCTGCAGGTGGGACAGCCGCAGGTTATCTACAAGACCATCGACGGACAGAAGTGCGAGCCTATCGAGGAACTGACCATCAATGTCCCGGAGGAGTTTGCAAGCAAGATGATAGACATGGTGACACGCCGAAAGGGCGAGATGACCTCCATGGAGAGCCAGTCCGACCGTGTGAACATAGAGTTCGAGATACCTTCACGCGGTATTATCGGCCTGCGTACCAACGTACTCACGGCATCACAGGGCGAGGCTATCATGGCCCATCGCTTCAAGGAGTACCAGCCTTTCAAGGGCGAAATCCTGCGTCGCACCAACGGCTCCATGATAGCACTTGAGACCGGAACGTCGTATGCCTACTCAATAGATAAGCTCCAGGACCGTGGAAAGTTCTTCATCGACCCGGGTGATGAGGTGTATGCCGGACAGGTAGTAGGCGAGCATGTACACGATAACGACCTGGTCATCAACGTCACCAAGGCAAAACAGCTCACCAACGTGCGTGCCTCTGGTTCCGACGAGAAGGCTCGCGTCATTCCCAAGACCGTTATGAGCTTGGAGGAATGTCTTGAGTACATCAAGGGCGATGAGCTGGTGGAGGTAACACCGAAGAACATGCGAATGAGGAAAACTATTCTCGACCATCTGGAGAGAAAAAGAGCCAATAAGGAGTAACAGGGACAAATAGTATTCATGACCAGCACAGCCCGCAGTCAGGAGCTTGACTATCTGAAGGGAGTACTCATCCTGCTGATGATAGCCTTCCACCTTGTCTATTTCGAGCACCTGTACCCCTATGCCAAGCAGGTGGTATATACGTTCCATATGCCGGCATTCCTGCTCGTAAGTGGCTATCTGGTCAACGTGGCTAAAACATGGCGGCAATTCCTCATCACTATGATGTGGATTGCCGTGCCATACGCCATCATGGAGAGCGCGTATGTCGTTGCGGCATCCCTGCTCCCCGTCTCTGACCATGTAGACAACCTCACTCCCGCACTATTCCTTGACAAGCTAGTGCTCAACCCCCTCGGCCCATACTGGTATCTGCATACCATGATAGTATGTGGCCTTATAACAAAGGCAGCGCAGTCGCTTCCTGTGGGCAAGCTTGCACGTCTTCTTGCCATGGTCGTCGTCATGGCCGTAGTATCGCTGTCGCCACTGACCCTCTCGCTGCCATGCGCCATGTACTATCTCGCAGGCCATGCCCTGCGCACTTCAGGCCAGCCGTTCACGCTGTTCTTTCCTTCTACCTTGCTTGCCGTATTGCCCTTTGCCGCCCTGGCCTGCTTCCCTTCCTGTCTTAACAAGGCTACTCCCGGCGGAGCCGTCATGGTGTATCTCTCTGTATGCTCGCTGCTTGCTGTCTACCGTCTGTCAGGAACACGCTTGCGGCAAGTACTATCTTTCCTTGGCCGTCGCTCTCTGCTGCTCTATGTGTTCTCACCAGTATTTACCTTGTCTGCAAAAGCCTTGGTACCCTTTCTTTCCTTCGACCCCACGGGGCTCCTGTTCCTTGTCCTTTCGCTCCTGCTTGCAGTGTGCGGAAGTCTGGCCATAGGCTATGTACTCGACCGCCTGCATATTTCTCCCTGGATATTCGGAAAGAACACAATGTGAGGTGTCTTTTGCTCAACTATATAAGTGAATAATAATACACACATACAAGGGGGGCTTTGTTGAATCCACATATACAGAACCACCACGGGGACATTCCGTCTTTATGGAATGTCCCCGTGGTGATTGTTTTTATACAATTATGTTTTTTACGAATGTCTTATTTCTTTCTGCTGGCCATGATGTCAGGATGCTCCAAAAGATATTTCATCTTGTAGTCTCTTGGTGTTGTTCCCTGAAACTTGTAGAAAGCAGCGTAGAATGACTGTCTGTTTGCAAAGCCAACCATGTCGGCGATGTCGCCCATGTTTAGTCCGATGTATCTTTTGTCGGTAAGAAGTGTCATGGCATCGTTGATACGGTAGGAATTGACAAAAGACGTGAAGTTCTGGTGAAATCTGGTGTTGACTACAGCGCTGATGTAGCGGGTGTTGGTGTTAAGGTCTTCGGCCAGGTTCTTGGCAGAGTAATTCTTGTCCTTATACTTCTTCTCCATTACTATTATCCTTAGAATGCCCTCCTGAAGTTTGTCCATCATTTCTGGACTGACAAGCGACCTGTACTTTGCCTCTTTCGGCTTTAGCTCGTGCAAGTTGTACTTTACCATAATGAATAATTTTTAGAGTTAGATAAACCTTCTTGGTCTTTTAGAGGTGCAAAGTTATACAATCTGTTTGAAATTTACAAAAAAACGGCAAGTTTTTCCACTGTGATAGCCAACAAAAGCCCTTACCAGTGGTTCTACAGGCATGGCTTAACATAGTGCAAAGGTGGTTACTGTTGGTCTGTTTAATAGGAAATAATAGTGATAAATGATAAAATAAATACCATTTGGGTAACATTTTTTTCCATATATGTGTAGTTATCATTTTTTTTTTTTAACTTAGCGCACAAAATTGATAATATCATGGAACTATGAGGCAGATAAAGATATCATACAACATCACGAACCGTGACAGTGAGGGCCTGGAGAAATACCTCGTGGACATCTCACGTGAGCCTATGGTTTCAGTAGAGGAGGAGACAGAGCTGGCGCACAAGATTTCCCTCGGCGGTCCAGAGGGAGAGAAGGCGCGCGACAGACTGGTAAAGGCCAACCTGCGGTTTGTTGTCTCCGTTGCCAAGCAATATCAGCATAAGGGGCTGTCGCTCACCGACCTTATCAACGAGGGCAATATCGGGCTGGTGAAAGCTGCCGATAAATTTGATGCCACCCGTGGCTTCAAGTTCATATCCTATGCCGTGTGGTGGATTCGGCAGAGCATCATGCAGGCTTTGGCCGAGCAAGGAAGGCTTGTGCGCATACCGCTCAACCAAATGGGCTATATCATGCGCATCAACCAGGCCATAGGACGTTTTCAGCAGACATACGGACGGATGCCTTCAACGGAGGAGCTGGCCGAGATAACGGGCATCGAAGAGGAGAAGGTGACCCAGAGCATGGCGAGCGACAACAAGGAGACGAGCATTGACGCGCCTTTGGGCGATGGCGAGGACAATTCCATGGCAGACAGGCTGGTATCAGACGACATACACACCGACAGGAATGTCGATAAGGAGTCGATGGAGCAGGAAGTGGAAGTTGTGCTTGAGAATATTCTCCACGGGAAGGAGCTGAAGATACTAAAGGAGAGTTTCGGCATCGGAACCAGGGAGAAGACGCTTGAGGAGATAGCCTCCGACATGGGTCTCACGCGTGAGAGAGTAAGGCAGATTAAGGAGAGAAGCCTCATGAAAATCAGACAGAGCGGCAACGTGAAGATACTGCTTAAGTATCTGGGATGAGGTGCCATATAAACAGTAATAAACAGGATGTCTATATTGACACAACTAATAATTTTTAAGGTATGAAGAAAATCAAGATGACAACCCCCATCGTAGAGATGGATGGAGACGAGATGACTAGGATTTTGTGGAGAATGATCAAGGATGAGCTTCTTCTCCCGTTCATAGACCTGAAGACAGAGTATTATGACCTTGGCTTGCCCTACCGCGACAAGACCGGTGACCAAGTTACAATAGATGCTGCTGAGGCCACCAAGAAATATGGCGTGGCGGTAAAGTGTGCCACTATCACTCCCAATGCCCAGCGCATGGACGAGTATAAACTTCATGAGATGTGGAAGAGTCCCAACGGCACTATACGCTCAATACTCGACGGCACCGTGTTCCGTGCTCCCATAACGATACCATCCATACATCCGGTGGTGAAGAACTGGGAACAGCCCATCACTATTGCCCGCCATGCCTATGGCGATGTATACAAGAGCGTGGAGATAAAGGCCGACGAGCCCGGTGTGGCCAAGCTTGTCTTCGAGGGCAAGAGCGGTAGCCGCGAGGAGGTTGTTATCCACAATTTCGATGGCCCGGGCGTTATCCAGGGTATGCACAACACCGACAAGTCCATAGCATCCTTCGCACATTCGTGCTTCAAGTATGCCATCGACACCCGTCAGGACCTGTGGTTTGCAACCAAGGACACCATATCAAAGAAGTATGATGCCCGTTTCCGCAAGATTTTCGAGGATATTTACGAGCAGGACTATAAGGAGACGTTCGAGAGTCTCGGCATAACCTATTTCTATACCCTTATAGATGACGCCGTGGCACGTGTCATACGTTCCAAGGGAGGATTTATCTGGGCATGCAAGAACTATGACGGCGACGTTATGAGCGACATGCTGTCAACGGCCTTTGGCTCTCTTGCCATGATGACGAGCGTGCTCGTGAGTCCAGATGGCAACTATGAGTACGAGGCTGCCCACGGCACCGTTACCCGCCATTACTACAGATACCTTAAGGGTGAGGAAACATCCACCAACCCCATGGCCACCATCTTCGCCTGGAGTGGCGCATTGCGCAAGCGTGGTGAGCTTGACGGCATAGACGAGCTTGTAGGCTTTGCCAACAGCCTTGAGAAGGCATGTCTCGACACACTTGCCGACGGCATCGCCACCAAGGACCTTGTAGGACTTATGGAGGGAGTAGAGGCTAAGGCCGTCACCTCAGCAGGGTTCATTGCCGCCATACGCGAGAGGTTGGAGAAGGCTCTTGCCTGACACACCGCCTGTCCTGAGCCTGACTGCGGCTCCTGCGCCTGACTGTATGTGGCCTATAGCCCTTGCCATGCTGCTATGCGGCAGGCAATATGCACTTCTGTACCAGTAAATGCTGCTATGTGCCAGTCAATGAGCTCAGATAACCCCGAAATGGTGCAGCGCATTTCTAACGCCGTCTTCGTCGACACTGTCTGTCACGAAGTCGGCGTTTTCCTTTGCCTCGTCGCAACCGTTGCCCATAGCCACACCTATGCCTGCAGCGCGCAGTATTGGAGTGTCGTTGCCGCCGTCGCCGAATGCCATGGTGTCATGGATATCGAAACCAAGATGCCGGGCCATAGCTGCCAGCCCCTTTCCCTTGTCGGCCTTGCTGCATGTGATATCGGTAAACTGTGGTGTCCATCTTCCCGACGTGCATCCGGGCAGCAGAGCCATCAGTTCCTCCTCTTGCGAGGGAGAGATGAATGGTGTCATCTGCAGTATGGGCTTGCAGAGGAGCCTTTCAGCCGGCAGGCTGTAGTCTATGCAGCTTACTCCAAGCCACTTGTTGAATATGTCGTCGACATCCTGCTTGTAGTTGAAGACGGCCACGTCGTCCTTGCCGCTCATCACTATCGGGCGGTCCCATTGCCGGCATGCGTCCATGATTACGGCCACCTCGTCCTCGCTGATGGCGTTCATGCACACTTGCTCCTTGCCAATGAAGCAGTAAGCTCCGTTGGTGGTTATGTAGCCGTCTATGAGGTCGTCAATCTGGCCGAGATTATTAATAATATGTATGGGGCGGCCAGTGGAGATAAAGACCATCACTCCCTTCTGTTTGGCAGCTCTTAGAGCCTGGACGGTGGAGTCGGGGATGCGGTGGGTGTTGAACGACACCAGCGTGCCGTCAATATCGAAAAATAAAGCTTTGAAGTTTCTCATCTTCCCAAATGTATTTTTGATAATGTAATTCTCGCACACAATTGCACAAGCAGCAGAACCTTCCCCCGAGGTCCTGCTGCTTGAGATTACGGTCTGTTGTCTGTTGTATGCCGTTATGCGAAATAAGTCTTATTCTCCCTCTGGTGCCTTGTCGATAAGGTCCATGAACTGGTCGAGCTTCGGAGTGATGATTATCTGTGTGCGGCGGTTGCGCTGCTTGCCTACTTCTGTGTCGTTCGATGCCAGCGGGTTGTATTCGCCACGTCCGCCCGCCGTGAGCCTCTTCGGGTCTACGCCATAGTGGTTCTGCAGATACTGCACCACGCTGGAGGCGCGCAGGCAGGAGAGGTCCCAGTTGTTGCGGATATTCTCGCGGCTTATGGGCACATTGTCGGTATTACCCTCTATCAGCACGTCGTAGTCCTTGTAGTCCATGATAATTTTCGCAATCTTTGACAGGGTCTCCTGTGCCCTGTCGTTAATCTCGTACGAGCCACTCTTGTAGAGCATGTTGTCAGCGAGCGAGATGTATACCACTCCCTTGAGCACCTGCACGTCAACCTCCTTCATCTCTTCCTTGCTCAGCGAGCGTGTGAGGTTGTTGGTGAGCACCATGTTGAGCGAGTCGCTCTTGCTCTTTACCTCAACGAGGTGTCTGATATACTGATTCGACTCGTTAATCTGGTCTACCAGCTTCGATATGTTGACATTGTTGGAGCTTGCGTTGCTGAGACTCTGGTCGAGCGAGCGCTGCAGGGCTGCATAGTCTTTCTTCTGCTGCTCAATCTGTGCCTCCAGGCTTGCGGCGCGTGCCTTGGCAGCAGCCAGTTCCTCCTTGGCGTTCTGGTAGTTTGTTGACAGTTCCCTGTTCTCGTTCTGGCAGTTCTGCAAATCTTTCTTGCTTGCGCAGCTGCTGGCGAGCAGCGTTGCTGCCACCATACCTAAGATTACAAAATTCTTTCTCATATCTTAATATTGTTAATATGTTAATATTTTCTGCAAAGTTACTATTTATGACGGCAATAACCTTCTAAAGTTACTCCTCTTTATGGAAAATTAACCGCTTTTTGTCCCGTTTTATTGTGTGTTAACGAGTTAAATAGTCAAGTCGGCTAAATTTCATCCCAAAAATGATGTGGTTTTTCTTTGTCATGTCATTTGTTTGAGCTACCTTTGTCGGCTCAAAAGAATAACAGATGAGAAGAGTTCTTGCCATATTATTGCTTCTCGTTGCCATAGCCTCCAGCAGGGCCGGCACGCACGACGGCAATGATGTTGTGCTGCTGGGCGACTCCAACACATGGCTTGGCGGAGACAGCTGCGACAACAGGAGGGGATGGAGCTGGTGGTTCTGTAGCTGCTACCATCCTGCCACATGCGTGAGCTATGCGCGCAGCGGTGCCACATGGACTAATACTCCAAGTACGGTGAGGGATATCACGGGCTATTCGGAGACCATCTCTGACAACAATGTTATCTACAATCAGATATATCGGCTTGTCGATGCCGTAAGAACAGGCGTGCAGCCCATGCCGGAGCTTGTTGTTGTCATGGCAGGCACCAATGATGCGTGGTTTTGCACCAAGCGCCCCTACGCCTTGTCAGAAACTGCTGACGAGGCCTTCAGCAGGACGTTGCCTGCCTGTGCGTCGGAGGCCGTCACCCTGGCATCATCCGTACGGCTGGCTTGTGACATCCTTATGCGCGAGCTGCCCTCATCGCGCATCGTCCTGATTACGCCCATGCAGTCGGTGAGCGCGGGATCTGACGCCATAGCCGCCGTCTCAGCCATTATTGCCGACTGTGGTCAAAGAATAGGACTGCCCGTCATACGTCTCGACACCGACGGATGTGTGAAAGCAGACACGGAGAGACGGCACCGTACGTACACATACGACGGCAACCACACCAACACCGAGGGTGCGCGGTGCATAGGAGAGTACATAGCACGGGCGATAGATAACATAAGCGACAAATAACACAGACAACAATGGTTTTTTCTGACCTTTTCTTCATATTCGTATTTCTGCCACTTTTCATGCTCAGCTACATGCTGGCCTCATATGCTGACAGACGGCTGCAGGCTGACGGCATGCCAGCGAGAGCAACCTGCCGCAATGCGGTTCTTGTGGCATTCTCGCTCATTTTCTATGCCTGGGGCGAGCCGGTCTATGTCTTCCTCATGCTGTTGAGCGTGCTTGCCAACTACTGGGCAGGACTGGCCATAGACCGTGGCCAGGGACGCAACAGGGCAGCCCTGGTGGCTGGACTGGCTGTCAACGTCCTGATATTGGGTGTGTTCAAGTATGCCTCTTTTATAGCCCAGACCCTTGCCGACCTCGGAATGCCTGTTGCCGTGCCGCGCATCTCGCTTCCGATAGGCATCAGCTTCTATACTTTCCAGTCCATATCCTACCTTGTCGATGTCTACCGCAAGGAGGCTCCGGCCCAGCGCCGCTATGCCGACCTGCTGCTCTACATATCCATGTTCCCTCAGCTCATTGCCGGTCCTATCGTCCGCTACGACATTGTCGCCCTGCAGATTAGGGAGCGAACCATCATGCGCTTCGACCTTGTCGAGGGCATCTACCGTTTCTTCATCGGACTGGGCAAGAAGGTTATCCTCGCCAATCAGTTCTCGGAGATAGCCGACCAGTTCCTGGCGGGCGGTCTCAACGACTTGTCCACTTCGGGCGCATGGGTAGGCATACTCGCCTTTACGTTCCAGATATTCTTCGACTTCTCCGGCTACAGCGACATGGCTATAGGACTTGGCCGTTGCCTGGGCTTCCGCTTCGCAGAGAACTTCGCACATCCCTATTGCTGCACGTCGATAACCGATTTCTGGCGCCGCTGGCACATGTCGCTTGGCAGCTTCTTCCGCGATTATGTTTACATCCCCTTAGGCGGCAACCGCCGTCATCAGGTGGCCAACATTCTTGTGGTGTGGTTCCTCACGGGACTATGGCATGGCGCAAGCTGGAACTTCGTCATCTGGGGCCTCTATTTCGGCATCATCGTGACTTTGGAGAAGTACACCCTGCTGCGCGTGCGCGACCGCATACCATCGGTGCTGCTCCATGTCTACAGCCTGCTGCTGGTTGTCGTGGGGTGGGGCATATTCTACTTCGACGACTTCGGGCGCATGACGGCGTTCTTCACAGCCTTTGCGGGCAATGCTTCCGAACTGCATGACTTCACGGTAGAGAGTGCCCTGTTCGGCAATTTCTGGTTGTGGGTGTCGGGAGTGTTGTTCTCGCTTCCCGTCTACGACTTCGTGTCGCGGCGTTTTGCCCGGCTGTTCCCCGCCAACACCCTGCTGCGCCGCAATCTGGTGCTTGCCATGAGGCTTGTCGTGTCGTGCGTGCTTCTGTTTCTGAGTGTGTCACTTCTTGTTGGAGCCACCAACAATGCGTTCATATATACGAGATTTTAGGATTATGATGAGAATAGTAACAATAATATTGGCCGTGACAATGGCCGCCGCGGCTGTTGCCGCCCCCTCGGTAAGCATCCGTAGGACAGCCCGTGGCATCATCGTTGTCGACGACGGTGAGCATATACGGGCGTTGGAGCCGTTCAGCGGCCATGCGTCGGGAGGCACGTGGTATGCCGGGGCTGTCAACAGCTACCGTGATGCCATGCCTGCAGATGTGAATGTCTACTGCATGGTCATCCCCACAGCCGTGGAGTTCTATTGCCCCGAGGAGGCAAGGACTTGGACTGTGGCCGAGAAGCCGGTCATTGACAATATATACGCCTCGCTGTCGCCTGCCGTCCATGCCATCGATGTGTACTCCGTTCTTCAGGCACATGCCGGTGAGCCCATCTATGCCCGTACCGACCACCACTGGTCGCCCCTTGGAGCCTATTACGCAGCCGGGGAGTTCGCTCGTGTGGCTGGGGTATGCTTTTCCCCACTTGCCAACTACGAGCGCAAGGTGGTGCGCGACTTCGTTGGCAGCATGTACTATTATTCCAAGGACCCGGCGGTAAAGAATGACCCCGAGGAGTTCGTATACTATGTGCCACAGGACTCATCATACATTACCACATATATAGGCCACAATATGGGCCGCAACCGCAAGGTGACGGGGATAACGGCGCCTTTCCAGGGGCCCTTCTTCATCAGCTACAAGGATGGCAGCAGCAGCGCATACTGCACATTCATGGGCGGCGATACCCGCACGACGCATGTCGCCACGAAGTCGGAGACCGGGCGCAACCTGCTCGTCATCAAGGACAGCTATGGCAATGCCCTGCCCGGCTACCTCTTTGATGCCTTCGATGACATCCATGTCGTTGATTTCCGATATTTCACACGCAACATTGTGGACTACGTCAGGGACAACAACATCACCGACATCCTTCTCGTGAACAACCTCCAGCATGCCTATGCGCAGACAACAAGCACAGCCCTGATGAAGATGCTCGGCAAGTCGTGACATAACAATATTCCTGAGGAGCTGACTAAATGAAACAGAACAACATATACATAGCCGTCATGCTGGCCGTTTACCTCTTTTTGGCAGTGGTATTCGACTTCTTCCCGCGCAGCAGGTACTCCGAGCTGGAGAAACGTGAGCTGGCGTCGTTTCCCACCTTTACCGCCGACAGTCTGATGACGGGCAAGTACACCACCGCCATCAACTCTTGGTTCAGCGATACGGAGCCTTACCGCGACCTTTTCATGTCCGTGAGCATGACGCAGAAAGACTTGCTGTCAATAGCACCTACCGACGATGCCGTGACCTTCCATGCCTCCGCCTCTCCGGCAACAGAGACAGAAAACGAGGAGGAAGATGACGCCGACGGCATGGACGAGGAGCTGAGCGAGCGCAACGTGGGCAAGTTTGCCGACAGGCCGCTTGCCGACGAGAACGCGAAGATAGCCAACAAGGGCATCATCATCGTGGGCAAGGGCGACAAGGTCAGGGCGCTGATGGCTTATGGAGGAGGACCCAACGGAGGAGTGGCCTATGCGCAGGCGGCCAACGAATACAAGAAGGCGTTCGGGAAGAATGTGAACGTATACTGCATGGTTATCCCCACGGCCGTAGACTACTACTGTCCCGAGAAGGCACGCAAATGCTCTAACGAGGAGAGGCTTACCATCAACAACATACATGCTCACCTCGCACCTGACGTTCATGCCGTGGATGTCTATACCATTCTGGGGAAACATGCCGGCGAGGACATCTTCCTGCGTACCGACCACCACTGGGCACCGCTTGGCGCATACTATGCAGCACAGCAGTTTGCCAAGGTTGCCAAGGTGCCGTTCCGCACGCTGGAGAGCTACACGCGCAAGGTGGTAAGGGGCTTTGTCGGAAGCATGTATGGCTATTCCGGAGACATCTCGCTGAAGCGAGCCCCCGAGGATTTCGTCTATTATGTTCCCAATGGCATTGACTACACCACCACATATACCGACTACAAGCTCAATGACGATTACCAGATTGTAGCCGAGTGCAAGCCCGTCAACGGACCTTTCTTCTACAAGTTCAAGGACGGCAACGGCGGAGCATACTGCACCTTCATGGGCAGCGACATGAGAATTGTGAAGGTGAGGACAGGCACTCGCAATGGCAGGCGGCTGATGATTCTCAAGGACAGCTTCGGCAATGCCTTGCCTGGCTACCTTTTCTATTCGTTCGAGGAAATAAATGTTGTCGACTACCGCTATTTCACCAAGAACATGCGCGACTTCGTGAAGGCCAATGCCATCACCGACATCCTGTTTGCCAACAATATCTTCAACGCCTATTCCAAGAAGATATGCAGCCGCTACATGCGGTTCCTCACACAGGCCAACGGCTCGTTCCCGTCGGCACCGGTCAAGCCGCAGCGAGCCGACTCTACGGCACGCAAGCACAAGGAGGAGAGCGCCGCAGGCAAGGCGGAAGCTGCCGTAGAGAGCAAGCCAGAGGCGGTGGATTCGATTTTATCGGAAAATTGAGCCGTGAATAGAGAAAAATGTGTATATTTGCACTGTTTTATCTTATACCTGTAGACAAATGAAACGATTACTATCTGCTATTGCATTTATCGCCGCGGCACAGCTCGCTGCCGCTCAAGGCTTTGACAACCTCCCCGACCCTGTGGAGGATGTGAACAAGGTTGTCGACAACACTCCTGACTCCATAGCCAAGGCTCTGATGTCGCGACCGGAACCAGGTACCACCCGCAAGGGCGACAACCCCGTGCTGTTCCTCATCGGCAACTCCACCATGCGCAACGGCACCAAGGGCGACGGCTCCAACGGACAGTGGGGATGGGGTTTCTTCGCCAGCAAATATTTCAATGCCAACAAGATAAGCGTCGAGAACCAGGCGCTTGGCGGCATGAGCACCCGCACCTTCTACACCAAGCTGTGGCCTATGGTCAGAAAGGCTCTGAGGAAGGGCGACTGGGTGATAATATCCATTGGGCACAACGACAATGGCCCCTACAACGAGGGACGCGCCAGGGCCGTGATACCCGGCGTGGGCACCGACTCGCTCTGCGTCACCATCAAGGAGACCGGAGAGAAGGAGACCGTATATACTTATGGCGGGTATCTGAGAAAATATATCGCCGAGTGCCGGGAGGCCGGCGCCCACCCGATACTGATGTCGCTGACCCCACGCGACGCTTACGATGAGAAGACAGGGAAAATTGTCAGAAAGCCACAGACAGAGTGGGCGGCATACGTGGCCGCACAGGAGGGCGTGCCATTCGTCGACCTCAACGAGATTTCGGGCAGCAAGCTCGACAGCTATAGCAAATGGAAGGAGCAGTACCACTTCTTCGGCGACCATATACACACCAGCGCCTACGGAGCGGAGATGAATGCGCGCTCTGCCGCCGAGGGCATTGCCGCAAGCCGCAATCCCGACCTAAAGCCACTGCAGGACATGATGATGGGCGTGCAGTTGCCCGTTGTCCAGGTGACGAGGGAGAAAGGCAAGCCCATAGTGTTCATCACTGGCGACTCCACGGTGAAGAACAAGGACAGCGACAAGGACGGCATGTGGGGATGGGGCTCGCAGGCATACACCGTCTTCGACCAGGACAAGGTGACTTGCGTCAACGTGGCAAAGGCTGGACGCAGTACGCGCAGCTATGTGCGGGAGGGACGCTGGGAGCAGGTCTACAACACCCTGCAGCCTGGTGACTTCGTGCTGTTACAGTTCGGACACAACGACATCTGCCCCATCGCCGACGCCAAGGAGCGTGGCGTAATCCCCGGCACCGCCGACACCTGCCATGTCTACAAGATGGAGAAGGACGGACGCTACGAGGTGGTATACAGCTTCGGATGGTATCTGAGGAAGATGATCGATGACTGCCGTGAGAAGGGCGCCACGCCGATACTCGTCTCGCTGACCCCACGCAACGAGTGGCCGCACGGAAAGGTTGAGCGACGCAACGACTCCTACGGCAAATGGTATCGTGAGGTGGTGGAGCAGACGGGCGTTGACTTCCTCGACGTACACAATATCTCTGCCGACTTCCTCGACCGCAAGTTCGCAAGCAAGAGCGAGGAGAAGAGCAAGAAGGCAGCGTCGAGGTATTTCAACAACGACCATACGCACACCTCGCTCGCCGGTGCCAGGATGAACGCGCAGAGCGTTGCCAAGGGGCTCCGCGACATCAACAGTCCGCTGGCCGCATACCTGAAGAAGGGAAAGTGACAACATAAGCAAACAAGATGATTGACCGCCAGACAGTAGAGAGAATAAAGGATGCCGCAAACATCGTCGACGTGGTGTCGGAATTCGTTACCCTGAAGAAGTCGGGTGCGAACTACAAGGGATTATGCCCCTTCCACAACGAGAAGACACCGTCGTTCATGGTGTCGCCGGCACGCGGCACCTGCCATTGCTTCGGCTGTGGCAAGGGCGGCAATGCCGTGAGCTTCATCATGGAGCACGAGCAGATGACATATCCCGAGGCGCTCAGGTGGCTGGCAAGGAAATACCATATAGAGATAAAGGAGCGGGAGCTGACGGCCGAGGAACAGCAGGAGCAGAGCGAGAGGGAGTCGATGTTCATCGTCAACGACTGGGCGGCAAAATACTTCGAGCAGACCCTTCACGACCATCCCGACGGCAAGGCCATTGGCATGCAGTACTTCCGCTCGCGCGGCTTCCGCGACGACATCATACGCAAGTTCCAGCTGGGCTTCGACCTCAGCGACCGGCAGGCCCTGGCCAGTGCAGCCGTGGGCAAGGGCTACAACCCCGACTATCTGCTCAAGGTCGGACTGTGCTACAAGAACGACCATGGCCAGCTCATCGACCGCTTTGCCGGAAGAGTGATGTTCCCGTGGATAGGAGTGAGCGGAAAGGTGGTGGCGTTCGGAGGCAGGAAACTCGACTCGGCCACCAAGGGGGTGCAGCAGAAATATGTCAACTCGCCCGACTCCGACATTTATCACAAGGACCGTGAGCTGTATGGCATCTATCAGGCCAAGAAGGCCATAGCCAAGGAAGACTGCGTGTATATGGTCGAGGGATATACCGACGTGCTATCGCTCCATCAGTGCGGCATCGAGAATGTCGTCGCCAACTCCGGCACCGCCCTCTCCCTGCACCAGATACACACCCTTCACCGCTTCACGTCGAACATCGTGCTGCTCTACGACGGCGACGCGGCAGGAATACATGCGGCTATGAGGGGTACCGACATGCTGCTTGCCGAGGGCATGAACCTCAAGGTGCTCCTCTTCCCCGACAACGACGACCCCGACAGCTTCGCACGAAAGCATACAGCAGCAGAGTTCAGAGACTACATAGCAGCCCATCAGACAGACTTCATTGAGTTCAAGACCAGACTGCTGCTCGACGGTGAGGCAGACCCACAGAAGAGGGCCGAGGGCATAGGCTCGATAGTAAGCTCCATATCCGTAATACCCAACCAGATATTGCGCGACACCTACCTCAAGAAATGCTCGCTGCGTCTCGGCATCAACGAGACGACCCTCATAAACCAGATGAACCGCCTCATACGCGACAGGCAGGAGCAGAGACCAGCACCCCAGACGCAGCAGCCGCCCGTAGCCCGGGAGAGCACCATTGTCACGAAGCCATCCATGCAGGCGTCGGGCAAGGTGGAGTGGATGCTCGCGCAGATGCTCGTAAGGCATGGAGAGCATGTCGTGCTACGTGGTGTGGAGGCCGACGACGGACAGCTCGTCGATGTCAATATCGCACAATATATATACTACAACCTTGGGGCCGACGGACTGCAGCTCTCCAATGCCCTTTTCAACCGCATGCTCGACGAGGCCGTCAGCCATTCTGCCGACCCTCAGTTCAATGCCATGCACTATTTCCTTCACCATCAGGACATAGAGGTGGCAAGGGTGGCGGCGGAGATGAGCGAGGACAGATACCACCTCACCGAGCAGAGCCAGCCCGCCATGCAGGACATAACGCCCGAGGAAGTCAAGAGGAAGGAGGAGTCGCGCACGGAGGCTCTTCTACAGCAGACCACCCACCTGCTGCTCGACTTCCGCATGGACTACGTGGAACAGCGGCTCAGGGACCTCAAGCAGCAGATAGCGGCGGCCGCGGCCGACAGACAGCGCATGATGGAGCTCATGCAGGAGTTCAAGCAGATGCAGGAGATTAGAAACAGCCTGGCCAAGCAGTTGGGAAGCAACATCATAATTTAGGCACCCGCTGCCCCGCCAACGCACAAGAAATATAAATACGGAAGATGTACTATATAAAGAAAACCATTGAGATTTCGGCATGTCACAGACTATGCCTGTCTTACGAGAGCAAATGTACCAACATGCACGGCCACAACTGGATAATAACGGTATACTGCCGGGCCAGGAAACTCAATGCCGACGGCATGGTGGTGGATTTCACCGAGGTGAAGCGACGCATACAGAATGTCCTCGACCATGCCAACCTCAACGATGTGCTGCCGTTCAACCCTACTGCCGAGAACATCGCCCGATGGGTTACGGAGACCGTGCCCTGCTGCTATAAGGCGATGGTGCAGGAGACCGAGGGCAACGTGGCAATGTATGTCGCCGATGATACGGAAGATATTTTATGACATCAATGCGCACTTACAGGGTAAACGATATTTTCTACTCCTTGCAGGGCGAGGGACATAATGCAGGACGTGCGGCGGTGTTTGTCAGACTGTCGGGATGCAATCTCGCATGCCCGTTCTGCGACACTGATTTCACAAGCTACGAGACGCTCACCGCAGCGGAGATAGTAGGGCGTGTGCAGGCTCTCGTTCCAGCAGGCTCTGTCAGGCCTATGGTGGTGCTCACGGGTGGCGAGCCGACGTTGCAGGCCGACGAGGCTCTTGTCGGCGCTTTCCATGGCGCAGGCTTCGGAACAGTAGCCATGGAGACCAATGGCACTATGCTGCCTCCTGCCAGCATCGACTGGCTTACGGTGTCGCCAAAGACACCGGTGACCGTTGACAGGTGCGACGAGCTGAAATGCATATTCGGCCCCGACGGCATTTTGTGTGATGCTGACATCGAGGCTACCTACAGGTATGTGCAGCCGTGCGATACAGGGGATGCAGCAGCCAATGCCGAGATTATAGCCCGGTGTGTTGACTTTGTCAGGCTCAACCCCCAGTGGAGGCTGTCCCTGCAGACGCATAAGCTCGCGGGGTTCAAGTGAGCGGACTGTGATGGAGAAGTCCGTCAAGCATATATTTCTTAGATAATGATATACGTACACTGGCTAATATTGCTTGTCTACATCTTTGTGGTTGCCGTGACCATGGTAAAGGTGCTCATGGACAACCGTCAGCCCGCCAAGACGCTGGCGTGGCTGCTGGTGCTGTCGTTCCTGCCTATGGTGGGCATCGTGCTCTACTTCTTCTTCGGGCAGAACACGCGCAAGGAGAAGCTCATCAGCCAGCACAGCATGGACCAGCTCACCAAGCGGTCGATGCTAGAGTTTGTAGAGCAGCGCAACCTCGTCGTGCCAGACCGGTGCCGCCAGCTCATACGTCTTTTCTACAATCAGGCTACCGCCCTGCCGTTCAAGGACAACGAGGTGACGCTCTTCACGTCGGGCTACGAATTTTTTCCGGCGTTGCTTGCCGAGCTGTCCAAGGCCACGCAGCATATACACCTGGAGTCATACATTTTCGAGGACGACGCCCTTGGCAACATTGTCGCAGACGTGCTCGTCGACAAGGCGCGTCAGGGAGTGGAGGTTAGGGTGATATACGACGATGTGGGCAACTGGCATGTCAGTGGCGCCTTCTACGAGCGCATGCGCACCGAGGGTATTGACGTCCACGCTTTCATGCCCGTGAAGTTTCCCGCCTTCACCAGCAAGGTCAACTACCGCAACCACCGTAAGCTGTGCGTCGTTGACGGCAGGGTGGGGTTCATTGGAGGCATGAACATTGCCGACCGCTATGTCAGGGGGCAGCACGGGCAGCCGTGGCGCGACACACATACCATGGTGCGTGGCGGTGCCGTGTATGCCATACAGCGTGCCTTTCTCGTCGACTGGTATTTTGTCGACCGCACCCTTGTCACCGACCGCCGTTACTATCCCGTCCTCGATGGTGCCGTCAGCAACGACTGTCTGGCGCAGGTCGTCACCAGCAGTCCCATAGCCCGCTGGCCGGACATCATGCAGGGGTATGTCAGGATATTGCTTGAGGCGCAGGAGTATGTGTATATGGAGTCTCCATATTTTCTTCCTACCGACGACGTGCTCTTGGCTATGTGTACGGCATCGCTATCGGGAGTCGACGTGCGGCTTATGATACCCCGTCAGCCCGACTCGCGCATCGTGAAGTGGGCCATGCAGTCCTATCTCTCCGAGATTTTGGAGGCAGGAGTCAAGGTGTATATGTATGACGGAGGATTCAACCATTCCAAGATACTCGTTGCCGACGATATCGTCTCCACGTGCGGTTCCACGAATGTCGATTTCCGCAGTTTCGAGAACAATTTCGAGTCGAATATCTTCTTCTACCAGCGCGAGATGGCCCTAAGGATGAAGGCACTGTTTGTCGCCGACATGGAGCAATGCACCGTCATGGAGGCTGCCGACAGCGGAGTCCGTGTCGGCATAGGCCGCTTCCTGCTCAGGTTGTGGGAGTCGCTAGTGCGTCTGCTGAGTCCTCTTCTCTAAAGATGGAGAAGTTGACGCTGCCATATACCCTGTGGTCTATGAGCCTTGGATGATCCTGGAAGCTGTTGCCCTTGCCGTGTTCCAGCACCATTATGGCACCGGGCTTCAGCAGGCCGCGTCCCAGCACGAGGTCGGGCAGAGCGTCGATGTCGGCAAGGGCATAGGGAGGGTCTGCAAAAATGAAGTTGAATTTCTGATGGCAGGACTTCAGGAACCTGAAGACGTCACCCCTGATAAGAATATTGCCAGTAGTCCCAATCTTGGTCATGCACTGTCTGATGAATGTCGCATGGTCGCGGTCGGCCTCTACGCTGACCACCTGCGAGCAGCCCCGCGACAGCAGTTCCAGCGATATGCTGCCCGTGCCGGCAAAAAGGTCAAGGGCTGTTGCCCCGTCGAAGTCGGTGAGCGAGGCAAGGACATTGAAGAGGTTCTCCTTGGCAAAGTCTGTTGTCGGGCGTGCCTTGAACGAGCGTGGAATGTCGAAGTGGCGCCCCTTGTATTTTCCTGTGATTATTCTCATGGTCCTTGAAATTCTTAAATGTCTAAGTATGTGAGCATGGTGTCCATGGGCATGCCCGCAATCTTGGTTACAGGAGCACGGTTGAAGTCAGCCGCCGGATTGATGGCATATACCTTGTGCAGATAGTTCCTCATCGCTGTGATAACCCATTGCCGGTCTGGTATTTCTCCACACAGGAACATCTCGTCCTCCGTGCTGTCGAGAGCCAGCTGCTTCCATACGTAGAGCAGGTAGTAGGCGGCATCACGCGAGTACTGAGCCTCGAACTGGTTGTAGAATTTCAGCCTTGTCTTGTCGAAGCATGCTGTCTCCAGCTTGCCGTCGTGGAAATAGCCATACAGCTTCCGCCTGCTGCCCGTAAGGCTTCGCCTGTGCAGGTAGTTGCATACCGGCACCACGAGAGGCATGAAGCGCACATCACGGTAGTGGTCCTCGACTACCATCTTCAGGTCGCTGTTTATGCCATACAGGGCCATGGCGTTCAGCGACGGCAGGGCACAGGCCATCACGGTCTCGCCGTTGGTGTCGCAGAAACAGTGACGATAGAGTATGTCGGCATTCTTCTCGTCGTACTCCTCGGCAGGTACCGTCAGCACCCTCGAATCGGCTATCACCAATGCCCTGTCGTTGTCACGTTGCAGTATGTCGCTCGTCTTGAAAGCCTGCCTTAGGTTTGCGGCCATGGACACTCCGCTCTTGATGATGTACGGCTCGAAAGCGACAAGCTGGTCGAGCGTGCCGTCGGGGGTGGCGAAACATAGAGAGTTGCTGCCTACTCTGATGCTGATGCGTGGTTTGCGTGTGGATGTGTTTGCCTGCATTGCTGGTGTATGATGGTTTCTGATGCAAAATTACACATTTTTTTTCATAAACTTGGCCTGTGGCGATAAAAACGTTGTATGATGCAATAATGGAGCTGGTGTAGCGTTCATATTGTATAAACAAAAACTTATATGATTATGAAGAGAACTGTAACTGTTATGCTCATGGCCTGCGTGTTTTGTCTAAACATCTGTGGACAAAGTAAGAGCCGAACGCTATCAATTATTCCCAAGGTTGGCACAAATATCAGTAATGTCACATCAAATGAGCTTTTTGTACAGGGAGACATCGCCCTGAAGTCGAAGTCGAAGGCTGGTCTGGTTTTCGGACTTGATGCGCAATATCAGGTTTCCGACCAATGTGCTGTCTCCCTCGGAGTCGGCTACTCACGCCAGGGATACCGTTACGGCGATTGTGAATATAAGGTGACGAGCACTGAGGACTATGATGTCTACGAGGGCATGAGCGACAACCATCACAACATAGACTATCTTACTGTGCCACTTATGGTAAGAGGTTATGTGGCCCGTGGACTGTCGGTGGGAGTAGGCGTGCAGTGTGGCTTTATACTGGACAACAAGATGAAATATGAGACATCGGCTTTCAATGTCTATCGGGACGGCAGCCGTGAGTATACAACAAGAAGCGAGGTTACGGAAGAGGAGTGGGGAAAGTCGATGCTGAATAGTTTCGATGTCTCAATACCTTTGTCTGTTGCTTACGAATATTCCAATGTCATTGTCTCTGCATCCTACAATATCGGACTTAGGAATGTGTGCAAGCAAACGGACGGAAAGAACAAGGTGATAATGTTCACGGCCGGCTATAAGTTTGACCTCTGTAGACTGTAATGTACACCCTTACGTCGGGACGAATATCAGCACAATACCGCCATAGATGGCCTACATGGCAAGGGGCGTTGCGTACGTCTTTGCCTTGTCGCCCAGCATCTCGCAGGCTATCTCGTCGTAGCCGTCGTTGATGATGAATAACCTCTTTGAGAGAAGTTTCGTCTCTCCCTGACGTGTCGTGAACGTACTCTCCTTCAGTTCACTGACGCTGACTATGCGTACTGTTAGTTCCATAGATTAATGTTATTAACTACTCCAAAACGAAACATTTGAAACAAGAAACAATAAGCATCTTTTGATGTTGATAATAATTTATATATATAATGTATAATATTATATATATAAAGGTAAACTGCCACAAATATAGCCTTATTGTTTCTTGTTTCAAATGTTTCAAATGTTTCAATCTGTCAAAGAACTCTTTCGGTTGCAAATATACCACCTTAATTACAAACAAAAAAACGTTAACTAAACTGAATTGGCTTTTTCAAATGTGAAAACTGTGCCGTATTGAGCGATATAATGGGTACTGTTATGAAAACAGCCTGTTTTAGCAGGATGAAATAAATAATATCACACGTAGCTGTGGGAGGCTCCGCAGCTACGTGTGATAATAATATGATACAGGTAAAAATCTCCTCACACCAATGTGTGTCAGGAGAAGTTATGGGGCATCCGACATTTCGAGTGATTACCATTTATAGCTGTGTGCTTTGTATTTGTTACCTTCATTGCCGCTAAGGTTATAAATCTTGTCTGTGGCGTATTCATATTTGCGGTTCATGCTATATCTCGAGTGACAATATATTGTTGCGTGGTCTATGCATATATATATCATTGCCGATAAGGTTAATAACCTTACGCC
>NZ_NPJH01000059.1 GCF_002251365.1 Prevotella sp. P3-122
AGAGGAGGTTGGCGCAGACCAGGCTTTCCTCGCCCGCCCAGACCAAGGTCTGTCCGCGCGCCAGCTTGCGCCGCCGGCCGAGCGCATTGAGCGCGTCGAGCTCGACATCGTCGAGGCTGGCGCAAAGTGCCCGGTCGCGCACGGCGCAGTCGGAGCAGATATGAGCGACGGTCATGCGCCGCATATCGTGGCCGCCTTGACGAAGGTCAAAGCGACGGATTGTCCCAGGGGGCAGGCAGGCGGCACCTCACGAAGCGGGAAGCGCTCCATGTATCTCTATCTGGTTGCCGGTGCCTTTGCGTTCTTCATCGTCACGGTCGCCTTCCTCAGCATCGAGGACGCGATCCCCTTTCGCGGGCGCCGAGCCGGTCTCGGCACGGCCGGTCCGCTTCCAGGCGCCGCGAAGCAGCTTGCCGCCCAGGGCGTCGAGGCCCGGCCGCACGAACAGCCAGTCGCGGATGGCCGGGCCCTTCGCTGCGCCGATCACCTGCTTGTAGCCGCTGTCGCCGGCGCCCCAGTCGACGGCCGCGATGCCGTCCTCGATCGCGCGGACGAGGTTGCGGTAATAGAGCAGCTTGCCCGGCGAATGCTTGGCGAAGCGCGGGTGATATCGTTA
>NZ_NPJH01000006.1 GCF_002251365.1 Prevotella sp. P3-122
TATTTGTTTCAACCAAAAGCAATATAATATTTAATGCGAACATTTACAAATCTAACCAGCACTATTATATATGGAAACAACAAGAAGTTCGCATAAAATGGAAATTCGCATAACACACCACCGTACAAGCGGTTCCGCATACGGCGGTTTCGCGCTTTCTCATCTCACGATGTGTGGCAAGTTGTTTTCAGCCATCCCTCGGACTAGCGTCACTCCTACTCTATTGTCGGATTCCGTCCTATCGTGGTGAGTAGGGAAGCTCCTTTCGGACATCTGACTACAAAAGAGTCGCAAGGGTAGCAGTCATTTACTATTGCACTGCGCGATTCGGTCCTTCCCCATAGACACACGTGTCTTAGGTACTATGACCTCTGCTGACTTCTCACGGCAAGCTTTACTCCGTCAGGGCACATCGAATGGGTACATCTTCGCCATGCGTCCGTGAGACCTCCTCGGATAAGGGCATTGTCTTTCCATCTTATGCCTACTTCATTTACACCGACCGTTCCGAATAGCTATCGGGCTTTGGTTTGTGTTGCAACCTAACCCACGGTCATATGCCTTGCATGAAGTTTCTGTTCGTTAGGCCAGATGTTTGCCGCCGGCTTCCTTCAGATTCCACCTCGCGATGGACACCCTTGCCCTTGGCTATGTGATTCCCGCTATTAGGGCTCACTCGGGACTTGCACCCGTTAGACAATGCTCATGCCGAGCGTACAACACAAATCCCTGGAGCAGCCGCTCCAGGGATTTTCTTTGGAAATATCCTAATTTTTTGTGATTCTGTGGAAATTTATAAATTCGCTTCAACAGCGCGTACAGGGTTATGAATATCTTAGGATCATGCCTTTCTTTATCTTCATGTTTTTCCTTATGTGGTTCAGGCGGCAGAGCTGGTCGATGGTTACGCCACGCTTAGCAGCAATTGACGAGAGGGTCTCTCCAGACTGAACCTTGTGATAGAGCTTCTCAGCCTCAGCAGCACCAGTCTGTGCAAGGATGTTGTCAGAGCCTGTGCCACCCCGAACCTCGTCACGGGTATATCCTCCGTTGCCGATTTTTCCTCTTGCGGCTGTAGCCTCACGTGATTCCCTGTCATAGGTGCGCTTATTATAGGTGTAGAAGTCGCCTGTGACGTCCTGGTTTCTGAAGTCGAACATCAGCGCAGGGTTAAGTGCCACTCCGCAGAGCCTGGTCTCGAAGTGAAGATGCGAGCCCGTGCTCCTTCCTGTGTTGCCGCCAAGTCCGATGACGTCACCGGCCCTTACCTCCTGATTCTCGTCAACGAGCTGCTTCGACAAGTGGCCGTAGATGGTCTCCAGTCCGTTGGGGTGTCTGATGACGATATACTTGCCATAGCCAGCAGCCTCGTATCTGACGATGCGTACTTTTCCTGAGAATGCTGACCTGATGGTATCGCCAATATAAACCTTTATGTCAAGTCCCTTGTGCTGTCTTCCCCATCGTGGTCCGAAATTGCTCGTCACCACCCTGCTCTGCGTGGGCATGCAGAAATGCTTGAGGTTAATGCGGAAAGAGTCGGGCACCTCGGTGGCCTTGTGTGCGTATGTGTTGTTCCAGTCCTCGTAGAGCTCGGAGGCCGGAGACTCAAGGTTCTCTCTATAGATGATGTTCTGAAGTGCCAGCGTGTCGAGCTTGCGTGCCTTGCGGTCAACTGGTGCCTGTCGGGCGAGCAGGTCCTGTGCCACGACAGGCTCTGCCGACATAGCCAGCAGCAATGGTAGTGCGAATGCTTTTATCAGTCTTTTGAAGTTCATGTCAATTTTTGTTTTCGGGTTGCGCTGAGTCCGGCAGTAGTATCCGTGCCCCGCGTGTCCGTAATAAGTTTCTGTCCGTCCGGTGCGTGCCTTATGTTGTTGGGGGCTGAAGGATTATGATTGTTGCCAACCGGTAAATACAGCTTTACGCCTACCCATCAACCTAATGCCCTCCCTTGCGGAGTATCGAAGGTTATGTCATTTGATTTTCAAAGACTTTGCAAAGTTAGTAAAATATTTGCAAAGAAGTTGCACGATTAACAGTTTTTATTCATCTTTTAACACACCGCCGTTTGCTATATAGTGTTTGCAAAACGGGGTGTCAGCCACTGTTAAAACTTCGGCAACGCTCGTATAGACGGTACTTCGCGTTGTCTTGACATACATCAAGAAATATCATGAAGACTATGTCAGCTGATGGCTCCCCAATTAACATTTGTTTGCCTTATCTCCCTGAGTCTGTTCCAGAAGATTGCGCATTCGGGCTTCTCGTAATGGGGGTCGGTGTCTATGACGCGCTGTGCCTCGTCGCGTGCCATCTGAACTATCTGTCCGTCGCGTGCGATATCGGCAATTTTCAGGTCGAATGCCATTCCGCTCTGCTGTGTGCCCTCCAGGTCGCCCGGCCCTCTGAGCTTGAGGTCTGCCTCTGCAATCTGAAAGCCGTCGTTGGTGGAGCACATGATGTCGATGCGCTTGCGTGTCTCGGTGGTGATGGTATATGGGGTTACGAGTATGCAGTAGCTCTGCTTTGCCCCACGCCCTACCCTTCCGCGCAGCTGGTGCAGTTGTGAGAGGCCGAACCGCTGTGCATCGAGTATCACCATCACCGACGCATTAGGCACATTCACTCCAACCTCGATGACAGTGGTGGCAACGAGTATCTGGGTAGTGCCGCTTACAAAATTCTGCATCTCGGCCTCTTTCTCTGCCGGCTTCATCTTGCCATGAACCTTGCTAAGCCTGCAGTCGGGGAATGCCTGGCAGAGAGTCTCGTAGCCGTCCTCAAGGTTTTTCAGGTCCGACTTCTCGCTCTCCTTGATTAGCGGGAACACTATGTACACCTGTCTTCCTTGGGCTATCTGCTTGCGTATGCCTTCGTAGAGACTGGTAGTCTGACTGTCGAACTTGTGTATGGTCTGTATGGGCTTTCTGCCTGGCGGCAGCTGGTCGATGACGCTCACGTCGAGGTCGCCATAGATGGTCATGGCCAATGTGCGCGGTATAGGCGTCGCTGTCATGACGAGAATGTGGGGAGGATTATCGCTCTTTGACCAAAGTTTTGCTCTCTGTGCTACACCGAAGCGGTGCTGCTCGTCTACGATTGCCACTCCGAGATGCGAGAACATCACAGGGTCCTCGATTATGGCGTGAGTACCCACGAGGATGTCTACATCACCAGCAGCGAGGCTCTCCAGCACCTCCTTGCGCCGTTTTCCCTTCACAGTACCCGTGAGCAGCTCCACCCTTACGTCCATCGAGCCAAGAAACTCGCGGATGGTGGCGAAATGCTGCTCGGCAAGTATCTCGGTGGGTGCCATCATACATGCCTGGAAACCATTGTCGAGGGCTATAAGCATCGTCATCAGGGCCACAAGTGTCTTACCCGAGCCGACATCGCCCTGCAGCAGCCTGTTCATCTGCCGGCCAGTTTTCATGTCGGCCCTTATCTCGCGCATCACCCTCTTCTGCGCATCGGTAAGCTCGAAGGGCAGGTGGAGGCTGTAGAAGTCGTTGAAGAGCGACCCGACCTTCTGGAACACATATCCGCGGTACTTCCGCCTGTTGTCATTGGCGTATCGCAGGATGTTTAGCTGCACGTAGAACAACTCCTCGAACTTTAGCCTAAGGGTTGCACGCTGAACATCGGTGAGGGTCTTGGGGTGATGGATTAGCCGCAGGGCCTCATCGCGCGGGGCAAGGTGCAGCCTGGCAGTCATGTCGGGGGGCAGCGTCTCGGGCATTGGCGACGGCAGCTTCGTGGCCAGCGTAGCCTGCAGCTTGGCAATGGCGTTCGACATCAACCCCGTCTTCTTCATCTTGTCTGTGGTGACATAGTGTGGCTGCATGCCCATCTCAGAGAGCTGCACGTCGTCAGCCTTGTCCATATCGGGATGACTGAACTGATAGCGTCCGCCATAAGGTGCAGGCTTGCCGAAGATGACATACCGCTCGCCCACCTTATAATTATTATATATGTATTTGGAGCCATTGAACCAGACAATGTCGCAAACGCCAGTGCCATCGGAGACATGAGCAACTATGCGCACCTTGCGCGCCTGCATGGGGAACTCCTCGAAACTGAGTATGCGCCCCATCACCTGCACGAAAGGCATGTCGCCCCTCAGGTCGCAGATATTGTATACCTTGCTCCTGTCCACATATTTATATGGATAGTATTCGAGCAGGTCACGCCATGTGCTGATGCCGAGCTCCTTGCTCAGTATCTCCTTTCGCCTTGGCCCTACGCCTTGCAGAAACATTATGTCTTGTTCGAGAATGTCTAACACAGCAGCTCGCCTACCTTCAAGTCAAATGGTGTCGTAATCTTGATGTTCTCCCTGTTGCCCTCTACCGTCTGCACGGTGCATCCCAGATTCTCTACCACCGACGCGTCGTCAGTGAAATTATCCTGGTATGGCTGCTCAAAAGCCTTGCGCAGCAGTGTAAGGTCGAAGGTCTGTGGTGTCTGCACCACCTTGTAGTCATCACGCATGACGTTATGTCCTCCGCCGTGACGGTCGACATACCTCAGCGTCTCGACAACGGGCATGACGGGAATGGCCGCGAACTCCTCGCGGGCGGTCTCGAAGCACCGCTCTATCACCTCTGCCGAGACGAAGGGACGCACGCCGTCGTGTATGCCCACCACTCCGTCTGTAACATCTGAAGGAATGGCCATGATACCGTTGCGAGATGACTCAAACCGTGTGGCACCGCCATCGACAATGGTGTGCGGAACGGTGAAATCGTGCTTCTCACACAGCGTCCGCCAATAGTCCTGCTGCTCGCGTGGGAGCACGAGTATTATCTGCATGGCGGGGTCGTAGTCGGCAAAGCGCTGAATGGTGCGCATGAGAATGGGCTGGCCGGCCAGCTCAAGGAACTGCTTGGGAATATCGGTTCCCATGCGTTGCCCCTTGCCTCCGGCTACTATTATAATGTAGTCCATGTTGATTTACTGATACATGAATGGTTTTTGCGCATTAAACGTACATCATGCCTTCCTTGATGCCCTTCACGGTCTCGTCGTCAACGAAGAGCGAGAGAATGGTGTATGCGTATGGGAATGCCGCTGCCGGGCCTTTGCCTGTGACGATGTTGCCATCGACGGTAACGAGCTCGGAGGTATAGTCGGCACCTGTGAGGTGGCTCTCAAAGCCAGGGTAGCATGTTGCCTTTCTGCCATCAAGGAGTCCGAGCGAGCCGAGCACCATAGGTGCGGCGCAGATAGCTCCGATGCGTCCTCCCCTACCGGCCTGTGCGAGCAACGCCGCCCTGACGCCCTCGTGCAGCTTCAGGTTCATTGAGCCCGGCATGCCTCCAGGCAGCAGCAGCATGTCGGCATCGGCAAAATCGCCAGCGTCCTCAAAGGTCACGTCGGCCCTCACCGTCACGCCATGCGCTGACTCCACAAACTCCGAGCCTGTTATGCTCACTGTCCTCACTTCGAGACCTCCCCTGCGGAGGATGTCAACTGGTGCCAGAGCCTCGATATCCTCGAAGCCGTTGGCGAGAAATTGGTATATCATAATAGCTTACTGAATTGTTGTCGTGATGCAAAGATAGTAAAAAACTTGTGTTTACTTATCAGTGTAGAGGGATTTTTTGCTATCTTTGCAGAAAATTGCAATACTCACGGCATGACACAACAGACACTTCGATTTGCCATCTTCGGCAATGAATACCAAGCCAAGAAGTCGGCCTCCATAGAGAAGATACTGGCATTTCTCGCTGCCAGGGGAGCCGAGACCTACATGGACCGCCCGTTCTACAACTTCCTCGTGAACGTGCAGCATATGCCCATCTCTGTGACGGGCATCTTCGACGGCTACAACTTCGACGTCGACTACGTCATCTCGCTTGGCGGTGACGGTACGTTCCTGAAGGCTGCCAGCAAAGTTGGCGCAAAGGGCACACCCATCATCGGTGTCAACATGGGAAGGCTGGGCTTTCTGGCAAGCATCCTGCCGAGTGAGGTCGACGAGGCTCTCGACGAGATATACAGTGGCAATATTGCCATAGAGGAGCACGCCGTGATACAGGTGGAGGCCGACGGCGAACCCATAGAGGGCAATCCCTTCGCACTGAACGACATCGCGGTGCTGAAGCGCGACAACGCCTCGATGATTTCCATACGTGCCAGCATCAATGGCGAATACCTTGTGACCTACCAGGCCGACGGACTGATTGTCTCTACCCCGACTGGTTCCACAGCCTACAGTCTGTCGAACGGTGGCCCAATCATCGTGCCTCAGGCGGGCATACTGTGCCTCACGCCTGTTGCGCCACACAGTCTGAACATACGCCCCATAGCCATCAATGATGACAATGTCATACAGCTGTCGGTAGGGAGCCGCAGCCACAACTTCCTCGTTGCCATAGACGGCAGGAGCGAGAAGCTGCGCGAGGGCACGACGCTCACCATAAGGAAAGCACCTCATAGCATACGCATTGTCAAACGCCATAACCAAAGGTATTTCTCCACGCTCAGAGAGAAAATGATGTGGGGAGCCGACCAGAGAGAGTGACAGCATTAGTATCACCACTACGCAACGGCCTGGGCTGGCTTCTCTTGAAGCTTAGACCATCGGCCACGCAGCCACGCTATGATATCGCCGACATCGTAGGGTGGCTGTGGAGGGCATGGCGTGCCAACAGGCTGCAGGCAACGCTCAATGCAGTAATAGGACTGGGCGACGTGGCCGTAAGCCTCGGACAGGTATGGGCGGTGAAGCACGCCATCGACGTGGCGGCAGGTACGGTGCCTGGCTCCATACTGCTGTCGGTGGGACTGTTCGGACTACTCATTCTCGCCGACTTCGCCCTGAGCATCAGCTCGATATGGGTGAGAAACCTGCTTGGCATCAAGGCACAGAACCGCATGCAACGTGAACTGCTCGACCGTATGCTTCGCTCTGAGTGGCACGGAAGGGAGGCGCGACATTCGGGCGACGTGCTCAACAGGCTTGAGACGGATGTCAACGTAGTGGTAAATTTCCTGGCCGAGACCATTCCCAGCACACTGTCTGTCCTGGCAATGTTCATAGGTGCCTTTCTGTACCTATTCTCCATGGACCGCCTGCTGGCCATCATCGTCGTCGCCATCATCCCTGTGTTCATACTCCTGAGCAAGGTTTACGTAAGACAGATGCGGAAGCTCACTCGCAAGGTGCGCGACTCCGACTCCAAGGTGCAGAGCGTACTGCAGGAGACCATACAAAACCGCATGCTCATAAAGACTCTTGAGGGCGACAGCACCATGGTGGGCAAGCTCGGCTCCACACAGACGGAACTGCGGCAGCATGTGACTAAGCGCACCGCCTTCTCCGTGGTCAGCAACCTGATTCTCAACGTCGGGTTCTCGGCCGGATATCTCGTTGCCTTCCTTTGGGCTGCCATACGTATGTCCGAACACACGCTGACCTTTGGAGGCATGACGGCATTCCTGCAACTCGTCAACAAGATACAGGGTCCCGCACGCAACCTCACAAAGCTGGTACCGGCATTCGTCTCTGTGCTCACCTCAGCAGAGAGGCTGATGGAACTGGAGGACGAGCCGCTTGAGGAGCAGGGAGAGCCGCTATACATGGGAAAGCCGTGCGGAATAAGGCTTGAGAATATTACCTATGCATACGATGACAGCAGCCATAACGTCGTCGACAACATGTACTTCGACTTCAAGCCAGGCACATGCACGGCGGTGCTCGGCGAGACGGGCGGCGGCAAGACCACCATCGTAAGGCTCATTCTCGCACTGCTCCGTCCGCAACAGGGACAGGTAGTTATCTACGACGGCAGCAACGCCAGCACCATAACGCCACGCCACCGCTGCAACCTCGTCTACGTGCCGCAGGGCAACACGCTCATGAGCGGTACCATACGCGACAACCTGCTGCTGGGCAAGCCCGATGCTACGGAAGCCGAGATGGCAGAGGCACTCGACAAGAGCTGCGCCGGATTTGTCTACGAACTGCCCGACGGTATCGACACCACATGCAGCGAGAAGGGAGGAGGACTCAGCGAGGGACAGGCACAGCGTATTGCCATAGCAAGGGCACTGCTGCGCAACAGGCCAATTATGATTTTCGACGAGTCTACAAGCGCACTCGACACCGACACTGAGCGCGACCTGCTCAGGAACATTCTCTCCGACAACGACAAAACAATAATATTCGTCACCCACAGGCAAGCGGTGGTGGAATACTGCCACCAGACGCTGAGGGTAGACAGGAACGTAAACTGACAACCATTATGAAACAACTGCTCATTACTCTCGCCATGCTAATAGTCACGGCATCCTCAGCCAAGGCCGAGGACACAGATTCTCTCTACACTCCATCAATGCTGTCCATAGGCACAATGGTGCCCGACATCGTCATAGACAGCATTCACAACATCAGCCTCAGCTCACTAAGAGGCCGCTACGTGGTGCTCCACTTCTGGGCATCATGGTGTCCGGACTGCCGCAAGGACATGTCGGCCATGAACGAGCTGTCGTACGTATACTCCTCCGACAGCGTGGTGTTCATACACATATCCTACGATACCGACAAGGCCGTATGGCAGAAATACATAGAGGACAACAAGATGCTCGGGCTGCAGGTGTCGGAGCTGAAGAAAATGAGAGAGACTCAGACATACAGCCTCTTCGGCATCAAATGGATACCCGCCATGTACCTCGTTAGTCCCGAGGGAAGGGTTATGCTGCGCACAGTAAAGGTGGAGAAACTGGCCGAAAGGCTGAAATACCTCAACTACGCCAAGCTGAGCATACCGAAGAACAAGCGGTCGCGCAATCCTCGCTTTCAGGGTGGTGAGCGCAACCTGCGATATTATCTCTCGCACAAGATTGACTATCCACGCGAAGCCAACAACTACGGTCTGGAGGGTGTCACCACCATGAGGTTCACCATAGAGCGCGACGGCTCCATATCTAACGTCACCGTGAAGGACAATCGCATCACCGTTGAGGACAAGCTGCCATTCCGCAAGCTGCAGGGCGACGAGCAGAACGTCGTCAGGCAGAAGGCACTCGACGCCTTTGCCAAGGAAGCCACCAGGGTGATAGAGGAAATGCCCAACTGGGAACCCGGCCTCCGCTACGGCACGCCCGTCAGGGTGGAATACGAAATGCCCATCAACTTCCGCATACACTACACCAACGACTGACTGGATGTAGGAGTATAGCGAAACCACCAATATAACAACATTTTTATATATGAGCATAATGACGAACAGGTTTTTCCGTATGGCATTCGCCTCGTTCCTGTGTCTTGCAGACATGGGGACAACAGAAGCCGCTAATGACCAAAGTATGTCATCGGCACCCAGAGTGGAATACTATAAGGTTAATGGCGGTACACGCCCATCGGATGTCAGCAACCTCTGCCTATGGTATGACTTTCCCTCTACCACCTCCGGCTCCAACAACCCTTGGATGGAATACGGCTTGCCTATTGGCAACGGCCAGATTGGCGCTACGCTTCTTGGTGGCGTGCGGCAGGACGAGATAATTCTTAATGAAAAGACCCTGTACAATGGTTCTCCGACCGACTGGGGCGAGCATGGCACATACGCCAGTCTGGGCAAGATATTGGTTGATGACATAAGCGGGATGGCAACTGTCGCTGACGATACCAGACCTATCAACAATTACGTGCGTTTCCTGGATATAGAGCAGGGGGTGGCAGGCGTGAGCTTCAGCAACGCTGACAATACACACTTCACGCGCCGCTATTTAGTGTCGGCTCCCCATCGCGTCATGGCTGCCCACTATGAGGCTGAGGGTAAGGACCGGCTGCACCTGCGGTTCTCCTATGACCCTGATGCCAGTATCGGGGCATCGGAGGTTACTTACAACGCTGGCCGTGCAACCTTTGGCGGACAACTTAAATGCGTCTGTTACAGTACCGAGATGAGAGTTGTTGCAGCAGACGGAACAGTGACCACATCTGAGCAGGGCATCGAGGTCCATGGCGCCACTGATGTCACTCTCTTTATGACCGTAGCCACCAATTTCGACGACAGTACTCCTTCGTTTGTCAACGGCACACGCGGGCAAATAGCTGCCAGCAACAGCAAATTACTCGACACCGCATGTGCGGACGGATGGGAGAAAGTACACCATGACCATGTGGGACAGTTCTCGGAACTCATGGGACGTGTGCAGCTGCAACTGGGCGATGCCGCCAGCACAATGACAACGAAGGCATTGGTAGACTATTACGCCAATGCCGACAACAGGACAAAGGCTGACGGGCTGTTCCTCGAACAGCTGTACTTCCAATACGGACGCTACCTGATGGTCAGCTGCAACAATGTACTGATTAATGTGCCAGCAAACTTGCAGGGCATTTGGAACAACGACTCCAATACCCGCTTCTGGCACTGCGACATCCACACGGATGTCAATGTACAGATGAACTACTGGCCAGCAGAGACTACCAATCTCAGCTCCATGCACCTGCCATTCCTGAACAACATCATCACCCTTGCCGGTGACAGCTACAACTTCCACACGGTGGCACAGAGGTACAAGAGTGGTGTCCGTGGATGGATGGTGCCCACGGAGACCAACATCTTTGGAGGCACGTCGCAATGGAAGTGGGACAAGATAAAGACTCTGGCGGCATGGAACTGCTCGCATCTGTGGCAGCATTACCGCTATACCCTGGACCGTGACTTCCTAAAGCGTGCGCTGCCGGCAATGCTCGCTTCGGCCCAGTTCCTGAAGGATATCAGCACCAAGGCTGATAACGGCACGTGGTTTGTGGCAGATGAGTATTCTCCAGAGCATGGTCCGGCGGGATATTCCACTGCATTTGCACAACAGAACACAGCAGAGGTGGTAAGCAGCGTTATAAAGGGAGCCGAGGCTCTGGGCAAGGAATCACCTGTGGCGGAGGATGAGCTACAGGAGATGCGCGACTTCTGGAATGTGCTTGACCGTGGACTGCACACCGAGGAATACAACGGAAAGACATGCCTGAAAGAATGGGCAGAGCTAAGTCTTAACTCGCAGAACGATGCAAGCAACCACCGTCACCTGAGCCACCTCATGGCTCTGTTCCCCTACGGCCAGGTATCTGGCTTTGCCAATGATGCTAACGGAAAACATCTCTTTAACGCAGCTGTCAACTCGTTGCTCGTGCGCAATGCCACTGACGTTACAGGGTGGTCGGGAGGATGGAAGGTAAACCTCCTTGCAAGGGCACTCATGGGCAACGAGGCACGGGAGATATTTGCGCTCATGCTCAAGCACAGCCAAAGCTATGTCATCGCCATGGCTGGACAGGGTGGATGCTATTACAACCTGTGGGACGCCCATTCACCATTCCAGATAGACGGCAACTTCGGATATACCTCAGGCGTGGCCGAAATGCTCCTGCAGAGCTATGACGGCAACGTGCATCTGCTGCCGGCAGTGCCATCGGCATGGACGGATGGAAGCATCAGGGGACTGAAAGCGGTGGGTGACTTCACTGTAGACCAGGAGTGGAAGGATTGCAAGTTCACTCGCGCAAGGATAGTCAACCATCAGGGAATGCCACTCACCGTGACGGTAGGACTGCTACCTGCCGATGCGTCGCTCTCTGCTACTGTCAACGGAACCGAGGTCGGTATTACCGACAATGGCGATGGCAGCTTCTCTATCCCGACATCCGCCGCTGGCGACATCATTTGCCTAAAAGCGGAATAAGGCTACCGCAGAATACACAAACGGTTACTCAAAACTTATGCGTCCCGTCGTGAAGGCACGACGGGACGCATATGTTTAAACTACTGTGTTCAATTATAGCTGTATGGTGTACATCACGAAGGAATGGGGCTGCATATCCACCGTCATCTTCTTGCTTACCTTCACGTTCTCCCTTACGGGGGCTACAGGCTGTGCGTCAAAGTTGTTCTCCTGGTCAGGCTCACCGGCAAGAGTGGTCTTAACGGCATTCTTCTTCAGTCCAGAGAAGCGTGAGAGGTCGATGTTCACCTTTCGTGCGTCGGCGGCAGCGTTGCACACCTTCACAAACAGCTGGCGCGTCTTGGTGTTGAGCACTACCGACTGTTCCTGCATGTTGGTCTTCTCACCCTCGAAAGTCACGCAGTCGCCATAGTAGTAGTTGCCCGATGACTGTCCGAACATCTGCTGCACATAGTAGCTGCAGGTGAGGAACGGGCGCTCGTTGTCGAAATATATCAGGTCTGGGTTCCAGTTAGTTGCATTTTTGCGTGCGAACAATGGTGCGTAGCTTGTCATGCAGACAATGTCGCCATTCCGCTCCACGTGCAGCAGGTAGAGGGCCTCGGCCAGGGCATCACGCATCTTCTTGTCCTTTGACGCATACTCGCCGAGATACACCTTTGTCTTACCCTCACGCGGATAGCTGTCATACTGTCGGCTGGTCTCGAAATAGTCGTGTTTCTCATAGTAGTGCTCGTCCAGGATTGGCATGTCCAGCTCGCGTGCCAGCTTCCAGCCCGCCTCGTAGTCGGGGTTACCGGGATGAGAACCTGGGCCGGCCGTACCTACGATTACAATCTCGGGATGCTTTTCCGTAATCTTAGCGTACATATATTTGAAGCGCTCAACAAACTCGGGCGATATCTTCTCCTCATTGCCTATGCCGAGATATTTCAGTCCGAAAGGCTTGGGGTGCCCGGCAGCAGCCCTCACCTTACCCCACTTGGTGTTCTCGTCGCCGTTAGCCCATTCTATGAGGTCGAGTGCATCCTGCACCCATTCGTCCATCTCCTGCATGGGCACCACCTCCTGTGCCTGTGTCGGCCACATTTCCCAACCGCCATTGGCACCCTGGCAGCTCACTCCGCATGGCAGTATTGGCACAGGCTGCATGTTCATGTCCTCGCACATCTGGAAATATTCATAGTAACCCAGTCCCATCGACTGATGATATCCCCATGTGTTTTTCAGCTGTCGCCTCTGCTCCTTTGGTCCAACGGTAGTCTTCCAGCGATATGTGTTCCAGAATCCGTCGCCACCACCATGCACCACGCATCCGCCAGGGAAACGCAAGAACTTTGGATTAAGAGCCGCAAGAGCCTCAGCCAGGTCCCTGCGCAGTCCGTGTCCCTTATAGGTATCCTGAGGCATGAGCGACAGCTGGTCGACATCCATAACACCGAGAGTGAGCACCAGCACGCGCAAGGCCGCATTGCGGCAGTCGCCATTGGCACGTAGCGTAGCCGTATATGGAGTCCACGTCTGACCATTTACCGTCAGCACGGTATCTGCAAGCACCTTGCCCTTCTTGCCCGGTTCTACAAGCGATACCCTCACCTGCTTGTCCTTGCCATCGACATTGCGTGCGAAGAACGAGAAGTCGTAGCAGGCATCCGCCTTCACGCTGATGCCGTCAAAGCCGTGGTTCTCCAGTCCGAAGCCCTTCCATCCGTCGTAGTCCTTGAACTCTCTCACGCGTTCTGTGGTCAGGCGCATATAGTTGGGGTTATTAGGGTGTATAGGGTCCTGCTGTAGAGCCTGAGCAAGACCGAGCGAGTGGCCGGGGCGTATCACCCTCCATGCCGTGCCTGGTCCCCATCCGTCACGTTCTGCAAGATTGAACTCGAAAGAGCCATTCTGCAGCAACTCTGCATACAGTCCGCCATCGGCAGAGGAGCTGATATCCTCGAAGAAGATACCAATCAGTTCGTCACTGATTTGTTTGCCGCCTTGTGGAGCCTGCATGGGCTTCTGGGCGTTTACGCTGAGTGTCGATGCAAGAATCAGTGCACCGGTCAGAGTTTGTCTAATCATCTTTAAAAGTAATATTCGTTAGAAAATAAAGTTATGTATCTGGAGCAAAGTTACTAATTTTTGTTCATAATGTCTATTGTTACCTCAACTTTTTATGCAATATCTGTAAACAGATGCCTCGGAGACGCTGCATTATTCGCATAAAATGATTATCTTTGCAGATGTTTCAACTGGGTTCCGCCTATACATTATTTATATATATTATGAGAAGAGTCTCTTATATCATTTTATTCATTATGCCATTCCTGCTCTTGTCCTGTTCCAAAGACAAGGGACAAGAGGTTTTTGTGCTGAATGGAACCTGGGAGCTGGAATGTGTAGTCTATCCTGACGGAGAGACCTATCAGTATAATCAGGACGATTTGACCTTGCTTCGCATCTACGACGACAGTTGCTATTATGAGTGCCGCATACTGGTGGCGCCAAGTGGAAAGTTGGCGGTGCCTGGCATTAGGGAGCACTACACCCTGATAGACCATGGAAAGAATAATTACCTCTATCTTCAGGAGGATAACAATTTTCCTCTTACAGTCGTCAACGACTCTACCATCGTCATTCAGGAGGTTGGACGAAAGTACACATGGAAGGTTTGTACCACCTACAGTGACGAAGCAGTGGCTGAGATTACCAATATTGTCAGGAACGATGTCAACGACGGTTCCAGAGCCCCTCATAGATATGTCTTCTCGTATGCCGAGAGTCATCTGAAGAGTGTAAATCATACTCTCGTATACACGCTCATCTTCATTGGTGTGGCATTTATGATGTTCCTGAACTATGTGTATTTCCTTTACAGGAACAAGAAGCGTGTCGAGAACGAACTGAAACTTATTGAGCAGGAGAGGCAGTCGTTGCCTGAGCCTGTGCGTATGGCGATGAACAGCGTAGAGGATGATTTTCACCAGAGCGAGTTTTACCTTTCTCTGCGCAAGAAGATTTCAAGGGGAGAGCGCCTGAACAAGGACGATTGGAACGGCATAGAGGAACACTTCAAGAGAGTGTATCCTCGTTTTAACAGCACGCTGCTTACACTGCGAAACATGTCGGAGATAGAGATGCAGGTATGCCAGCTTCTCAAGCTGAACGTGTCGCCGTCGGACATTGCCACCGTGCTCTGCAAGGACAAGAGCAGTATCAGCAGCATACGCAGCCGCCTCTATTCTAAAGTTTTTGACAAGAAGGGCAGTAGTAAGGATTGGGATGAGTTTATCTATTCATTATAAGCACGTTGGCAGAGGTTTGCAAACTCTTTGCAAACCTTTTGCAAAGTAAAATACAACCTCGTAAATCATTTGCCAACATATTGCAAACCCGATTTCTTCGTAATGTAATGGCTGTGCTCTACCTTTGCTGTCGAAATCCTTCAGGGACGTGCAGTTACAGACTTGCTGCTGCCTGACATGGAAATCGATTCTTTACAATTCAAATTTTCATCAATTATGAAGAACAAGTTTATTTTTTCAGCCGTTGTTTCGGTAAAGGCATGTGCAGTATTCGTGGCACTCGTGTTCCTTTCTTTGGCAAATGCTACATCAGCTTTCGCTCAGGCAAAGGTTGCTGACAAGGAAATCGTTGGTGTGTGGATTATGACCTCGATGAAGTGGGAGGGAGAGAACAAGAACCACATCAACGAGGACTACAACCAGATTAAGGTTTATCGCGCAAATGGCGAGTATGCGTGTGCAGAAATCGTTAAGGACAAGCAGGGCAACTATGTCATTCTTCCTCATGAGTACGGCACATATTCACTCAAGAACGGCATGTACAGCGAGATGGGTCGCAAGGCAATCAAGTACGAGTGGGTCAACAAGGTAACATCGAGAGGTCACTGGTTCAACCGTATAGACGAGTGGAAGAAGGTTGTCGATATGCCTGAAGAGCTGACACAGCATGTAGTGGAGAAGTGCAAGGCTGCCAAGACCTCACCCGAGAGGATCCAGAAACTGATTAAACAGTATATCTTCAAAAAGTAATTTACTTCGTTAGAGATGGTAAATCGAACATTAGTAAGTTCGTGGGGGTCATGGGGACAGGTACATTGGTTCACTCTTTAGGGTCGATGAACCTGTCCCCGATGATTCGTAAAAACATTCAAGGAACTTCAAGTTCTATGAGCGCAACGGCTTTAAATTCCTATTCAGTTCTGAGGAACAAGAACGAGAGTTCCGTGATTTGAAGCCAGATAGACCAATCAACACTTAACTGATGTATTTCGATCTCATTGAATTGTTGAACTGACAATCACCAAATGTCGGTTGCAACTTATCAGCATGGGCGTTCATAAATACATAAATGTACAAACGGTTACGAGCGCTAATTATCAGCGTTCATGTCGCAAGCATAAGAAAAAACAGGCACTTTGACACACATTGTTGGAGTGCCCTTTTAATATTTTCAAAGTGTATGCTAGTTTGACGATAAGAATATTACAACTGACAACATTTATCGCAAATTCAACTCCTTTTATGCTCTACTTATGTACTATACATGTCAAAATTTAGACCTACAATCCGCCTTGTTAGATCATATCATATTGTTTATTAATAGTTTAGATTTTGTGCTACTATCTACGAATTAGACCCATATTCTGAGCAAGACTCAATATAATTGAGTAACTTTACAGCCAAAAACATTCAGCAATGAGAAGAATCTTCAATAAATCTCTTTTGTTTGTAGTTGTCCTGTTGTCAGCCTATAGTTGTAGCAAGGCACCAACAGTCAACATGGACACTATGCTTGATATTGTGGATGCATATCCAGATAGCGTGTTATACACTCTACAAAACGTAAGCGTAAATGATCTTGATGACGAGGACTTTGCGAAATATGCTCTTAGCATTACATGGGCTTTGGACAAATCAGGTAATGACGTTGGCAATGACAGTCTATTACGTCACGCGTACATATATTATAATGTACATGACAAAGACAAGTATCATGCAAGGTGCATGTATTATATGGGTAAATACTATACACTGGTGGATAGTATAGAGCAAGCAGAACAATGCTTCAATCTATCTGCCGAATCAGCAGAAAAGCAGAAAGACTATAAAACAGAAAGTTTTTCGTATGAGAAACTTTCAAGACTCATGGCTGATCATGCCCCTCATAAAGCGGAACAGTATGCAGTAAGAGCCTTTGATTGTTATAACAAACTTGATTGCAGGGATTCTGTGAATCTTGTATATCTCTTGCTCAATGCTGGTTACTGCTCCATGCAGAACAATCACAGAATGCAAGCGAAGGACAAGATGCAAGAAGCCTTACATCTCTCGACAGTTATCAATGATTCCACATTAATATCCTCATCATATCAGGATTTGTCTGTTCTGTACAATTTCTGCGGTCAGAGAGATAGTTGCTTGTGTACTATTCGCAAAGCATGTGATTATCAATCACAGCCAAATATTTCATGTCGACAGGCGTTGGTTGATGCTTTGCTATCAAACAATCTTATTGATGAAGCTGAGGATGAGCTATCAAAACTCAACCCTACTAACGACATTGGACGATATTCAAAACTCTATAAGCAGCATATCCTCTCAATCAAGAAGAAAGATGAAGCCAAGGCTGTACTGTTTGCAGATTCCGCATACCTCTGTTTAGAGAAAATGTATAGCAAAGAACTAGATGCAAAAAGCGAATACTACCAAAACGTCATACATGAGACCCAGAAGAAAGCAGATGCTCAGCGTCTGGCAAAGAATCGAGGACTAATCATACTTCTTGAAGTAATCGCCATTGTGTTCTTACTTTACGTTTACAATACACATAAAAGACAAACTGATCTTAAACTAAAAAACGAAGAGGAAAAGAATCGTATGAGGCTTGCTCATGAACAGGAATTGCATAAAAAGGAAACGGAGTATCTGAACGCCATACATGAGAAGGAAATCTCAAATAGAGACATTCAAATTGGAGTGATGCGAGATTTCCTTCTGAAGAAAATATCTATAGCGCAGAAGATTGAGCAGATAAAGGAAACTCCAGAATGCAGGAAAATTCTGCAAGAGGATGACTGGGAAGAACTGGAGGTTTTTCTCAATAGTGTTGACAACATGTTTGTCAGCCGAATAAAGGAACGATTTCCACTTCTAACCGATAAAGATGTACAATTATTCATGCTTCTAAGACTGCAAATACCTACTAACAGGATTGCATCCATATATTGCATCTCAGAAAAAGCTGTAAAACAGAAGCTGTATCTGTACAAAGAAAAGGTCGGATTAGAGGGAGAAAAAACGTCTCTAAGAGCATTTGTTGAGACATTTTAGTACCTCTAAAAGTGTGATTTAGACCTCTGTGGAATAGCAGGGGGAGGTATAACTATATGTCATGCAGATATTTATATTTGTTTTGTGTGCTTTATCGTTTAGACCTCGTTTCCTTGGTTGTACAGCTGATTTGGAGTAACTTTGTAACACAAAACCAAAAATCAAATTAAAATGAACGAAAGAATGAAAGCATTAACAAATGTATTATGCCTCTTAGACAAAATTTCAATCACTGCATTTATATGTAGTCTGTCTTATCAGGGATATACAAATGGAAAAAATGTATTATCACTAATAACGCTATTTTCTGCTTTTGCTTTCTTTGTGTATCTATGCAGATACTATAAGAACAAACCTTTTGGCAACAAAATAATTGATATTTTTGTAATTACAATGTGCACTATCGACTTTGCAAATTCTGAAGACATACCACTAATAGATGGAACAACAATCATTGCAGCACTTATTGACTTGTTTCTCTTCTTGTATTTAGATTATTGCGAAATAAAGCGAGTTTGCAATTAGAAGATATGGACAAATAACAAAAACTTCACAATTCAGATGGATTTATTCTATCTACAGGAAATATATTTGCAAAATAAAAAACGGACTGGTTATAAGCAATAAGCCTATGACCAGTCTATTTTTTCCGCCTGGTATTTTTTTGCCTTCTTTTATTCTGGTTTGTCAATCTTTATGGTTCCCCCCAAGCGAACCAAATGTTGATTTCACATTTTAGACAGCTGCTACCTCAATAAGATTCTCAAGAGTAGGTTGTGAGGCGTTTGTTACCCACATGCTCACAGTTGCAGCATCTGTATCCATCATCATTGCAAGGTCTTTATTCGTGACCATACGCTCAGCCATCAATACCATTATGCGATTTTGAGGTTTATTTTCCATATACGTAAGTCAATTATTTAAATTATATATGTGCAAAATTAAAACGCATAAAAGAACGACCGTTTGTTAGCAAAAAATGATATTCAAACACAAAAAAAAGTTGTTTCCGCCATTTACTAACTTAGTTTTAGCAAATTTTCCGTGATATATGTGCGTCACTCATGGTAAAATCCGCAACCGCCCTCATATAATGACACATAAGCACAATACGCAACCCCACAATGCGCCTTGAGGCAATACGCAGTATCTGTCGGGCCAAGCATCATATCTATCGTATAGGAAAGCATAGGGGCAAATTGCTCCATAATTGAAAATATTCCTCCAAAAGGAGAGAGTTTCTCAGATTTTATTGCTATTTTTGCCATGTCTTGTTACGATTTATACTTGCTTTGAATTACAACACTAAGATAAGTGAAAAATCTGACATGGCACAATCTTGGGCCACTCGGCTTTGCCGCTTGCCACAAGCAAGAGCTTTTTGTTGCTCAGGAACTTATAAAAATAATCAAACTAAAGTGGGGCAGAATTTATAAAAATCTCTCAAACAATTAATTATGGAAATGCAAAGCAAAGAACGAAAGATGTATATGCGCATCCGCAATGTCTGCGGTTTGCTCGGTGTTGTATTGCCATGGCTGGCATTATTCTCTGCCGGTCTGACGCCTCATCCCAGTCCCGAATGGTGGTGGAGCATATCTGCCACGTACTATCAGTCTCCCGCCTTGGTCGGAGTGTTGTGTCCCGCATCATTGGTACTTATATCCTACATAGGGTATAATAAGACGGACAACTGGGTGACCAGCTTGAGTGGTGTGTTTGGTTTGGGCGTAGTACTTTTCCCGTGCAGTGTGTCATGGATACCCGAAGGGACACCCGTCGGATTCTTCCAGATACCTATTGAGATATCCCAGTATCTGCATAACGGGTGTGCATCACTTTTCTTCCTGCTAATTGCATTCAACAGTTATTTCCTTTTCACTAAGAGTGCTGGCGTGATGACATCGCGTAAGGTTATCCGCAACCGCATTTACCGCATCTGTGGTGGAGGCATGCTGTTATTTGAGGTTCTCTTTGCCATACTCTCTTTGTGTGATGCTCCAGGCTATACCGTCATGATAATCGAGATAATCCTCTTGCATCTCTTTGGTTTATCATGGCTGACAAAGGGCGAGGCTTTCCCTTGTTTCAATGATGTGGAGGAAGGATAGCACCGCTAACTTCACTCACAACATTTCCTTGTTATCGTTCCATCTGTGTAGGATGCACCGACTCTCGTTAACATGCGACAGGCCGAACCGAAATAATATATTATTCTTGAAGTATATTATTAAATGAAGTGGGTGAAACCGTTTGCCAAAGGATATGAATACGTTTGCAACCCTGATAAGGTTAATAACCTTACGGCCTTAAGGTTATTAACCTTGCAGGCGTAAGGTTATTAACCTTATCGGCAATTATATATATATGCATAGACCACGCAACAATATATTGTCACTCGAGATATAGCATGAATCGCAAATATGAATACGCCACAGACAAGATTTATAACCTTAGCGGCAATGAAGGTAACAAATACAGACCACACTGCTATATGGTTATCACTCGAAATATCGGATGAACCCTTTATTTTGAAAATTCACATTCAAGATTTATTCTTCCTTCTCTTCGCCATCTTCTAACTCTTTATTAGGCCTCTGCTCTTCAAATCAGTTTTATAGCTCTTACCATCACTTGAGCGTAATTTCAGTTGGTTACAATTTGTAACCGACTCATTTCCCTCTTTTTTCAGTCTATGTTTCAGCACTTTCCAGTAGTTTCGGGCGTGCTCGATATCTGGTTGATCTGTCAACACACCAACCACCTCAACAATAGAGAAGTACCACTTCTCTTCCTTATCGTCCCATACGGTACGAATCTTTCTGTCTTCAAACAGTTTTGGCACTTCGTGTTTTGTCATATTGATTTCAATTTATTCCTTATTATTAATTCGATTCAGCAAATCCTCCAGCCATTTCAGGTCTTCCGCATCCGCTTCTTCTGCATAATTCACTCCACCCGACAGATGCTGTGTATTGCCTCAAGGCGCATTGTGGGGTAAGGGGAAGGTGTGCCCAAATCGGACAAAATTCACGCTCATACTATCATGATGCATAGTGTTCAAGCTCTTTACTGCCATTGAGATTGCTTGCGGATTTTAGGATAATTAGACTGCTATTTGAGAGTGGCAAACAAGTATTAACAATAAACTGTCCGACTTTTTAAAGTGGACTCATAATTTGAATACCTGAATAAATTCGCCTGAAATACTGGAATTTAGTGACTATGTTCCTATTTTCAACTATTTTGCCCGAGGCATGTTCCTAATTTCAAGTTGCAAATTGCTTCAAAATTGTAACTTTGCCGTGTTAAGTGATCGTTAAAAAATAACTTGGTACAATTCATATGTCATCAGTTGCATTTGACAAGATAGTTCCATTTGGGCAGAATTTCGTCCTTGACGATATGCCTGTCACACTCACTCTCAAAGAGCGGGTTGCGTTCTTTCTTTGTCTCATAAATGTTTCTGTTGATAGTCGTAAATACAGTGAGTCCCGTCTTGGCAGTTGTCTTGGCAGCCATATCGCTAGCCTCCTCGATGGTGTTGAAGACGGCTCCACTCCATACTCTGGAAATCTGCGAGAAGAGCATGTGCTCTATGGGATGCCACTTGGAGCAGTAAGGCGGATAGTGGGCAATCCTAATGTCGAGACCCAGTCTTTTGGCTGTTTCCATGAGGCACCACTTGAACTGCCAGCTTCTGGCATTGTTGGAACCTCCTCCGTCACAAAGGATACAGATACACTTTGCACTTGGATATACATACCGGAGGTGTTTCTCCCACTGTTCCACCAGACAATCGCAGGCAAACTCCGCAGTATCGTGACTCACTCCAAAGGTCATATAGCCGGTATTCCTCATGACATCGTAGATGCCGTGCGGCACCATCTTGCCGTTGGAGAACGTGGAATAGTCATGGTCGTTCACCTTGACGGGTTCAGTGCAGTAGGCTGTTCCGTTGTCACGTCTGAACGGGCCAAGGATTTCCTTTTTCTTCGTGTCCATGCTGAATATGGGATGCTTGGAGAGCGTACTCTTCCTTCCACCTCCCTGTTTGCGGACTCTGCCCTCTTCGAGGTGCTCTCCTGCCTGAACCTCATGACGACCTCTGTAGACGGTATTACGGGACATATCAAGGGCATTGCAGACAAGGTTGACACCATGCCTGCCAAGCCTTTCTGCTATGATAGCGACGAACTGTCTCGCCTGTCTCTCATTTGCGTCTCTGAGGTACTCCATTTCTTTATCCGTTACTATATCTGCAGGATTATTCGTGACCTGCACAACTACTTGGAATTCAGTTATAAAGGTACGAATTTTCAGCAGATTTAAGAAATATAGAACGTTAATAATCAATAAGTTATAAACTAAATGCATATAGAATATGATAGATGTTTTAAAGACCAAATTTTATGTATCACATACCGCATCAACTGAGCGGAAATTGTACCAAGTTATTTTTTTTACGATTACTAACAATATTTCACGGATGTCAATTAAAAAAGCCTTAAAATACAATAAGTTTTTCTGCTTAATCAAGAACCGTCTGCCTATTCTGATGGTGCTTGCAGATATGTTGATATCCGCAGGAATTAGCACCGCAACAGCCCAGTCGGAAATCCAGTGGCTGAAAGGGCGCGAACACAATTTCGGGAATGTTTTGGAAACAGACAGCATGGTAAACCACCGGTTTGTAATGCGCAACGGCGGCAAAGAACCATTCTCAATAGTGAGTGCAGCACCTCGCTGCCGATGCACCGAGGCAAAGTTCGCTCCAAAGGTGTTAGCGCCGGGCGACACAACGTCGGTGCTCGTTACATTCTATCCGCGCAACCGCTCAGGAACTTTCATTCAGCGCGTGGCGGTAATTACAACCTCTCGCTCACGCATCAGCTATCTGTTTGTGAAGGGCAATGTTGTTTCCGATGCAAATGGCGCTGAAACACTGCAATCTAATCCGTAGAAAAAAATTACAAATAATTGTAAACAATAAGGTCAAAATAATCTTTTATAAACGAACTATTATGAAAAGAATACTACTTCTTTTTGCCTTTACATTCATGGTAATAGGGCAAACACTCTCAGCGAGAGAATGGACGGTTTCGTCGGTAAGCTCCTCTAACGAGGCGGTTTTCTATGTGACTCTACAGGACAAAGGCGGAACAAATGTTAATCCTTTAGCCAATGATTTTCAATTGGGAGCCTTTGTTGACGGAGTATGCCGTGGTTTGGGAACAGCCCAGTATACTACAGGGACTACTACATCATCGTGCGTATTCGTTTTCCGTATCCCCGTAACTTCAGCCGATGCCGACAAGACGGTCGACTTTGCGCTCTTGGTTGGCGGCAACACTGAGTATACTCTCAGCGAAGCCAGCGGAAGCAACCCCATCACACTCACCGGCGGCGACCAGACTGTGGGTTATCCTTCGGGTAGCCACAAGCTGCTTTTCACAGCTCCAACAAATGTGAAAGCTGCTGGCGATGGTGTAATCGAGATGGATGTGTATAACACCGTTACTCTCTCAGATGTGCTCGTGTTTGAGCCGGAAGGCGCCAATGTCCCCGACAACTATGATGTAAGTGTGGGCAATTATATTGAAAACATGAAGGTGGAGAACGGGGTGCTGACAGCATTGAAACCCAATCAACCCGCCGAGTTCTACCAGAATATTTCTGTTTCGTTCAGCACCAATGCTACTAATAATTATGTGTATGCAGATATACCGGTTACAATTAGCAACCCGATTGCAGCTATTACACTTAAAGATGGCAGCACCAACACTCTGACGGTGCCTCTGAACGATAGCGAAACCACTTCAAAACTTGCTACTCTTATCAATGTGACAGGTAAATATGCCGAAGCCAATTATACAGGTCAGGTGATTTGGTCTCTGAAGAGCGGCGATGAAACCGGCATTGAATTGGCTGAAGGTGGCACACAAGTAACACCCGTCAAAGTAGGTGAATACGTGTTAACCGCCAATAACGAAGCTGGCACTCTCACTGGCGTTGACATTACGTTGACCGTAATCCAACTAGCTACCAGTTTGTCTGCTTTATATCCTAACGGTATTACGGTGATTCAAGGCTCTCAAATGAATGATTACCTTGAACATCTCTATCGCATTGAGCCTGCCGATGCAACTCACGACAAATCAACTGTTACATATACTTTTAGCGGCACTACTGACGATGGCAGCGAAATTTTTAGCACACTTGATTATACAGGTATTGGCTTGGTGACCACCGCAGCCAATATAGGTTCCGGCACAATCACTGTTAAGCACCCTGATATAGAAGAATCATTGTCAATTCCTGTGAATGTAATTAAGGGCGTTCCCGGACCTAAGGAAGGCGTGCTTGAGCCTTTGTCAATCAGTGTTCCAAAAGAACAATTGGATAATTTGGATATTACTGACGACCTTAAAAAGCACGTAAGTGTGTATTCAAAACTACAATGGGACTGGAGCGAGTTCACATGGGAATCGTCGGTTACTACAGTGGTTAAGCCAGCTGAGACAGCTGCCGGATTTATTGCTGCCGGTTATGGCATGACCACTATATCTGGTTCAAAGACGGTCACCGCTTGCGGATTCGATGCCGAAGGCAACTTCGTAGCCGAGTTGGAACAAACCGGCAACATCATGTTTGATGTGACAATCGTGCAAGGTCTTTCAGGCATTAGCATCGAAGGCTTCACAATCGGTTGCGAGGACAAGGACCAAATACTTACAGTAACAACCGACCCGGCTGGCATTATTCTCGAAGATGCCGAGATTTCGTTCGGCATTCCGTCGCTTGCTGACCAGACCCCAATCTTAAGCCTTGAACGTGTTGAGGGCACTAACACTTGGAAGGTTACTCCTGATTATCCGGGTTCGGGCGCTTTGACTGTAAACTATGGCGATTTCAACGACGAAGCAACCGTGACTATCTCGCAACACCTGAACCTTGCTGAAGGCTGGTCGTGGATTTCAACCTATGCAGGTGAAATATCACTCAGTGCCGATAATGCCAATAATGTATTGGAAGCCCGTTCGCAAGCAGCCCTTACTTACAACGACCCCGTATATGGCTTCTTCGGCGACCTCAACACTTTGGATGGCACTTCGGCTTATAAAGTTAAGGTGAAAGAGGGTGTGACATTCGATTATACTGCCGATAATGCTCGTTTGTACAGCAATGACGTTACCACCGTTACCTTGCAGCCGGGATGGAACTGGGTAAACAACCCATGTGCAAAGAACCATTCGTTTGATGAAATCTTTAGTAAAGCAGAACTTCCCGAAAACAGTAGCGTAGTTGCACTCACTGGTTTCATGGCATACGCAGAAGGTCAATGGAGCGGTTCGTTAGAATCGATTAATGCCGGCGAGGGTTATCTGATTTATAATCCGGGCACTGAAAACATTTCGTTTAACATACAGCCCGACAGATTTATGTCGGAGTTCGTAGCCTCGAATGAAGCTGAAACAACTCAGTCGCGCACACTGATGGCAAATGCAAGAGCCAACAGAACTGAACTCACCTACAATCCACGTCGCTTTGCCGATAACATGTCGATTATCGCAAGTCTGCCCGAGGGCATTGATTCGGAATGCTACACAGTGGTTCCATTCGTAGGCGAAGAATGTCGCGGAGAGAGCAAGCTTGTCGACGGCCGTTACTTCATCACTGTGCACGGACAGAAAGGCGAGCAGGTTTCGTTCCGCATATTCGACAACCAGACAGGCGAATATGAAAATTCGCCCGTTAAGATGCCATTCAGCATGATGGAAGGTTCTATTAAGGCTCCGGTAGTATTGGGCACATCCACCACCGGCATCGAAAGTATCACTATCGACCAAAACAATCACGACGGCAGCGACCCTGTAATATATGATATGCAAGGACGCCGCGTAAGCAAGGATGCTCGTGGTCTGTTGATTATCAATGGCGAGAAGGTATTTGTGAATTAATTCTATAATCATCTATATCACACCATGGCGCCCGCTCAATCGAGGTGCGGCGCTATGGTGTTTCTTTCATCAAGAACAAAAGACTGAATACAAAAAATATATACTCCTTAAAAACCTCTCCATCAACACACTGAACAATTGGTTCAGCAACTACCGCTTTTTTTTAAGCCCCAAATTCAGAAAATTCGCCTTTGGCAAAACAACATATATCCAAACATCACAATGCGAAAACGCAATCCACATAGTGTCACCTCGTATCTGAAGCGCATTGTCGCCACAGTCTTTATTGTGGCATTATGCGGAACGGCTACCATCTATGCACAGGACATTTCACAAATAGGCAAGAGTGACCCACTGATTATTTCGGGTTCGATAGGAACCAACAACACCTATTATCATTCCTCGATGGGGTCGGGCTATGCTTCGCCTCTGAGCAATAGCTTTTTTGCCAATATGAACATTAATATCCACGGATTTTCGTTTCCGTTTGCTGTTTATTACTCAAACAACAACACGAGTTTCAGCTATCCTCAAATTTCATTCAACATATCGCCTAGCTATAAATATTTCAAGGCGCATTTGGGCAGGTCGACAATGCCATTCAATTCCTACATCCTTAATATGTCGTTCAACGGTGTGGGATTGGAGTATAATGGTCCCAAGTTCCGTACGTCAGCCTTCTACGGCATATTGCGCAAGGCAATCAACGACAATCCCGAGGACCCTAATCCGCGCAATCCGCAATATGAACGCGTAGGCTGGGGCTTCAGTGTCGGTTACGGTAAGGGCGGTAATACCATTGACATCTACCTGTTGCGTGCATACGACCGTCCGAACACCATCGACGAATATTGGCAGCGCGATAATCGTCCGCAAGAGAACCTGTTGGTGGGCATCAAGGGACGAGTGAGCCTAAAGAAGTTTTTGTCGCTCACGGTCAACGGCGCCACATCGGCTTTCACTGCCGACCGCGAATCGCCTAAAGTGGAGGTGGGCGAAGCCACCCGCTTCGATAAGATATTTGATGCACGTTACACCTCACGCATACGATTCGCCGGCGATGCGTCGCTGGGATTTTCGTTCCCGTTTGTTAACGGTTCAATATCCTATAAGATTATACAGCCCGATTACGTGTCGCTGGGCACTTATTACACATCAAACAACTATCAGAGCCTGGGCGCGTCGCTGAGCACCATGCTTTTTAGGCGAATAAGTTTGTCGGGCAATTTCTCGATGCAGAACGACAATTTGTCGAAAAAACAACTTTACACAAACAACGGATACGTCTACTCGGCAATGGCATCGTATAACCACACCTGCGGGTTTAGCATCTCCGGAATGTTTAATGGCTATCTGCAACGTCAGGACGATGGAGCCGCAGTGGTGAACGACACAACTCGCGTAAATCGCGAACTGCGCTCCGTGACAATCATGCCATCATATTCGCATTCCGGCGAGAACTTCGACCATTCGGTGTCGTTGTCGGCAAACTACACCGAAAACATCGACCACAACCGGTTTAACATCGGAATGAGCGATGTGCAGACGCTGGCACTCGGAGTATCGTATAATCTTGGTGTCAAGCCATGGGAGATGGATTTCGGGTTGTCGTCAAGCATGCAACAGTCAAAAGGATTCAATTCAAAATACACATCGGTTGTCACATCGCTGTCCACCGGGCGCGGATTCCTGAAAGACAAGAATCTGAACATGTCGGCAAGCGTGTCGTTGTGCTACAATCATGTGCAATACACATCAAAGAGCCTGTCGATGGCGCTCGACCTGAATGCGTCATATTCGCTAAAGCAAGCCCACACATTCAGCGCGTCGGCATCGTTCAGCAAATATGGCGATGTCAATCCCACGCAGACGCGCTCAAGCCTCGACGCAACCGACATACGCTTGTCGCTAAACTATGTATATACTTTCCAACTTCTTCATCTCAAGAAGAAAGCCAAGAAATAAATAAACTGAGATTCACTGAAAAACTATTCCAGATAAAAAAGACAACATTATGATGAAGTCAATCAAATATATTTCAATCGTTATAGCAGCCTTTTTGACAGTGTTGTCGACAAGGGCACAAGAGGTATCGGTCAATGTCAACCCCATGAGGCAGATATTGCCGCCTCATGTAGCGTATTATTTGAGTAATCCAGGGCGATATTTCAGTATCTCTGTTCAAAACAACACTCAAGAGCAACAGAACATTTATTTCGGTGTGCGACTCACACAGTTGTCAAGTTCCGACAACTTTGAAATATATGTTCCCGGCACGCCGTATATCCCCAAGGCTCCGATGGTTCTCAATCCGGGTCAGATGAAGGCGTTGAACGCAGTGGAGATGCGCACATTGTTCAATCATGTGCCGTTCAACACCATCTCGATGCCGCAGTCGATGTTTGACAATGCTTTGAGCAACTCATTTGGCTTGCTTCCCGAGGGAACGTATGAACTCACGCTGCACATCTATCGCTGGGACCCCTTGACTTCGTCTCCGCAAATCATTAATAACCCTACGCTGAGCAAGTGCACCTTCCAAGTGTGCTACAATGCTTCGGCACCAATGTGGGTTAATCCGTTCACTCACAGCGGCATGAACGCAGGCTATGGTGCACTGGTGTATACGGTTTCGGCACAATCGCCTATGTTTCAGTGGATGGCTCCGGTGGTCAACTGCAATCCACAGGCGCGCAGCTATACCTACGACTTCAAGGTGATTGAAGCTCCGGCAGGTATGGACCCAAACTACCTGATGGAGTATGGCCCTACATTTTATGAGGTAAAGGGCTTGACTTCGCCTCAGTGCGTCTTGCCAATTAACGTGACAAAATACTTCTGCGAGGGAACAACCTACGCAGCACAGGTTACGGTTCATTCCAACGCCACTCAGGAGGGTAGTCTCGATTTTATTAAGCTTGAAAACGGCGGCAAAAGCGAGATTCGCCTTTTTCAAATGACCGACTTCTATGAAGGTGACGTAATAAAAACGCATTATTCAGCTCCGACAATCGTGAAGCCGGAGCCTATAGGCGCTCTCAACAAATTGTCGATGATTTCGCCTCTCGACCCCACTGTGCGCTGGGAAGCGCCTGTGCGCTCGGGCGACGTGTCGAAAAGAGTGAATTTCAAGTACAATGTGCGCATCGTAGATTTCCTGAACAACTACGACATGACCGAGGAAGGTATGCGTGCCGCCCTCCGGGAAAGCGAAGCCATTGTTGGAGCTTATGCATTAACGGGCTCGGAATTCAGCATCCCCGACGAAGATATCAAGAAGTTTGAGAACGGAAAGGCTTATCTGCTTGAGGTTGTGGCGTGTCCCGACACCGCAGCCTACGCCTGGAAGCGTTTTGAATTTGAAGACGAGGGACATTCGAAACCGTTATTGTTCACTGTGTCGAAATCGATTGTCCGACCACCTCAATTCACCTCTCCAAAACCTGTCACCGAAATCGACGGTGAGATTGGCGACAAGGTTGAGACTCTCTATATGGAGTCGCCTGCAATAACGTGGTCGCCATATTCGGTTGACGAAGGCAGGATGCCCGAAGGCGTGCGTGTAACCTACAACGTGAAGATTGTGGCACCCACTGCCGAATATCCTCATACGCTGAAAGGTATGCAGGATGCTCTCGACGAACTTGAGCCTGAGCATTACTGGGGCAATATGTCGGAGACGAGTTGCAATGTTCCAAGCAGGCTGTTTAAAGAAGGCGACTACAACCAGGTGTATCTCATGCAGGTTGAAATGAAGCTTGTAGGCCCGCAGGACGAGCTGGAAAAGGTGCTGCTCAGCAACGGCGGCAAATCGAAACCCGCCCTTGTGCGCCTGTCGACAGGCAGCCGCCCAACCACCTATTCCGCTCCTGCCTTCCTCGAGCCTAAGCCTCAAACACAGCTGGTGAAGAGCCGAGCCGAACTGGTGGAGTTGCAGTATCCAATGATTCGTTGGGAAGCCCCGTCGATGAGCGGCGAGACTGACAAGGCTGTCGACTTCTCCTACGACCTCAAGATAGTGCAACCAAACGAGGACTACGAGAATACCATTGAGGACGTGCAGCGAGCCGTGGAGGAACTTCCTGCCGTTTACGAGCGCAAAGGCATCGCCGGCACCCGATTTGTGCTGCCTCATGAAGTTGCCGACGAAATCGACACCACACGCATCTATGTGATGCGCGTGTATGCCTGCCCCGACACTACGGTTGTTGGCAAGAACTACGTCTACGACAACAACGGACGTTCGGTGCCGTCGGTGGTTGCTTTCACCAACTCCGGCTCGATGGGCCGCATTGAATATTCCGACACTCTCAACAATTTCGAGAATCCGCGTCTGGTGGACCCCGCGTTCCTCGACGAGGAAGGCTGCCGCAAGAAGTTCATCAATTCCGACATCGCAGTGAGCTGGCGCCGCCCGGTTTATTTCGGTGGCTTCGGCGCCATCGATGCCGATTCGGTGAAATTTGCCTACGATGTGGAATTCTACGCTGCCGATGGCTACTGCTCGCGCAGTGAAATGCTCGAAAAAGAGCCGGTGCACAAGATCGGCAACATAACCGAGCTGAACGACACCATTCATTGGGATGACATAAAGGATAAGGTGGTTACCAACTCCTATTGTATGATTCGCGTTGTGCCACACGCAACGAATGATACAACCACCGTATTCAAAAACGACTCTATAAATGTAGTCACCTTTGCACTTGCCGACATCATCAGTCGCGATTACTACAACTGCCAGAGCCGAGTGAAGTTCACTAACAAGCAACTCACCACAAGAAAGGCTGCCGACTTGAAAGGCACAACCGTTAAAATCGGCGAATACGACCTCGTTCTCGACGGAGTGCTCGAGGACAAGGCTCCGGGTGTATTCAAAGGCAAAGGTCATGTGCCATGGTCGCCTATTGGCATCGACTGGAAACTTGAAGTTCAGTTCGATTCGCTCGTTGTAAACACCGACAATCGAGTGATTGCCGGCCTCGTGGAGACTTGGGGCGGACCGAACAACAAGATGACATCAACTGAGGTTGTCGACAAGCTATTCTCCGATTGGGGTATCGACAACCTTATCGGCGATGCCAACATCCCATACGCCGAACAACTTCAGGGCGAGGCTGACAAACGCGTCAAGGGTCTGGCTGAAAGCCTTCACATTGGCGAATATTACTCCGAGGTAACCCAAAGTTTGGCAAAGGCTGAAAACTTCTTGACCGGTGGTCCTATCGGCTTCCCGTTGCAAATTCCCGAGAAATACAATCCTTCGCCGGTGAATATGCAAATCACCAAGATGAAGTTCACCCCGGAATATGCCACAATGGACCTCATTGGCACATTCGTTATTGGTGATACCGAAGTAACCGAAAACGAGATTCTGGTGTTCGGTGCCCCACGCCTTTGCATCAGCCCCGAAAGCCTGATTCCCGAAGGCGGCACCGTGGCGTTGCTCAAAGACTTCACCGTGAAGGACCCCAAGAGCGATTTCGACTTCACATTCAAGGCACCTTCCGACATCGTGGAGCCGCAGGATGGCTGCTTCGTGATATGGAGCGGTGGCGAGTTTGCCGCCCTCAGCGCCGACTTTGAGATGACATTGCCAAACCTCAAGAAGGTAGTGGAAGGCAAGGTATCGGAAGAGAACCCGAAACTGCGACTGCAAGCCAAAATAAAGAACTGGGACGACTGGACAGCAAAAGGCCACCTCGACACGTTTGAGGCTGAAGGTGCTCCAGGCTTCACGTTTGGCGACACTGACGTAATAATCGACTATTCGAAAACCGAAAATCATCCGCAATGCGGCTCGTCGGTATTCCCTGAAGACTACAAATGGACTGAAATCGGTTTGGAAGGAAACACTATCAACGCTTGGATGGGTATGTATATCCCAAGCATTGAAATGTCGCTTCCCGAATCAATGTCAATCAACGGCAAGGACCGCATCAAGATGTCGATTACTGATATGATTGTCGACAAATCCGGTATAACCATGAATGCCGGGTTTGAGGATTTGGTAAACTACAGGGCTGGTGACAACGGCACCATTGGCGGGTTTGCCTTCTCGATGGACCACATATATGTGAAAGTACAGCAGAACGACTTCCGCAAGTTTGCCTTCGATGGCAAGCTCGAGATTCCGCTGTTCAAGGGCGAAATACTTTACGACTGTAATATAGCCCCGCTCAGCGTTCTGGACAATGACAAGAAAAAGAAAGGTTTTGCTTACGTACTCCGCACCCGTCAGATTGAGGACCTCAATTTCGACTTTATGCTCGGCGAACTCACGCTCGAGAATGCACTTACCTACTTCCTCGTGGAAGCCTACGACAAATATAATGGCGACATCAAGGAAGAAACCGTCACCAACGTAGAGCTGTGTGTTGGCGGCACGGTTGACATCGTAGGCGCAGATAAGATAAACAGCGTCCTCAAAAAACTCCCATTCGACCTGCACATGCCCGGCATCAAGTTCTGCCGCATGCGTCTGGCAAACAACGAGAATTGGAATACAAAATATGACGACCTGAAGCTTCAGGAAAAGCGCCGCGAGAAGGAAAACGAAATGACTGCCCACTGGTGGAATACCGATACAACCTATGTCTTTGGCGACAAGAACAAGATTTATCTAAGCTGGGGCCGTTGGGGTTATGCTTCTCCCGAGAAAAAAATCGGCCCGTTCACCTTCACCCTCACCGACTATGCACTGAAGGTTGAGAAGGGCAGCGGCACAAGCGCACTTGTTTCGGCTGTATTCGGTGGCGACATCACCCTCGATGCCGGTTTGGAAATCAAGGGTGGAACCACTATTGAAATACAATCGGAAATCTCCGGACTTGACGACATCAGCAATGCATCAATCGCTTTCAAGGACGTTAAATTCAATCAAATACGTCTTGGAGTCAAGACCAACCAGCTCGAAATCAGCGGTACTCTCGACATCGTTGATACCGAAACGCGTAGCGGATACGGCGGAAAGCTTAAAATCGACCTTGTGGACCTGCTGCACCTCAATGGCGAAGGAGGCTTCTACGAGGAGAAGAGTAGCGAAGGCTCGTTCTCGTGGGGATACTTCGTGCTCTCCAGCAAAAAGATGGAATTTACGCCGGTTACACTATATGATGTGGTGGGAGGTTTCTACCTGAATGCCCGCCGCAAGAACACCGAAAGCAAAGACGACTACTCGGCTGAACCCCTCAAGGGATGCAACGGCGTGGTGCTTGGCTTGGGCGTGAAGATGGGCGATGGCTCCACTTTCGACGGCTACTTCGGGTCTACGGTGCTCATCTACAAGGGCAAGCTTGCCACATTTAAGTTTACCGGCGACGTGAAATGTGCCGGTATCATCGATGCCGGTGTGACATTCGTATACGAGAACACACCGGTTGACAAATACTTCAAATTTGACGTGACTGTCGACTTCTCTGCCGATTGCGGTGCAGGTATGGCATTGGAGGGCTTGCAAAACGTCACTGGCGAGTTGCAGAAGCTAAACAATCAGTTCCAGGGATATATCAACGAATTCAGTGCCGATGCCGTGGGTAATGTTATGGGCGATACTAATAAGAACAAAGCCTCTGGGTCGGGAGGCCTGGAAGGTGTGAAAGGCGGCGACAAGACCAGTTGCGCTTTTGGCAAGGTGCACATTGAACTTTCGCTGAAGGTTACTTTCCGCAAAGACGGACTTGACCTGAAGCGCCCCGACTGGTATGTTTGGATAGGTCACCCCGATAAAGATAAGCGTTGCTACTTTAAGTTTGTCGACTTCAAGTCGGCCATCGTCACCGTTGACATCGGTGCCGACGCTTATGTTTGCTTCGGCTCGGAATTGCCAAACAACGGTCAGCTGCCTCCTCTCCCCGAGGATGTTGCAGAATTCCTTGACGGTGGACAGCACGGCGCGGCACAGAGCGACGACATAGGCGCTGCCCTCAAAGCACAAGCCAACATCAAGAAGAAATTCGATGCAATGTCGATTGATTTGGGTGGCGGCGTAATGCTGGGTGCCTCGGTTTGGGGCAAGATTAAATTCGATTTGGGCCTCATCTACGGAAAACTCGGTGCCGAAGCCGGCGTTGATGTTGTTGTGGCAAAACTGGCAAGCAATGCAGCATGCACAAACCTTGGCAGAGCACCTGGTTTCACCGGTGCTGGTGGCTCGCGCTGGTATGCCCGCGGTCAGCTCTATGCTTACCTCTACGCAAAATTCGGATTCCATATCTATCTCGGATTCTGGAACGGCGACATCGACCTTGTGGACTGCGGAATCGGTGGCGTGCTCAAGTGCGCACTTCCTTCGCCTAACTACTTCGAGGGTAAGGCTCGCATCAAGATTCGTCTGTTGGGTGGCTTGGTAAATCTTAACAAAAAATTTACATTTGAGTGTGGCGACTACTGCCAGCTGTTCATGGGTAATGCCCTCGACAATTACGAATTGTTCGAGACACCGTCGATTGGCACCAAGGACAACGAAGAATTTGCCGACGCTTGCCGAAATCAAGCCGAGGGAAAAGCCAATGCCGGCGTTGACGAATCGTCAGCTAACCCCTATGAGTACGACGCCAAAAAAATCGCCTCGCCATATTTCATCACCAATGCCGAAGTCAACCGCGACATAAGCATTGTCGACCCTACGGCGCTCGATATGGTGGATAACACTTCGAACATTGAAGATGAAGAGGAGAAGAACAGCCGTGCTAATCGCAAGTTCAGGTTCATCTGCGTCAATCAGAAGGCTACGGTTTATACGTATGACTCGTATGAAAACATGGGAACTTGGGAAACGGTTGCCAACGACACAACCAAGGTGTTCAAACCGAAAAACCACAAGACTTACAAAGAGTATCCTCTCACTTATTCGGGTCAAAAAGTCATTCTCGATGGATTTAAACCCGAGCCCGGCAAATACTACTATATTGAGTTCATTGGTTCGTCCAAGGAATTCCGCGGTGGCACATACGTCGACCCGGAAACGTGGGATGAAACACAATATAAATATGTGAATAAACCATGGCGACAAACTCGCGGTTTCTTCTTCAAGACCAGCGACCCGCTGCCCGACTCGTATTACGAGAATCTTGAGGAATTGCAGCCTATGGCTAAGTTGGCATTCCCATGCTACTACACCACCGATGGTCCGCAACTCATCACCGGTAAGCCGGCGGCAGGCAAACCGTTTATACCCAAATGCCCTATACAGGATGCCAAAGCCCCCGTCATCTCGCTCGACGGCAAATACAAAGACCGCATGTTCAAGAATGGCAGCCTGCAGTGGGTGATATATCGCAGTGGCGAACGTGTCGATTCGGTGCCTAACACCTGGATTGAGAACGATTCGGTGTCAATCCTCACTCCCGAACGTGAGTTCAACATCGCTCGCAATGGGCAATATAACATAGTGCTGAAGCATATCTACAACCGTTTAGAGACCACTACCGGTTGGTTCGAAGTGCTCAACGTGCAACGCAACTTTGCCGACAAAGCTGCTGCTGAAAAATATGCCAATAGCTGGGCAGAGCAGAAATACGGCTTGGCGGCACTCCTTAAAGGTGCTTCCATTCAGATTGAGGTGAAGCCGGCTCTGACTCAAATTGGAAAAACAGCATCGTCACTCGGCGGCTTGCGTAGCGCAAGCACAACAACAAGCTCCGGAAGTCCATATATTGTGCGTGTGCTCCATTATGAGAAAGGCGATGTGGTGCGACAGGCTGAAAACGTGCTTTACAACCAATGGGCTGTTGTTAACACTATAAGCGAAATCGGTCCGAACAGTATTTATGTAGATAACAGCAAAGGCTACGGAGCTAATGGCTACGGCTACGGTTACTACGGCGACTGGTTTGCAGGCGAAGTAATGACAGATATCAACATACCCGATGCCGAAACAAGATTGTATGATTTGGCACTCACCGGCGACGCATCGGTTTATGGCGACAGAGCTAAACCTCACTATTGTAATGTGAACGGAGTGAACCAACCTTATCTGACATCGATGCCTCAGACTTATTTGAGTTTCATTAGCAACTACTTCTTTGTGGGCGGATATCCGGTTAATTACAGTCGCTACGATTTGGATATCACCACCTCCGAGTCGTTGTTTATAGATTCGTCGATGGGTACATTCCAGGGCAGATTGTATGCTGAAAAAGAGAAGAACCGGTATAATCTGATTGCTGACGGAGAGGCGGAAATAGAGCGACTGTTCTATCCTAAGTACGACTACTTTGTAGAACGAAACATTTACTATCCGCTTTACTGTCAGAGCACCGACTCTATGGCAGTGTATCTCTACGCCGAGCAGCAACCCTACTTTATGAATAGCGGTGTTCAGGAATTTTTCTGCACTTCTCCCAATGGCTATAAGGCACGGTTGAACCTTGTCAACAGAACCTGCGAGTCTTTCAGTTACTATGTGAAATATATTCTTACTAAATTCGATGCGAAATCCACAGAAGAACGTAAATGGTGGCTTAACGCCGCCGCCGGTTATAACCGCTACTCGTATGATAATCAATTTGACAGTTTCCAGATTTATTTCCCGACCTATCAATATGGCGTTATAGGTACCAGCAGTCCAAGTAGCAAAAAGGAGATACACCGGGCTGTTAAGGAAAACGACGAAGCAACCCGCCACAAACGTATCATTAAGGGTGAATATGCCCCTTATCTATATGGACTCTGCATGGTAGGCGGCGGTCTGGATTATGTTGCTGATAGAGCGCTTAATAACATCAAGTCGATGACGTTCAAGCGCTACCGCTGCAATGCCTGGAACTTTAGCCGCAACACTTGGACGGCGTTCAACGACGTTTCGGTGCCCGCCGGCAAGTTTAATGCCGCTCTATGCGACACCAAAGTTATTGAAGACCCATTCAAGAAATAAATATAAAACCGATAATAATTCGTAAGTAATATGAAGCATTACAATAATATGAAAAATCTGGTCGTGGCAGTTCTTACGGTGGCTGCACTTCAAACCATGGCGGCGCTGAGCACGGGCGCGAAGGTGCAGCCCCAAAATTCGGCTCCAAAGGAGGTGAAATCAGCCGCCGCCGACACGCTCGACCCGCAGCTGCGCCCTACACCTGTGCGCATGCGCTTGCTGGCACGCTCCTACGGCGATAGCGTGGTTCTGCGCTGGGCAATTGACGGCTTCCCGGAATGGCGATACTTAACCCAAACCGGCGTCAACGTGTTCCGCTATGAGCCATCGGCAGGCCTCGAAATCGACACCATAGCTTTTCAACTCAAGCCTTTGAGCCGGGAGCAGATGCGCCAACGCTATTCGCAGACCGACTCTGTGGCTTTGCTTGCCATGGGTTCGCTCTATGGCACCGGCAGCCTCACCGCCGACATGACGCCTTGGACACCGGGCTCGATGGGCGCATTTGTCGACATCGAACAGGACCAGAAGATGCGTCTTGCTACGGCTTTCCTCGTCTCGGAGTGGCGCTCCGACTTGGCTGATGCTCTTGGCTTGCGCATTGTCGACCGTACGGCAAAGAAAGGGCATACCTACACTTACATTATTCGTCCGGCTGTTGAGGACACAACCGGGTTTTTCCTCATTGAGAGCGACCGTATAATGGCGCTTAAAAACGAAAAATATCGCCCTGAGCCTTACGCTGTCACCCTCAGTGATTCAGTAGTAGGTCATGGTCAGGTGGTTTTGCGCTGGAACGACCAAAAGAACGGCTCATTCGAGATTTATCGTCGTCGCAAAGGCGATAAGGAGTGGACGCACGTCAACGAGCGCCCCTATCTGCCACCTTACAAATTTGAGTCTCAGAACGAAGATGCCATCTTCTCCAACTCGGTGCCCGAACTCGGCACCTACGAGTATGCCGTGCAGGCACACGATGCTTTTGGCGACCTCACCGAGATGTCAGCCCCGCATGCCGTCACCTTCCGCGACTTGCAGGCACCTATGCCACCGCGAATCACTCAAATAGTCATTGAGCGTCCTAACCGTCAGGACCCTTCTGCCGAGGTGTGGGCAAACATCTATTTCAGCAAGGACACCATGGAGAACGATTTCGTGCGTTATGTGCCTATGTACTACAACGAACGCGACAGCCTAAAGTCGTGGCGTCTGCTCAGCGAGAAATACGTTGCTCCTGAAGACACCATGATGCGCATCGACGTCACACACGTTTCTACGGGCATGATGACAATTGCTGCCGTCGACACTGCCGGCAACATGGGCTACGCAATGCCTACACTGCTGCGTGTGGCTGACCTCAATCCTCCAAAAGCTCCTGTCAACCTTACGGCAATCACAAAAATCACCGGAGAAATTCTGCTATTATGGGATATGCCCGACAGCGTAGACGTGCAGCACTACGAGGTGTTCTACGCCAACGATTTGAGCCACCATTTTGTGTCAGCCTCCGAAAATGAGATGATTACCAGCCGCGCTTGGCAGGATACAATATCCACGAATGCCAACCAGCGCTACATTTACTATACCGTTCGCGCACGCGACTTTGCCCGTAACATCGGACCATTCTCCGACACTATCAGAGTGTTGCGCCCCACCCCCAATCCTCCCACTGCGGCGCACCTCGACTCGACGTACACCTCACGCCGCGAGGTGTATATGCGTTGGGCTGTCGGCGGTGAGGAATACATCGCCCGTCACTACCTCAAACGCAAGATGGAAAGTGAGCCCGATGACCGGTGGACCACTTTGGCAGTGTTCGACGGCGACAGCGTGGCTGCTGCCGGGTACTATCTGACCTATACCGACCGCCCGGCGATTAACCGCAACGACCGATATGAATACATGGTGGAGACCGTTAGTTTTTGGGATATAAGTTCAGGGCCTTCGGCGTCGCTGCTGGCGCGTGTGCGTGGCGACAACTATATCGAGGGGCTTGGGCTAAAGGCTTTCGCCACTTACGACTCTCGCAACAAACAAGTTCGCCTGACTTGGGAACACGCTGCAGTGCCCGATGGCGCACCTTATTACTACTGCATCTATCGCAAAGAAGGCGACGGCGCCGATTTCCGCTATGTTATCAATGTCGACAGCTCCGAGCGATTGTTCACCGACCGCCTGTTTGCCGGCGAAACCAACGAATACTATGTAACTATCCGTCTTAAGGACGGCCGCGGCACCACACCGTCGAACACGGTGAAGGTAACCGCACCAAAGCCTAAAGACGCCGATAATAATTAGTTTTTTTTAATTCTTTAAGTCGAATACAATTACAAATGAAGTATTTAATACATACCATTGCCTTGATAATGCTGTTGTTCGCGGCATGCGGCGATTTCTACGTATTCGAGAACGAACCGGACTCGTGGGATGGCGTTACAATGCGTGTGCTCTGCGACTCTAACTATGTGATGGAAGGCGACTCCATGCCTCTTCTTGTTGATTTCTCACCCGTAAATCCCGACAGCGGAGCAGTGTACTGGTTTATCCCCGACACTGTTATCGCAAAAGTTCGACATAACACTCTGTTTGCCAAGACTGCCGGCGAATTGCAGCTTGTGGCGGTGTCGAACAACGGACGTCTGCAGGACACTGCTCGGGTCACCGTATTCGAACATTGGGATACAGACAGGCTTGAGTTCTCAAACACGCACGACATGGTGATTTATGCAAACATTACCGTTGGAGGAAAAGGGTGGAATCCCGAATCGCAACCCGTGGCTGCCTTTGTTAACGGACAGATTGCCGGTGTTGCCGAGGCTCGCGAAGACCATGGCATCAAGTATGCCCGCATACGCATTTGGTCGTATGCCGACCAGTTTTCGGGAATCGTCACCTTGCAATGCTACGACCGTAGTCGCTACCGCCTGTATTCCGCCCTCGACATTGATTTCAGCGTCGACCCAACGCTTGGCACTCTATCAGAACTCTATCCCGTCAATTTCTAAACTTATAGCAAATTATGAAAAAATTCTTAGCAAAATATTTCGTTGCAACAATATTGCCTCTAATAGTATGCTCATGCACGCTCATGCTTGAAGAGCCGCCAGCTCCCGACGCTACCGAACCGGGAGAAAGCGGCGACGGCATAACCTCGCCACGCACCGAAATCAACGAATTCGGAAAATCGACCTATCAGTACAACGAGGGAGTGCGCATTATTGATGAGTCATACCTTCCATATTTGGTTAAGGCATATAAAGGCTCGGAAAACGACACAATTCTGAACGAGACACACCTCTATTTTGCCAAAAACATTCCGGCGGATATGGTGCCTCAGCGCGGCGAGCTCATAAGCACACAAAATGTGCCGATGATTGACTTCGCATTGTGCGACAAGGTTATTGCTGTAGAGACCGAAGGAAACTTCTATAAGGTTACATCTCATGTGGTTCCCCTTGACAAAATCTTCAAGGTGCTTGAGGGTGAATACATCTTAGACATAGTGGCTGATGGCGACAGTGCATCAATAGGCAACACTCGTTCGGGCGAGTTGTCGGGTGTCGGAGCTCATATCGCAGGCGGATATTACCGCAATTTGAAGACGCGTGGCTTAGATTTTGATATATTGACCGGCGACATTCCAATGGCAACGGTTTGCGTTTCGAGTGATAGAAAGACTACACCGCAAGATATTTTTAAAGAATTGAATACCGACTCCTGGGGGAAACCGGCAGATATATTAAAAAAGACAAATCATATTAAAACGGAAGTTTCTGGTTCTGAATGTCAATATTTCATAGGACAGCAGTTTTATTTCACCGTTGCCGTTAAACTGTCGCTTACCGGTATCAGAGTTGATCTGACGAGTAAAGTCAAGACGGCTTTGGGCATAGACGGTAAGAAATTTAAAGGCACAACATCCATGGGTGTTTTTTGTACCGATGGGTCGGATGTTGAGTCTGACGGTTTCTTTCCGGCTAATTCATTCAATAAATATGAATATATGCTTGAACTTCCCGACGTTCTGTCAATTCCCATTGTCATCGGTGTTCCGATGACGATAACTGTTGGATGCAGCGTCATCAATGATATGAAATTTGAGCTCGATAGTTCGGAGAAATTCCATTTTGAGACCAGTTTTACCGACGAAAACTTTAAATTCGGAGCAACTGACAAGGAGTCGAAGGTTAAGAAAAAGAAGGGCGGAGTAAAGCACCAGACCAACGAGCATGATGGCACCGTGAAATTTAAATATGGCACACGCAACACCTTTGAGATAAATGTAGGATTTTCCCTCGGAGCGGGCGGAAGCACAGTTGAAAAGGTAAAAAATGTAATGGCGGCGACGACCCTAAAAGGCAAATTAAAGGAAAGTGCAAAGGAGATTGCTGGTGACCAGTTGCCATCTTTTACACCTTTGGTGATACGACTCGTCTTTACGTATAAAGACGTCAACTTCAGCGATAACTCAGCAGTAAGTCCTTCTACTATAGAATATAATGGCAGAACATATAAATGCGGTGGCAACTCATGGCGCGACAGAAGTCTTTCGCTTGGAGCAGGCGCCCGATTCCTGCAAATAAGCGGTTTAGGCTCTGTTACTGGTGAGATTGCCGACGCAACGATGGACCAGTATGGAAACAAAGATATTCAAACATTTTATAGTATTTTGGGTAAATTAAGAAGCATTCTTTCCACACCAACGGCAGGCGGAGAGATTTGGAGTGCCCATTCATCAAAATATGCAACATTTCAGTATGATATAGATGTTGACGTAGATGAAGGTCTAGAAGATTTTGAGTACGATGATAAGCTAATTTACGAAGTTGAGCTTACGCCAAATGTCGTTGATGAGACTCACGAAACAGACCATTTTTATGCTAATCGTTGTTTCAGCAATTTGCAATTGTTGGTTCTGGATAAGAATAATAAAGTAATTGCTGTTGGAGAACCTTCGGGGTCGGCACCCGGATTTGCAAACAAGATAATTCCGGAGGAAAAGGCCTATCAAGATATTTACCCAAAGGAAGATTATGAGTTTAAGTTTGCACTTAACAAACGATATGCTATCGAAGGAATCAAGCTTGTTCCAGCGTATGTTGAATGGTATAATCCCCAAAACCCAAGTAGCCAGTTCGGATGGACCAAGACATATATGTATGACATCCCATACACAATTTATGGAGAAAATACAGCCGTAAAATTCAATTATCCAAAAGGTAGACGTATCTTAAATAAACCTAATTTTGTGGGAGTGCTCTTTGATGCAGACTTTCTTTTGTCGGAAAAAGATAACAAACGACGCGCTGACCAAAAGATGTGGGTTGAAGTTCAGGGCCTTAATGATAAGGGTGAAGTGATTATGAAGGGGACACTGTGCTTTGACGGCCAGTCGAAACGTGCTGGCACCTTGAAAGGATTAGCTTATTTCCCTGCTGACGAACTGGATTCAGTGAAAAAAATCACATTTATTGCGAAGTATAGTTATTTGACTTATGGCATAAAAAACCTTCAAGAGATAGGTAGACAGACATTCGACTTCCCATTAGTTCCTAATGGAGAATCAAACGCTATAGATTCTAAAGAATATCAAAAGGATGGATATGCCACAGGCACTGTTTACTAACCGGCATATCCGCCATTAGAGAGGCATCTCGGGCGAGATAACACTCACGCCATACTAATCTATCAATATAAGATAAGAGCGGCAATGGAGCATTTTTGCTCCGCTGTCGCTCTCGCATTTGGCGAAGCATAACCCGGGGACACCTGCACTTGAAATATCATTATTGCACCCGGTATGGGAGGAATAGCCACGGGTTTTGTGCCAAACAGGGCGGCAGTGGTTCTTTGTTTTGCTGTGACTTGAACAGCATAAAGATGGCTGGGGCAAAAATTCTTGATAACATTTGCCGGAATAATCTGCGGAACAATCAGCCCATTCTTTTTGAAGAAAACAGGCGCTTTCGCCATAAGATAGTCAATAGCTTGCCCGTCAATGAGTTCCACTATGCGCAAATCATAAATGAAAGTGGCAGCAGGGGCAGCGCTTACTACAGGCGGAGTCCACTGAAATACAGGGTTTTGCGTTGAGATGGTGTATACGTCGCATCCGCCATCGCTGATGCTGGAAGTGGGTGTATTAGGGTTAACCCAAGCGGGCGCCTGAATGTTCATATCCTGAGCATGTGAAATGCACGATCAGCCGACGATTGCGAGCAGGCATAGAATGGATTTTAGATTTCGCATAATGGTTTTCAGTTATTATTGGTTTTACGGGAATCGGAGCGATATGCCTTTGGCGTCACACCCACTGTTTTACGGAATACGGTGCTGAAATATCCCGGGTCCTCCATGCCGCATTGATAGGTAATCTCGGCAACAGTGAGGTCGGTTGTCATCAGAAGGTTTTTCGCTTTTAGCAGACGCAACTTCAATATATACTCTTTAGTGGTTATTCCGGTGATAGCCTTGAGTTTACGGTTGAGCTGCGCACGTCCGATGCACATTTCGGCAGCTATTGCGTCGTAGTCGAGTTTGCCAAGAGTCATTGCATTATGAACGGTGGCGACAAACTTGTCAACGAAAGCTTTGTCGAGCTTCTCGCGCTCGGTGAGAGAGTCTTCAATAATTACGAGTTCGCCCTCTGTTTCAGCAGTTTCAATGCTGTCGTTAGCAGGAAGGTTCTCCAAGGTGGCAGCAAATTTCTGCTGGAGCAGGCGGCGTTGTTCCATGAGTTTTTCGGAGCGGATGTTGAGCTCATCGGCGTGGAACGGTTTCTCCAAATAAGCATCGGCACCAGCTTCAAGTCCTTTTATGCGGTCGTCGTGAGTGGCGCGTGCCGTAACCATAATCACGGGAATATGGTCGAGCAACTGCGACGAGCGAATCTTCTTAGTCATATCAAAGCCGTCCATCTCAGGCATCATGACGTCGGCTATGATGATGTCGGGAACCAGTTGTTCAGCCTTAGCAAAACCTTCTACGCCATTAGATGCGAAGTAATAGCTGAATGCAGGATTCATTTGACCGGCAATGTATTTTGCCACATCGGGAGTGTCCTCAACAATCAGCACGCGTGTGACGTATGATTCGCTGTCGTCGTCGGCGTTGGCGGCGTCGACAGGCGAGCTATAATTGCCGTAATCGGGCAATGCGGGATGATATGATTTAATGTCGAAGGCTTCCTTCGCTGATTCGGCGGAATGGATAGGAAGAATTACGGTGAATGTAGTGCCGGCATTTGGCTCCGATTCCACAGTGATGGTTCCATTCATGGCTTTTGCTGAAAGCGCAGCTAACGGAAGCCCAAGTCCTGAGCCATCTTGAGTGTTTCCGCCGGCAATTTGGTGGTATGGCTTGAAGATATGGTCGATTTCATCGGCAGGGATGCCCACGCCGTTGTCGTGCACGGTGAGCCTCAAATTGTTGTCGTTCACCGAGGTGTGTATGCTCACAACGCCATCAGGGTGAGAGAACTTCAGGGCGTTCGACAGCAAGTTTTGTACAATCCGTTCAATGTATTCGGGCACAAAATCCATTTGAATGGAATTAGGTTGTGACGAGTAGTCGACCGTGACATTTCGGTCGGCGCCATACAGACGACAGCTTTCGCACAGCATGGTGATGTAGCCGGTTACATCGCCATGGCGCCATGGCAATTTCTGCGTTCCTCCGTTCGACAATTTTGCAATGTCAAGCAGTTGGTTTATCAGGTTCAGCAATCGGTTTTCGTGCCGTGCAATAGTGTGCAGGTCGTCGGTTATTACATCGGTGTCCACGATGTGTTTTAGCGCATGGCTTGTGGCTCCGCGAATCACGGTGAGTGGAGTGCGGAATTCGTGCGTAATATTGGTGAAAAACGCTGTGCGATTATTTTCTTCGCGGCGCAATATTTCGTTGCGCTGACGGCGCACTTTGTTGAGGCGAACGAGCATGGCAATGGCACACGCGGCAAGCAAAAGAATTATCACGGCGCTAACGATTACAGTGCGGTTCTGGCGCTTTTCATATTGCAGCGTGCGCTGAAGTGCCTGTTGCTGCTCGTTCAGTTTCTCGTTCTCATATTTCGCAGCATATTCGCTTGTGGCTTTTTGAATCTCGCGGCGATACAACGAATCCTTGAGCACACCAGCTCTTTCAAGCTGGGTTAATGCTTCACGCGGATTGGATTGCTTGAGCGCTTCATACAGACCCATGCGACTCTTCGATTCGTTGAACATGTCGCCGCTTTGGCTAAAGAAATCGAGGGCTTTATTGAAATACTCGGCAGCCAAAGCATGATTGTTGTCAGCCAAAGCAATTGAGCCAAGCTGGTTGCAAGCGATGCTGTATGACTGAATGTTGCCTGTCTTTTGCAGAATAGGCAGGGCTTTGAGAAGGTTGGCACGAGCGTTCGACGTCTTTCCCATAGCCAGTTGCACGGCAGCCATCTGGCACAGCCGGATTGCCGCTTTGCTTTCGCGTCCTGCACGCAAGTCAATTTCGTAGGCTTTGGTGGCGTATTCAAGTGCTTTCTCGTTATTGCCAATAGTCTGGAATATCTCAGAAGCGATGCCCATCTGTATAGCCATTCTCAGCGAATCGCCGGCGGCGGTGCTTTTGTCGATTGCTTCGATAATGTATTTTCGGGCATCTTCGGGCCTTTTCGATTGAGTGTACATGAAAGCCAAGTTGCTCAAATCGCTGCTAATGGCGCTTTTGTCGCCCGAGGCACGGTCGATTTCAAGCAATCGCTTGCCGAGCTTAATTGCATTGACATAGTCGGATATTCGGGCATAGGATGCCGATAGATAACTGAGGCAGTCGGTTATCTTGAGGGTGTTGTTGCCTTTAATGATTAGCGGAAGCGCACGATTGCCATATTTCACCGCTTTGCGGAACTGTTGTTTTTCGAAATAATAAATAGTGGCAGTCAACCACACTTCAGCCCGGACAGAATCGGCATGCCATTTGGCGGGTATCGTGAAAGGCTCATCGAAAAAGTTTTCTTCGTTGAGTATGTCGAAGAGGCGGTTTGCCAACACGCGCTGTTCTTTGCTGTCTGTTTTGTCGAATTCGCTTAGCAGTTCGGGAATTGTCATCTTTTCGATTGAACCTGCAAACGAAAGTGCACTGCCGAAACACATGGCGAGTGAAAAAAACAGAAAGGCTTTGCGATAAAACGAGGCTATATTCATTGTTTTTGTATATCCTAAATTCCGCAACACTATTATAAATTCAACTTTTTAAGTACCTGGGCAACAAAAAGTTCTTGCTTATGGCAAGCGGCAAAGCCGAGCGGCTCAGGATTTTACCATATCAGAATTTCTACTTAACTTTGTGTTGCGTTTAAAGACAAGCTAAACCCTGATCTGACATGACAAAGATAGCAATAAAAACCGAGAAACTCACTCCTTTTGGAAGCATATTTTCAATTATGGAACAATTTATCCCTATGCTTTCTTATACGATAGATATAACTTTGGCACTATAAGCAAGTATCATGGCTACCAAAATAGTGAAATCTTCCTATCATTCATGAGCATTTACCTCTGTGGAGGCTCATGCATTGAAGATGTCACCACTCATCTGATGTGCCATCTTTCACTCCACCCGACAGATGCTGTGTATTGCCTCAAGGCGCATTGTGCGGTAAGGGGATTATACGTCTGTGCCATTTTATGAGGGTGGTAGCGGTGACAATATCATCAGCCAATAGTCATCCCCGCAATTATTCCACCGAGCCGTCAGTTGTTGTGACGGTTGAGATTAACGAGCTGCTGTTTTGCCGTCCCTGTAATGGTCGTAACGCACAAACAGGCCAGCCAGCAGCGTGCCCGAAATGGAGTGGTAGGCGCAGCTTATGGCGCAAGGCACGACACACAGTACGGCCTGTGGTGCCACGGCAAGCTGTTCGGGCCCTGCAAAGTAGGTAGATGCCAACACGGTGGCCATGCCGGCGTTTTGCATGCCTACCTCGATGGAGAGTGTGCGCCGCTTGGGTGTCTCAAAACCACAAATGCGGCCCACCTGATAGCCAGCAAGATAGCCCAGCGAGTTGTGTACAAAGACGACGGAGAGCATCAGCAGTAGCAGCCCAGCGCCGTTGGCTTCCAACTGTGGTCGCACCTGCGTGACAACGCTTCCCACTATCAGCGCCAGCCCCACTACACTAAGGCCGGGCATGGCCTGGCGTATTTCACAAAAGCGTCCCTTGCTCCCCCATAAGTAGTTGAGCAGGAAACCGGCGGCTACAGGAAGGATGGTGATGAGAAGTATGCCGCGAAACATACCTAAGGCGTCGACCTCGATGCGGGCATCGGCCAGCCACCATACGAGCAGAGGCGTCATAAGCGGGGCAAGGAGGGTGGAGGCTGTGGTCATGCCGACAGAAAAGGCCACATCGCCACGACAGAGATAAGACATGATGTTGCTCGACACACCGCCAGGACAGCAGCCTACCAGAATGATGCCGATGGAGAGATAGGGGTCGAGCGAGAAGAGCCGCGAGAGGGCGAAGGCCAGCAAGGGCATGAGGCTGTATTGCGCACATGCACCAACCAATACGTCGAGTGGCCGGCTAAACAGAATTCTGAAGTCGGCATGGGTGAGCGTGAGGCCCATGGTGAGCATGATGAATCCGAGGATGAGGCTCGACACATCACCCCGTACCCAGGTGAAGAGCATGGGGAAACACCAGGCCGCTATGGCGGCGGCTATGACGAAAGCCGAAGAGTGGGATGTGAGCAGACGGCTTATTGACTGAATAACTTTGATCATGGTTGACTGGTTTTAAATATTTCGAAGTGCAAGATTAATCATAAAAACTATATGGCTGCCTTTTTCGTACAAAAAACATGCGACCCCGTATAACGCCTGACACCCAGAGGGTTTCGGGAACGGAGTCGGCCAGCTTGACGGACAATATGTTAACGGCTTCCATCAGAACAACGGCAAGTTACGGGACCTGCAACAGCCTGTTGTTATTTTTAAGTTTTGCACATGTAGTCTTTATGTAATGTTATTTTCCTCTTTCTGCCCAGTCAGCTCTGTCAAGCTGCCTGTACCCTACAGCCTCTGCTATGTGTGGGAGCTGTACATTGTCGCTGCCGTCAAGGTCGGCGATGGTACGAGCCACTTTCAGTATGCGGCTGTAGGCGCGTGCCGACAGTGACATGCGTTCCATGGCCATACGGAGCATGTCGAGCGACTGGGTGTCTGGCTCGGCATATTGATGAATCATGCGTTCGGTCATCTGTGCGTTGCAGTGTATGCCCTTGTATTCCTTGAAACGCTCCTGCTGGATTTTCCTTGCTGCTATGACACGCTCGCGTATGGCTGCACTGGGTTCTCCTGGTGCTGCCTTTGAAATATCCTTGAAGGGTACTGGCGTTATCTCACATTGAATGTCGATGCGGTCGAGCAGTGGGCCGCTAATCTTGTTCATATACTTCTGTATCTGGCCTGGCGTGCATACGCAATGATGAGTGGGGTCGCCATAGTAACCGCACGGACAGGGGTTCATGGAGGCTATGAACTGAAAGTTGCAGGGGTAGCAGATGCTGTATTTGGCACGACTTATGGTGATGTTCCTATCCTCAAGGGGCTGGCGCAGTACCTCAAGAGTGTGCTTGTTGAACTCTGGTAACTCGTCGGCGAACAAAATTCCGTTGTGTGCGAGGCTGATTTCTCCTGGCATGGGATTGGTACCTCCACCTACGAGAGCTACTTCAGAGATAGTATGGTGGGGACTGCGGAACGGGCGGCATGAGATGAGTGACGAGTCTTGTGACAGCTTGCCTGCTATGCTGTGTATCTGCGTGGTCTCCAAGCTCTCGGCCAATGACAGTGGGGGTAGTATGGACGGCAACCGTTTTGCCATCATCGACTTGCCGCTTCCAGGGGGCCCGATCATGATGAGGTTGTGCCCTCCTGCCGCTGCCACCTCGAGGGCGCGCTTGACGTTCTCCTGTCCACGGACATCAGAGAAGTCGAGGTCGAATTTGTATTGTCTTTCATAGAATTCCTTCCGTGTGTCAACAACCATTGGCGAGAACTCCCTCTGCCCGGTGATGAAGTCGATGACCTCGGTCATTGTCTCCATGCCGTACACCTCAAGGTTGTTGACTACAGCAGCCTCCCTAACGTTGGCTTTTGGTACTATCAGCCCCTTGAAATGCTCTGCCCTGGCTCTGATTGCTATGGGTAGTGCTCCTTTGACAGGCTGCAGTCTTCCGTCGAGGCCAAGTTCTCCGACCATCATGTATGAGGAGAGGTTATCGCTGGCGATTTTCTCATCGGCAGCCAGTAGCGCAATTGCCAGCGGCAGGTCGAAGCTGCTGCCTTCCTTGCGTAGGTTGGCTGGCGCCATGTTGACGGTGATGTCTCTTCTTGGGAAAGCGTAGCCATTGGTCTGCATGGCTGCTGCTATGCGGTTGCGTCCTTCCTTGACGGCCTCGTCGCCCAATCCAGTGAAATGGTACATGATGCCTGGGACGATGCTTACCTCTATGGTGACGGTGTTCACATCCAGTCCGTTTACGGCTGCGCTGTATGTCTTTACGAGCATAGTGGCAATGGTGAATAAGGTTTGGTTTGTTATGGGGGGAGTTGCAGGAGCTACGGTGTTTAGCTCTGTATTACAGCAACTCCTCGAGTTTGCGCATGAGTTCTTGCGAGGAGACGTTGCGTTCTATGATTTTCCCGTTTTTCAGCAGTATGTTCGATGGTATGCTGTACAGTCCCAGTGTCCTGACGGTCTTGCTCTCGAACATCAGTCCATCGCAGACGTTACTCCATTTCACGGAGTCGCGTTCGAGGAATGAGTTGCAAGACGCCTGTGCCGCATCTACGGAGAAGCCTATTACGCAGAGCTTGTTGCCCGCTTTGTCCTTCATCTGCTTGAGCCTGCGCTGCATCTCCGTGCTCTCGTAGTTCCATGATGCCCACAGGTAGATGACTCCTACGGCTGCTTTGGTGATTTCTGATGAGCTGACGGTATTGCCCGATGTGTCAGTACAAGAGAATTTCGGCAGTTTAGCCCCGCTGACCGTAGCAGCGAGTGCGTTTACCTGCTGTGCAAGGCGTGCCACATTTCCGTTGCGTGGTTGCCTGTCATGCAGGGTGGCAAGCAGCTTGCGTGCCTGTGCGTAGTCGGGCGACGGTGTGGCGACGAAGTATTTCCTAACTATCCACAGCGCAGCCTCGGAGTCGGCGTTTTTCTGTGCGAACGCTGCCGCCGCTGCTATGGTCTGCTGTGGTGAGAGTCCAGACACTTGCTTGCGGAATGCCGTCATCAGTTCGTTGTCCCGAGTACCTTCTGTTTCCAGTTCCCTGAGCAGCGATGCGTCTCCCGTTACCTTGACGCTCTTGCCTGGTGCTGCGAATACGGGCTGCTCATAGAAGTTGGGGAATACGATGACCAGCGTGCCCTGCTCTGTGCATGGTATCTCATATGCGAACCTTCCTCCGACAATCTTCACTGTGTCGATACCGTTGAGCAGGCCGTCGGTGCTATACACATAGAACTCACCCTGGTTGAGGTGCAGGAGTCGTCCTTCAAGCTTGAAATGCTTTCCGTCGACACCACAGGAACACACAACCAGGGTGAGCAGTATAGAATATAGAAAATTCCGTATCATACGGCCATGCTTACTTGCTGACCTTGACCAGTTCCAGGTCGTTGGCAGCATATGCGGCCAGTGACGGGTCTTTGCTGATGGCGAGCTTGAGAGCCTCAGAAGCTGTCGACACGTTACCCTGACGGGCATTGACGATGGCAGTGAGGTATTCGGTCATGGCATCACGGTTCTTGATGGCGTGGAGTGTGGCCACAGCCTTGGCATAGTTCTTGTTGAGGATCTGTGCCAGAGCTGCGCTGTTTGAGATAGAGTTCTCAAGGTTCTGCTCAGCCTGTGCGTAGTTGCCCTTGGCGATGTTGATGTTGCCCAGCACGTCGTTGAAGCCGTTGGCATCAACAGCCTTACTGAGTGAGCTTTCAGCTTTCACGATATCTCCGTCGCGGAGAGCCATGAGTGCGAGGATGCCGTTAGACTCCGGAGCCTTGGTGTTGCAGTTGAAAGCCTTCTGCAGATACTGGTTAGCCTTGGCATTATCACCATTGCTAAATGCGATGGCAGCCAGGTTGTTATAGGCGCGATAGTCCTTGTCGTAAAGCTCGGCAGCCTTCTTGTAGATAGCCTCCATGTCGGTAGCGTCCTGCTGCAGGCTTGCAGCGTAGAGCAGCTCATCGGCAGAGAGCTTGGTGGCGTCGGTCTTGTACTGCTCCATAATCTGCTCATCGCTTCTGCCAATGGTCTCGTAGTTGATGATGAGGCGTGAGCGGCGAAGCTCTGGGAGGATGCCGTCGGCAAGCTCACGGAATACGGCGCTCATGTTACGGATCTGACGCTCGCGCTCCTCTGGGTCCTTATACATTGAGAGCACTCGGAGAATTACGTCCTTGTCCTGGATGTTGCTTACCTGCACGAGCTTCTGGAAACCTTCCCAGTCCTGTGCGGTGTATCTTGCGCTAACAGGAGCCTCCACTTTGGTCTCCTTGAGCTGCTTCTTTACATACTGCTCGCTGTTGTCCTGACGCTTGCTGGCCAGTTTGTCGTTGAAGTCGAAGCCACCCTCTGGTGAGGCGTAAGCCAATACTTCTATGTTGCGTACATTCAGACCCTCGCGGTCGGCGTTAATCTCCTTGAGCATGTTGACGAACTCCTGTACAGAGTTGTTCTTAAGCTCGCTCTTACGAAGGTTGGCCTGGTTGACGAGGAACATGATGTTGGCTTCCTGCTTCTTCTCCCTTACACGCTGGAAAGAGTCTGGTGCTATGCATGCTCCGCCATTGAGCAGGGTCTGGCGATACAGCTCAGAAGTAGCTACGACGCCATAGGCAACCTTCACGGCTGGCATGTCAACCTTCTTATTGCCCAACTTTGCATCGAAGGAGAGGTACATGTCGCTCTTCTCCATGCCGGGAGCATACTTGAAGTTGGTCTTCATGCTGTAGCGTCCGCCCACCTTGTAGGAAACGGTGCGGTCATTGCCCATAACTTTCTCACCCTGGAAGGTTGCACCTTCACCACGTGCCACCTTTCCATCGGCATAACGCAACTCAGGTGTTACGGTGATGACAGCCTTGGTCTTCATGTACTTGGCAGGGAAGCTGGCGCTTACCGATGCAGGGATTTCTCCACCCTGTGTCTCAAGAGGTACAGGGGTAACAGTGAAATTGTCAGCAGACAGAGGTCCTAATTTAGAACATGATGATAGTACAAACAATGTACATGCTGACAGAATAAAAATTACATTCTTGCGCATAATATAATAAAGGTTTTAGAATGTGCCGCGAGCGGGACTCGAACCCGCACGGCCATTTCTGGCCAAGGGATTTTAAGTCCCTCGTGTCTACCAATTCCACCATTGCGGCAGGTGGGCTAACTATTAAGAGGAGCGGAAAACGGGACTCGGACCCGCGACCCCGACCTTGGCAAGGTCGTGCTCTACCAACTGAGCTATTTCCGCATAGAAGAATATTGACTGCAAAGTTAAGGCTAATTATCGTGATAGCCAAATGTATTTACACTATTTAACTAACAATTGGCGTCATAGCGGCTGAAAAGCAGACCATAATCAGTTCACGTTGAGGATACCATATGGTCCTGTTGTGGAGCAGCGGTATCTGGTCAGCTTGTTGCCCTTGTCACCCTCGATTATAAATCCCCCTCCATTGAGGTCGTACTTCCTGCCGCATTTCCCGCAGGTGCCCACACCAACAGTGTTTATGCTGATGGGATAGCTTTTCAGTGGAAGGGCATTTGGGCTGAAACAGTTGGGGCACTCACGGTCGTATGCGTACAATATAGCGTCTACGGAATTGCCGTAGCCTACAATCAGTCCACCGTTCTTGCCAAGCACGAGGCTCCTTCGCTCGTCTACGGCATTGAATATAGACTCGCTACGGTTGCCCTGATTGTTCTCGAATACGAAATAGCGTGCCCCCGATTTCTGCGAGGTGGTGATAGAGACGAATGTGCCCGAGTAGAGAGTGAGCGCACTTGCCAGGGTTGGGTCTTGGTGTACGCTGTTATCGAACACCAGATAACATGGAGAGCTATCGTACTCAAACTCTGAGTCGCCACACGACAATATGCCGGCCATAATTATAGCCGGCACAATAAGAATAGTCCAATGGTATACTTTCAGTCTTCTCATATCCACATCTTCTTGTCCTTTCACCTAAGGCAATGACAGCAGGGCAGCCTCTGCCTCGTCAACCCTCTGGAAATGGAACTCCTCAAGAATGCCTTCCATCAGGGCCGTTATCCTGTCGTTGCACAAGTTGCCGATGGAGCCTTCGTGAGTGTGGTGGATATTGCGGTCGGCTTTGAACGTCCCGGCCTCAATTTCCAGTCCCACTGTCTTGTAAGCGTCGCGGAAGGGCATGCCGGCGGCAGCAAGCTTGTTTACTTCCTCGACAGAGAACATCGGGTCGTACATGGGATTGTCGAGGATATGCTCGTTGACCTCCATCTGGTTTATGATGTATGCAGCCATCTGCAGACAGTCTGCCAGCTCGTCGAAAGCGGGCAGGAACACCTCCTTGATAATCTGCAGGTCACGGAAATAGCCTGTGGGCAGGTTGTTCATTATCAGCGTCACCTGCTGCGGTAGCGCCTGTAGCTTATTGCATTTTGCCCTTATCAGCTCGAAGACATCCGGATTTTTCTTGTGCGGCATGATGCTTGAGCCGGTCGTACACTCCTTTGGCAGCTTCACAAACGAGAAGTTCTGGCTGTTGAATAGGCATGCGTCGAAGGCCATTTTCGCAACCGTTCCTGCCACCGATGCCAAGGCGAAAGCCACATTGCGCTCGGTCTTTCCTCGTCCCATCTGCGCATATACCACGTTGTAGTCCATAGAGTCGAAGCCCAGAAGTCGGGTTGTCATGGAACGGTCAAGGGGGAACGAGCTGCCATATCCGGCAGCCGAGCCGAGAGGGTTGCGGTTGGTCATGCGATAGGCGGCCTGCAGGAAGAGCATGTCGTCGGCGAGGCTCTCGGCGTGTGCTCCGAACCACAGTCCGAACGATGACGGCATGGCTATCTGCAGATGCGTGTATCCCGGCATGAGAATATCCTTGTACTGCTCGCTCTTGCCAATCAGCTCGTCGAAGAGCTGCTTCACGGCAACGACGATGTCGCGCAGACGCCTGCGTGTGAAAAGTTTCAGGTCTACGAGCACCTGGTCATTACGCGACCGTCCGGAGTGTATTTTCTTGCCAATGTCTCCAAGCTTGCGTGTGAGCATAAGCTCCACTTGTGAGTGGACATCCTCCACACCGTCCTCGATTACGAAATCGCCGCTCTCGCACAGGGCGTAGATAGAGCGCAGCTCGGCGAGCAGCAGCTTCAGCTCGTCAGCCTGGAGAAGTCCTATCGACTCCAGCATGGTGATGTGAGCCATAGAGCCTATGACGTCGTATTTGGCGAGATAGAGGTCCATCTCGCGGTCGCGGCCAACAGTGAAGCGTTCTATTTCCTTGTTTATCTCAAAATTCTTTTCCCAGAGTTTCTGTGCCATGTCGTTATAGTGGTTAGTGTGCAGTCCCTATTCGTACCTGATCATCTGCAGTGCGTCGGCAATCTTCTCAAGACCCTCCTGCAGGGGCTTCGATACCATTCCCTTGATGAAGGGGTTCAACTCGGCCTTAATTGTTAGCTTCATCTTGCTGGAGCTCTCGGTCACTGGCAATATCTGTATCCAAAAGTTGAATGCCAGCGGGCTCTCCTCGGTTGCGAACTTGATGCACTTCGGCTCCTCGCGGTCAACGATACGCAGTCTTACCGCTCCCATAGGCGTTGACAGCGACAGGCTGTCGGCATCAAACGACAGGTCGTTGAGCTTGTCGGCAGGGATGCGGTCTTTCACCTTATTAATATTATTAAGGTCGCACAACATGCCGTATACCGACTGTTGGGAATAGGGGATTTGTCTAACGGTACTTTCAAATGTTGCCATACACGGTTTATTTTTTCCAGTTTGCGGGATCCTTGCGCCACTCGTTAAGCACCTCGACATCAGTTTCGGCGATATATCCTGTCTCAAGAGCCTGGGCCACCACATGCTCGTAGTCGGTGAGGGTGACGAGCTTAACACCAGCCTCAGCGAAAGCCTGCTCGGCAACAGGGAAGCCATAGGTATATGATGCAACCATGCCCACCACCTCGCAGCCAGCCTGGCGCAGGGCCTCCACAGCCTTTAGCGAGCTGCCGCCTGTTGATATGAGGTCCTCAACGACAACAACCTTCATGCCAGGTTTCACCTCGCCCTCGATGAGGTTAGCGAGTCCATGGTCCTTTGGCTTTGAGCGCACATACGAGAATGGCAAGTGCAATGCGTCGGCTACGAGGGCTCCCTGCGCTATGGCACCTGTGGCAACTCCTGCCACTCCCTCAGCGTCGGCGAAATGCTCGAGTACGGCATGTACCAGCTCCAGCTTCACAAAGTTGCGAAGCTCAGGGAACGACAAGGTCTTGCGGTTATCACAATAGAAAGGAGACTTCCAGCCGCTTGCCCATGTGAACGGGTCGTTGGGCTGAAGTTTTATGGCCTTTACATTCAAAAGGCGTGAGGCGAATTCTTTTTTCAAGCTGTCCATAATATAATGTTTTGAGTGTAATCAGCTGCAAAGATAGTGCAAATGAGCGAAACAACAAAGAAAAAGGTTTTTCTTTTTGTTTCCGAGTGCAGCCTATCTTATCTAAAGATAGTGCAAATGAGCGGAATTACAAAACAAAAAAATGATATTTGGTCTATCTTCGAAAAAAATCGGGCAAATAGTTTTGCCATGTGAAGGAAAGTACTTATATTTGCAGCCGGTTCCTAAGAATCACGACAATGACAACAATTATCATCAAATCAAAGAAAACAAACGTTTATCACTCTGGTGCCTCGGGAGCCCTTGTCCCGATGCAGATGTAAACGTATGTGTTCTTTGACTTAATGATACAATTATGTCAAGCCGGAGGCGGCTTGATTAGTTTTTCGGAACTCCAATTATCTTGTTGGGAAACGTGTGGCCTCACACTTTTTAGGTTTGTCCCGTAGCACAGTTGTGGCGACGGGGTGGACTATCAACAGCATGTCGTAGATATGCGAAACTGTAATTATTTAATTGTTATTGCCATGATTGAAATATTAAGGAAAACAGGCTCCACGTCTAAGATGGAGCCAAATATGTCAGATTTCACATTCAGTAAAATCAATATTACTGTCGGCACCACCGACATGAAGACGAGCAGCACTCCGCCGTATGTCTTCCAGCAAGATAATCTCCCAATTGTAATTGACATTGACAACATAAGTTGCAAAAGCGAGCCTGACGGTCAGTCGTTCAGGATAGAGCTGCTCCGGCGTGGGAGCGCCGACCCTCTCTACCAGACAGAATACTCGCCTTCCTTTGACGGCGACTATTTCCTGCATACCATTGATGACATTGCCGACAAGCTCATACCAGGCATCTATCGACTGCGGTTGTCGAACATCACGCCAGACACTCCCGATGTCCGCCTGTTGTCCGACGCTTGCTCGTGCAGTTATTCCTTCACCTTACTGGCCAACGGCGAGAGTCTCGTCCATCCTGCCATCACCAATGCCACGGCAACCATAGCCAATGGTCGGGAACTGGTGTTGAGTATGGACGGCAGATGGAGTGTTGGACAAAAGGATGTCTTCGACATCTATTGTCACAACGGCTCGCTCATGCTCGTGGCACAAGGAAGTTGCATGCCGAGGAAACGTACTGCGGGAAGGAATTTGCGTGTGGTGCTGACAGCTGCGCACCCATGGGCTGATGGCGCATACGCATGTCTGGTAACCCATAACGGTGAGCCTTTTGCGAGGGTAGACCTGACGGTGCATGGCGGCAGGGATGTCCGAGTGACAGGATTGGGGAGCATCAGTCCCGGAAGTCACGACCATGTGATGGCAGGCAGGCTGATACAGGATGCCCACGACAGCAAACTGTGGAAGAGACTCAGGGACACCGTAGGCTGCGGACAGCTTAAACGGCATGCTCTGGACTATTGCCGTATGGCCATTCACAACGAGATTAGAAGGTTGCACGAGGTTGCTGCCATCAGGCGTTGCGACCATCACTTCATAATTGGCGAGCCTGATGCGGCCACGAGAACAGCTATAGAGCGGTTCGCAAATGTTGCCATGCCTGGAAAGTTTTTCAAGAGCGTTGACGCACCACGCCTTACCCAGTCGTCGAATATTGCTGACCCCATGGAGGAAGTCCGCGACAGGATGAGCGACAAGGGCAATGTGCTGTGCATATATGGTGTCGGCTCGCTACTATGGGCAGCAGGCCGTCAGGTTGGAGCGTACATAGAGGAGTGTATGGTCAGCGGCGATGCGCCCACGATATTCTTCCTCGGCAACAGGTCGGAGATAGAGCAGCTGAAGGAGCAATATCCCGTCATGGCTGGTAAGGTGCCGGCAGAAAACATGGTGGAGATAGAGCCGCTGACGGCAGACGAGATTATGTATGGCATACAGCAAGAGCTTGAAAGCCGTGAGCTGACATTGTCAGAAGAGGCTGCGGAAGCTATAGAGAGTGGGTTGCGGAAGAGGGCTGAGGCAGGACTGTTGGGTAACAAGACCTCGGACTACTGTGTGCGCTTTGTCGAAGAGTCACTCATGGAGGGCTTCCGCAAGAGGATGATAACATCCTGCTTCACGGCCAATGGTGACATCCACCATGCGCTCACCACTATAGAGGCTTGCGACATCAACTGGACACCCATGGGATGTGGCAGCAGCAATATTGCCGACAGCCTGGAGGATATAAACGGAATGGTGGGACTGAAGAGCGTGAAGACTACCATCAGGAACATCGCCATGAAAGCGATGTTTGACAACAGATGTACGGAGGTGGGAGGCATGCGTGCTGCCAATTGCCATCATCTGATATTCACAGGCAATCCGGGCACTGGAAAGACCACCGTGGCAAAGAAACTCGGCAAGGTGTTCCATGCGCTGGGTATTCTCTCCAAGGGAAATGTCGTGGTGGCCGAGAGGAGCACTATCGTCGGACGCTACATCGGGCAGACGGAGCAGAACATGCAGCGTCTGCTGGAGCAGGCGCGCGGCAACGTGCTATTCATCGATGAGGCATATACCCTCGTCGACACTTCCGATGACCGCAAGGACTACGGCTACAGGGCCATAGAATGCCTGCTCACCGTGCTCTCGAATAAGAATCCAGATATGGTGGTCATCATGGCGGGATATGCCAAGGACATGGACAGGATGCTGGATGCCAATCCCGGACTGCGGGGTCGGTTCCCACATCATCTTCACTTCGATGACTACAGTGTTGAGGAACTTATGGAGATTAGTGTCAACTACCTTTCTGCCAACGGGCTTGCCATAACACCTGATGCTGCCGCCGCTATGCGCCAGCTTGTTGAGGGGCAGACTGCCAACAAGGGCCGTGATTTCAGTAATGCCCGCTGGATGGAACAACTTGTTGACACAGACATCATCCCTGCCGTTTCTGAGCGTATCTTCTCAGCCACATATGATAGTGAGGCTGCAATATGGGAGGTGACGGACGCTGACATGAAGGCCGTAGCGGCAAAATATGCACAGAAAGAACCCAAGAGGAAAATAGGGTTTTGAGGGGTAAGGTAGGGTGTACAGTTTGATGTGCAAAAATTGAATATCCTAATTCTGAAGTTCATGTCGGTAATTGTCGCGCTGTAAGCGCAAAAGCACATAGCCCAGGGTAAAGCGAAGCGGCACCCTGGGTGTAGCGGGTTGTTGTCCCTGCGCGCTGTAAGCGCAAAAGCGTTATCTGTCCTGCCATTATCTACGCTTTTGCCCTTAGCAGGGCGACCATCAACTACGTGAAATAACCCAGGGTGTCGCTACGCTCTACCCTGGGCTATGCGCAGGTTGCCCCTTCTTTGCTACTGATTTTGCACATCAAACTGTACACCCTACTTCCCCTGACAACCTTAAAGGGGAGGGAGAGGATAGGAAACAATATAGGGGCGCATTGTTGCGCCCCTATTATTTGTGGTTGTTTTCCTATTCTGCCAGTCCTCTGTTTTTGAGCAGGGCATCAATCTTGGGCTCAGCGCCTCGGAAGTTGCGGTACATAGTCATACCATCGTCGATGCCACCGGGAGTGAGGACGTATTTGCGGAAGCGGGATGCAACTTCCTGATTGAAGATGTCGCCTGTTTCCTTGAATGCCTCGAAGCCGTCGGCATCGAGAACCTCAGCCCAGAGGTAGCTGTAGTATCCGGCGGTATATCCTCCACCCATGGTGTGTGAGAAGTTCGTTATGCGATATCGGGGCTGTATCTGCCTGGGTATACCTCTTTGCCTCAGTTTCTCCTCCTCGAATTTCATCACGTCTAAGTCGTCGGGCACCTCAGTGAGCACGTGAAGGTCCATGTCGGAGTATGATGCTGCCAGATATTCCACAGTGGCAAATCCCTGTCCATACTTGCTTGCGGCAATATATTTGTCGAGCAGTTCCTGTGGCAACTTCTCGCCCGTGACATAATGCTTGGCGTAGACGTCAAGCACCTGAGGCTCGAAGGCCCAATGCTCGTTTATCTGCGATGGCAGCTCCACAAAGTCACGCTCTACGTTTGCCACGCTGCTGTAGTGGACATCGCGCATAAAGCTGTGCAGGGCATGCCCGAACTCATGGAACATTGTCTCCACGTTGTCGATGGTCTGAAGAGCTGGCTTGTCAGCACTTGGCGGGGTCATGCTGCAAACGTTGACAACTACGGGCTCAACCCTGTTGCCACCGTCGTACCGCTGTCCCCTGAACGATGTACACCATGCTCCGGCTCTCTTGCCGTCGCGTGGCATGTAGTCGCTATAGAATATGGCGAGTAGGGTGGAGTCGGCATCGTACACCTCCCATGCCTGTGCCGTGGGCTCATAGGCAGGAGCCTTATCAGTGATTTCCTTGAACGATACGCCATAGAGCTTGTTGGCAACGTAGAATACCCCTTTCAGTACGTTGTTTATCTCAAGATACTCCGATAGCTTACTCTCGTCAAAGTTGAACTTTGCCTTACGGGCACGTTCCAGATAGTATCGGTAGTCCCATCCCTCCGGCTCGCAGTCGAGTCCGTCTTTCTTCATCTCGGCGCGTATGTCTTCAAGCTCCTCGTTGGCTTTTGCTACGGCAGGCGTCCACACCTGGTCGAGCAGGGCATAGACAGCCTCTGGTGTCTTTGCCATGCGTGTGTCGAGAATTTGCGAGGCGCAGTTTTTGAAGCCCATAAGCTTTGCCCTTTCCAAGCGCAGCTTCACCAGTTTTGCACAGATTTCCTTGCTGTCGTAGTCGTTGCCCTGATTGCCACGGTTGCAATATGCCTGGTATATTTTTCGCCTCAGCTCCCTGTTGCTGCAATACTGCAGGACAGGATTGCACGATGCCCTCTGCATGTTGAACATCCATTTCCCCGTCTGCCCCTGTGCAGCAGCCATTGCCGCCGCCCTGTCGATATCAGACTGTGGAAGTCCCTGAAGGTCTTCAAGCTTGTCGACGGTGACGAAGGTGTTGTTGGTCTCATGGAGCAGGTTTTGTGAGAACTGCACCTGTAGGTCGGAGATCTCCAAATTCAGCTGGCGCAGTTTCTCCTTGTCCTCATCTGAGAGGTTCGCCCCGTTTCTCTCGAATCGTTTGTAGATGTTCTCCGTTACCTTCATCTCCTCTTTCGACAGCGTTGTTGAGTCGGCCTCGTCATATACGGCTTTCACCCTCTTGAAGAGCTTGTCGTTCATGTATATGTCATCACTGTGTGCAGAGAGTATTGGCGACAGCTCCTTGTCAAGAGCCCGAAACTCAGGAGTGGAATTGCTGCTTGACAGTGGCCAGAACGTAGCAGACGCTCGGTTCAGAGCCTCGCCGCTGCGGTCGAGTGCGGCGATGGTGTTCTGAAACGTGGGCTTAGCCTTGTTTCCGGCTATGGTCTCCACATTTTTCTTCTGTTCATCCACACCTTCGAGTATTGCCTCTCGGTAGTCATCGACAGTCAGCTTGTCAAAAGACTCAATGCCGTGGATGTTCTTGCTTTTTTCCAGCAGCGCATTTGTGTGCCCTGCCTCACCTGCTGTTGTCATGTTGCTCTCTTGTGTCTTGCAGCCTCCTATAGTCAGTGTAGTTGCCATGAGTGCCGCAACAGTAATCTTGCTGTTCATAGAAATATCTGTTTTGTTTGCAAATATAAACATTTCTGTCTGATTATGCAAGCAATAATCAAAGTTTCGCTTATTGTGGCTTTGTACGACGGTGTGGCAGTTGCCGTCAATAAGCACAAAATCTGTTTTTTGTTTTGTTATTCCACTTGATTGCATTACCTTTGCAGTGGCAAATAGAGATTGTAATGTATGTGCGTGCGCGCATCTGCCGTTCTCTGCTGCCAGTTATAGAGAATAATTAGTTTAGTTACCGAATAAAAAAAGACTTTTTTATGATTTTGTTCTTTAAGACTTCCCAGGAGAATGTTATTGCGGCTGAGATCAATCACCAGCCCAGCCAAGACGAGGTCAACGAGCTTTGCTGGCTTTTTGGCGATGCAGAGTGTCTGGACTCCGACACCCTCGGAGGCTACTTCGTAGGCCCACGACGTGAGATGATTACCCCATGGAGTACAAATGCCGTTGAGATTACCCAGAACATGGGACTTGCTGGTGTTACACGTATAGAGGAGTACTTCCCCGTTGGCTCAAAGGATGCTGACCATGACCCCATGCTCCAGCGAATGTACGATGGCCTCGACCAGACGGTCTTCACCGTCAGCCATACTCCTGAGCCCATCAAGTTTGTAGACAATCTGGAGAAGTTCAACGAGGAGGAGGGACTTGCCCTGTCGCCAGAGGAGATAGAGTATCTCCACAACATGGAGAAACAGAACGGACGTCCGCTCACCGACTCCGAGATATTCGGTTTCGCACAGATTAACTCCGAGCATTGCCGTCACAAGATATTCGGTGGCACATTCATAATCGATGGACAGGAGAAGGAAAGTTCCCTCTTCGCCCTCATCAAGAAGACCACCCAGCAGCATCCCGGAAAGATATTGTCTGCCTACAAGGACAATGTGGCCTTTGCCCAAGGTCCCGTCATTGAGCAGTTTGCTCCCGCCGACCAGTCAACTGCCGACTGGTTCAAGGTGAAGGACATAGAGAGCGTCATCTCTCTCAAGGCCGAGACCCACAACTTCCCAACCACGGTAGAGCCTTTCAATGGTGCGGCTACCGGTACAGGTGGTGAGATACGCGACCGTATGGGTGGCGGCGTAGGTTCTTGGCCTATAGCAGGAACAGCTGTATACATGACAGCCTATCCGCGTCTGACAGACGACAATGGCCATGCCGACAGCTCACGCGACTGGGAGGACATACTGCCCGTAAGGAAGTGGCTGTACCAGAGCCCTGAGCAGATTCTTATCAAGGCCTCGAATGGCGCCAGCGACTTCGGCAACAAGTTTGGCCAGCCACTCATCACAGGTTCGCTGCTCACTTTCGAACATCAGGAGAACAACGAGAAATATGCCTACGACAAGGTAATCATGCTTGCAGGTGGTGTTGGCTATGGCACAAAGCGCGACTGCCTGAAGAAAGAACCGCAGAAGGGCAACAAGGTTGTCGTTGTCGGCGGTGACAACTACCGTATCGGTCTTGGTGGTGGCTCGGTGTCGTCGGTAGACACAGGCCGTTACAGCAACGGCATAGAGCTCAACGCCGTGCAGCGTGCCAACCCGGAGATGCAGAAGCGTGCCTACAACCTTGTGAGAGCACTGGTTGAGGAGGATAACAATCCGGTAGTGAGCATCCACGACCATGGCTCGGCAGGCCACCTTAACTGTCTGTCGGAGCTTGTCGAGGAGTGCGGAGGCTCGATAGATATGTCAAAGCTGCCGATTGGTGACAAGACGCTGAGCGCGAAGGAGATTATCGCCAACGAGTCGCAGGAGCGCATGGGACTGCTCATTGACGAGAAGCACCTTGAGCATGTGCAGAAGATTGCCGAGCGCGAGCGCGCCCCGATGTATGTTGTAGGCGAGACAACCGGCGATGCCCACTTCAGCTTCGTACAGTCTGATGGCAAGAAGCCTTTCGACCTTGACGTGGCTCAGATGTTTGGACATTCTCCCAAGACGGTGATGGTGGACGAGACTGTAGAGAGAAAATACGAGGATGTCACCTACAGCCTCGACGAGATAGATGCCTATGCAGAACGTATGCTTCAGCTGGAGGCTGTAGCATGCAAGGACTGGCTCACCAATAAGGTTGACCGCTCCGTTACGGGCAAGGTGGCACGCCAGCAATGTCAGGGACAGCTGCAGCTGCCGTTGAGCGACTGTGGTGTGGTGGCTCTCGACTACCGTGGCCGCAAGGGTATCGCAACAGCTCTCGGACATGCGCCACAGGCTGGACTCGCAAGTCCAGAGGCAGGCAGCGTGCTCTCTGTGGCAGAGTCACTGACCAACATCGTATGGGCACCGATGGCAACCGATGCCAACAATCCCTCGCCAATTGAGAATATCAGTCTTTCGGCTAACTGGATGTGGCCTTGCCGCTCACAGAAGGGCGAGGATGCGCGTCTCTATGCTGCCGTTGAGGCTCTGAGCGACTTCTGCTGCGCCATTGGAGTAAATGTTCCTACAGGAAAAGACTCGCTGTCACTGTCGCAGCAATATCCCGATGGTGAGAAGATAGTTTCTCCCGGTACTGTGATTGTGTCAAGTGGCGGTGAGGTTGAGGACATCAGGAAAGTGGTTTCTCCAGTCATCGTCAATGACAAGAATTCAAGCCTTTACCATATAGACTTCAGCTTCGACGAGCAGCGTCTTGGCGGTTCTGCATTCGCTCAGAGTCTCGGCAAGGTTGGTAGCGATGTACCTACCGTCAAGAACCCTGAGTATTTTGCCGACTGCTTCAATGCCATTCAGGAGCTTATCCGCCGCGGGTGGATAATGGCCGGACATGACATCTCTGCCGGTGGTCTGCTGACAACCCTCCTTGAGATGACTTTCGCCAATACCAAGGGCGGCCTGAACATCAACCTTCACGACCTTGCAGGTGATGATGTCGTAAAGAACCTCATGGCTGAGAACCCCGGTGTTGTCATTCAGGTTTCCGACGAGCACAAGAATGACCTTAGGGAGTATCTTGAGGACAACGGCATCGGCTATGCCAAGATAGGCTATCCTGTTACGGACGGACGCACCCTGAAGGTTGTCAAGGGCGAGTGGAGCCATAGCTTCGACATAGATGCTCTTCGCGACAAGTGGTATAAGACCTCTTATCTTCTCGACCGCAAGCAGAGCATGAATGGCATGGCCAAGCAACGTGCCGAGAACTACAAGCACCAGCCTGTTGAGCTTAGCTATCCTGCCGCCTTCACGGGCAAGCTCTCACAATACGGCATCTCTGCAGACCGCAGGCAGCCCAGTGGTGTTAAGGCTGCCATCATCAGGGAAAAGGGTACCAATGGCGAGCGCGAGATGGCATACTCGCTCTATCTGGCAGGCTTCGACGTGAAGGATGTCATGATGACCGACCTTATCAATGGCCGCGAGACGCTTGAGGACATTAATATGATAGTATTCTGTGGCGGTTTCTCCAACTCTGACGTTCTTGGCTCAGCCAAGGGATGGGCAGGAGCATTCCTCTATAATCCTAAAGCCAAGGAGGCACTCGACAAGTTCTATGCCCGTGAGGATACGTTGTCACTTGGTATCTGCAACGGATGCCAGCTGATGGTAGAGCTAAATCTCATCAATCCAGAGCACGAGCATCGCGCACACCTGCTCCACAACCGCTCGCACAAGTTTGAGAGTGCATACCTCTCGTTGGCCATACCTCAGAACAGCAGCGTGCTCTTCGGCTCGCTTAGCGGCAGCAAGCTTGGTCTGTGGGTAGCCCATGGAGAGGGACGTTTCGAACTGCCCGAGACAGAGGATAAGTACAATGTGGTTGCCAAATACAACTACAGCAGTTATCCCGGCAACCCCAACGGCTCCGACTATAACGTTGCGGGCATCTGCTCCGCCGACGGCCGTCACCTGGCAATGATGCCACACCTTGAGCGTGCCATCTTCCCATGGCAGCTTGGATGGCAGGAGGCATCACACCGCAACGACGAGGTGACTCCGTGGATAGAGGCCTTCGTCAATGCACGTAAGTGGATTGAGGACAGGAAGTAGGTACACTTACGGGTCTTACTATGCAGAATCTCTATTTGACACTGTTCAAAACCTTCTTTAAGATTGGCGCATTCACCCTCGGGGGTGGATACGCCATGATACCTATTATAGAAGAGGAGGTGGTGAACAAGCACAAGTGGGCCACCCGTGAGGAGATGCTCGACCTTATTGCCGTAGCGCAGAGCTGCCCGGGAGTCTTCGCTATCAACATCAGCACTTTTATTGGCTATAAGCTACGCAAGAAGCGCGGCGCATTGTGTACCACCCTTGGGACTGCTCTGCCCTCGTTCGTCATCATCCTTGTCATAGCCCTTTTCTTCCACCGTTTCATGGATGTGCCATGGGTAGCTGCTATGTTCCGTGGCATACGCCCGGCCGTTGTTGCCCTCATTGCAGCCCCAACCTTCAATCTGGCCAAGAGTGCGCATATAGGATTGTACAACTGCTGGATACCCATAATCACAGCCTTGCTCATCGCAGCACTTGGTGTAAACCCTATATATATTATTGTGGTGGCGGGAGTGGCAGGCTATCTATATGGACAATTCATAAAACCGACAGAGCAGTAACAGAATATATATGATATTCCTCGAACTATTCTACACATTCTTCGTCATCGGCCTTTTCGGCTTTGGAGGCGGATATGGTATGCTGTCGCTCATACAGACGCAGACGGTTTCCATACACCATTGGCTTACAACGGCAGAGTTCACAAATATTGTGGCCATATCGCAGATGACACCTGGCCCCATAGGCATCAACTCAGCAACATATTGCGGATATGCCGCGGTGCATAATGCCGGATATGGCGAGGCCATGGCTGTTCTTGGCTCTGCTACTGCCACCTTCGCCCTGGTGCTGCCCTCGTTCGTGCTAATGGTTCTCATCAGCAAGATGTTCATGCGCTATATGAATACGCCTGCCGTACAGAGCATATTCCTCGGACTGCGCCCGACGGTAGTGGGGTTGCTTGCTGCTGCTGCCTTGATGCTTATGAACCGTGAGAACTTTGGCTCCATGTATGATAGTCCATGGCAGTTCTTTATCAGCATTGCCCTGTTTGTATCCACCTTCGTGGGTACCTATTATATAAAGATAAACCCCATAAAAATGATTTGCTATGCTGCGTTTGCTGGTCTTGTTCTGCTTTATTGAGATGGGCGTCACTACTATGACAGCCCAAGGACGTACCCGACGTCCTATGACGGAGTTCACTACCGACACCGCCATGGTCCACGACCCCGTCATGGCCTACGAGGATGGCGTATATTATATGTTCTCTACGGGTATGGGCATTCAGCTTATGACATCTTCCGACCGCCGCTCATGGACATTCAAGCCGGACGGCGTCATGGGACGCGAAGGCATCCCTGCATGGACTCATGATAGTGTTCCTGGCTTCCGCAACCACGTGTGGGCACCCGACATCTTCCGTTTCAACAACAGATGGTGGATAGCCTATAGCTGCTCGACATTCGGCAGGAACACCTCGGCCATAGGACTGATAAGCTCCCCCACCCTTGCCACACCTCAGTGGACTGATGAGGGATGTGTCATTACCAGCAGGCAGGACCGCAACAACTGGAATGCCATTGATGCCAACATCTGTGCTGATGCCGATGGACGGCCATGGATGACATTTGGAAGCTTTTGGGACGGCATACAGATTATACCTCTTGACAGCACCATGCACGCTGTCGGCAGTCCAAGGACAATAGCACGCAGATGGGGTGACAACCTCCCTCATGGCGGCAACCCCACTTCCGAATACGCTGGCGAGAACGCCATAGAGGCACCGTTCATATTCCATAAGGACGGCTGGTACTACCTGTTCGTCAGCTGGGACTATTGCTGCCGTGGCGAGAAGAGCACATACCGTGTGGCCGTAGGACGGAGCCGCAAGATTACCGGGCCATATCTCGACCGCAATGGCAAGGATATGTCTACAGGTGGAGGAACACCGTTCTTTGGTGGCGATGGGGTATCGCTGCAGGCTGCCGGACATTGTGCCGCATACTCCTTCCCTGATGGTGACATCTTCATATGCCATGGCTACAGCGTGGCACACGATGGCGCGGCAATATTAGTGCAGAGAAAAATCAGCTGGACTGACGATGGATGGCCGACTGTAGAGCCATAGTTTTTTATCACAATAATCATAGCATATATGACTATCGTTGAAATATTTTTGCTGGCAGTAGCCCTTGCCATGGACTGCTTCACCGTCTCGATAGTGTTCGGTGTGCTGCTCCGTCGTTATGATTGGCGCACCATTCTCACCACAGCCTTCCTCTTCGGACTCTTTCAGGCACTGATGCCATTGGCGGGCTGGCTATGTACGGCAAAATTGAGCTCGTATGTTGAGAGCGTCGACCACTGGGTGGCATTTGGCCTACTGTCCTTTCTTGGTGGAAGAATGATAGTAGAGTCGTTCAAGGATGATGACGCCGACCACCATTTCAATCCCCGTAGTCTGAAAACGCAGCTGACCTTTGCCGTAGCAACGAGCATCGACGCACTCGCCGTGGGCATCTCTCTGGCTTGCCTCGGCTATACATCCATGTCCACGCTTGTCATGCCTCTTGTCGTCATCGGTGTTGTATCTCTTGTTTTCAGCATCACAGGCAGCATCCTTGGCATACGCTTCGGAAAGGGCGTGGCAAAACGTATGAAGCCTGAGCTTATCGGAGGCATAGTGCTTATAGCCATCGGTGTGAGAGTCCTCTTTGAGCATATCTTCGGATAATCCCGCATGTATTATATATATTTTTATAAGACCATAATATAATATGATAAACCGTCTATTACAATTTCTGGATGCCTCTCCAGTCAATTTCTTGGCAGTAAGAAACATTGTTGCAGAACTCGAGCAGTCGGGCTACACACGTTTCGATGCCAGCGAGTCCCTTACCGATATTCAGCCGGGTAGTAAGTTTTTTGTGACGAAGAACGACTCGTCGGTGTATGCTTTCCGCATAGGCAGTAAGCCACTTGCCGAAGCAGGCTTCCGCATGATATGTGCCCACTGCGATTCTCCTACGTTCCGTATAAAGCCCAATGCAGAGATGCTCTGCGAGGGTGGTATCGTGAAACTCAATACCGAGGTGTATGGTGGTCCTATAATGTCGACATGGTTTGACCGTCCGCTAACACTTGCCGGTCGTGTGATAACAAGGGGTGACAGCCCCATGGAGCCCCGCACATTGCTCATGCATGTACGCAGGCCTCTTCTGCAGATAAGCAATCTTGCCATACATTTCAACCGTCAGGTGAACGACGGGGTAAAGCTAAGCCGTCAGAAAGACATGCTTCCTCTGCTGGGTATGGTGACAGACCAGCTGGAGAAGGGCAATATGCTCATTGGTGTCATTTGTGATGAGCTTGGCATAAGTAAGGAAGAGATTCTCGACTTCGACCTTTATCTTGCTGATGCTACACCAGCCTGCCTCTTCGGAGTGCATGACGAGTTTATTTCATCAGGCCGTCTCGATGACCTGTCGATGTGCTACGCTGGTCTTGAGGCACTAACGGGAACACCGGATGGCGAGGTAACGAGCGTATTGGCCATCTTCGACAATGAGGAGACTGGCTCGCAGACCAAGCAGGGTGCAGGAAGTCCTTTCCTCTCGTCGCTGTTACGTCGGATAGCCTTAGCTCAGGGAGGAGGCGAGGAGGCATATTGGCGCTCGGTAGAGAAAGCCTTCATGGTCTCTGCTGACAACGCACACGCATGGCATCCCAACTATAGCGAGAAGTATGACCCGACGAACCATCCCGTTCTTGGTGGTGGCCCTGTAATAAAGTTCAACGCTGCACAGAAATATGCCAGCGATGCCGTGTCGGCGGCAGTATTCTCAGAGATATGCCGTAAGGCTGGAGTGCCATGCCAGCGGTTCGTCAACCATAGCGATGTGGCAGGTGGAAGCACCCTTGGCAACATTCTTGCCTCGTCAATACCTCTTCGGGGCGTAGACATGGGCAACGCTATTCTTGCCATGCACAGCTGCCGCGAGACAGGCAGTGTGGCAGACCACGAATTCTGCGTAAAGGCATTTAAAACTTTCCTGAGCGAATAAGGGCAAGAGGGCTAAGGGCTAAGGGCCAAGGTCAAAGGACTAAGGAGCCTTCCCCGCATACCCCAGGCACACAACGCTGATTCTTACGTTTCTCACCTTAATCAGCTGGCTGGCACAAGCCATGATAGTAGCGCCCGTTGTCACCACATCATCAACGATAGCCACATGCTTGCCTGCAACCTTATGTCCATCGGCAAGCTCCCATGCTCCCTCCATATTGTCCTGTCTTTCCCAACGGTTAAGACTTGTCTGGCTTCCTTTGAAGACGGTACGGCGAACGACGCCTGTCACCACGGGAAGCCCTGTGATATCGGCTATGCCACGAGCCATCTCCTCACTTTGGTTGTAGCCACGCACAACCATTCTCTTGCTTGTCAGCGGCACAGGCATCAGCACGTCTATGTCACCGAAGAAGTCGGTAGCCATCAGCTCCATGGCCATGAGCCTTCCCATCTGGTAGCAGAAGTCGGGATGGCTCCCGTATTTCATGCCATAGACGATGTTGCAGGCCTGCGAGCCATGCTCGTACCTCATCAGGGCGACAGCCTTCTCCAAGGGCACAATTCCCCAGAGATTCTTTGCCATGACATTGTCATAGGGATGTTCTGCAAACGACGTGCGGGGAAGCATCATGTTGCAGGCCGCGCATATCACGTGGCCAGGCGCCTCTATGCGGCAGCCGCAGACGGCACACGCACGAGGACTTATTAGGTCTGCCAGACGTGCGAGGAGGCTAACTGTCATAGTCGTCTATATCCTGTACCGAGGCATCGCCGAGGCATCTCCTTATCACCTGCATGTCGAAACCACGCCCAAGGGCATATTTCACAAGCTTCATCGACCGCTCGTAGTCGGAGCTGCCCTTTACCGACCGTGCCTTTGCCTTGAGCAGTGGCGCCAGCACCTCGGCATAGTCGTCATCGCTGATAACGGCAAGGGCCTCGCCCTGTATGTCGGCAGGTATACGCTTCTGCCACATGGCCTCGGCTATCTTGCGACGGCCCCATTTGTTGAACTTCAGCTTGTCACGCACGAAGAGGGTGGCAAAGCGGCGGTCGTCGACATAACGGTCATCAACAAGACGGCACAGCACACGCTGGCGGGCATCGGCAGACAGTCCCCATTTCTCCATCTTCTGCATCATCTCGCCACTGCAATGCTCGGCCTTCGAACATTCTGTGGCCAACAGGGCGAGGGCTTTCTCTTCACTTATCTCTCTCATAATCTTATTGCTTTCACGAAACGCTGACGGCCAAATTGGTCATCGATGACCTCAACCTGCTCGAACCCCATGGTGCAGAGAAGTTCCGTAATGGACGATGCACACAGGGGATTAATCTCGAAATAGAGCCTGCCGCCATGACGTAAGGCACTGATGGCATACCGGGCTATGGCAACATAAAAGCGCAAGGCATCGGCGTCGGGGACAAAGAGTGCCAGATGGGGCTCGTAGTCGAGGACACTATGCGACATCGACTGCCGCTCGCTATCAAGGACGTATGGCGGATTGGATACTATGACCGACCAGCGCTCCACATCGGATGGCGGGCACAGGGCATCCTGCCTGACAACTCCCACCTGCGCTCCCATAGCATCGGCATTCCGCTGCGCCACCGACAGGGCAGTGTCTGATATGTCCCAGCACTCCACGCTACAGCCGGGACAGTCAAGGGCTATGGTAATGGCAATGCATCCGCTGCCCGTGCATATGTCGAGGACGCTGCCCACATCGCTGCCAATGTCACGGCATACTGTCTGCACAAGCTCGGCTGTCTCGGGGCGTGGGATGAGGACTCCTGGCTCCACATGGAAGGTACGGCCACAGAACTCAGCCTCGCCAAGGACATACTGCACGGGCTCGCCTTTCTGCAGCCTCGACGCTATGTCGGCAAGGCAAGCCTGCTGGTCTGCCGTTAGACGGGCGGTGCCGTCACAGATAATGTCGGCATACGAGAGGCCGAACCGTGTCTCAAGGACGAGGCGCACGATGGCGCGAGCCTCACTGTCACCATATACCGTTGACAGACGGCTGCAAAGGTCTCTATAGGTTGGTGTGTGGTTGTCTTCCATAATCATATGGTGCAAAAGTAAATCTTTTACATTGGTTACACAAAAAGAAGTTGTTAAAGAAGCTAAAGAATAGGAAGAAGGCCATACGGACAGACAGCCATGCAATCGATTGCACGCTAAAAAAGACTAAACAGCAGGCACCTCTTATCGTACACTTGATAAATAGTTGTAATTTTGAGCACGAAAACAAATCTTACCTACAACAGTATGAAACATATTTACTCACTACTTCTTGCGCTTGCCACCCTGCCACAGGGGATGAGCGCACAGGGATGGCCCGCCAACTACGACGGCGTGATGCTCCAGGGGTTCTACTGGGACTCTTTTGACGATACACAATGGAAAAATCTGCAGGATCAGACCAAGGATCTGGCAGGCAACTTCTCATTAGTATGGATTCCGCAGAGCGGCAAGTGTCTGGAGACTTACCAGACCATGGGTTACACGCCATACTATTACTTCAACCAGAACTCGAGCTTCGGCACAGAGAGCGAGCTGCGCGACCTCATATCGTCGTTCAAGGCTGCAGGAATAGGTACCGTGGCCGACGTGGTGGTAAACCATCACAACACCACGGGATGGTTCACCTTCCCTGCCGAGACCTACAATGGGGTGACCTACCAGCTGCTGCCTACTGATATCACGGCCAACGACGACGGCGGCAAGACTGCCCAGGAGGCTGCCAGGCAGGGCGTTGCGCTCGGTACCAACAACGACGAGGGCGAGGACTGGGGAGGCATGCGCGACCTCGACCACAAGAGCCAGAACGTGCAGAACATCATCAAGGCTTATGTCAGGTACCTCAAGGATGACCTCGGATACACGGGCTTCAGATATGATATGGTGAAGGGCTTCGCGGCATCCCACGTGGCAGACTACAACAAGGCAGCGGGAATAGAGTTCTCCGTGGGCGAATACTGGGACAGCAACGCCAATATCAAGTCCTGGATAGAGAACACGGGCAAGAACAGCGCTGCCTTCGACTTCCAGTTCCGGTACAATGTACGCGACGCTGCCAATGGCGGCAACTGGACATTGCTCAACAGCACCAACAACCTCATGCACGATGCCACGCTCAGGCAGTATGCCGTGACATTCGTCGAGAACCACGACACCGAGTACCGCTCAGCATCATCGCCACAGGACCCGATAAAGAAGGACACGCTCGCCGCCAACGCCTACCTGCTGGCTATGCCCGGCACACCGTGCGTGTTCCTGAAGCACTGGATGGACTACAAGGATGAGATTGGAGCCATGATAGCGGCACGAAAGGCTGCTGGCATCACCAACATGAGCAACTACGTGAAGAAACAGATCAACCAGAACTACTACGCCGTGGTGGTAAACGGCAACCTCTATGCCGCCATGGGAAAGACCGACATGATGACGGCACCGGGCAACGGGTGGACGAAGGTGCTCGACGGATACCATTACGCTTACTATCTGGCAAACACTCTCGAGACGGCATTCGCCGACAAGGCATCGGGCATAAGGAACGGCGCATTCAAGGTGAGGCTCTATGCCGTAACTGACGACGCTGCCGCAAAGGTGGTATACACCACCGACGGAACAGATCCTACGGCACAGAGCACCGCCGTGACATCGGGGACGGAGATTACCGTCTCTGACAACTGCACGCTGAAAGTGGGAATACTCTCTGCAGGCAAGGTCAAGGGCATCATCTCGCGCGACTATGTAATAAAGGTTGTCGAGGACGTGCCCGACGTATTCGATACTCCTGCACCAGGATATACCTTCCACGCATACTTCGTGGCACCAACCACCTGGAAGAAGGACATCCTCTGCTGGGCATGGACATCCACGCAGAACTACACTGGCGGCACGTGGCCAGGCACCAAATGTTACAAGATAAGGAAGAACGGCAACAACGAGTACGTATGGCAGTGGTGCTACTACGGTGATATCACTACTCCACCGACGGGCATCATCTTCAGCAATAACGGCTCTCCGCAAACCGACGACATGACATTCGTCAACGGAGCATACTACAACATCAACGGCAAGACTAACGGCATACAGGCAGCGACAGCCACGAAGCCAGCCATATCGGGCAACATATACAGCATCGACGGCCGTCTCGTGCGACGCAACGCCTCATCGACAGCCGGACTCTCCAAAGGTGTATATGTCTATAACGGCAAGAAAATTGTAGTGGATAGCGAATAAACAGAAAGCAGCAGGACCTCAAGAAGGCTCCTGCTGCTTTCTGTTTATGTGGGTTCTATAAATTCGCCCTGTCAGATTATATTTTGACCTTGTTCATATAGCCTGGACGCAATAATGCTCTGCTTTACAGATGCAACAAGTTTGTTACCATTCATTTATATTATTACCGCATGGTCTTGCTTAACCTTGCCTGTGCTCTTTCTTTTGTCAAGGCCTTGGATTCTTTGTAATGATAGAATGTGTTAATATTCTTCTTTGCCATCTTCAATTTGAAGAATTGATGTGTATATGCTTGTCCATTTCTTCATGTATGTTGAGAAAACCGCATATTTATGAATATGAGTATATTTCTTTTTAATATACATTTGTATTTCCTGCATGTTAGCATTGATTGTTTCCATCATGATAAGGCATTTTGAATTTTCATCAAAATACCCTATCATGTGGTCTTTATTTTTTGAAATTGAATCAATAGCAGCAAAGACCATTTCCGAGATGGCATCATACGTGTCTTCAAAATCATGCCCTCCTGCTTTAGCATATAGTAGTGCGTTGGTAAAAGCACGAAGAGCATTCCAATAGTATCTTTTGTCCTTTTCCTCATAATGATACCCTTTTGCCATTTGGTATCTCATCCTACCAATTGTATATGCGTTAAAATAAAGACACTCGAATTTTGCTTCTTTGAGTTCTTGTATTTCTTGTGTCAAGATATTCTTCTCTTTCTCAAATTCTTTTAGCTTCTCAGAAGCATAAATGAAGTTCCAAATCTGAAAACCTACAATAAAAGTAGTACAAATGGATACGAATGTACCCAAAAAGGCATTTATATCCACTTCATCAGGACATACGAATCTGTCAAACACAAACAGATATACTACAAGGGAAACTTCGATAATTAAAACAATGACAGATAGGACTATCATCAATTTATTCCATTTGCTTGCATACATAATCATTTCGTTTTGATTTAACTTATTCATCGATTAAAAATTTATTGATTAAGCAATTTCTAAGGTACAGGGGACAGGACACTGTCCCGCAGGAATAGACAAAAAATAATCTCAAATGTTTTAAAAAATTTGAGGAGGCGGGACACTGACCCCTCCTCCGTCCGCCTGCGGACATCAGTTTAAATTCTGTTTAAATTCCGATGATTCACATTCCTTTCCCCCGTCCGCCTGCGGACCTCCATCCGTGTCCATCTGTGTCATCTGTGGATATTTATTATTTTCTAATTGCCGTTCTCCAAAACAGTCCGCCTGCGGACCTCCGTTTCATCCGTACTTTCCGTGTGAAGACAATCAACAATTAATCATCAGTCATCAATAATCAGTAATCGAAAGACGTTCACCCACATCGTCCGCTTGCGGACATCCGTGTCCTCCGCATTTTCCGTGTGAAGACAATCAACAATCAGTCATCAATCATCAATAATCAATAATCATTCATCATTAATCGAAACTTGTTCCCCATCTCCGTCCGCTTGCGGACCTCCGTTTAAATTCCGTTTAAATTCCGATGATTCATGTTCTCCCCCGTCCGCTTGCGGACATCCGTGTCCTCCGCATTTTCCGTGTGAAGACAATCAGTCATCAGGAACTTGCGTAGCTTGATGAGCTCTGCTTAATATAAACGATGTGCGAATAATCAGCAATCAGGAACTTGCGTAGCTTGATGAACACCGCTGAAAATTTATAATGTGTGAATAATCAATCATCAATAATCAATCCTTTATTCAGCCTCCCGAGTATAGAAGTCATCTCCGTCCCATTCGAAATGGTCATACACCTGCTTCCGTTCATACTCTCATCCCATGAAACGCAAAAAGTCCAAACCCTTGCGCACGGCAGCCACATTGTCGCCCGCCATAGCCAAGTCATTAAACTCCTTGAATCGTGGATATGCGTTAATAATCTTTCGTGACATACATTTCAAAAATAGTTGGATATGCTTTCAATACATTTCACAAGACGTAGATAGCCATTCTTTCCACTATAGATATACTCATAAGAGGTACCGTCAACATTATATTGATGGACATATTCATTACGGGCACGTATCATTTCAATACCTTCATCAATAACAGTAGAATCGGAAATCCCGAAAATAGTACCAAGTAAATCTCTTAGTTTATCAGGATTTGTTGTTCCTCGACCAAATTTATCGCAAAGAATGGCAATAAACATTTCCAAAGCCACGAATGCAAAAGCCGTACAGTTTTTATTGTCCACTCCATTCGCCTTGGAAATCAAGTTATAAGAAATGTCCAATTGCACCTTTAGGGAGTTTCTTGTTTCTTCTGTAAGTATTCCATTGGAATTGTTGGAAATGTTGGCTTTGATGGTCTGGATTCTCATAAATGATTCACTCAAATAACCCTTCTGCCTGCATTTCCTTATACATTCGACCAAGTTCAAGGCATTGTATAATGACACTTCGTTACTAAAACTATAAAAAGGAGACTCCTTCAGATAATATCCGTCCGCACCATTGTCAATCAGCGCTTTAAGATTCCATGACTTATTTGTAGCAGTCAACATGATTACCTGATTTCCCGGATTGGATGTCTTGATACCCTTCAGCACTTTCATACCTGAGAACAGATCAATTTCCTTATTCTCAATTTCTTCCGAGGACAATAATCTGAAATCAAGAAATATGACATCATAATAGCCTTCCTTTATATGTTCACGACATGCCGTTGGTATATCCTCATACCCTGCAATCTCCTTAGAAATCACATCCATGGAATCCAGCTTATTGATACATCTGGAAATCACCTCTTTCCAACCGTCATCAGCCTTGTCATCAATAATCAGGTAACGCCCTCCCTTGGCCTTTAAACTCTGTTTGATTATTTCTCTCTTAGGAATGATACTGCCATCAGAACTGCCACTCCAATCCATGCACGACAATGAAGCATATTTGAACAACTGATTGTTTTTAGCCCCCTCTATGTATTGACGGATATTTTCGTCATTTTCACACAAGAACCTGTTTAGTACCATCAGGCCCCATTCATTGGCTAACGAATGATGTCCATACTGAGGCATTGGGCTAATGGATAAAGCGTCAAGGAATCCTTCCTTATAAGACATAGAATCCAACCGCTTTGTTGACCTCAGCAAAGAGTCTATCTCATCCATCTTTCCTACAGCGAACCCGTCTGTCATCAACAGAGTGGCAGATTGTTCTTTTCTCTCCTCTATTGATAGCCCATTGTTGTTAACAACAATTATTCTGGCAATGGCAAGTTTGCCCAGTTCCTCAACAGACAAGCGAATGGTCATTGCATAATCCAAACAATTATATTCAGGAGATAATAATGAGAATATGATAGTATCTATGTCCTTATCCTCAAACGGAGTCAATTTGTGCACCAACTCCTCACTCCCAAAGGATTCAATGACGGAAATATTTGTAGACGGTAGTATAGCTGAGCTATTTATAATGGAGCCGTCACCTATGACAATTACATTCTTTATACGATTCTTCTCAGTTTCTTCAATCAGGGCAAGGTCTATCACATCTTTTTCCATATAGTTTGTGATTAATACCGGAAGTTTGTTGTAAAATATATCCTTTGAACATTCGACGTAACCATCATCAATATCCGTTTCAGTCGTACCTTTGGAATATTTAACTACGGGAATGCGTCCTCCCATCTCACAAATGTCACAAATAATATCCTGCAGAAGGTTATCACCAGAAACATATTTATTGTCAGACAATATCCTCAATGAGCTATGAATACATATACAAGACGCATTTTCCAAAACACTCTTATCAAAAGAGTTGTCTGGTCTTATCCATTCGACAACGCTACTGTATTTTCCATCAACTATATAGGGGCAATGAGTTGTCATCTCGCCATATTGGTCATCATCAATGATGTATATCTTCTTCAAGTTTGTTTCCATAAAAAGTTAATATATGTGTAAATCCAACAGGTTTATCAGTCACTTCTTCAATTTCATCCACATCACTTTCTCTCAGAATATTCCATTTTGCAGGCTTTTCGTTCCAAACTGATAAAACCGACCAATTGCAATATCCACTGAGGTCATGTTTTAGCGTAGCAAAGTCGCCCCCGCCTCCATGTAGTTTTGGTCGCAACTCATCTACTCCCTTTTCCGAATAAGAATCCTGTTGTGTTATTGTCAAGATATGACACCTCCTATTCTTGATGTCTTCCTTATGATAATGAATGTTTACATCTTTCTTGTCATTTCGGGATGCAAACATTTGGAAAATTCTCTGTACGCTTTTCTTGAGAATAAACACATTTGTATAAAAATCGGCCTTATTAAGCTCGTTTTTATCCATAGTAATGTTCAGCCCATATTTCGGGTCATTCCAAGAAACGCACAGATTATACAAACACCGCATCCTGACACGAATAGTATTCTTAAATCTTTCAATTACTTCCTTGTGGTCACCAAGAATAGGATGTCCTTCACCACCCACGAAATCACTATAGGTTATCCTTTGATCATGTCCTTCGTAGTCAATCCAATCTGTCTTTTTGTAATATTTTCCAATAACAAATACATTGACAAGAGCCCACAATGACGTTGGAATCTGGCTATAATTCGAATAATTCTTTAAAATGCCGATACACTGTTCTTTCAGTTTGTCCACTGACCATTCCTCACCCTCAGGGAAGTCATGGGTCAGATATTTAAAGCCCTCAGGATAATCAAACAAGTGAAAGAACTTTTGTGTTTCTTCGAGATTGTGAGGAACAACCTTCCGCAATTTCTTCTCTCTTGATTCCCGCCTTTTTTCTTTCTTGCTTAACTCAGCACCTAATAATTTATCCAATCTGCCTTTTAAAGCCAGATAGGTAGAATCATTAGCACCTTTCACCATCTTGACATATTCAATCTTTCCTAACAAGACGTTTTCAAGAGTGCCGATTTCAGATAGGGTCTTGTCCTTACGATTCGAATTGTGGAGAGCGAACCTGTAACTTGCGGTTTTTTCGCCAAAACGCTCCCAGATATAGAGCAAAGACCGGATTTCTCTTATGTAACTCCTCGGAACATTCACTTTATCACTGATAACCAAGCCTGTCACCTCCTGATGAGCACCTCTTTTCATCAGAGAAGTCTTGCTTTCGTTTACGACAAAGTTCTCTTCATGAATGGTTGCATATAGTTTTATAATAAACTCCGACTTTGGCGAGAAAGCGTTATACATACCGCTGAATGTCATGTCATCAGCGTATCTCGTATATATCAGATTATTCTCCCTTGCCAGCTTTCTCAACTTCCAGTCCAGCCTTTCGCATACGATGTTTGACAGGATAGGAGAAGAAGGTGCCCCTTGCGGTAATACACCTATCTTAGTATCATCATCATTTATCAACTCATAACAACACACATTTGCGATAGCATTAGCTATGGCTACAGGAAAGTTCAGCGGCGGCAACTGCAATTTCTTCCATACACGTGCCTGATGAATGCTCGGAAAGAAGTCCTTGATGTCAATATTGAATATGTAATTCTGGAATACATGCGGATAAGCATTCTGCATGATACAACGCCCTTGCACAAAGCCATTCACATTGTTATATGGAGTATATATGAGTTGAAGCATCAACGATATCGCCTTTTGGATATCCTTCAGTCCCATGAAGGGGGCTATGATATGCCTTTTGCCATCATTGTATTTTTTTCTGATGTCAAATTCCTTATAATACTGGTTCCTGTTCGTTTTAGAGCTAATATAATACTCAAAGTTGCTTCTGTTGATTGGATAGAAAGAGATGCCTTCTGTTTCGGCATAGTGCTTCTTCACCTCATTCAGAACATAAAATAGGTCTAAATGAGTTCGCATCTTTTTGATTTCACATCGAAGTGTGCTTATATCTTTCATCCTTTTTATGTTAAAACCCGAGGGCTACTCTTCTTTGTATAGATGATCGCCAAGCGAGAGCGTAAGCGTAACAAACAAACATTTTTTATCCCTCATTTCTGGGGACATCTGTCAAATGACGACAGACGGTACAAAAGCTTGCCCTCGGGTATAATTTAATCTTTCATACTATCTTTATCCGTGGTTACAGCAAAAATAACGTCTCATCTCATCTTTTTTAGCTGAACTTATCGAATCCTGTCCTTTCATATCGAAAACATTGGTCTATTGTTTCGGTCATTCCTATAGCATTTTCTTATTGAATATCCCATAGCCCTGATGACATTCCGTCTCCATGATTTTCTGCCATGCCTCCCGATTCTCCTCTGTGACATAATCGCAACTTGCTCCCATCACGCCGCCAAATCGACTTGTCTCAATCTGGAATGTCCAATAGGATTTATTCTTATAGTCCATATGACATTAATTGCTATTCATTATGGGTACAGCGACCTGTCCCGATGATAGATTGTTTTTCAAGACATCAAAGCAGAGTCTTGCAAAATATACCTCTGCTTAGGGCTGTTCTTATCTCCAAGCACGGGTTTAAGCAGATCAGCCTCCAACAGTGGGGTGAGAATTTTGCGACGGAATGAAGTGCGGCTCTCATAGCCCGTGGCCTCCATCAACTCCACCACTGATTTCGGCAGCTCGCACAGGTGAAGCACCACACGCGCATTGTTCCGCTCCGTCTTTGGCAGCTTCGGACATCGCTCTGTCAAGTCGGGATACAAATCCATCAGATTCACACCCTTGGCGCCCTCCATGGCAGAAGTGGCGACTCCCACCACAGGTCGTCTGAACCTCACTGCAAACTGGTTGCCCGATTCAGAGTTGTCGAATTCCATCTGTGCCCCCTCCTTGATAGCACGCAGGATACCTGTTCCGATGCCCCTGTATTGCATGGTGCGTGAACAAAACTGAGCCATCAGCGGATTCCTCTGCAACGTATTACCGAACCTCAGGTCATCCACCGTCATCCCTGAAGGCAATGTACCCGGACTGATTATCTCCACCCTATTGTCAAAAATCAGGATGCGTATAGGTGCATTGGCTATATACTCCCTGTGTACCAAGGCGTTCTGAAGGATTTCCTCCAAAGCAATCTGCGAAATCTCCAATTTCCCCACAGAGTTGAATCCCTGACCAGCCTGTACACTATGCAGATTCGCCTTTAGGAACGACATACCTTGCTCGAATAGCAGAGGCACCGTTCCCACAATATCCTTGCTGTCGCGATACTCCAGCCCACCCATATCGTTGCCATAGAACGCCACAGCCTTGATCATCATCGAAGGCATATATTGCTGAGGTGCGAGTCCGAAAAACAGCAGGCCAGCCAAGGTACATTCGCCATTTGATGCCAGGATATGCAGATTCTCCAACAACCGCTCGTAAGGCACTCCCATATCGTCCACAGGTTTGCCGAAATTCTTCGTGCAATACTCTTCCACCAAACTACGGTTAACATCAGCCATGTTCGTTCCTCTCACTTTTTCATGGTCAGGATAATACGTACCTGACTGATGGAACAGGCGCAGAATCTCGGCATTCTCTGTCACTCTGCGCTTGTCAGCTCCTTGCTTCACATAGATGTCGCCCGACAGATTCTTGTATGGCTTGTTAACTCCTTCATCAACATACGCCACCAATATAGACCTGTCTTCATTAACCGGAATCGTCTCCGTTTGCAGGTAGATAGTTGGTTTCACATGTTCCTGCGCCGTATTTCCCAACTCTCGACTTGCCACCTGAACCTCATCATAACTCAGCCCCACAATCTCACCCGTCTTGTCTTTGCAGCCAATAATTATCATTCCACCCTTGGCATTAGCCATGGCCACGAGCTCTTCTGCCATCTGCTTTTGGGTAGTAAAGTGCTCCTTGAATTGCACGCGGCTATTCTCTCCACACCTTATTATTTCTAAAATCTGTTCCTTATTCATATATTCATATTGGTCAAGTGCCCCATGTTAATCTGCTAGGATTTGGTTAAGAGTTAACCAGATTCATCGCAAATTCGCTGCAAAGATACAATTACATTTTGAATTTTGGTCAAGACTTGACCATATTTTCATATTTCACCCTTGTTTTTGATAATTATCAGCAATTTCATCACATCGAAGTCTTTGTTCCTTCCCCCATCCACCTGCGGACAAAAAAATCTGTGTCCATCTGTGTCATCTGTGGATATTTATCATTTCTAATTGCCGTTCTCAAAAAGAGTCCGCTTGCGAACCTCCGTTTAAATTCCGTTTAAAATTCCGATGATTCACATTCCCCCACATAGTCCGCCTGCGGACATCCGTTTCATCCGCATTTTCCGTGTGAAGACAATCAATAATCAATCATCAGTAATCAGTAATCAGTCATCAATCATCAGTACTACATGATTTATGTAATTAACGTTAATTATTTGGGCATATATGCCGTATATACGAAATATATTATATATCTTTACAGCTGAATTAAAGCATATGACTTATGAAAACAGAGACATTAACACCATCCAAAAGAAAGATCATCAATCTTGATGAGTCCACCTTCAAGACCCTCTCCATCATGGCTATTGAGAACGGAACGAACCTTAAGAACTATATTGAACATTTGCTTTCCGATATAGCAGACAATTACGAGGACGCACGTCTATATGCCAAGCTGAGTAAGGAACGTCCCGAAGGACACGTCATGCTCAACGAACAGGAAAAGGCAGAATTTGAAGATTGGTTAGGCGTATGAATGTAGATTACTCCAAGGACTTCAAAAAGTCCGTTAAGAAACTTTCCGGCAAGATGCTTGACTCCGTGCGAAGAGTCATTGCGGAAGTCAAGAGTGCCGAAAGCATTAAAGACATTACCAACTGCAAGAAACTTGTCGGCTATCGCAACGTCTATCGCATCCGAATAGGCGACTATCGTGCATTCTTTACATTCCATATTGAAATCGTCAATGACACTGTATTCTTCAGATATCTTGTCCCCCGAGGAGAAGCCTATGGCAAGAAGACACAGGTAGAATTGAAACGTATGGATGAGTAACTTCATTTTTGTAACTCAATCAACTAGTCATTAATAATATCTTCAGTATTACTGTTATAGTAACAATTTTCGCAACCTAAACCAAATTGAACGAACCAAATACAATCAGTGAACTTTTGTCCGCTTTTCACTTCTTCTTGTACGTCTAATCCAACAGATTCTTCACCTACTACTGGAAGTCTAATCAAACTGATTTCTTTGATACCTTTAGATTCCAGTATTTTGATATGCCTATATAATTCTTGAAACAGTTGAATTAAGTTGAGGTAATTATTCTTCCCTACATTCTCAATACTAATTGTTATATCATTGAAAAGAAACTCAAGACTTTGAATATCTATAGCCCTATTACATTCAATAAAACGTTGAAGTGCATTCCAAACTTTCTTGAAGATGATTTTTGTTATGTCAAACGCCACTCCTGGCAACACTACATTTGATAAGAATGAGCGTAAATTAATGTCCGCAAAGAATTGGAATATAATTTCTGTTCCCTCGCAAGCTGCAGGATGCCACTCTTTTCTAAATTGAACAGGACAATTCTCTTTTAGTTCATTCACTAAATCATCTGTTCCTTCCAAAATACTATAAGAATTCACATTGATGCGAATCCATATGTTTGTTTTATCTATGTTAATCATATACTATATAATATCTCAAAATTCGGTGAGTTCTCGATTGAACCGTAAACGACCATTATAACGCCCCCCTTTTTTCTGCATTTACGAGATTACTTTTTTATGGTCAAGGATTATGTATTATGTGCCGGAAACATTGACCGATGTAGAGTACATATCGCCATACAGGCAAGACGAAGCCTATCTTATCTTGCACTATCATTGACATCATTGCAAAAGCCAAGAAGCAAACAACGATGCACTAACTCCAACAGCCCATTCTAATGCGATTTGCAAAATATGCTTTTTCTTATCAGTCTTCTCACATGGAATCCTTTTAAGCTTACCTATTCTCACTAAAGGTTCATAAGGCTTTGATCGATAACCAATAAAAATAATAAGAGTACCTATAATCATAAATACTATAGGAGGTATTACGAAAGTATATTGGTCATTTATCATCTCAATAATACCGAGCGAAAAAAAAGTGATACCAACGATTCTTATCGCCAAAACCAGAAGAAGTGAGAGAGCTCCCAAACAATATTCAAGTAGCACAGCTAAATTTGCTGATGAAGATGAAGCTGCCGAGGCATCAATTTCAGCTGTACAACCAATAATAATACATACAGCAAGCAGCATCAATATATAACCAAATAATTCTTTTTTCATTGCATTATTTACTCTTTAAACCTATTAATCAATCATCAATAATCCACAATCTTTCATCATTAATCGAAACTTGTTCCCCATCTCCGTCCGCTTGCGGACCTCTGTTTAAATTCCGTTTAAATTCCGATGATTCATGTTCTCCCCCGTCCGCTTGCGGACATCCGTGTCCTCCGCATTTTCCGTGTGAACACCATCATTCATCGTTCATCATTAATCGAAACTTGTTCCCTCCATCGTCCGCTTGCGGACCTCCGTTTAAATTCCGTTTAAATTCCGATGATTCACGTTTCCCCACAAAGTCCGCTTGCGGATTTCCGTGTCCTCCGCATTTTCCGTATGAACACCATCATTCATCAATAATCTTTCATCATTAATCAAAACTTGTTCCCCTCCCCCGTCCGCTTGCGGACATCAGTCCAATCAGAAGATGGTTCAGGTACCTGTCCCCTGACCCTCTTTAAAGTTTTATACCATTATTTACGTTGGTTCTATACCTGTTATTTCAAGACCTTCCACATTGGATTTCAAAACGATATCCGAAAAATGCTTGATATAGTCTTCTGAATTATTGTTATAGGACTCTTCTACTTCATAATTTTTATTACCATACATTTTTTCATGATAAAAGCAACGCATACCAAAAGTTGTCCATTCTTTTATATTCATTGCTGACACCAAAGAAACATAACCATTGGCTCTAACTGATACAAAAGAAGCATCAAAAAGTCCCAAATCCGTACCAATATCCAAAAGAGGGCGTACATTCAAGAAGTCGCCACTTGTAGAAAGTATTCCTGTATGTAAATACTTAGATCGTATATTATACAATCCTTTGTAAATATTTCCCAATTTCTCGTTAAAATACTTAGTAATAAAATCCTTCACTCTTGCTCCAATTTTATACTTAACAGCACCACAACAAGCACATGTCTCATGGTCGCCATCCTCAAAAGAAGCAGTTTCAACGGCTGATAAATAATGCATAATACAATGAGTATATTTTTCTTGCCTGTTTTTCACTTGCTTTCTGATGGCTGCATAAGTCAAAGTTGGGAATGTAACCTTTACAACATCATCAAAATCCTCTTGCTCTTTCATGCCATCTTGAACATGTATGCACCCCAATAGGAAATACTTAACCAAATGTGTCAGACACAAGTCTCTCTCAACAAAGATAAATTGATCTAAGAATTGAAAGCCTTCTTTAGACAAAAGAACAGTATCACCCGAAATAGAATAACCATCTATATAGTTCTGCATAAATACAGGTTGTTCTTCCGTTATGTTATCTACCATAGAAGAATTTTCTATAAAAGGATAATCAAATAAAATATTTGTCTCAACAGCCAAGAATGCAACCAAATATTTCATTCTTTCCATTCCTATATGATAAGCTTCATACTTGTCTGCACAAGTTACATCAAAAGAAACATATATTTTCTCATTTTGAGAATACAGCTTAAAGTGATTACCTATATATGTATGGAAATTAAGTTTGTCAAACTTACTAAACAGCTCCACTTGATAATGGAATGTTTCCAACTGATTTATTTCATTCTTAGCTTGTAAAACAATAGCACGAAGTTTCTTATATGTAGGTTTATCATTATGAATGCCAGAATAAAAGCAAATACTATCGATATCACCTTTTGTAACATAAGAAATCGCCACATGGAAATTACCCAAAGCAGTATTGATATTTCCCAAAACCAATATTTGATTTTTCTTTCCAATATACCTTTGTGGTAGATAAGCCCATGGAGCAAAACCTTTACCATTAGAAGGTGCATATTGCAAGTCAAATAAATGCCAAAGTTTCCACAAAAAGTGGTTTGAATCCATTTCTCCTTTTATTCCCACATCAATACGCTCGAAGTCTTCGAAATCAACTTCTTTAACATAGTTGGGCAAAAACGGATTTGACACCTTAATTTTTAAGTTCATAATAAATATCTTTCTATTCGTTGTACTAATTTTTCTCTGCGGTAAAAAAAGCTAAAGTCCTGCGGCTTATAACCTTCCACTACAATATTTCACACTTATTTTTCGTTTCTCTCCACCACAAATAACCATGCCCAATACAACATTGGACAAGGCGACTGACTTCGTCAAATTCAGGAAACGCATTTCGCTTTTTACTAAGAAACTGCATCTGAGACAGTATGCCGACTGCTGTATCTATGTTCATCACCTGAAGATTGCTCAAGCTCAGTAATCAGAAACTTGCGCAGCTTGATGAGCTTGCGAATAATCAATAATCATTCATCATTAATCATTCATCAATCTCCATCCCAAGTGCCACACCCTAAACACCGGCTCCCACAGAGCCTCCTCTGGATAACTTCTCACGAGTCTCATCACCCGCTTCAGTTTCCAAATTCCGTGCTTCATCATTCCACCTTTTTTCAGCGCAGCATCCCGAGTGTCATATTGCCCAAAGTTCCCTCCTTTCATTATCTCCTCCAACAATTTCTTCCCCTCCTTCTCATTCGGCTCACAAATCATCCAAGGCGCAAAAACGATTTTTTCTTTTAATTGCTGTCCAATTTCTGATAATTGCTGTTCACCTCCCCCGTCCGCTTGCGGACCTCCATCCGCTTCCCTCCGTGTCCTCCGTGGACCATTTTCGTTTTCGTTATCGTTTTCGTTAGCCCCACCAAACACCTCGTTGAGCACCCACATCACGGCCCCTGCGAACTTCCCCATCCCAAACGACCGTATCACCGCCATCACCTCCTCCTTCGACATCACAGGCGTTCCCAGCCCTTCGTTCCACATCTCTTTCGTCTGCACGTCCTTGCACCCCATCACATCGTTATGCCACACACGTAGAGCGAAGTAATAATCCATCAGTTGGCGCAAGCCAACGCCTCCTTCAAAAACATGAGTATATAAGTGACACATCTGATATACCACGTTTACAGAAGAGGTCATCATAGAAAAGCCGAGATGAGTCTTATTCTTCATACACTCGTCAGTATGATGCTCAAACCATCTTTGCATCCTCCAGTTCCTCAGTGGTGACCTGAGAAATGCAGGACGGTAATGCACCTCCACCTCCGTGCCATCCATTGATGGAGCCTCGATATGATGATAGTAAACCTTAGGCTTTGCATCAATCCCGTGAAGCCTATACTGCATCCTCACATACTCACGAATCGCCTTATGACCATGATATTCTACCTTGTTCTTCCCCGTTTGAACCGCAATCTTAATTCCCCCGTCCGCCTGCGGACCTCCGTACCCATCCGTGTTTTCCGTGTGAACACCATCAGTAATCAAGAACTTGCGTAGCTTGATGAACACCGCTGAAAATATATTATGTGTGAATAATCGATCATCATTAATCAACTCTTGTTCTCCTCCATCGTCCGCTTGCGGACATCCGTTTAAATTCTGTTTAAATTCCGATGATTCACGTTCTCCCACATCGTCTGCCTTCGGACATCCGTGCCCCTCCGTGTTTTCCGTGTGAATTAAATACTTAATCGGTGTTGCCCACACGTCAATATCCCCAGGCATACGTCTTATACTTAACCCTTCAGGATAATTCAACAGATTCCCTTGCCCTTTTAGTATGCAGCATTGCAATCCATCATGTTCATACTGCTTGGTAATCTCCACACACTGCATATTGAGCTTTTCATTCATCCGCTCAATTTTCAAGGCATATCCGTACCATTGCAAACGAATATCGGCAGGACATTCCACACCCACCTCATGCAATTTCTCCACAGCAGCAAAGCCAATACCAAGCAAAGACTGCCGTTTGCAAAACTCAAACAACACCTGCCATTCATGGACAGAAGGAACAGCCGATAGCCGTTCCCTCAATCCCATGGCCACTTGTATAAACTCAAATTCAAGTCTCATCACAATTCACCTTATACCAATTGCTTCAAGCGTAATATTCCATAAGAACAACGGATTGCCCAATACATACCGTTTCCACATGCGTTTCGGCTCTTTTATCAATCTATACAGCCATTCCAACGAGTGATCCTGCCACCACTGCGGCGCACGCTTGTACGTTCCGGCAAAGAAGTCGAACACCGCACCGATGGTACCCACATGGCAATGAATGTTCAGTTCATTCCAATGCGAGTAAGTCCACTTCTCCTGCTTAGGAGCAGTCATGCCTATCCAAAGCAAGTCTGGGGCAGCAGCATTGATAGCCTCCACGATAGCCCTGTTGTCCTCATCCGTGAATGCCGGCTTATAAGGAGGAGAATAAGTCACCACCTCGATGTTCGGATATACTTCAGCTGCCTTCCTGCGAATCAGCTCCAGCACCTTCTCCGAGCTACCCATAAACATAACCCTCTTCTTTTTTTCGTTATGGTTTTCGTTATGGTTATCGTTCAACTTCCCCATTTCAAACTCGAAAAGATCCCATCCTGCTATACGCTCCTTGGGCAAGCTCTTCGCCTTTATCCATCGGCAGGCCTTCACTATGCTCACCCCGTCAGGAATAAGCACATCACCATTTGTCAGCGCCTCAGCAAAGAGCGAGTCCTTGCGGGCCGTATTATAAGAATGGGCATTTATCGTGTTGATAAGCAACTTGCCCTCTGGCAGCGAGGCAAGCTCCGCCTTGCTGCCTAAAATATCTAATTCTTTAAGTCTGAACATCTTATTATTTCCTTAAAATTTTCTCATACCACTCCATCATTGTCTTAGCCTTCTCTTCCCAAGACAATTCTATTTGTCTCTGCCTGCAGTTTGCTGACAGCTGTTTAAGCAAGCCCCTGTCATGCTCCAGTTCGTTAAGGATGCGGGCAAAGTCGTTGGCGGATTGTGCCGGATTGGACAGAGGAATCTTTCTGCCGACATTGGAGTCAATAACTGCCGCCATACCACAAGCATCAAAACAAACCACAGGCACATGGTTACTTATAGCCTCCAACACTACGGTAGAAGTATCTTCGCTAACACTTGTGAAAAAGAAAAGTTGAGCATTTCGCATAGCAGTATTAACAACATCGTTTGGCTGATTGCCATGCCATACAACCTTTTCTTTAATACCGATAGAATCTGCAAGTTTTTTTGCCGAAGCTATTTGCTCATCTGAACCACCACCAAAAATGTCTAAGACAATATTTGGATTACTCGCTATGGCAATTGCTCTTAATGCCAACGGCAACTGCTTACGGAAATCAAATTTTCCGACCCACATTACATGAAACTCTTGATCATCGAATCTATCCATAGAGACATTATCCGACAAGAAGCAACCGGTTTCTGGAATGACAACAGACTCAAACCCTTTATACTTCTTGATAGCACGATAAGAGTCAGGGATGGAACTAACCAGCACCTTAGCTGTCTTGAAAGCCTTACCTACCCTTTTATCATGCTTCAATTGCCAGATATTCAGGAAGTTCTTCAAGCGGTTGAATACTTTCATTTTCAAGCCAGCACCCTGCAGGTAAGCCGTAGGGAACTGTTTCAGGCCACCTATAGGACCCCAAACAAACGGCACCCCATTCTCTTGCGACAGTTTCCAGAGATAGCCTGGCTCACGGAATCCGATCATGTTGAGCTGATGCAGTACATCAATCTTCTCCACCTTACAGATATCCTTAGCCAAGAGATACGTCTTCCACTGCCATTCCCGATAATACTTATAGAAACGCCAGTCACCCTGGTTCCAGCACATCTTTCTGATATCCTCCGATACCGGATTATAATAGAAGTGCATGTTCTTCCCCTGTTCCAAGGTAGGCACCACCTCCTCTATTTTGTCCCGAAACTCCCCTTCGGTAATAATATACAACTCACAGAACCTGGCGAGATTGCTCACCCAGTTCCATGCCATTCCCTGCTCACTCCCCATACCCGGAGAGCAAGCGTATGCATTGATTAAGATTTTCATACATTAGTTTTTTTCATAAGATTTCCAACATGAATTTCTTTTTAGATAACAAAGATAATAACCGTCATAACTTTCGTGCAAAAAGGTAAAGAAATGAGAATTTATAATCATCCTTTGAAATAAACAGCAAATTATTATATATTTCTCATACTCTCTATCGTATCATCATATCGTTGAAGATACTTGTCAACGATTTGTGTTGCCAAGACATCAAGATGAGAGCATCTACTATAAATATTATTCAACTGAAGGTTCCGTAGCAGCTCTAAATTTTCGATAGCTTCAGCAATTGACGAAGACTCGTTCTCGCTTACACTATCATTCAAATCAAATGTTTGACAATCCGCCAGCTTCTTAGGCTTTATCTGCTTTAATAATTGTCTGCAAGACATATAAGGCTTCTTATGAGCCAACCATTGATAAACAGTTATAAGGCACAACATCTGATAATTTTCCCTCTCATCAAGTTGTTTGATCTCAACGCCGTCAACATAACCATCAAAGACCTGATGAAATAAGTTTTGCATTTTTCTCATCTTTTCCTGGGCATCCGACAATAACATAGTCATTCTTTGTACTTCATTGATAAACCCAAGTGAGGGTTGGTAGCACTGTCTGAAGAAGATTGTCAAACAAGTAGAATAATGTGAATAAAAGGAGTTTAATTCCTTCAAATTATCTTTTGAACGTTTGACATCATCATTCTCCTCTTTATTTTTTTCATAACCTAATCCGAATCTATTTATTTCAGATACAGGCAACTCTATGTTAACATTTAAAATCTTATCACACACATTTTTATAAGCAAAGTCCATTTTGACATTGTGCGCTTTATCAACCCTGTGAATCTCATCTATAGCCTGCCAATATTCTTTTATAACATCAACAAATAGTTTACGCAAAGTAATTAATTGGTCACAATAAGCCTTTCTGGACGGAAGAACATAGCTTCTTTCATATAGATGCACCATCATTATGCGTGGTTCTTGCATCTCGTCAAGCGGCAGGTTTCCTCTACTTATATGTTTTTCAAAAGGCAAATCTATATCTTTAAAAATATCATCTTTTATAATTTCTGAATGATATACATCTGCATTAGTAAAGGCTTTCCTAAGCAAATCAATATGATGCATATTAATGTTATGCATCATATCCCCATTTCCATAATGTTCTCCCGCAGTAAAATAATCGAAGAAAGAAATACATTTGACCTCATTATTATAAATACCAAACTCCAAGATATTATTTTGGATTCGAAATTGCTTAACGAAGTTTTCTTCAAGTTGATTATATGTGGTAGAATCATAACCAGCCAGTTTAAGACCAAGAAGTACATCTGCCATCTCATCCAAATCATTCGAATTTTCAGCCTCTATCATAAACTCTGAGAAATCAGGCTTGTAAGAGAGCTGTAGATTACATATTATTAAGAATTTTGCCAACCAATAATAGTCACGCCACTCGTTAGGTTTCTCCAAGAAAATAGAACTATCAAGCCATCTACGTAAAAAGTAAAAGACTTCAGTTTGCGATGAAAATCTTTTACTAACATCATCCATAGTAATTCCAATATGGATACCAAACATTTTATCTACAGACTCATCAAGTTCTATTTCCGTGAAGTTAACAGGCACCAAGTACTGCCAACACAGAGGCGCAGTTTGCCTTAACCAATCAAATGCAGCTTTATTGTTTTCAATATAATACTTCACTCCACACCACACCAATGTCCTTGCCACAATATACGCTTGCATAGAGTTTATCTTCTTTCCATCCAGTTCCCTTAAAAGAGAATCCGGCGTATATTTACCTTCATCTAAAAGGGTCATAAGGAACAAAGGATTGGTGTTTTCATTTATATGCTCAAACAATTCCATACCAATCTCCCATAACCCATTGTTAGAATTCCTAAACACCTCTTCAACTATGATATGAGTTCTAATGGGGTGAACATCTGAAAACCCATCATCATTATAATCAAAAAATTCACCTTTCATCTGGTCTATACATCGAGAAAACTCTATTGGGGAAAGATGACACAAGTTACGAATGACATCCACAGAAATATTACCCTGCAAGACATTTGACACAGCTACATACTGAAGGAGGAAGGCATTATCTTTATCCAGACTGGCTATCTGTCCAGATATTCTTGATCTAAGAGGAACACCTTGTGTCAGGAAATACACATATTCGAGCAATGTTTGAGGGTGACCGCAATCATTCCATGCCTCGTCAAATATATCAACACGACACAAGCGTCTTTCGCATAGATTATCAAAGATATCCCTTGCTTCAGACTCAGTTAAATCTACAGCAAGAGTAGAGAAATGAAGAGTTGTGTTTACCTTATTGAAACATCTATTCCAATCATCTTGTCGGATTGTAACTATGCATTTGACATATGGAGTATTCTCTATTTCATTTATCACTTGAATCCATGAAGTATCGTATGGTTGCACATCTAAATATACAAAAGCTTCACTCTTCAAGCCTTTAGAAATGTCTTTGATGGTAGCAATAATCTGCGATATGTTATTCTGATTTACATACTTAATCTCATATCGTAAAGGACAGCCACAAATCTTCAAAAAGCGATAAGCCAAACTGCTTTTTCCAGAACCTGAGACACCCGTTATGAAAACGAGACTATTGTCTTTCAGCTTATCATACAGCTGTTGCAACTTTTCTTCCCTTACTACATCATAATTCTTGGCAATATGAAATTCCTTTGCAGATACACCTTGATAATAAGATGTTTCAGAATTAGCATCTTCTTGATAATCTGACTGAAAAAGCGGAATCACCGTTAGTCCAAATTGAGTAAAGAATTCCTTTTGGCGCACAGAAAGCTGAATAATCCGCCCAACCTGGCAACACAAATCGTCATAGGTAGCAGACTTCCGATTTATCACAAGATAGCAAATCCACTGAATCAAATAATCCTTTACAATTAAAGGATCTATCGATGGAAAACGATTCTTCAAGACAGATTCAACACAGTTTTCCAACTCAGCTTCCGATTTAGACTGCCATAGGATTTTGGAAGCCAGTTTCTTGGAAGAAGCATAATCCAGATGAAGACTTTCCTCTTTTTTGAGCAGCTTTACAAGAGACGAGGCCTTGGTCAATTTATCAGAAATCAACCCCCAGTCATTGCCATGCCCTACCGCCACAAACGAGATTTTAACCTCAGAATTAGCTTCTAAACTATCCTTGCCACGAGAAAACAAAGAAGTGGACTTTGCCTTGGAAAACAGATCCGCATACCCGATTGCCCCAGAATAACATTTCACCTGTACGGTCTCAATAATTTTGCCACACAAATATATGTCTAAATCTTCTCTTCCTTCAGGCATGAATACCTCTTTAGAATCTGCAGACTCCAATATCCGATACAATGTATAGAGATATTGGACGTGATAACCATATAATGTTGAAGCTACTGACATAACTATAACTCTTTTTTATCAGATTCGTTTGTATTCAATTATATTATTTTATTGACTAATATGCTAGCTACAATCTTTAAAACCACGTCATCTATCATTTCTTTTGCAAGATTAGAAATTTTGTAAAAACAGCCTCTACTCTTCGCCTCTTTGGTTAAATTACGATGTTCTTGATTATTACACTTCAAAAGAGATATTACAGTATTTAAGAGTGCCGGAATGTTATCTTTTGGAGAACTAAAAATGACAATCACATTACAGACTCACATGTAGGAAGTCCACTTATCAACTATTTAACTGTATTCTCTTCATTTTTATATAGTTGAGAATAAGATGTACCTCTTGCATATTTTAATATCATATCCATAACACAATCATGCTTTTATTAAGAACTTTGTATATTTTTTCAGTTAGGAAAAACATTATCTTATCAATACTGCATTCCAGATAATAGGAATTTGTGTTCCTATCCACTTAATTATGTCATCAGCATTGTTGGTTAAATATGGTAACACTACGATAAGGGCAATGTTCCATACATATCTCAAGACCTTGACTCCATACAATTTGTCCAGCTTCTCAACATTATCAAAAGCCTTGTCATCATTCTGCAAGAGCAACTTTTCTCTTTCAACCTTTTTGGCTCTATAAAAAGCTTTCAGAGATGATATATACAGTTTTGCGCTCCATCTGGCATGGTTTACCCTCATTATGAACAACAGAGATACAATAAACCCAACCCACCAATTGGCGAACTTAAAACAGAGCCACAAGACTATGAGAATCAGGCCTTCATTATAAACGAACGTCTTAAAAAGAAAGTTGTGAATCTTGGCAAGTCCACCATTGTGGTCAGGGTTATATAAATCGATTTTTAACTTTTGATGCTTTAATGCCTCAAAAACAGGGAAATACAAAACAGTCATGTTGTATACATAAAGCAGCGATGCCACCATCATCACCCCACTTAGCATAAATGCAAAAGAACATATATGGAAAGAAGAGTTAGAAAAATAGTTGTATACAACTAACGAACTGATTCCTATCAAGCTGCCCAAAACAGAATACTTATAAGAACCAGCTTTTAGGTTTCTGTCCTTTACATATTTTATCTGACTTAGCATATTGATATTGCCATCAACATTTTCAAACAAGCTCAAATTGTAAGCTCTACGAGCAAAGTAATTGTAAAATGAAGCCAATCTAATTCCGCTCCAAAGAACCAACATCAACAACAAGAGATAAGGCAATACCTGTTTATACAAACAAACTGTTTCTTGATATGTCATTCCAAAGAACTCTCCTGTCCAAGGCTGTGCAAGACGCAACAACAGATAAGACGATAAAACGCAAAATATAAAGATCAGGAAAGGAACGACCGATATCAATTCTTGCTTAGAAAGCAAGTAAAAATCGAGAGGTTTAATCTTCACATCATCTACATTTTGTACATTCACAATCCTCTTGAACATTGCAATATTTTCATTGGCAGGGATATCGAAATCTTCAATCACGCGAGCACACCGTTCCTTGTCATGCTTGTCAAAACGACGCAAAGCAAGCAAGAACACATGTTCAAGCGGAAAATGTTCGTACCGTATCATAGGATAATCAAAAGCATGATGAACGACATTGTCTCTAAAAGCCAATGCCTTTTGCTTCCAAGAACCTTTTCCTTCATATACCGCAATAACATTATCACTTATTTCCCTGCATTTATCATCGGTCAAATAAAAGTCATAGTGCTCCTTGCACATATAGTTTCTATATATGCTATGGTTGCACCCGGGAATGTTGCAATGATCTTTATTGTATTTCATCTTTCGCGGTGTGTTCTTATCACTTCAACAGTTTAGTGTAAATATCCTCAAGAGCACGATTAAGATTCTTGACATTGAATGTCGTATGTGCCAACGCTAAAGAGGCACTTGCAATTTTTTCACGAAATGCATCATCACTAATCATTCTTTCCAGTTGGTTTGCCAAAACATCAACATCGCCAACAGGGAATACCAAAGCATTCTCACCATCAATCACGATGTCAGGCAAACCACCCACTGGGGTTACCACACAAGGAATGCCATAGGCCCAGGCGTCAAGCGCACCCATTGGGAAGCCCTCGCCATCGCTTGCAAGACAATAAATGGAAGCTCGTTGGAAAGCAAGGTCTTTAGCATGACCATTCACCCATCCTAAAAACACAACTTGGTCTTCTATACCACACTCTTTTGCAACAGCTTTAGCCTTATCTATCTCACCATTGCCAGCAATCACAACTTTCCAGTCAAGATGCTTTTTTGCGATCTTAGCGAAGCCCCGAATCAAGTCAGCATATCCCTTGCGAGGTATCACCGTTCCAGCAAACAAAATTTCATTTTGCTTCAGTTCTGGCTTACGTTCTACTATCGGACAAGGGTTATAAAGCACCTGTATATGTTCTGTCAAGCCCAGAGCATCTTTTATCCATCTACGCCATTGCTCAGATAGCACCAGCACCAGATCTGCTTTAGATAAGAGATTACGATACAGCTTCTGGTTATTAGGCTCATAAAGGAATTTCTCATTTGAAGGATGAAAATGCAAAATAGTCTTCTTATGTAATAACTTAGCCAATACAAAGAAGATCTTTTTTCTCCTTGCAGACTGAGTCGTAGCAACATGTATATGCACAATATCATACCACGGAAGCAACAGCATATATTCGATAAGTGCAGTAACGAGATACCACACTTTCCTCCACGCTGGACCATCTCTGTGAGTCTGTATCCAGCGACAATGAAATTTCTTCCATTGTTCCCCAGTCTCGTGAGCTTTCACTACCGAAGTAATACCACCACGAGTCTTTCTACTAGTGGCTACAACTAAAACTCTTGGATTATGTTTCATAACTTTTATATATTCATAAGTATTATTCAAGGAAGATTACTCTATCATCCCCACATTGGATAATCGTTGATCTATATCGTTAATTACAGATTGTATCTCTGGTAACGAAATATTCCATTTTTCACGATACCCTTGACACACCGACACCAATATATACTTCAGGTTTTTCAAAGCGTGTGAATAATCATATAATGAATCCGAACTATGGACTACATATTTATTCTTAGCTATCAAATATTTCTTCAAAAGTGACCGCGATTTTTCAACAACTTGTTTTGTATCTCCACCTATTATGGAATACAATTTTGCAAACGTATCTTGATTGTTTTTATGTGAATCTAAATCTACAGCCCCGTCGAACAATTGATCAAACACCAAACGTCCTACCTCATCTCTATTAAAAATAGCCTTTGACAGCAATGGAGAGACGACATGTTCTGCATAACCGCATTTAGAATCTATTCCAGTTGGTGCCATCATAATCTGACAAAACATGTCAAAGCACTTTTCTTTAGAACATGAAGACAATAAACTAACAAGTTTCTGATAATACAACAATTTACATTTTGATCTATTGCTCATAACCGCAAACTGGCACAGTTTTATCTGCTCATCCTCATTCAGAACGCCGATGCATTTACGTATAAAAGACTCATCTTCTTTTGACACCAAAGCCAGCATACCGAGACCTCGCATCCAGTCTTCATAATCAGTTAGCATTAGTTGTAAGAGGCTTTCCCCATCAGTCGACAAAACATACTGAAATATTTCATGCAGCAACAAGTTAGACACCTTAGCCACAGGCTCTATGGAAATATCCGTCTTTATGGATTTCAACGTCGGGCGTAATTGTCTCAAAACATCCAAAGCATCGCGTCCTGAAATCTTTATAAGAATATTGCAGGCAAAGAACTGTCCCCAAACTCCATAGCCAAACATTTCTTCCCAACAATTATTCACCATATACATTGATGAAAAAGTCAGTAGTTCATCTTGCTCCTTTATTAATAACTCAGAAAGATCTCGATTTGCATACCCCATGCGACATCCGATAAATCCAATAGGATAATCTTCATAATGATGCACCAAAATGTAGTCTTTCAATAAATCTATCAGCCTTCTGTCATTTTTGAAAACTTCAACTATCCTTTTGACAAAGTCATATTCATGAGATGTCGTTGCAAGACAATAGCCAACAGTAGAGATTTTCTCTAAAGTATTTCCGTACAAGATATCTTCCAGCACTCTGTTATAGTCTATTTGATCGGCATCCTTGCACATTCCTTTCAACCACAGATAGAAGCCTTTGTCTGCGATTTTCTTATCTACAGGAAGTGATTTCTCCTTTTGCTGCGAATCATATATTATTTCCGTTTTATATTGTTTTAGCTGCTCTGAAATATATTCGTTGAGGCGTTCCCAAGCCAATCCTCCTATCTGAGTAACAAGCAGCGGTTGCTTATTGGTTGCCCCTTGTAGTGAATTGGATAATGCAAAAGCATCTACACTACCATTTTCTCGATAAAAGAACATATATCTATCATGCAGAATAGCACTACCCACAGGAACATCGATTATCTTTAGATTCATCCTTCCAAATAAAGTTGGGTAAGACTTGAGGTAATTCAAAATATTCTTCTTTCTCTCACCCTCCTCATCGATTGGCACAAAAGAGCTGGTGTTATCTGAATTTGTTTTCAATCGAGTTTGCGTTAGTACAACAATTTCAGGGCTTGTTGTGATAGATGCCAAGAAATACAGGGCAACATCCTCAAAATATGGATCTTGCAAGAAAACAGTAGAACAGCCCTTACATTGTTCCTTGAACCATTCTAAGAAAGAAAGTTTCCCAATTTCATTACTCTCAGAGTTCCAGCCCTTAGGAAAGAACATATCCTTAGTTTTCAATATCTTCTTGAAAGTCCTGTCTCTATCTGTCCAGCTTTTCTTCCTATTCCCTACTATATGTGTTTCTTCTGCCCCATGCTCTATTCTTCCTGCTTTATTGACGATAGACTTTTTATTATCCGGAAGATTGTTTTTTAATCTTTCCAACCAGTCTGTAGAAGCTTTTATCTGCTGACCGATAACTGTCATCGTAAAGGAAATCTGCTTAATAATTGCAAGAGCCGAATCATACACCAACCAACTTGTAGCACCATCTCCAAGCCACACCTTTGTAAAAACAGAATCTATCGGTATGTTGGAAGGTATATCTATTTTCAAATCACTTCCCATGACAGTGTCCTTAGAAGAAATCGTATCACAGAACACCTTATTATCAGACATCATACGAGCATTTACCACCACACGGGAAACACCATGCAACAATTCTTTATTGACCACTACTTGTAGCCCCATCCTGTCATCTACGAGACTGCAATTAATGAGCTGTTTGCCACAAGCATCCCGACTTTGAGTTAAAAGGACTTCCAAATTACCAACATGGTCATAATCCTTTCCGAAAGGGAGATGGGTGTTTTCTTGCAGCCAATTGTCTAAATCGCTTAATCCTTTTGAAGCATATATTGGTATCCTTCCGTCCAATTCGAACAAGCGAGCAGGTTCCATCATGCAGGCCATCATGGAATAGATAATCTGCGAAGAAATCTTATCCACATTCCAGGGAACCTCAACATAAGATTGCTGATAATAAACATCAAAGTCAAAACATGAAGTATCAACACCGATGTGAGCAAAAGCATCTTTCATAGAAATACCATGCAAAAGTTCCTGATACACTCCTAAGATGCGTGTTTTCTCCCCTGCCATCTTGACAGTACTCACAAAGAACCATTTATCACAATATTTTTTCAACTTATTAAATTCGCTCACAGATGGTTTCTTCATGACCTCGTCAGAAGGCGATACCACCCCATAGAAGATACGATATAGCGGATTCGCATTTTTCTTACCAATACGCAACACGAACAAGCGAAGTATCAAGATGTCGGAAATGTTCATATTATTAAAAAGCAATTAATCCTTACTTCTCAAAAACTCAACAAAGATATTCTTCACATAAACCAGATTCATCTTCCACCATTGCCACCCCAATAAAATAGATAAGACTAAGAGAAAAAATAATATTTTGAAAGAGAAAGAAACAAAGATAAGTATCAAGAAAGCTACTATCAAATGAGCGACGAAAAGATTTCTGGATAAAACAGACTGATAATATAGTTCTTTACATATTTCCATGTCTATAGACTGCTTTGCTTTTCTTAAACAGGTAGCAGCCTTTTCATTATTAATTCTTTCGTCATGGTCTATGCTAAGTTTTTCCTTTAATTTTGAAATATCATAAACACAATACCTGCAAAAAACATTTTTTAATATCAAAAGAGAAGGGCGAGGCACTCCTAATCGATACATTAAATATTCGATTTCGCCACTGATTACTTCATTCACAAAACCTACAATAAAGGCGACAAAAAGAAGTAATACTAATACATATACAGATAGTTTTTCTGCAACTAAAAACAAACCATTTCCCAAAGGGTTATCCGCAACAAGCAAACAAACCAACATACCAATTGTAAGATAAAATCCAGGAATTAGGATTTTTATCGTTTCTTGCCATCTATAATTCATTTCTTTTCTGTTTTTAAATTTTCTTTTTTATAATATTTATAGCCCGGAGGAGGACTTTTATATTTCTTTAGGGCATCGGAATTTTCGTTTTGGGCCTTCCAAAGCGATTCGACAGGTAATTTTACAACTTGAGAAGTAAACAATTCCTTGCCCTCATGCTTATAACAATATCTTTCAAAATCATCCTTTGCTGGAGTAAAGCAAACAGAGCCTCCATAATAACCAGTATTACAGATTACAACATTACAATATACCAATCTGGAAATAGACTCTGCCAAGAAATAGAAAGACTTGACATCTTGGTTGAAAGCCAATATAATCAGATGTTGTACTCTTCCCTTATATAGTGTATATCTTTCTATATCATAGAAATCAGCACATATTGCAAAGCCTATTCTTCCATATTCCTTGGTGTCCAAAATATAAAATTTATCACATGAATTCCATTCACCATTCACATATTTCATTTCTCTACGTGCCGCATATTTTTTACCAAAAGTGAGTATTGTTTCAAAACAAGTACCCTTATTATGCGGCCAATGACTTGGAACAATAATCATTGCTTTGTTACTTATCTTTTGTTTGTCTTTCTTAAAATCAAGACCAGCAATAATGATTGACCCAATATTTCTCGCAATTTTCTTCAATTGCCTTTCATATTGCTTAGCGACAACCAATTCTGGAATCACTACTATATCAGGCTTAGCAGACTCTACCATGCTTTCATATTGCGATAGGGCTATATGAATCTGATGCCAAGTTCTTGCAGCTTCCGATATATCCATAAAAGGATATCGTGGATTATGCGAATTCCAAGCTACGCTGTCATCAGTTGAAGGTTGAATAATCGCCAATTTCAAATGTTCTTTCATATCAATATAAGCTTATCTCAGTCAATTGTCTTGACTCTTCATTTGCTACAGACACTAAATTATCTTCCAAGATACTGACAGAATCTCTCAATTCCTTTATTAAATCCTGTAAACCAAGACATTTAACCCCATATAAAGGAGGAATATCGTTTTCTCCTGTATTATCATGTAACATCTTCAAAATTTCCCGATTATAAGCAGAAAGGCAGGAACGAACGATTAAATAGTTTTTCGTCGAAATTGCTCCATCATAAAGTATTCTTAGCAATACACTATCCCATTCAAATCCAAACTCTGGACGATAAAATATCCATGGCAACACTTTTTGCTTTGTAAGAAGTTGTAAGAAAAGTAATCCAATAGCATATAACAGAGCTTCTTCTGATCTCAACACATTTCCTAAAACTTTGTCTGTATAACAATAACATGTATCATCTATATAGGTTTTATCTTTTATTTCAGCATGTACTGAATTGTCTCTCCAATAATGCCAACTACCATATTCACTAAATTTTTTATCTCTTTTCTTTGTACTGATAGTAACAGAAAGAGGATGTATTTTTATTTTCTTTCCATCACATAATTTTTTATTTGCAGCCTCACTAATAGCCAACGCAATTTTTGATGCCATTAATTCTGAGAATCTGACATCAAGCCTAAAATTTTCATTCTTCAACAATTCTCCATTCAAAAAATCTAACCATACAGATATAGTAGTGTTTTTAGAACAATCATCTGGTTTAGTTTGGGTCTTGAAATTATCATATCCTTCAAAATTTTCTCCAAAACTTTTAGCTTCTGGAAGTTTGCTGATTACATAAAAGAACTCAAATGAATTAAAATCCTTTGGCAAAGAATATGGTGGGTTAGCAAAATGTATTTTCTCAAAATCAGCCTCTTTGAAATCCATTAAACATCTGCATATTAAAGGTAAGAAGAAACTCTTCTCTGGACAAATTTTATTAAAATATTGTCCAAAAACAGTCTTTATCTTCATGTCAGAGGTTGGCACTTTAGAATTAATGAGATCTAATCCCCATAACAACCAAAAGTTAAATGGCAAAGACTCATCATGATAAACAATATCATCTCCAAAATCACCTTTTATTTCTATTTTTAACAAATTAAGTTTGTTGACGAAAGCCTTATAAAGTAGCTTTGTCGTATTAAGAATTGCCAAAGAATCAATAACTATATAATGTTCTGATTCCTTTGGCTTAATTTTTAGAACACTCTCTATAAAAGATCTATCATTCCTTTTTTGAGTAGGAGTAATATAATGATCTTCCAATAGACGACTTATTGCTTTCACCAGATTATGCGCCATCCGCAAGTGAAGCATAGCATATAAATATTCACATCCAAGGGGATGAAGTTTCTTTTCATTTTCTATATGGCGAAGCAATTTATATAAATCTATAATTTTCTCAGGAATATTATAAGTACAATAATCAAATGCTCTCAACCATATTTTACTTTTATCAGGTATCTCCATTATAGCCTTTGTCAGCAAACGATATATTTTTTCCTTTTTGGAATTAGACTTAACGCTTCCATTATTTATTACATCTTTCAAAACAGTTGTTGGCGTCAAATCAAGAGGTAAACCCTTTATTTGAGCTATCAATTCATCAAATCTATCAATAGTACCATTAGAAAAGGCCAGCTGATACATACTATCTATTTTTTGACTTTGCTCTTTTCTTTCTTTGTCGGACAAATTCTTTTCATAAACCTTAACTCGATCGATCCATTGCTTTCTGAGTTCATAAACCTTTTCCAAGTCACAATCCCAATCGGCAACCATTCGGGTCAACATGGAACAAGCAAAAGAAACACGAGTATTCTTCTTAATTTCTTGCTCAGGAATATCAGCAACCATCAACATTTGCAAATCCTTGAATACCATATCAAATTCTTTATCCGAAAGCAAATCCAAGTTCAACCCAGATATCTCAGAAACTTTTTGGAGCGTTTCTGTAATGAGAGGAGAAGGATAAAATGGGTCCAAAGAAGCCTTTTTCATCTTCTCTTCTATCTCATTGTCAGAGAGTTCTTGCACAAATATATCTTTTGACAACTCTTTAGGTTCAAGTTTGTCAAAATTAATCTTTACACCTTTTTTCTTGATTAGTTCATCATATTCTTTTATCCATCTATAAAGCTCAATTGGGGATGTAGAAACAAAAACATGATCATCCACATATCGAAAATGTATTACGGTCTTATTCCCTTCAAGTTTAGCTACAATTTTTTTATCTACATCAAGAAGAAAAACATTTGCTAAGAATCCTGCAACAGCAAGGCCTGTAGGCAAGCCTAAAAAGGTTTTTTCTAACTGGATTTTTTCAAGATCCTTTTGGCTGTAATTTAGAGTGTCAATTTTAAAATCAGAGAGTACTTCTATGAGACGACAAAAATCTTCATCATCAGAATAATAGTCACAAATAATACCACTTATTTCCTGCATAGTAGCATATTGATAAAACTTTTCCAAGTCTATACCTGCCCAATACAACCCGCCTTTCTCCTTGTCTGCTTTTATATCAAAATAATTCTTTTCAAGATAAGGAAGTTTCAGATAAGATTTTTCTCCTTGTATCGAATTATTTTCATCAGCTATTTGTTGTTCTTCTTCTGTAAGAGCAGGTATGTCTTTTATATTAGCAAAAGCCATACACTTCAAAGAAGCAGCCAATTGCTTACGATACAATGGCCATGAACGGTTCCATGGTCGATAAATACGAGTAGATGATTTCATAACATCTCCTATTTTCCATTTTCCATCTTCCTTCCAGACCTTGTTGTTTAATCTATTTCCATAGCTCCAAGCAGGCATTTCTCTTTCAAAAACAGGACCGATAACATTAACAACAGCCATCCAGACCACCTGATCTTCAACACTCACCAAAAAGGACTGCCTTACCTGAAGGTTACCTTCTACATCGTTACCTTTAGGGAACGGAGCTGGAAGAAGCGGTTTCTGTTTATAAGTACCATTTAACAAGTCCTGTCGTATTCTCCTTACATTGTCAATCAACAAAAACTTAAACTTAGATATTTCGATTTCGTCAAACCACACATTACCATGATGGAATGATTGTTCTACCTTTCTCCATGCCAATATAAGATTTTCAATATTGGCGACTTCATATATGATGCTATCTTTTTTCTGCATAATATTCTGAATAATCTTTGTATTTAGGATTCAAAATCATCTGATGTAGATAATTGCCGTAAACTCTTAAGGCCTTATCTATTCTTGCAAATAAGCTCTTACCAGAATCATCATTGTCGGCAAACATAAACAGATTCTTATCCTTGAGATACTTTATATATTCTTCTTTAAACGCTCCTGCTCCTGGTATTGCTATAGCTTTCTTACCTTCCGAAAGTAAAGCCAAACAATCCGTTCCACCTTCAGCAATAAATATTGGTGTTTCGGTATCAGCATTTAAAACATCCTGCAGATTGAAAATAAAGCTATCTGAATGATTTGGAAAAGAAAACCTATTGGTTGGATATTCTCGCAAGCTGCGCCCTTGAATTGTATAAATTATACCACGTTCATCATAAAACGGAAACAGCAAGCAAGGACATTCAAAGACGGTTTCATATCTATACTCTTTGAAATTCCATTTTACGATTCCTGCCTTTTTACATCTATCGAGTCCAAATCTATCAACAACAACTTTATAAAATTTGTTGGCATCGGTAATAGATTTGATACCTTTCTGTTCTACAACCTCTTCTTTATATCTTCTGACATGAAAGAGGAAATCCTTTGCGATGTCAGAAAGTTTCGCAACATCCATTATCCATGACAACAATTCTACGTCAGGCACATATTCGGATTTGACCTTCTGGGCTTTTGGTAAAGCAACAGAAATTTTCAACTTTCTATAATCTTTTCTGCCATAGGGAACGTCTATTCCATATGCTTGAATCAACCATTGTGCTGCATCCACAAAACATAGCCCTAACCTATTCATGACAAGAGATATAACATTCCCTCCCCTTGAACAGCCATAGCAATAAAAAGTGTTCTTTCTCACATTGAAATGCAGACTTGGAGAACGGTCATTATGCATAAAGCAAAGGGTGGTTCTTTTGCTGTTTACAGAAAGTCCAAGTTTCTCTGCAACATTTAATATTGGAAGCCCATTAATTTTAACTACAATATCGTCAGGAATATATTTCATATTGATTATCTTTCATAAAATCAAATACGTTTTACTATCCAGTTATTTACCATGCTCATTCCTTTTGCCATAATAATTGTACCCATAAGTCCTAACATGACAAACAACCAATCATTAGTTATCCATTCACGACAAACAAGCAGCGTTGCTCCTTGTACAAGGTAAACCTCGTAAAAGTACCCCCCAGGCCGTCCGAAAACGGCACTTTGAGGCATATCACAGTTGGCAGAGCCGCTATTGCGACTCCACCTGAGCCCATTTAAGGGCATATAAGTTTTCATCTTAAAAAATCAGTTTATGTTAAAC
>NZ_NPJH01000060.1 GCF_002251365.1 Prevotella sp. P3-122
AACACAAAAGCGAGTGTCAGCAGAAAGCTTTTCAATGAGAAATCAGCGGCATCCTTATATAGGAACCTCTCAAAAATGTAGAAGTGTACTCAGGTGTATTATTTTTATAACCACCTTGAAATCAATACATTTTGATTGTATATTTTAGGTACAGGTGTACTCAGGTGTATTATTTTTGCGGATAAAATTTTGTTGTTTCAAATAGGCGTGTTACTTTTGCGCAAAACATTTTGTAATATGAAACACATTTTTATACTGCTTATGGCATTATCGATGATGCCTTCAATATCTAGAGGTGACTCTTTGGCATCGCAAATGGAAGTTTATTTGCACTACGACAATACCCTTTCAGACTTGGGAAGCAGACCAAGAGCACCGATACCTTCAATATCGGTATCACTATGCTACCATGTCTTCACCTTCTCGGAGTATCTTGCAGGCGAGACCATAGAGATTGTGTCAGGTGACACGGTTGTGTATACATCTGTAATAGGTGAGGACGGCACGGTGACAGTTCCCGATAACCTTACAGGTGAATTCACACTTGTGTTGTACTTAGGGGATAAAGTGTATAGTGCTGAGGTGGAATTGTAGCGATTGAAACCCCATCTTGTGCAGTGAACAAGAGAATTCTGATGATCCCAAGAATAAATCTGCAATTCTGATTTTCAAATATGATATCCATGCAGGAAATATCCGTAAGCCGAATGGTGAAATATTCGGCCTGTATAGTATTTGCGTCACTATGTGTCTCGTCAACTATAGACACGGGGATGTTTGTATATCCGTCGTTGTCAAGATATCTGTTGTTGGAAATTGGGATTGTCGTATTGTCAGGTATCAGTATTTTGTCCTGCATGGCTGATAATAAGAATGTGTTTAAGTCATGGTACTGTGTATTCATACTTGCGTGGATTGTCTATATATCATTGCATACTATATTTACCAGTCCGCACGAGATTTACAAGACTATGTATCTTGTTGTAACATTATCTTTAATCCTTGTGTTAGGAATTTGTCTGCGAGTAAGTCTCTTATCAAACAAGGTCATAGAAAACGGTCTACTGCTCATAGCCGCTATACATATTATATATATAGCAGCTCAAAAACTTGGTGTGGCAATAAGTGCTAACAAATATTTCGCCATAGTCGGTTCTAATGACAACCCTACTGTGACAGCCTTATATTTTGTCGGGATATTGCCAATCCTGATATCAAGGGCTAAACGAACCAATTGGCATTGGACGTATGCAATTTTTACGTTCTTTGTCATTGCGGGATTATTGGTGCTTCGCTGCCGTACGGCATATGTTGGGCTTTTCATTGAGGCTGCAGTATACATCGGCATGTGCTATAAGGGAAAGGTGCATGTGATTAAGACGCATCCTTTCCGCAACAGTATTATATTGGCTGTTGTGATGGTTATGCTTTCCGTAACAGGCACATGGCTGTACAACATGAAGAAGGACTCCGCTGACGGCCGTATACTGATATGGAAACTGTCTGCAGGAATGCTGGCAGACAGACCGCAGGGCTACGGTTACGGTCTGTTTGAAAAGTATTACAATCTCAGACAGGCAGAGTATTTCTCCAAAAATGATGCCTCCAGTATGGAAAAACGAAATGCAGACTTTGTGTATATGCCGTATAATGACTATCTGGAGCAGGGTATAGAGGGAGGTATTGTGGGAATGCTGTTCCTGATGGCGTTCTACACGATGAACATCAGAAAGGCGTGGAAAGGCAACAAGGTGCGTGAGGCGGCTGTCCTTACCGCATTTTGTGTAATGTCGCTAACAAATTTTGTCTGTACCTCTATTCAGCCATGGTTGCTTGTAATCTGTTGCTCCGCACTTACAATGACAGATAGAGATAAAGAGAAATCACAGCAGCAAAGCCATTTGCGAGCTGCTAAAGTACTTAACGCTTTTGCCCTCACCCTGTTTGCAACATGCGCCTGCTCTGTTGTCCTCATTACAAGAGCGCAGCTTGCGCTGAAGTCACTTGATATTGAAATGAAGACGGTCGGCAAAGTCCATGACGGCAAGTTTGGGGCTATTGAGAAATCCGTCAGCACGTCAGAGGCATATTGGCGCATCCGCGCAAAGAACAGCATGTCGCAGGACTTCAGTGACAATGCCATTGCCTACATCAGGAAAGCCCGTCTTTATTCATCTGCCCCGGAGCTGTTAGGCTTGGAGTCTGAATATCTGAGACGAAATGGAGATACCGTTACAAGCATGCAGCTTATAGACACTCTGTCAGACATTCTGCCACATGTGCTGAGGCTGAAACTCATTCTCATGCGATACAATGCCTCATGCGAAGAGAGAGAGGATGCTTTGCGTTATGCTGCAGACATATTATCCACTGGTGCAAAATATGATACAGACGAGGCGAGAGCCATAATACAAGAGGCTAAGAAGTATTATGAAATATATGAAAAATAAACTACTGACAATCTTGCTGCCCCTGTTGCCAATCATGGTGTGCTCTACTATGTCGGCCAGTCAAGGGCATAGAGAAAAATACACTGGTGTCTTGAGACATTATTCTCAAAACGCCTCTGACAGTCTTAAATATAAGGCTGCCCTGTTTGTTATAGACAACATGGAAGGTCATTGCTCGCCAGAGGGCAAAGCTATGGACAGTTTCATCAGCCATATCCGTACAATGAAAAAGGCAAAGGGCATCCGGGAATTGCAGACAGCTTGGAACTCCTCGTTGAGAGAAGGCCGCGTTGAAATAGTACCTGACAGCATGGTAGTAACTGATGAGTTTCTTATCAACGACATTGACAATGCTTATAACTCATGGCAACAGTCGCAATGGAAAGACAGCATTACGTTCAGCCTGTTTTGCCGATATATTCTGCCTTACCGCATCAACGACGAGCATTTTGGCGGTAATTGGCGTGAGTCTCTGCGCAAGCAATACGCTGCGGTTATAGAGGGTGTTTCGGATATGAGAAAAGCGTTTGCCATTGTGCGGGACACCGTGTTTAATGTGATTGCCCTGTCAAACTCCTATTGCAATTACAACCTTGACCCTCTTACATGCAACATTGTAGGCAGGGCAGAATGCAGCCAGCGCTGTATTCTGCTTGTGGCTGTTCTGCGCGCTCTCGGTATACCAGCCGCAATAGACGGTACACCGATGTGGGCAGATTACAGCAACAAGGGGCATGCCTGGGCTGCTATGATAATGAGCAATGGCGACACATATACCGTATTTGAGAAAGACAAGGAAGCAAAGCGGCTGAACCCTGTCGATGCCTCACAATTTATGCCAAGATACAAGACCTGGGAAAATGACGGATTCCCATACATCATAAAAGCGTCTAAGACACCCGTGAAGATCTACCGTATGTGTTACAACCGCTGTAACGAGGTCGGAGAATATGATGCCCTGTGGCTAAAAAGCTCTTTTATAGAGGATGTATCGGCTGAGTACGGCCTTGTGGCAGATATCACCATAAAAACAGATATCGTTTCTCCTGTCTATCTCTGTGCATATATGTCTGGTAGAGATTGGATGCCTGTGGCAAAGGCCTTTCCAGAGAGTGGCTTCGTCACATTCCCAAATGTTGGTAGAGGCTCCGTATGTGTGCCAATAGCCATAGTTGACGGAAGGAAGATGGTGCTTTCGTGTCCGTTCCTTGTTGGAGACAATGGAGTGGAAAGGTGGTATACTCCCTCGCCTACAGATACAAGGACTATAACCATAGACAGAAAATACCCTCTTTGCTCATACACCACAGACACATGGGCTGGCATGCGAGGGGCTACATTTGAAGGCTCAATGACAGAGAATTTCTCCGTGGCAGACACTCTTGCCATTATCAATGCCGTACCATCGTACATGACCACAATTAATATAACTTCCTCCAAGCGGTACCGTTTTTTGCGTTACCATGCGCCAAAGCTCAACCGCTCATCGCTTGCGGAACTGCAGTTTTACACTTCTGACGACACTGGCGGCATAAAACTGCTCACAGGCAGACTTTTTGCCGAGGGAGTGGACTCTGCCAACATCGGAAACGTATTTGACGGAAATCCTGCAACAACATGCAAAGGAGTGTCAGTAGGCTACATGATAGGACTCGACCTTGGTGAAGGCAACGAACAGAACTTGACAAAGATAACGTTCAGTCCGTCAACCGACCTGAACTTTGTAGAGAAAGGGCATCTGTATGAACTGTATTATTATGATACGGAATGGAAGATGCTTGGCAGGTCATATGCGCACATAGACAAACTCACGTTCAGTAATGTGCCAGAAAACGCCATACTTCTATTGAAAGACAGAAGCGGAGGGATGGAGGAAAGAATATTTGAGTATAACAATGGAAGGCAAGTATGGCACTGATTAATCAATCAACAATATAGCGTTAAACTATAAAAACAAAAAGTACTAATGAAAAATAGATTCCTATTGAGCATTGCGCTTGCCATGCTCTATCTTTCCGCCAAGGCAGAGGTGCTTAGATGTACGATTCAAGAGAAAGAGGTCTATCTCGCGAACAAGGAGATGGTAGATTCCATGCTGGATTTCCGTTATCGTGAGGAAGTTGCCAGGATTAATCATTTCTTTCATGTGCCGGAGAAGGATATGGCAAGACTTGTGTTCTATGTCAAGAACCGTGAGTTTAAATATATCTGTCAGGACATACTTTACAAAGACTCGCTGGACAGGCGTGTGAAGAATAAAATCATAATAGAGCGGGTGTTTCAGGATTCAATAAACTCAATACTCATTCCTACATGCCGATATAACATTTCTGGCGAGAACTTAAGCTACGCCCTGCACTGCAGGAACATGCTGAACCTTGACAGCGCACAGTATGCATATATCATGGATAAGGCTCTGAGCATGGCACGGCGTATACGAAAAGACTACCGTGTGAATGTGTGGAATGAGGAAATGGAGATATTGAAGAAGACCCTTGACAAGGGGCAGCTCTGGTCTTTCTTCCGAAGAAAGAACTACTTGAAAGTATTGGATGAGTTTGACAAGGCGTGGGACAAGCTAAAGGAAGCAGACCTCACGGAGCAGCTCGACAGCGCAAAAGATGCGAAAGAAGCCATAAAATATATGCACAGACGGCAGATGATTAAGGATTTGTACCGCTATTACGGAACCTCGCAGAAGAAATATCTTGCAGAGCTTGACAAATCCAAGCCAAAGATGATAAAAATGCTGGATGGAATAGACAAGAAGGCGAGAGTTGAAGAGAAAGAAAAAACTGTGGGAAAAGAGTTTGTATGGTAAATAATTACTTAGCTTATATCGAAAAGAATGGAAAAAACTATCAGATTATTAAGCAAATGCTGCATCGCGGCATTTATGATGCTTGTGTATGTCGTTGGGGCATACGCTGATAATACAAGGGCCGGCAATGATGAGGTTATGCGCGCCGTAGGCGTGTTGAAGGGTATATATCAAGATTATACGAAAGAGAAAGCTGTCAGCATATTGCTGAATGTCGCCGAGAATGACACGGTGGCATACGCCATGAATGCGCTTGGACTCGCTTATATGGAAGGCATTGGGACGGAGCAGAATGCGGAAAAGGCTATTAGCTGGCTCAAAAAAGCTGGAGAAAACGGATACTGTGACGCTTACCACAATCTTGGTGTGATATACAAACTGGGAAAATGTGGCGAGAAGCAGAATTTCACAGCCGCTTACAATGCTTTCATAAAAGGGGCAGAGGCCGGGTCTGATGCTTGCAGGTACGGTGCGGGCTTTATGCTCTACAAGGGTCTTGGATGCGCACAGGACTATGGCAAGGCTATGGAGCTGTTTCAGACAGCATCTGACAACGGCAACGTCTATGCAACATACATGTTGGGACTGTGCTACCGCAACGGCTATGGAACAGCGCAGGATGAGGAACAAGGCATGGAACTGCTGAATCAGGCTGCCACACTCGGATATAGCGCAGCCATAGAGGAGATGTCACGTAAAAATCCTGAGAATTATCTTTCTGGCATAATTGTCTCAGACAGTGCGTTTACAGATATCCCAGCCTCTATGCCGGAGATTAAGGCTGACGTGAACGACACCACCCTGCTGAGGGGAAAGTACAGCGGATGTGTCGTGATGTACGACTGGAGCGGGCGGCATGTCCTTGGAGAGAAACCTGTCTGCATGTCTGTATCCAGAACAGGAGAGGAAATCTCAGGATATCTGCTTCTTGGAACAGACAGCGTTCCTTTTAAGGCTGACATCACGGCGGAAGGCTCCCTCAAATTCAAGAAGAGCTACGTAAGCCTCAAAGAGCGGTATACATTTAACGGAAAGGTGCAATACAGGCTCGACAGTGCGGATCTTGATATATGGAACGACAGGATACGTGGCAGGCTTTCTCTCTATTCCCTGTCGCAGCGTGAGCCTGAGAGACCGATGTTTATGGAACTATATCGCGGAGCATACGGTAAAACAGACAATGACAATACCTGTGCTAACGGATATATAGCCATCGCGCCAAATCCGTTTGACTCTCAATTTGATGCGATTTTCGAGCTGCGGGAGAATGCCACTGCCACGGCAAGGGTATTCGACAAGTTTGGTGTGTTGATTTGGCAGCAAAGCCTTGGCACGTTTGAGGCTGGGAAACACAAAGTTACGCTTAGTCCTGACATAAGACCGGGCTATCATGTGCTGAACATCTCAGCAGGCAAGCAGGTTCTTCGTACAATAATTGTTAAAAAAGGAGACAACTGATGAGAAAGACATTTGGAATAGTAATATTTTTGCTAACTTTGCTTCCATTAATAGGCTCCGGTGATGCATTTACCATCAAAGCACAGAATTTCACTTTCGAGAACGGGGAATACTGGCTACCGGAAGTAGGAGTTGAGGCAGAACATAAAGTGAAGTGCGATTGCTGTAAGGGTTCTTTTGACGACCAAGAGGCTTTTGACAGACATCTGAAATACGACAATGTGTGTGCGGATTTTTACGACATCAACAATAATAGCGATAAAGATGGCGATGACGATACAATAAATGGCTATTGTTGTTTTTGCGGGCTGCCTGAAGACCGGTGCACATGCAATGGAGCTGAATGTAACGGCTCATATAATGGTGGAGACAGTGGTTTTGGTGGAAGCATAGGCGCTGGAGATGACAATTATGCAGGTGGCGGCAATAGCTCAAATAGCGGTTTTAGCAGATACATATCTGTGGCAGAGCTAAAACACAAAAAAGGTGTCCACCTCGTTTCATATATAAATTTGCCCGACAAACTGCATCCGCAAACGAAATCCATGGAATGTGTTATTAGGGCATTCAGTTTTTTGGCTGAGTTAAAAGGACATGACTACGCAACGGCTTATGAGGTGTTAACTAGGATTGCAATAGACAAAGATTATCATTTGGACGATTATAGAAAAGGTGGCATCCTGCTACGTGACGCAATAACAATTTTTGATTCATATTGTGAGCTCGCCCATGGGAACTATGACGAGAGTGCCATACAGAGTTGCATAGACAAAGGCATTGCCGTGGCACTTGTATCCTTAGACAATCCACCTCACATGGTGACAGTCATTGGCTATGATAATGATTTCTATTACACAGCCGCAGGAGAGGCAAACGGAAATGTTACCATTTACTCAAAAAATGCCTTAATGGGAAGTGGATATATATATTTTAAAACTATAAAAGAACCATACAGATGCAAACATTACGAACATTATCAACAGGCTTGTTTATGGCTATAGCCTCAATAAGCATGGCACAGGTAACAGTATCAACCTCACAGTTGAATGGAACCAAATGGAGAGTAAAAGGAGACACAAGTGGTAATCGTGATGAATACACCTTGAGTCATGAAATTTGGCGCGGCAAAGACGGCTCATTTAGTACGTATCCATATTACCTTACAGATACTCCTATAACGTCATATGAATATTCTGCATTTGACCATTCCAAGGTTGGTAAGAACACTAAAGGACGTTACATCGTTACTGTTAACGAAAAACTTAAGATCACGTATTGCGCATCCATACAGTCTTTCGACAAGACAAAAGGTGTATTTATTACAAAGCTGGTAACAACAGGACTTATCGGAACTGGTGATGGAATCGATACATACGAGATGGTGAAGTAGCAGGCGTGAGATAACAACTGGCATCAAAAACATTTAGGTATGAATTCTCGGCACAAAATTACTGCGAATTAAACTTTTTGCAGTAATTTTGCTACCGAGAATAGCTTAATAATATGCAAAAAAATAACGGGGGACAACATGGGAGGCGGTGCGTTGCTTACCACAGGGATTTCCGGCGCAACCGACAAGCCCTTTGGGGAGAATGCTTTTGGAATAATTACTCGGCGCTGTGGTATTGCTCGGGATATTTAGGATATGTGGTTTTGGCCCATTACATCCGCGTGCATATCAACTGGTCACAGCGCAAGCGCCTCATTGTGGGCACAGCATACTTTGTCGTGGGAGCCGCCTTCTCGGCATGGAGCTTTTGGTGGAAGGCAGTGCCGGGAGTGACGATGGACACACTAGAACAATAGAAGCCACCTTGATGAATGCTATCAAGGTGGCTTTGACTATACCGATGGGGTGTGACTATGTCTGGTTTCTATTGGTCACTTAGTTTTGTGAGTCATGATGTCGAGCACCATGTCGTCGGTGGCGCACATAGCCTCTTTGCCTATGCTTGTGAGGTTGTGAATGCTCCTGTCTACATCGATATCGATAATGCCCTCCGCCTCGGTGACATGCTTCCCCTCCATGCTCAGGAGGGCAGACAGCAAAGCGGTGGATACGCCGGAGCAGATCTTCAGTGAGCAGCTGGGCTTTGCTCCGTCGCATATCATGCCGGTGAGATTGGCAATCATGTTCTTCACGGCGAAGCAGATGCGCTGGTAGTCGCCACCCATGAGATAGGTGATGCCGCAGCTGGAGCCGATACTTGCCACCACGCATCCGCAAAGCGCTGACAGCTTGCCGAGGCTCTGCTTGATGTAGATGGCCGTCAGGTGGCTTAGTGTAAGCGCGCGGACCAGTTCCTCCTCGGTATTCTCGTTCTCCTTTGCGAAGACGGCTACGGGATTGGTTGCGCAGATGCCCTGATTGCCAGAGCCGCTGTTGCTCATGACAGGTATCATGGCACCTCCCATGCGTGCGTCACACGCTGATGCCGTCTTGGAGATGATATGCGAGAAAATGCTGTTGCCGAAGATGCCGTGGCTGAGCGGCCTGTCCATGGTCTTTCCAAGGCAATGGCCGTAGTTGCCCTTTATGCTCTCGGCGGCTGCATTCATGTTGTAATCACGTGTCTTGAGGATGAACATTAGACGTTCCGCGGGAGTGGTCATGGCAAAGTCGTAGACCATGCGCATGTCAAGGGCTATGTCGGCAGGGCCATCGTCGTGGCTGCCTGTCTGTCGGTTGTCGAGCAGCACCTCGCCATCGGCTTCCTCGTAGACGAAATTGGTATGTCCGGTAGCAATGACGGCCTTGGCCATGTGCCCATTGGCCTGACAGGTAACCTCTATGTAGAGCTTGTCGGTATTGCCGCTTTTGAGCATGATGTCTATCCTGTCATCGGCAATGAAGCTCTTGCCCTGCTGGAGGGCCTCCGGCGTTAGGTCTCTGAGAACCTCGAGCTGGTATTCGGTCTTGCCAATCAGTGCACCAAGAGCAATGGCTATGGGCAGTCCGATCATTCCTGTCCCCGGTATGCCCACACCCATGGCGTTCTTCAGGATGTTGGCCGATAGCTCGGCGGTTATCTTCTCAGGCCTGCGTCCCAGAAGCTGTGCAGCCCTGGCCGTGCACAAGGCGACGGCCATGGGTTCCGTACATCCCACTGCGGGGACTACCTCTTTGTTTATCAGAAGCAGTATTCTGTCTGTAGTTTCTTTGTCGAGCATCACTTACTTGCGGAAATTGTCGAGTCCTTTGTTCAGGAAGTCAAGATATGCAGGAATATCCTCCTTGTAGGAGAAGCTGCCTGTGAGAGGGTTGCCGTCGGCATCGGTGGCCACGTAGAAAGGCTGTGCGTTTGCGCCGAACTTGATGCTCTGCAGATAGCTCCACTTGTCGCCCACTGTGCGCAGAGAGCGTTTCTGTCCGTTCTGCTCAACCTCAATAGGCTCGGCGAGCTTGGTCTTGTCATCGACAAAGAGAGATATGAGGATGTAGTCCTTGGTGAGCTTGTCGGCCACCTGCGGGTCTGTCCATACGGCGGCCTCCATCTTGCGGCAGTTTACGCAGCCGAAGCCTGTGAAGTCGATGAGTACGGGCTTGCCCTGCGCCTTGGCTGCCGCCATGCCCTCTTCGTAGTTGGTATACTTTGCCTCAATGGTCTTGGTGTTGAGGTTGAAGTCCTGGGTGTTGATGGGCGGTGCAAAGGCACTGACGGCCTTACAGGGTGCACCCCACAGGCCTGGTATCATGTAGACGGTGAAGGCAAACGAGCACAGGCCGAGCATGATGCACGCCACGGGCATCGGACGCTCAATCTCACCACCTACCTCGTCGCTGCGGAACTTGAGCCATCCAACAAGATAGCATCCAAGGGCACCGAAGATTACTATCCATAGAGACAGGAACACCTCACGGTCGAGCAGGTGCCATCCGTATGCGAGGTCGGCAACGGAGAAGAACTTAAGGGCGAAAGCGAGCTCGATGAAGCCAAGCACCACTTTTATGGTGTTCATCCACGAGCCTGACCTTGGTGCAGACTTGAGGAGTGAGGGGAACATGGCGAAGAGTGTGAACGGAAGAGCCAGGGCGAGGGCAAAGCCGAACATTCCCACGGCGGGGCCTATCCAGTTGCCGGATGTGACGGTCTCTACGAGCAGCAGGCCGATGATGGGAGCCGTGCACGAGAAAGACACGAGAGCCAGGGTGAAGGCCATGAGGAAGATGGATATCAGTCCCGTGGCGTTGGAGGCCTTGGTGTCAACGGAGTTTGCCCATCCGTCGGGCAGCTTTATCTCGAACCATCCGAAGAAGGACAGGGCAAAGACTACGAGTAACAGGAAGAGGAAGATGTTGAATATGGAGTTCGTAGAAAGCTCGTTGAGCTTGCTCGGCCCGAAGATGAGAGTGATGATGATGCCCAACGCAAGGTAGATGACAATGATGGAGATACCATAGGTGATGGCGTCGCGTATGCCTTTCTTCTTGTCATCCTTCGCCCTCTTTAGGAAGAAGCTCACGGTCATTGGTATGATGGGCCATATACATGGCATGACCAATGCCAGCAGTCCGCCGATGATACCCATTAGGAAGATGTAGAGCAGTGAATGGTTGGCGATGTTGTCGCTGCTGCCGCCGAGAGCCTGCAGCTCCTTCACCACGGGCTTCCATAGTGACGTGGTGTCTGGTGTTGTGGCGGCTACCGTTGCCGTTGTGCTGTCTGCCGCAACGGAGTCAGCCGGCTGCTCCTCTGCTTTGGCCTGCTCTGCAGTGGCAGCCTCTGCTGCAGGTTCCGTCTTCGGCTTGCTGTCCACAGCTGGTGACTTGCCGCTCTTCTTGAAGTCTACAGATGTCGGTGGCATGCAGTTCTCGTCGTTGCACGCACCAAACTCAAGGTAGGCGTCAATGGTGTATTCGGGCTTGGTGAACTTCACCTTCTGGACAAACTGCACGCTGTTCTCGAAATATCTCAGCTTCATGCCGAAGAGCGGGTCGAAATTGGAAATCTCGTTGCCCTTTGCCTGCAGCTTGCCTACAAGTTGTACTCCATCAAGCTTTGTGACATTGAATGTGGCTGATACAGGGCCGTCATTGCCAAGCCCTGTGGAGTATACGTGCCACCCCTTGTCTATCTTGCCGGTAAATACTATCTCGCCCTCTGCGGTGTTGCCCGTCTTCAGCGTGACGGTGAACTTCACGGGGTCGAGCATCTGCGCGTTGGCCGCCACTGCCATAACAAGCAGCAAGGCCAGAGTCATTATTTTCTTCATACTTTTGGTTATTGTTGTTCTATATTATCTGAGGGGGTTGAGGGGGGGATTGATGATTGATGATTGATGATTAATGATTAATGATTGATGATTGATGATACCATTATCGAGGGGTATGAGGGGTTTGAGTGAGAGACCTTTACCTTTAGTCCTTTACCTTTAGTCCTTTACCTTTAGTCCTTCGTCCTTCGCCCTTCGTCCTTCGCCCTTCGTCCTATCCCACTGTGCTGCCCGGCTTTACCTTGCCAAGCAGTGAGGTCACGGTGAGGTTGCCGTCGTAGTTGACGGCACTGAGTATCATTCCCTGGCTCTCGATGCCCATCATCTTCCTTGGTGCGAAATTGGCTACGAAGAGTACATCCTTGCCAATGAGCTGCTCGGGCTCGTAATAGGCTGCTATGCCGCTGAGGATGGTGCGGTCGGTGCCGCTGCCGTCATCGATGGTGAACTGCAGCAGTTTCTTGCTCTTCTTCACCTTCTGGCAGTCCTTGACATGTCCAACCCTTATGTCAAGCTTCTCGAAGTCCTCGAAGTCTACCGTTGGTTTCAGAGGTGCTGCAACATATTCGGCAGCCTCATTCTCCTTCTTTGTGGCCTCGAGCTTGTCAAGTTGCTTCTGTATGACATCGTCCTCAATCTTCTCGAAGAGCAGTTCCGGCTCAGCCAGCTGGTGGCCTGCCTTGAGCAGCTCCGTGCTGCCGAGGCTTGTCCACTCGCATCCCTCCATGTTGATGAGTGAGCGGAGCTTGGCAGAAGAGAAGGGCAGGAAAGGCTCGAAGGCTATGGCGAGGTTGGCGACAAGCTGCAGGGAGATATTCAGTATAGTCTCCACGCGCTTCGGGTCGGTTTTCCATACTTTCCATGGCTCACACTCGGTGATATATCTGTTGCCTATGCGTGCGAGGTTCATGCACTCCTTCTGTGCCTCGCGGAATTTGAATGCGTCGAGGTATTGCTCCACCTTCTCCTTGACATCCTTGAACTCGTTGATAGCGGCAATGTCGACATCGGCAAGCTCGCCGCATGCGGGCACGATGCCGTTCCAGTATTTCTTGGTAAGCTGCAGGGCGCGGTTTACAAAGTTGCCGTAGATGGCCACAAGCTCGGAATTGTTGCGCTCCTGGAAATCCTTCCAGGTGAAGTTGTTGTCCTTGGTCTCGGGAGCGTTGGCCGTAAGGACATATCGGAGCACGTCCTGCTTGCCTGGCAGGTCAGCGAGATACTCATGGAGCCATACTGCCCAGTTGCGTGAGGTCGATATCTTGTCGTTCTCCAGATTGAGGAACTCGTTGGCCGGCACGTTGTCTGGCAGGATATATCCGCCGTGAGCCTTGAGCATGGTGGGGAATATGAGGCAGTGGAAGACTATGTTGTCCTTGCCGATGAAATGCACAAGGCGGGTATCCTCGTCTTTCCACCACTTTTCCCATGAGCCCCATTTTTCTGGCTGCGAGTCACACAGCTCTTTGGTGTTTGACACATATCCGATGGGGGCGTCGAACCATACGTAGAGTACCTTTCCCTCTGCGCCCTCCACGGGCACTGGTATTCCCCAGTCGAGGTCGCGGGTCATGGCGCGCGGCTGGAGGTCCATGTCGAGCCAGCTCTTGCATTGTCCATAGACGTTGGAGCGCCACTCCTTGTGCTCGTCCAGGATCCATTTCTTCAGCCAATCCTGATATTTTCCAAGAGGGAGATACCAGTTCTTGGTGGGCTTCTTCACAAGGCCGTGACCTGGATTGTTCTTGTTGGTGGGGTTTATAAGCTCGTCGGGCGACAGCGTGGCGCCGCACTTCTCGCACTGGTCGCCGTATGCTCCCTCAGCACCGCATCTCGGGCATGTGCCCACGATGTTGCGGTCGGTAAGGAACTCGCCTGTAACCTCGTCGCAATACTGTAGCTCAGTAATCTCGTCAAGCTCACCCTTATCGTAGAGCGTGCGGAAAAAGTCGGAGGCAAACTTATGGTGTATGCTGGAAGTGGTGCGGCTGTAGATGTCGAAGGAGATGCCGAAGTCCTCGAACGACTTCTTTATCAGCTTGTGATACCTGTCGACAACTTCCTGGACGGTGATGCCCTCCTTGCGTGCCCTGATGGTCACGGGTACACCATGCTCGTCGGAGCCTCCTATGAAGATTACGTCCTGGTCCTTGAGTCTCAGGTATCTCACGTATATGTCTGCCGGAACATATACGCCGGCCAAATGGCCAATGTGTACGCCGCCATTGGCGTATGGAAGAGCTGCCGTAACGGTAGTTCTCTTGAATTTTTTCTGTTCCATCTAAAAAATTAAGCTTAATTGTTCTTAGCTGCAAAGATAGTGCAAACGAGTGACATGTCAAAACAAAAAGGACTTTTTTTGGCTTTACACGTCCGAGTGCCGCCGGTCTTATCCAAAGATAGTGTCTTTTTTTATTATTTGCGTTGGTAACACGTCACATAAATTGGGCCAGGCAATATTATCACTAATACTGTCTGGCCCAAAAAAATGTGGACTCTGATTACAATCAGTCTATTTTGCAATCGAGCTATCACATGTCCACAAACAAATTAAGACTTGAGTTATGAATGGTATTTTTTTTCGGAAACCGACTGGCGTTACCACTTGCTGCTGAATACGAATATCTGGTTCTCTTTCAAGTGGTTTGTCTTAAGGTCGTCATCAAAATACACTCCTCCAAGTATCAACTGCATCTGCATCTTCTTGGCAGTGGCTGAATGAAGGCCAAACGAATAGTTGCCCGCATAGAAGTAGGCGGTAACCTTATGGTCCTCACCACCATAGTTTACCTCGTACGTTACAGGGCCAGGGTACATCATGAAGCTGATGGGAGAGTTGTTGAAGAAATAGAGTTTTGATATCACGTCTGCAGGCATGGCATCTACAAGAGCGTCGGCAACTTTCTGGTCATCGATACTACTTGCTATTCGCGCAGCTGGGAAATTGTATATGGTGAGGGTGGTGTCTGTAGCCATCACGGTCCATGCAATCTGCAAGGTATCGGTATTGTCCTTGGCGTTATCGGGATTGGTTGAGGCATAAACCATCTCACCAGTATACCTACCCTTTATAGCGTTCAGACATTGTCCCACCTGCTCGGGAGAGAGTCCTGAATTGCCATCATCGTCACCAAGGCATGATGACATAAATGTTGTTGCGAGGCAACAAACTAATAAAGATAAAACTTTGAATTTTCTCATTTTTATTATACTATTTTGAATTGTTATAAAATCAGTTATTATTATTTTACTTGTCTACTTCAATTATTAAACACCATGACGGCATAAATCTTGCACGCCATGGTGTTAAATGTTGTGAATAAACTGAATTGTCAGTCTATATTGTTGGTGTCAAAATAAGGATGTCCCAAATGCATGGGTGTTTGGCCTTGGAAAAGCAAGCCTGGAATTATTCCTCTACAACAGAGAAGTCATCCTTTCCTACACCGCATAGCGGACATACCCAGTCGTCTGGAATATCCTCGAATGCTGTTCCTGGAGCAATTCCGCTGTCTGGATCACCGTTTACAGGGTCATAGATGTACCCGCAAATGTCACATACGTACTTCTTCATAATGTGTAATTTTAATGTTTAGTTGATGTTTGTGTATATTATATATATATGTGTGTCATCTGCCTTTAGAGGAGAAAAACTCTCTACAGCAGACTCTCTACCTTATCGGCAATGATTTCCGGTGCTATCCCCGACAGGCAGGCGTAGTCGCCACGCATGCAGGGCTTGCTGCCATAGATGCTGCATGGACGGCACGGCATGTCAAGCTGCACGAAGTTCTCATCTTTCTGTCCCCATCCCACAAATCCTGCATAAGGATGTGTGGCACCCCAGATGCTCACTACGGGACAGTTTACCAATGATGCCATGTGCATGTTGGCACTGTCCATGGAGACCATCACGTCAAGATGGCTCATCAGTATAAGCTCGTCACGCATGCCACTAAGAAGTCCAGAGGCGTTTACGCAGTTGTGAGACTTGCTGGCCATGTTGTCCAGAATTTCCATCTCCTCACGCCCTCCTCCAAAGAAGAATATGCGACATGAGGGGTGTCGGCTCACGATGATGGCCACCACCTTCTCCATAAGTTCCAAGGGATATGTCTTACCCTTGTGGGCGGAGAATGGTGCAATGCCTATCCACTGCTGGAAAGCTTTCTTCTCGCCAATCTTGTCGGAGAGAAGGCGCAGGTTGCCGCCTTCTTTGGGGAAGATGGACGTGAAGTCGAGTTTCACGGGATATCCAAGCTTGGCGAGCACCTCAGAGTAGTTCTCGAAGGAGGTGGGCAGCTGCGTCAGCTTCTTCTTGTTCTTCGACGTAAGGAGATACTTACCGACTCTGTGCTTGTCGATATGAGCCACTTTGTAGAAGTCGATGTTGAACCTCATACGCAGATAGTCAGACCGCAGCACGTTGTGCAAGTCGGCAACAGCCGTGAAATGCTTGGCTGTAAGCCGCCTGTACAGTGCGTTCAGTCCCTTGACGCCACGATACTCACCCTTGATGTCGGCCTCCATGAAGCTGACATTGGGAGCAAGGTCCTGGAAGAAAGCCTTTGCTATGGGCCTGCTCAGAACCGTTATGCGCACATGGGGATATTGGTGTGCAAGAGAGTACACTACGGGCACAGCCATGGCCACGTCACCCAGTGCCGAGAACCGTATGACAAGGATGTGTTCGGCTTTCACTTCTTATTATTGTAAAGAACGGGATTGGTAGACGGGTCGTTGTACATCTTCATCTGGCGGTATACTTTCATATACTTCCTTCCTGCCTCTATGTCCTCAAGAAGCTGGTCTATGGCTGTGCCGAGGTCCACCTGCTGTTCAAGCAGCACGTTGAGCTTGGCCTGGCATTTCTGCACATGCTCCTCAGAAGCGTCCTTGCGCTCAACCTGCTCCCTCATGTGATAGATTTTCAGGGCAAGTATCGACAGTCTGTCTACAGCCCATGCGGGGCTCTCGGTGTTTATCCTTGCGTCCGGCTGCACGCTGACGTCAGAGTATTTCTGACGGAAATAGGAGTCAATCTGCTCGACAAGGTCTGTCCTGTCCTGATTGCTGCGGTCAATTCTCCTTTTCAGCGCAAGCGCCTCAAGCGGCTCAATATGCGGGTCGCGGATGATATCCTCGAAATGCCACTGTACGGTGTCTATCCAACATTTCAGGTAAAGCCTGTTCTCTATGGAGTCCCTGTCGTAGGGATTGTTGATAGGCGTATCGATATTGTCCGTTACGTGGTAGTCTCTAATGGCCTGATTGAAAATCAGATTACAGTGTTCAGTGAATGACATTGCGTTAGTTGTTTTAAGGTTTTCTGATATACTACAGCAGAACAGGCAAGGCGGTGCACGAATGCTTCTTGGACTGTCAGGTGCTGTCAACTGCAAAGATAGGAATAAAAAATGAAACGGCCAACAAAAGGCATGTAAAAAGCATTTTTTATGCACAAACATAGGGTAAATGTGCAGGTTGAGTGCCTTTTTATGAAAAAATATTTGCCAGTATCAAATAAAATTCGTTCCTTTGCACCCAGTTTTTATTAGGAAATACATTTATTCATTTTTAAAAGTTACAATTATGTCAGAAATTGAATCTAAAGTAAAGGCTATTATCGTTGACAAACTTGGTGTAGATGAGGCAGAGGTAAAGGCTGAGGCAAGCTTCACCAACGACCTTGGTGCAGACTCTCTCGACACTGTAGAGCTCATCATGGAATTTGAGAAGGAGTTTGGCATTTCTATTCCAGACGATAAGGCTGAGACCATACAGACCGTTGGCGACGCTATTTCTTACATCGAGGGTTACGCCAACTAATATAAGCCTTAATGGAATTAAAGAGAGTAGTAGTAACAGGTCTCGGTGCCGTTACACCGGTTGGCAACTCTCCTGAGGAGACTTGGGAGAACCTGCTTGCCGGCAAGAGCGGTGCTGCGCCTATTACCCATTTCGATAGTTCGCTGTTTAAGACACAGTTCGCTTGCGAGATTAAGAACCTCAATGTCAATGACTACATTGACCGCAAGGAGGCACGCAAGCTCGACCGCTACACACAGCTGGCCATGATTTCGGCTATGCAGGGTGTGAAGGACTCCGGACTGGATTTGGATAAAGTGGACAAGAACCGTATCGGCGTTGTCTATGGCGTGGGCATTGGTGGTATAAAGACTTTCGAGGACGAGGTTTCCTATTATGGAAAGCACTCGGAGGACGGCCCCAAGTTCAACCCATTCTTCATACCGAAGATGATTGCCGACATCGCTTCCGGACAGATAAGCATCCACTTCGGTTTCCACGGCCCTAACTACACAACCACAAGTGCGTGCGCATCATCAAGCAACGCCATTGCAGACGCTTTCAACCTGATACGTCTTGGCAAAGCCAATGTTATCGTTTCTGGTGGCGCTGAGGCTGCAATATGCGCATGCGGAGTAGGAGGCTTCAACGCTATGAAGGCTCTCTCCACACGCAACGATGACCCAGAGCGCGCAAGCCGTCCGTTTAGCGCAAGCCGCGACGGTTTCGTAATGGGCGAGGGTGCTGGTTGTATAGTACTTGAGGAACTCGAGCACGCTAAGGCACGTGGAGCAAAGATTTATGCCGAAATGGTTGGCGAGGGTGAGAGTGCGGACGCTTACCATATCACGGCCTCACATCCGGAGGGTCTCGGTGCCAAGCTCGTAATGGAGCGTGCGCTGGAGGACGCTGGCATGAAGCCGGAGGATATCGACTACATCAACGTTCATGGTACGTCTACCCACGTAGGAGACATCTCCGAGGCCAAGGCCATCAAGGACGTGTTTGGTGAGTCAGCATATAAGCTCAACATCAGCTCTACAAAGAGTATGACAGGACACCTCCTCGGTGCCGCTGGAGCTGTTGAGGCTATGGTATGCATCCTTGCTGTCAAGAACGATATCATTCCACCAACTATCAATCACGATGACGATGACCTGGATCCTGAGCTTGACTACAATTTGAACTTCACGTTCAACAAAGCTCAGAAGCGCGAGGTACGTGCCGCATTGAGCAACACCTTCGGCTTTGGTGGTCATAATGCATGCGTTGTATTCAAGAAGTATGCTGAATAACATTATTGACCGGATAAAGCTCCCTTTCCGTAAGGAGAAGGAGCTTTATTCTTCTTTGTTCGACATCATCGGTTTTTATCCTCACGATATCAGCTTCTACAAACTGGCTCTGATGCACAAGAGCGTCATGAGACGAAACGCCAAGGGCAAGCCCGTCAACAACGAGAGGCTTGAGTTTTTGGGCGACGCTATCCTCGATGCTATTGTGGGCGACATCGTATACCAGCATTTCCCAGGCAAGCGCGAGGGCTTCCTGACCAATACCAGGAGTAAGCTCGTGCAAAGGGACACCCTGAACAAACTTGCCCAGGAAATGGGAATCAACCAGCTCATACTGAGCTCTGGCCACTCGTCATCGCATAACAGCTACATGGGAGGCAACGCTTTCGAGGCCCTTGTCGGGGCTATATATCTCGACCAGGGTTATGATGCGTGCATGCGGTTCATGAGCAAGCGCATACTCGCTAAAATGATCAACATCGACAAGGTTGCCTACAAGGAAGTCAACTTCAAGAGCAAGCTCATAGAGTGGGCACAGAAAAACAAGGTAAGGCTCACATACGAGCTGGTGAAGCAGGACAAAGACAAGAGCGGAAATCCCATCTTTGAGTTCAAGGTTATGATGGAGGGCATTGAAGGATGCTCTGCAAAGGGATTCAGCAAGAAAGAAAGCCAGCAGGCCGCAAGCAAGCTGACTTTGGAAAAGCTGAGAAGGAAGCCGCAGTTCATCGACCAGATATTCGAGGCCAAGGCCAACAGGACTAAGATGGAGGAAATGCCTGTAGAGACAGTTCCCAATACCGAGGTCAAAGAGGATTTCATCATTGTTCAGAACGATACCATACAGGAGGAAGCGCCGCAGACCAACGAAGAGGTTCAGCCACAAGCTATCGACATTCACGACAGCACCAGTGAGGAATTTGACCTGAGCGACATCAGCTCAAAGCCTCAAAGCCGCGAGGACATTATTGCGGCGGCTGAGGAGAAGGCGTTTGCGGAGGTATAAGCATTCACTCCTTGATAAGAATAGCGTACTCTTCCTATGTGAGGGGTACGCTTTTTTTGTAGCTTTATAAATCCTATTTTTTCGAGAGGAAGACTGAGCCAGTACCACGCTGAGGTGCTGCCAGTTTAACCTTGTAGTAGGAACGAGTATGAATAATGCAGGTTAAAGTTGTGAGTTTGTATAAGGTGTGCTCCTGTATTATGAGGAATATGCGGAAAAAGAGGGATTTTTGTCACAATTATCGGTGATAGTTTGTAGGTTAGGGAACTTTTTCCTACATTTGCGTAGGAAAACTGATTAATCAGAATAATTTGTATTTTACACTATTGTATGAAAGATTTCAAAGACATCAGAATAGCAGTGGCAGGCACTGGCTATGTCGGACTGAGCATAGCGACATTGCTGAGTCAGCACCATCACGTCACGGCTGTTGACGTAGTGCCCGAGAAGGTTGAGAAAATAAACAAAGGTATCTCGCCAATACAGGATGAGTATATCGAGAAATTTCTTGCCGGCAACAGGTTGTTCCGTGCCATGGAGGAAGGACAGTCGCTGCCATCCGACGGAGTGAGGCCTGTAAGGCTTGACCTCACGGCAACTCTCGATGGCAGGCAGGCATATAGCGATGCCGACTTCGTGGTCATTGCCGCACCAACCAACTATGACCCGGTGAAGAACTTCTTCGACACACACCATATAGAGGATGTCATAGACATGGTACTTGAGGTCAATCCTGATGCCGTAATGGTCATCAAGTCGACCATCCCCGTTGGTTACACAAGAAGCCTATACCAGAAATACGCTGCCAAGGGCGTTAGCCGCCTTAATCTGCTGTTCTCTCCAGAATTCCTCCGCGAGAGCAAGGCTCTGTACGACAACCTCTATCCAAGCCGCATCATCGTTGGATATCCCAAGATTATTGACCGTCCGGAGTTTGCGGCCGAGAACGAGGCTATTCTGAAGGTGACGGATGTAGAGAGGATGAAGGAGGCCGCAAGGGTTTTCGCATCTCTGCTTATTGAAGGTTCGATGATAGCAGACGAACTTAACCCCGAAGGCTGTCTGCCACTGACAGGAGAGACTGACAGGGTGCTGTTCATGGGTGTGAAGGAGGCTGAGGCCGTGAAGCTCTTTGCTAATACCTATCTTGCATTAAGGGTAAGCTACTTCAACGAGTTGGACACCTATGCGGAGATGAAGGGCCTCGACACCAGGAGCATCATCAATGGTGTAGGACTGGACCCGCGTATCGGCTCACACTACAACAACCCGTCGTTCGGGTATGGCGGTTACTGCTTGCCCAAGGACACCAAGCAGCTGTTGGCCAACTACAAGGATGTGCCTGAGAACCTTATCGAGGCTATCGTGGAGAGCAACCGCACGCGAAAAGACTATATAGCTGATGCTGTCCTCCGTAAGGCTGGGTGGTATGCCTATTCAGAGAACAACGAGTACAATCCGCTTTCGTCCACCATAAGTAACTCGTCCACTACGGTTGGAGTCTACAGGCTTACGATGAAGTCCAACTCCGACAACTTCCGGCAGTCGGCCATACAGGGTATCATGAAGCGTATCAAGGCCAAGGGCGCAGAGGTAATAATCTACGAGCCCACGCTACAGGACGGCAGCTACTTCTTCGGCAGCAGGGTGGTTAACGACCTCGACGTGTTCAAGGCCGAAAGCAGGGCCATCATCGCCAACCGCTACGACACATGCCTTGATGACGTGCAGGAGAAAGTATACACCCGTGATATCTTCAGAAGGGATTAAGAGTGGTTCGAGAGGCAGGGAAACGTTTGCGGGAAAAGGCACCTTCATTTCCTAAAAAAGCATCAGAAGTGCACAGCTGACAGATGTTGTTCTGCAAAGCCGTGCACTTCTGATGTGGGTGGGGGAAGAATACCCCCTAAGAATGTGTATCCTGAACTAAATCTTTTTTTTCCTTAAAGCGTGTCGGCAACTTCTCACGAGGTCAGCCTTCACAATACCTATCAAAAACAATCTTTACCTAATAACTAAAAACCTAAATCTATTACTACTAACCTAAACAATATATTAACCTTTTGACGATGCAAAGGTACAACCATTATCCTATTCCAACAATATCAGAGCCTTGCTTTTTCTATAAAAATGCCTCTTTCTTGATATGAATCAACGGTTGTGTACGTGCACACCACTATTATTGCCGTTTTTTATGCATTATTTGTCTTCTTTGCTTCTGATACTTTTTGGTAATGATTGCCCCAGACTAATAACATCAATAGGTCGTTGGAACATCATAATGAAATAATTGATGTAGCCTTGTAGGAAATGAAATTAACAGTCTTGACCCACGTAGTAATTATGGTTCAGTAGATATTTCCTGGGGGCTAAGTGCCCCGTAGGGTGAGTCTTTTCCCCTTTTATCTTATCCAGAATAGGACAGACATTTCAGTGCCAGTTCAGCCCAACTCTCACGCAAAGCTTTGCATCCGCTCACGCAAAGCTTTGCATCTGCCCACGCAAAGCTTTGCATCTGCCCACGCAAAGCTTTGCATTCGCCTACGCAAAGCTTTGCATCCGCCTACGCAAAGCATTGCCTGACGTGTACTGATTTTGGTTGACAGTTTTGTTTGTTAAAACTGATGTTGTTTACACTCTTGTTGTCTTATTCCTAACAGGGTTGTCAGTTTATGGCCTTATCCCTGATCAGGTTTACACAATTTC
>NZ_NPJH01000061.1 GCF_002251365.1 Prevotella sp. P3-122
TTTTGTATGGCCGGAAGTATGTCTTACCATTGAATATCTGTCCTTCGTTTATTGAGAACTCTATGTCATTAACATTGTCAAATAGTGTTGGTTGGCTTTTGATGATGGTCTTATAACCTATAGACGCATAGCCTTTCAGCCGTTTTCTGTACATACTGTCGCAAACTGGTTCGTGGATGTCTATATAGTCATAGATGCGCACATCTTTCTTCCCTTCATTCTCTCGATGCAGTCGTCCTGCATACTGAGCGACGAGTCCTTTCCATGAGATTGGCAATGCAAGAAATAGCGTGTCCAAACGAGGGTAGTCAAAGCCTTCTCCAACATATTTGCCTGTAGCCACAATTACTAAAGGCTCCGATGGTGAGATTGTCTGTAATCGCTGCAAGGCTTCTCGTTTATCTTTTGTCGTATCAGAACCTGTCAAGGTAATCACGTTTGGGATGGTAGTTTTTAGTTTCTCTGCCAATAAGGTCACGTGCGAAGTCCTGTTTGTAAGGATGATGGGTGTGCGTCCAGAACCAACGACTTTACAAATATCATTCACAATGAGATTATTTCGCACAGTATCTTCAGAAAGTGATTGGTACATCGCGGTAATGGTCTGCCTGTCTTCTGTAATTGACCGATATGATGTGAACCTTGGAATAAGATACCTGTCAAAGGACTGCTTGGCTATCTGACTCTTTGCGTCTGCAGAGAATCGTATTGGACCACATTGCATGAAAATAATAGGCTGTTGACCGTCCTTACGAATTGGTGTTGCAGTCAAGCCATACACTGTGTGAGCCTTTATGTTCTTCAATACATTCTCAAATGTAATAGACGATACATGATGACATTCGTCAACGATGACCATGCCATAGTCCTGGACAAATGGTTTGACTCCATTTTCATCCAAACAAGATTGGATGAGAGCTATATCAATAATTCCATGCAGGGTGTTACACGTAGAATCAAGGCAACCTATCGGGGAGAATACTTTCTTGCGACCACGTTTCTTTGGTTCTTCCGTTTCCTTAAAGTTGATGTCAAGAAACTCCGTAAGACGTTCGTGCCATTGTGTAAGCAAGGCCTTGGAGTGAACAAGAATTAGTGTGTTTACTTTCTTGCGTGCAATAATTGCAGCAGCCGTAACGGTTTTTCCAAAAGCTGTAGTTGCATGTAAAACACCATTGCTATATGTAAGCAATGCGTTGATGGCATCTGTTTGTTCTTCTCGTTCCTTTCCTGTAAATGTTACTGATATCTTTTTCCCGTGACTTGTTTCGTCTGTAATACTATACTTTACATTGTTGTCGTTTAAGAATGATAGGATAGCATCTTCACATCCACGAGGCATAGCAAGGTATTCGTCAGTAATATCGAAACAGGAGATGATACGTGGAACAGAATATGTTGAGAGCCTAAGTGCCTGTTTACTGTAGAACTCTGGATTCTTGAATGCTGCTATGCGCTTCAGGTGATTCAAGACCTTTGCAGAAACAGATTTTAGTGGAATGTAAATCTCATCTGCCTTGACTATCTCCATGGTGGAATAGAAATCTGCTTTCGTAAGGTCTTGTGATGTAGGAGTTACCCATGGTTTGCTCTCGCTTGATGTAGATAGAGCACCAAATTCCTCATTGACATGCAAGTTCAGTAGTTTATCTACATCATCCTCCCTTAATTTTTTAATATTATAAAGAAAGATCCATTGGTCTTTATATGCAAGAAAATCATCATCAACAAACACACTATTCAAGTTCTTACGAGCTTGTCCTTGAAGAGGGAGTGCGACAAGATTGCCGAATCCCCCTTCTGGCATGCGGTCTTGATTAGGAAAGAAGCGGTCGTAAGAATTGAGTGACATTCGTCCATCATGATTCATCGCCTCTGTAAGTATCGCATTTCCCAATCGCCTTGCCTTGAATGCGGGGAGTGGTTCTTCAAAGAATATCCAGACATGGGCGCCGTTACCAGAGCGGGAACGTTCAATTGCGTATGGAATCTGCCACTCTCTACATACACCCACAAAAGCAAGAACATCATCCTTGTAGCCATGCTTACAGCTCTTGTCATCAAAGTCCGTACATAGAAATGAACAATTATTGTCAGTCATGATGGCATAAAGCCCGACCACGTCACAGCAGTTTTCATCCTTACCTTCCAAATGACGGTAGACATCCTGTGATGTCAATGGTGCAAAGTCACGGTTGGGGCATTCTGCACATTTATATGTCTTCTTATCGCATACTCCTCGTCTCCATTCGTTGACACATACAGGCTGATAACCTGCTTTCCCCGTTGACTTGCTGAACCATCTTCGGGCAAACACATCTTCTCTACCTTTGAATAAAGACATGAATAGAGCGACTCGTTCGTCAAGCGAGAGTTTGAATACCGGGAGAGAAATAGGCGAATATATGGAGTCTATCACATTTTTAGGCCTTGGCTTGTACTCAATGCCATGAGCACAAAGAAGAGATCTCAACTCTGTATTCTCCTTTCGAAGAATCTCGTTTTGTGTAACAAGTAGGTTGTATTTCTTTTGCAGCTCATCCATATAGCA
>NZ_NPJH01000062.1 GCF_002251365.1 Prevotella sp. P3-122
GTTTAACATAAACTGATTTTTTAAGATGAAAACTTATATGCCCTTAAATGGGCTCAGGTGGAGTCGCAATAGCGGCTCTGCCAACTGTGATATGCCTCAAAGTGCCGTTTTCGGACGGCCTGGGGGGGCAAATAGAATAAATAGTATTATTTATTTTATCCATATCACTTTGTTCTTGGTCATCAGTGGACTTCTGGTTAAAGACAAGCCTATAGATAAAAATTTTTGGTTTGTATTGTTGAAGCGTTTTGTAATTCCTTATACGATATGGACAGGTATTTTGACGACGTTTTATCAAGGTTTCAGTCACTTGCTACATGATGGATTTTGGGTAAACTTAGAAGTATATTTCTGTAATTGGTGCCATTCCTTCCTATGGTTTATATTCGTTTAGTTGCTGGTGTTTGTATAAGCATAGCGTTGATTTGGGTAGGACGAAAGAAGCAATTAGGTTGTTTTGCTTATAACCATATAATACAGGGCGTTGGGAGAAGAACATTGCAAATTTATATGCTGCAATCCTTACTGGTTGAAGCTGCACTGAACAGAGTGATAAGATTGAATAATGATTTCATGGGAATCGCTACTTCTTTTGCTGTAGCAATTGTAATGACATTGCTCTGTTATATAATAATATAAATAACAATGAAAATTAATTGATGTAGAACCCTTTTGTGGGGAAATTAATAATTATGAAATATAAAGTTGCACAAATAATTCCTTATTTTGGCAATTGGCCAGAATGGATAGAGTTGTATTTCTATTCTTGTGGTAGGAATCCGATGGTGGATTTTATCTTCTATACGAATTGCCCTTTACCTAAACACAGGTATAAAAATACGATATTCCATCAGTGCTCATACGAGGAGTATTGCGCATTGATAAGTAAACGCCTGAATATAAATTTCAGATGTTCAAAACCATATAAACTTACAGATTTAAAACCTTTTATCGGAGCAATACATAAGGAAGAGTTGAAAGGTTATGAGTTTTGGGGAATGGGAGACTTGGACTTGGTTTATGGCAATCTTGGGATGTTGGTGAATGATGACAACCTGTCATGTTATGATGTGTTGACGACCCATAATTACCACATTGCCGCACATTGTTGCTTCTGTCGAAACAATGATTATTATCGCAATCTTTGTTTTAAAATCGTAGATTGGAAGAGGAAAATTACAAATGAAAAGCCGATTTCTCTTGATGAGGGTGAATGGTCAGACTTAGTGTGTCCTCATATCCGTACAATTAGAAGAATACACAAGTATCTGTGTCGTCCTTTTGGCATTCATTATTTCAAGGTTTTAGACTTTCTAAATCCTGTATTCCATAAAAAAATATTGCTTCACGAATATTGGACTAGTCCTCAGCCAAAGGATGGAGAGCAATGGATTTATGATGTAATGAGTAATAGGATTGCTGATTTTAAGAAACGATCACTCCCTTATTTACATTTCCTCTTTTTCAAAAAGACTCCTTGGCTGAAAACTGATAATTGCTGGCATGAAGGCTTTTGGAAGCTGCAAGAGCCCATTGAAAGCTATAAACATATAAATATTGATATTAACGGTATTTCGTAAGCATGATAATAGAAAGAAATAGTCAAGAGAGCTTTACACTTGACTTATTACGTTTTCCACTGGCTGCTTTGGTGGTCTTGCTTCATACGGCAGCGCCAAACAGTCCTGATGGCTTTACATATTGTTTGGCCCATTATGTGAATGCACCAATAGTACAAGTTGCTGTACCTGGTTTTTTCCTGATGTCTGGTTATCTATTCTTCGCAGGAAAGGAAGAGTTTGGGTGGACTGTCTATAAAAAGAAAATAGGCAAGAAGGTTCGTTCTCTGCTTGTTCCATATATTATTTGGAATTATATCGCATTGTTTTTAGGCTATGGTTATTCTTATTATAAGAGTAGGACAATCGGTACAGTAATGCCTTGGAATTTAATGGAGATTCTATGGGCTCATGGTGATGGAATTACGGCTACATCTATTTTGGGTTATGAATATCCTGTCATCGTCTCGCCTGCAGCTGGTGTCTTGTGGTTTATGAGGGATTTGATGATGATGATGCTTTGCTCCATAGTAAGCTATCATATCATAAAAAGGTTAAAATGGGGGATTTTCCCGATTCTAATTATACTGAATGTGTTTAAGTTAGGTTTTCCATTTGTTGGTTTTAGCTTGGCAGCCATAACGTTTTTCCACATAGGCGCATTTTTTAGTATTCATCAAATACATGTGTTTGAATGGCTTGATAAGTATAAAGCTATTTGGCTTATATTGTGGCCATTGCTCGTGATTCTTCAAACGATAGGTGGGTTGTATGGTTATGACTTGAATAGTCTTAATAGTTTGCTCTTGATGTGTGGCGTAGCTTTTATTTTTGTGCTTGCATATAAGATTGCAAGCTATCAAAATAGAGGGGCAAGCCTTGTCGCCCGCTGGGGAGAGACGAGCTTTTTTATATATGCGTTTGGAAATACGCTGATATTGTGGTTTGTAAATAAGAATGTGGGCTATATGTTGGAGACAGTTCCCTATATAGGCTCATTCTTAAACTATGAGTTCTTGTTTGTGGCTAAGGTCGTAGAATGTGTCATTGTTTATTATGTGATGAAACGATATGTACCTCGGGTCTTAGTTTTTTTGGTTGGTGGAAGAATTAAATAAAGATAAAAATGAAAGCAAAGAAAATTCTTTATATCATATTGTATTTGGTATTGCTAAATGGAGTTATTCAAACTTATTTATTTAAGAGTGAATTTGTACCCATTATTTCTGATATTTTGTTGTTCTATTTGGCTTTTTCTCAAAAACACGACATTAAAGCGGTAAGTCGAGCTGTTGGCGTTTGGGTGGTAAGACTATTTGCCATATTGCTTGTTGGCAGTACGGTAATAGCAATTGTGAATATTATGCCTCCGATATCTATCGTTTGGGGATTTCGTATGGTTGTTAGATATTTGCTGCTATTTATGATGGTATATAAATTCTTCAACTATACAGATGTAGTGAAGTGTAAAAAAATGATTGTTTGGTTATTTTGGATAAATACCTTTATGGTAGTTTTTCAGTTTTATGTAGAAAGGAAAGTTGGAGATTTTATCGGTGGTACTTTTATGGGTAATAATGAACTCTTTGTATTTTACCTATTTTGTGCAATATTGCTTTCAAAAGAATATTTTATAGGTCGATTAAGCAAATTACATTTTTTTCTATTGATTGCAATTGAGATGTTCATAGCAATGGTAGCAGAAATTAAAATCATGTATTTCACAATACCACTTGCGATATATGCTGTATATGTGTTTACTAAGAAATTTAGTGTGAAGCATGTCTTGATATTGGTACTTGCTTTCTTCTTCCTTGTTCCGACGATGAAGTCGGTCATGTCCCTTATGTATGGTGAAGAGTATGTAAATAGCACTTTTGATTTAGATTTTATTCAAGAAGAAACAAGCAAATCTTACAATTTGTCGGCTGAAGCAGCTGATTATAGTTTTAACCGCTCTACATGTGTAGAAATGGCAACAACCTTGATTCTTCAAGATCCAATACATGTAATGTTTGGCTATGGCATTGGAAGCGGAAACACTTCTGAGACGTTTGGTACATGGATAAGTGCGTCTTACAGTAAGATAACATCTTATAATTGGTTTACATCTTCGTGGCTGTTAATCGAATATGGTTGGGTTGGATATATCATTTGGATTTTAATCATCTTGTTGTTGGCATATCGTCTGTTGCGTATCTATTATAAGAGTAAAGATCCAGTAGTGAAATATTGGAGTTCTTTGGGCTTTGTCTCAGTTATGTTTACGCCCATTATGGCATGGTATAACAACATACCTTATTATAATGCTTATTTTATCTATTTGTTTTGGGCTATCTGTTTTGTAGGTATTAGGGAAAGACAAAAAATGCTGATGTAAAATAGAAGGAAAAATGAGGATAACTTTTAATTTAGGTGTTTTTAGTCAATATCGAACCGAATTGATGGGAGTGGCTACTTTGTTGATTATTGTTTGTCACATGCCTCTTTTTGGTGTAATCATGCCCAACTGTATGAGTACGATATTAGGTGCAGGAGGTTTTGGTGTTGATATATTCCTATTTCTGTCTGGAATAGGAATGTACAACTCTTATTCCTCAGTGAGAGTGCATAAGCAAACGATATTACATTGGTTGTTGAAGCGCTATATGAGAATTGTATGCCCGCTAATTTTATTAGTGCTGCCATTTACTATTCTAAATTCTACTCGAGAAAATTTACAATGGGGGATTGTAGTATTAAAACTTTCTGGTTTTGGCCCTCTCTTTGGCAATGGGGCTTTATGGTTTATTCCCTGCATATTGTTGTTATATTTAGTAACGCCTTTCGTTAATTCTTTGTTTTGTTCTAAGTGGAGATGGTATTGGTTGGCTGTGTTTTCCTTGTTATGTTATGTTTATGCATATTTACCGCCTAATAGTAGTATCTTTCATTTTATATTGAATCGTTGGCCTATCTATTTCTTTGGGTATAGTCTTTCCTCCCAAGTTAAAGAAAAGAAAAATGGTTCTGCTCTACTATATATATTATTACCAGTAATAGTATATACTTTGTTTTATGTTTTGAACCATACCTTAGGTTTTCATTTCTGTTTGTTTGGCTTACAGGGAATTGCTTCGGTTTCAATTTTTGCGCTTCTGATAAATAAGTTAAAGAGTCGCAAACTGAATGTAACATTAGGCTTTGTGGGAGCGATCTCTTTAGAATCTTATATAACCAATGAATATCTCATGCGTTATTTGCAAAGATTTTCTTGGTCAATAGGTAATATGGATATAAGTTTTGGAAATTGGACTTTTTATCTCGTAGGAACCTGTTTGTGCATAATACTTTCTGTGTATGTAAATAAATTATCTCGAAAAATATTTGATTTGCTAAAATTATCATGATACCAAAAATAATTCATTACTGTTGGTTTGGTCATAACCCCATGCCTGCAGAATATGAACAATACATCAATAGTTGGAAAAAATACCTTCCAGACTATGAAATCCAGGAATGGAATGAGGATAATTATGATGTTAACTGCATTCCATTCAGCAAAGAGGCTTATGATGTAGGGAAATTTGCGTATGTAAGCGATTATGCTCGCTTAAAAATTCTTTATGAGAACGGAGGCGTGTATTTTGATACAGACGTTGAGGTCATCCGCAATATGGACGATTTTATGTCTAAGGGAGCTTGGATGGCAATAGAGAAGCATAATAATACTCCAGATGCTGATGATATGGTAAATCCAGGACTTGGATTTGCCGTGGAACCTCATAATCCAGTTATCAAGGAAATTATGTCTTTCTATGAGAATACTCATTATATCTTCCCTGATGGACACATGGAACAAATACCAATAGTTCCAATTACAAGTAGGGTGTTGAAAACGTATGGACTCAAGCCTTATGCAAAAGAACCATACGATTGTGGCGGTATAACCATTTATCCATGGGAGTATTTTTGTCCAATAGAGTTTCTATCGAATAAACTTGAAATTACAGAAAATACCTATACTATTCATCATTATTCGGCTACATGGATGTCGTGGACGGATAAGCTAAAAATGAAAAAAGGGTATTATGCCGAGAAAATAAAAAGATTTTTTAAATTAAAAAGAAAGAAAGAATGAAGCCAAAGGTATCAATAGTGGTTCCTATATATAATGTAGAGCGGTTTCTGGATAGAACCATGCAATCGCTTCTTGCGCAAACGCTAAAGAATATAGAAATTATCATGGTGGATGATGAATCGCCAGATAACTGTCCTGCTATCTGTGATCAGTATGCTCAGCAATATCCTAATATCAAGGTAGTACATAAGAAAAATGCTGGTCTTGGAATGGCTTGTAATAGTGGCATTGATGTTGCAACTGGTGAGTATATTGCATTTTGTGATAGTGATGACTATGTAGATAAGGAAATGTATGAGACCATGTATCTTGCTGCGATTGAGCATAAAGCTGATGCTATATATAGCGGTATCCAAACTGTTAATCAGTTTGGGGAGATTAAGCCGATGAATTGGTATTCTTCAAAGCAAGTCATTGAAGGGAAAGAAAATCTTAATTCCTTTGTTATGGATATGATTGCTTCGAAACCATCAGATAGAGTTGAACGCCATATTCCAATGTCTGCTAAGATTGTATTGTATAGGAAGTCTCTGATTGATGATTATCGACTAAGATTTGTTAGCGAACGAGAAATTATTTCTGAAGATCTTGTATGGAATATAGATTTTATCTCTCATTCTCATCGAATCGTAACTTTACCTCAGATTTTTTATTATTATTACAATAATACCTCTTCTCTTTCTAAAAAAGTTCGTCTTGATCGTTTCAAATTTTTCAAGATAATGAGATTGTTCTTAATAACGAAAGTAAATGAAAATAAAATGCCCTATGAGGCTTTGCATCGTATTGAAAGAATGTTTATCGGTTATTCTCGATATTTCATTGGCTCTATATTAAAAAGTGATTTAGCCTCATGCGATAAAAAGCAAATAGTAAAAAATGTTTGTGAAGATGAAGTGTGGAAATTGGTTTGCTCTGATTATCCAATAAGAGAAATGCCCTATACACATCGTATGATGTTATATTTGATGAGAAATAATTGTTTTGTTCTGTTATCATTGATATACAAATACTCAAGAAAATTTGTATAACTTCAGATTATAGAAGATTTATATATAATAGAATATGAATATAGTTTTGAAAACAAGACAATCAAATTTTGAACTTCTGCGTATATTCTCAATGTTTCTTATTCTTATCCATCATTTTATATGTCATGGGCTGAATTCGAAACTTGCCTCCCCAGATTTGATTATAATTGTTGATTCATTTGCTATCATTGGGGTGAATTTATTCTTGCTTATATCGGGGTATTTTAAAATCCGGCTCTCGTGGAAGTCATTTCTCAATCTCGTTTTTATTTGTATGTTTTGCAAAGTTGTCCATTTATTTACAGACACTTTTGTATTGGGTATTTCGCATCCGCTATATGAATGGATTCTGAAACCGATATTTGTAATAAGTAGATCTGGTGGATGGTTCGTACAGGTATATTTCATGTTGATGTTTATCAGCCCTTTGCTCAATAAAGCCATCGATAACCTGTCGGAGAAAGAATGGAAACTATCTTTAGCATTGCTTAGTTTTATCTCTTTCTATTTAGGCTGGATACTCCACAATTATAACGATGCAGCTGGATATACGTTGATGAATTTTGTGTTTATCTATGTTATTGGTGCAGCCATGCGTCACTATAATTTTGCTATAAGAGTTAAAACGTGGCAAATGCTGCTTGCAATACTTTTTGGAGTGGTTGCCACTTTTGTAGGAAGTAAGTTAATTGCTGTTCATGAAAACTTGAAATTAGGATTCACGGCATACAACTCTCCTTTTGTAATTCTGACAGCTTGCGCTGTGTTCTGTATCTTTAGCAAAATTAAATTGCAGAATAAATGGATAAATAAGGTAGCTGTCTCTATGCTTACAGTGTATCTGCTTACGGATGGAGGACATCTTAGTAAGGTATTATATGGATGGGCAGGTCTGGTAGCCCAAAACTTTTCTGAAGGTATAGTTCTTCTGCTTTTTTTGATAATGGCTGTACTTATTATCTTGGTTGTCTCTTGCCTTGATCAAATAAGACAATTTATTTTTAAAAGAATATTTAGACTTTATGAAAATATTATATATCGCACGCACTGATACCTATCGGTATTATTGCAATGGTATCAACCCTTCGCATTGGCTTTATGGGGCCGTGGAGATGGAGAAGGAAGGGAATGAAGTGGTATGGGAGGAGGAATCCCAAAACTTGTGGAACGACTATAGGTTAGTGAGAAAGTATCACCCTGATGTGGTGTTTATTCCTAACCTCAATCTACGAAATCATCTCTTGCTATTGTTTTTTACGGCACTGCATTTAATGCACATACCTGTCATTGCCTATCTGCATCATGAACCGAAAGTGAAGCGAGGTGCAAAGGCTTGTTTCTATAGGCTTTTGTTGTCGGCTCCGAAACATCTTTTTTTTCTGAGTTCTAAGACAATGGATGAAACGGTAAAGGCTGGGCTGGTAAAAGCAAAGAAGTGCTCGGTTCCTTATTGGGGTCCTGATATGGATTTTTATAATAAGGTAGAGAAGAATAAAGGTAAATGGTTTGTGTCTACTGGTAAAGAAAATAGAGACTTCGATATTTTGATAGAGGCTTTCCGACGTACAGGAGCTCCGCTGAAGATTATGACTGCAAAGAGTCATGCAGGGAACGATTATTCTGATTTAGTAGAGAAATGTAAGGATTTCCCAAACATAAAGGTGGTAATAACGGAGAATTCTGGTAATGTATATCCACAGATGCTGGATGCCATGGCGAATGCAAAGGTATTAGTCTGTCCGCTAAGAAAAGACAAGCTGAACTATTGTGTGGGGCTTTCTACCATTGCTGATGCCATTGGTTTGCAGAAACCGCTTATCATCACTCGCAATCAATACCATGATGAAATGTATACGAAAGGGATGGAAATTGTGGATTCTGTAGATGATTGGGTTAAGGCTATTGAGAAAATAGAAAAGGGACAGTATAACTGCTGCTATTCTGATATCTCTATGTTGAGTTGTTGGAAGAACATGAAACGCTATTTTTAAAAATATGATACTCAGTTTCGTTTTTCTGGTTCTTGTGTGGTATTTGCCAATTAAGGGTAAGATGGTTTGTGAGCAGCGAGGGCAGTCACAATTTCTTAAATTCATAGCTTCTCTTTTAGTAGTGATTGGTCATCAGGCTTGTTTCTATTGCTCACCAAATGAGTTGTTTATGAGTGAAACTGGAGTTGGCGCTTTATGTGTGTCTTTCTTCCTCTTTATGTCTGGCTATGGTTTACTTTATAGCCGTGTAAAAAGACAGCAGCGTCTTTCCAAATTGTGGTTGAAAAAGCGTATGATTAAACTTGTTGTACCGGCTCTTACGGCAATGGCATTATATGTCGTAGCAGAATTTACTGTAGGTAAAGAGGTGGATTGGAGTTGCCTTTTAAAATATTGGTTCGTCTCTGACACAAATTTGCGGTATGGCTGGTATGTTAGCGAGATTATTATTCTATATGTTGTGTTCTTCGCATTCTATCGCTCATTTCCTATCAAGAAAGCAACATTGCTCTCTTGCATAGCTGTGGGAATTGCGATATGCATCATGGTGGCTATAAAATGTGCTATATGGTATGTATTGGGTCTTCCATGTTTCTTGATGGGTTTGCTATTAGCATACCATGATATTGGTACGAAACATTTTCATTTCCATTTATCGCCATTGCAAATTAAGCTTTTGCTAAGCTTTATGGTGTGTTGCTTCTTTTTCCTGAAGAATTTTGATTTAGTGCAACAGGCTGTACCTATGCTTGATAAGTGGCGATATGTACTTGCTTCAAAATTTATGGTGAATATTGTATTTATTGTGGTTGTTACTTACATTCTGATGCGACTGCCTGTTTGTAACGCTTTTGTGAATCGGGGGAGACTGTCCGAAAACTATAGCCACGTAGGTTAGATTCGTTACCAGTCGTGTGATTTTGTTTGTTTTGTTATAGTTGTTTAACTCAGAATCGTCTTTATTCTCAAGTATTTTTCGTACCTTTA
>NZ_NPJH01000063.1 GCF_002251365.1 Prevotella sp. P3-122
TTCGGGCAACACGCCGCGTGACCTGCACAGTCCTATAGCTCAGTTGGTTAGAGCGCCACACTGATAATGTGGAGGTCGGCAGTTCAAATCTGCCTGGGACTACACTTCGACCGAGGCTACGAGGTCAATGTATCCAAGGCAGTTCAAATCTGCCTGGGACTACACTTCGACCGAGGCTACGAGGTCAGAGTACTAAAGGTAAGCAAGCCTTGTACCACCTATTGGGGGATTAGCTCAGCTGGCTAGAGCACCTGCTTTGCAAGCAGGGGGTCAACGGTTCGAATCCGTTATTCTCCACACTTCCCTTATGTTGGGAAAGAGATCTTTGACATATTGACA
>NZ_NPJH01000064.1 GCF_002251365.1 Prevotella sp. P3-122
TTTTTTTATGACATAAAAATCCACTTATAAAAAAGAAAAGTGGCATATGAAAACTATACACAAAATCTATCAACAAATCACATTTCGGATTAAATGCTGCTATATGTCCAACTACAACACATAATATTGCAAATCCTTTCAGAAAATCGACATATTGTAAGCGTTTATGAATCTCCATATCTTTTTAAATATTTGTTTGGTTTATACATTAAGGCCATAGAAAGCCAGTTAAATCCTGTTGAATATAAACCAGGATTTAACGCCAAACCTTGTTGCTGCATTGAGATGAAATTATATAGTACGACTAACAGTAAAAGTATTTCAAACGAGCTAACGCCGATTTTTTTCTTTTTTCTCATATAAGAAAAAAAAGGTATTATAAGGCTTAAATAAAAAATAACGAAATTAGTTAACCCTATTACTCCGTTCATTGAAAGAAATGCAAAGAATGTATTTCCAACTTCTACATTACCATTGTCAGTAATAATAGCATACCTCGGATCTCCACGAAAAGTGCCATATCCAATAATTGGTGATTGTTCAAATTCTTTTTGTCTTGCATAAAAAAGACTAGCTCGACTTGTTTCTCCTCTTTCTTCCTGTATATCATTCTTCATGTTAATTATGGACATATCAACCTTTACTAATGACACGACCGTAATAATAAGCAGGATGAAAATAACAAGCTTTTTTAACATCGCTCCAATGTTTTTACTGTTGAAATATATGTATACAAGTATTACAATTGGTATCGAATAAAAAGCTGTTCGTGTTCCTGTTAAGGGTATTGTACGATAACAAAGGATAATAACAGCAATACAC
>NZ_NPJH01000065.1 GCF_002251365.1 Prevotella sp. P3-122
ACCTGCTTTGCAAGCAGGGGGTCAACGGTTCGAATCCGTTATTCTCCACACTTCCCTTATGTTGGGAAAGAGATCTTTGACATATTGACACAAGCAAGACTGTAATAACAGGAAACTCCTTCCTGCATGTCCTATGGACGATGCCAGGAAGAGCTGAAAGTATGAGCGTCCGGCCTTTTGGCCGGAAATCGAAAGTAGTAAAGGGCTCATGGCGGATGCCTTGGCTCATGGAGGCGATGAAGGACGTGATAAGCTGCGATAAGCCCGGGGTAGGTGCAAATGACCTCTGATCCCGGGATTTCCGAATGGGACAACCCGGCTGTCTGAAGGACAG
>NZ_NPJH01000066.1 GCF_002251365.1 Prevotella sp. P3-122
AATGCGAACATTTACAAATCTAACCAGCACTATTATATATGGAAACAACAAGAAGTTCGCATAAAATGGAAATTCGCATAACACACCACCGTACATGCGGTTCCGCATACGGCGGTTCCTATTTTGGGTGCCATTCGAGATATGACCCCATCAGCGTTGGATAGCCTGCTTGGTGCAGTTTCTTTGATGAAGCCGCAAGGTGCATTATCGGTGAGCCACTGACCCTCCAATATCCCTTAACATACCCCCATCTTCTTGCATCATATTTGTTGATGCCACATCGGACAAGGTTCTTTATTCTTGTCTTCGGGAGTTTCCAAGCTTTCCATATACACATGCGGATTCTACGCCTTAGCCATTCGTCTGTTACACGTAAGAGACACTTCATATCGGCAAGGTGATAATAGCCGACCCATCCTCTTATGTATTCTTTCAGCTTTTGCTTTCTCTTGGCATATCCCCAACCATTGCTGCGACTTGTCAGTTCTTTCAACCTTGACTTCATCTTAGCTTTGGACTTTGGATGTACCGTGAGTTGGCATTTGCCTTTCATCATATAAAAGGAGTAGCCGAGGTATTTCACTCCACGCACATACGACACTACGGTCTTTTCCTTGTTGACTTTGAGATATAGAGTTTTCTCTATAAATCGGGTTATAGACTCCTTCACTCGCATTGCAGCCCTCTCGGACTTGCAGAGTATCATCGAGTCATCTGCATAGCGTACAAAGGGAAGCCCTCTGCGTTCAAGTTCTTTATCCAGTTCGTTGAGCATGATGTTACTCAACAACGGACTTAGCGGTCCTCCTTGAGGAGTCCCTTCCTCGCCCGCTTCGAACAAGCCTTTGTTCATTACACCACTTCGGAGATATTTGTGTATAAGACTGACAACTCTGCCGTCTTTTATCGTACGGCTGAGGATTTCTATGAGTTTGCTATGATTCACCGTGTCAAAGAAGCGTTCAAGGTCAAGGTCTACTACATATATGTAGCCTTCGTTGATTATCCTTTGCGCTCCTCGCAGTGCGTCGTGGCATCCTCTTCTCGGACGGAAGCCGTAGCTCGTCTTGGAGAATTGGTTCTCATAGATGGGAGTCAGTACTTGGTTTATGGCTTGTTGCACCAAACGGTCTACTACTGTAGGTATTCCCAACAGGCGCTTCTTGCCATTATCTTTGGGTATTTCTACCCTTTTCACTGGGTTCGGACGGTAAGAACCGTCCATCAAGGAACGGATGAGCACGTCCTTATTGGTCAAGAGCCATGGGAGCAGCTGCTCACATGACATCTTGTCGATACCACCACAGCCCTTGTTTCTCATTACAGCCTTGTAGGCTCGGTTGAGATTTGCAGGACTAAGGATTTGCTCGAAAAGGTGTTCCTTGTCGAATGGTACTTCCACGATGTTGTCTTCACATATCCACATGAAGGTCTGCACTCCCACATATCCTTCGGATTCCGTCCTATCCTTCTGAGGGCAGCCCTTGACTTCTGCCAATGTTTTCTGCATTCTTTCCTTCATAAGGTACGTTTCAATTACTATCGTTTAATTTATAGGTTCTGCCCTTCATGGAGCGTTATCGAGAACTCCACTACTATGGCATCTGCTGACTTCTCACGGCAAGCTTTACTCCACTTCTTTCGTAAGAAAAACTATTTGAAGTGTCCGTGAGACCTCCTCGGATAAGAGCATTGTCTTTCCATCTTATACCCACTTCATTTACACCGACCGTTCCGAATAGCTATAGGGCTTTGGTTTGTTATGCAACCTTACCCACGGTCATATGCCTTGTATGAAGTTTCTGTTCGTTAGGTCAGATGTTTGCCGCCGGCTTCTTTCAGATTCCAACTCACGATGGACACCTTTGCCTTTGGCTATGTAATTCCCGCTATTAGGGCTTACTCGGGACTTGCACCCGTTAGACAATGCTCATGCCGAACATACATAAAGTGAGCAGTCGCTGGTATGATGCCAGCGTACTGCCCACTATCGAGAAAGAGTTTATTATTCAACCTTTTTCCGAGAAACGATTCGAATAAGTTCATATCTGATGTTACCAGAATCCTGTGGCGGGTTGGCATACGTTGTCTTCTTCACAAGAAGCTCGTACTCATAACCGCTTTCAAAAGTAAAGCCTGAGATTTCTTGGAAAGATACACATCTCCATTGGGGCCTTTTTTCTAGGATCCGCATACCTTCAACAAAATCATTTCTAGGAATATTCTGATATATCCTGGTCTCTGCAGGAACATAGTTTATTTAGATGTGCCTGACCAATATTCGTAGCTAGAGGCACCAATGCTTAAAGCCTGATATATTATTTCCTTATCTGCTTCAGAAATTTCCTCCGTATTCTTTACTGCTTCAATGTATTTATTTATAATAAACTGAACATCATCCACATTATCTGGGTATTTCTCAAAAATCTCAAAGAATAAATTCATGACTTTAGCTGGTGTATCGTTACCATCTGTCTTTATATATTCTCCTTTAAGTGAACTTTCAATAGCTTTTTCTACTGTATTTTCCATCTCATCTTCAAGTTCTTTTGAAGATAGTATCTGAAGTTCTTCCTTTGAAAGATATTGTAAAATCTTCTCTTTATTGAAATTGTTTGTTTCCAAATTTTTGAGAATAGCGTTATGTTTAGCACCAATCTCTATATCTTTCTTGTCTAAATTATCAAGTTTTATTTGCGTAGGATAATTATCCTTAATCACTGCTTCGTTCTCTAAAGCAGGGACATATGCAGCTGCGACTTCCATAGGCTTTAAAGAGATGTTGTTTTTCTCTACCCCTCTTGTTGCATAAGCATCGGACAAAATTCTATGTGCCTTGTATGAGGAATAACCACCTACTACGACAGCACCTATGGCGGCTCCTACATGAGGATGTCCAATTATAGCACCGACTTTGGCTCCAGCGCAACCACCAGAATAACCTCCAATTATATCTGAACTAACTACACACATCCAATATAAAATACGGCCGGCTCCTCTGGTCTCTGGCTTTGTCATTGAAAGGCTGTCATTAAAATGTGACATTTGAGCAACAATGTCATTTGAGCCATTGTTCATAGTAGCGGTGTCGGTTACTTCTATCATATCATTGCTACATGAAACTGTAAGAAGCATAACCATGCCTAATGTAATTGTACTAAACTTTTTCATTTTTTAATTTATTACTTATTTTAACTCCATTTGTTCCCAGAACTCACTGCTTGAAGCGGCTATGCTTAAACCTGAGTAAATATTCTTCTTATCTACGTCTGAAATCTCATTTGATTTTTTTATAACTTCGATATACTTATTAATAATATACTCAATATCGTCGTTGTTATCTGGATATTTCTGTAAAATCTCATAGAAAAGGTTCATTACCTTTGTCGTCACATCATCTCCTTCAATTTTAAGGATATCATTATTATTGGAAATTGCACTCATTGTTTTGTCAAAAACTTTTTGATATTCATCCGAATTGATGACAGCCAGTTCTTCTTTAGTAAAGCAATCCTCAACTTTCTCTAGTTTAATATCGTTATCTATCAACTTCTTTAGAACTAGATTATGCTTCGCACCCATAAGAGTTATATCCTTATCCTCAATAGGATAATCCACAATAATATCCTTAGGAACACTATTCTCAATATTTCCTTCTTTAAGCACAGATGCATATGCTAGAGTTGCTTTCTGTGGAGTCATGTCCATTTTAAGCGCAGCTCTTGTCCAATATGCATTAGCGTAAGCCATATAAGAACCGCAACCAGCACCAACAATAGCTCCAATCACAGCACCAGCACCAGCTCCGGCTGGAGAAAAGAAAGACCCGATTCCAAAACCAGCTTTGCCTCCGCTGACACCACCGGCAATATCAGCTGCTATAACCTGAGCACGCTTCCAAGCTCCAGGCTTAATCCAACCACGAGTTTGGATTTTACTATTAATTGCACTATCATTGAAAGCACTTATTTTAAGTAATAATTCAGATTCTAGAATATTGTTATCTGCTTCTGTAGCATCACTTATCTTTTCGTCATTACTACAAGAACAGAAGACCGTGCAAAGTATTAAAAACAACATTGCATATGTTAACACTTTTCTCATCATTTTATTTTTTTAATGTTATTACTTGAACCTAATATTATAACAAGGTAAATTATCGGGAATATAATATAATCCCAGTCCTTTCTGATATAGCAGTCAATAATCATAAGAATTAAGACCAATGAAAGTATAAAAACCAAGCTGTAAAGAATTCTTTTTAAGTTCATAATTAGTAATAGGCAAAATATTATGCCAATTTTTAATAATATAGGTACATTTAGATTTGATATAGCCTTTCGTTTTAAGGCCAGTATTTAAATGACTATACATTAAGTCATTTTCATGTTTCACTATGGACTGTAGTACATCACCAAATAATCTTTTAATTGAATATCTACTCTTAAAGCTTTTCGATCTCCGCTCCTTTAATTCAGTGTGGTCTGCCTCAATTATTCCGGAAATGTATTGATGTTCTTTTTTAGTATTCTATCTCGAACTCTCCCTCGTAGGTGTTTCCGTCGTTGGTGAACACTATAGAGAATACCCCGCTTTGACATAACCATAGGTCAATGTAGATGATTGTATTTGAGGAGCAGTTAATTACATCTTGTGTTACGACGTTGCCATACTCATCATATATATAATACGTGAAATCCCCGTCTGAAATAGAGGTCACCTTTAACTGATGATTATCCTTATCAAGATAAACAGTTAATGGGATACTGAAATTAGCGGGAGCCTTAGTCGGTTTGGCATTTCCGTCAAGTTTAGGCGCATACTTGCGATATAAGTTCACTTGTGAGATACCAAGAGTGTTTGACCATGCGCTCATACTCTGCATTATTAAGGCAGTCAGAATTGCCACTAAATAAATTTTCTTTTTCATAAATTTAATTATTAGAAGTTTAAATTTCTGGGTGCAAAATTACATCGAAATCATAATGCTAAAGAAAATTTTTAGTTTCATAGTGTTTCTTATATGTGTTAAAATATGTTACCCCCCCCCCCCCTTTCAATGTCATAAATTTTTGATAAAAAGTATTTTTTTATTTTTTGAGGGAAAATGCTTCTCTTGTTTCATATCAAATCTTTCGGAAACATCAAGAAACATAAATAATGCAAAATACTTCCTCGTTTCGCAGTTTTTGATTACCTTTGCAGCCAAATTAAAGACAAAGAAACATGAATGACAATTCAATTTTGTGTATACTCGTATCTTTGCTGCTTGTATTGATGTCTTGCTCCAAGCATGACTCACTAAATGAGATGGAACGTATTAAAGAGATTGGAAACGACAATCCACAGAAGGCTATTTCAATGCTTGATTCATTGGAGATGGATATTCGTGAAAGTAGCGAATATGTCAGGGCCAAATATGACTTGTTGAAGATTCGCTTAAATGACAAGGCAGACAATCTGCCCAGTTCAGACATAACCGTTAAGAGGCTTGTGGATTATTTTGAGAAAGAAGGCTCTCTGTCTGAAAAGCAGGAAGTAAACTATTATGCAGGAAGTGTTTATCGCGATTTGCAGGACACTCCTCGGGCTATGGAATTCTTCTTAAAGTCTTTAGAATATGCTAATGAAGGAAATCGATGTGATTCGATAATGCTGCGCAATGCATATTCAAATTTAAATTATTTACTCTTTAGAGTGCAAAATTTTGAAGAAGCCTTCCGGATGGCAAAGCACGAGCTTGATTTGTGCAATCAAATGAAGATGGACGGTATCGTACCTTATATGCATATGGGGGCATCTTATCTTGCATTAGGCAAGTCTCAACAGGCCAGCTCATATTTTGATTCAGCATATAGACAGATAGAAGAATCCAAAGCTTTTTCTCAAAATCGAGCTACACTTATTCTTCTACTCTGTAACTACTCTGAATTGGGTGAAACACAAAAGGCAAGGGTGTGTTTATCACGAATCGAGGATAATCCGCTGGAACATTTCTCCCCATTCGCTTGCTTGGCATTTGCACAATACTATGAATCAATAGGCAAGACAGATTCTGTAGCCATTTATTGCAAACGTATCCTCGATGATGGAACTGATTTGAACAATATGTATGATGCGGCAAAAATGCTGTGCCGCTTGTACAACAGAAACGGAGACACCAAGAATGCAAGCCATTATGCAGGAATCTATATGCAGCTAAGCGACTCCCTGGACTTCGGCAAGAGACAGGAACTGGCGTCTACAGTCAACAATGAATTCCAATATCATCTTGACCAAAAGAAAGAGCAATCATTGAAAGACGAGCGAGATAAATACAGGAATACGCTCATCATGGTACTCTTAGCAGCCATCATCCTTGCAGGACTCGGTTATATCCTGCATGTCAGAAGGAGAAACAAGCATCTTCGCGAAATTGTGGCATTATCATCTACTCTGCAGAAAATCTCTGATAATGACAAACAATTGCGTGCAGATATAGAAAAGAAGGAACAAGAGCTTATGCAATCAAGGAAATCGCTGGAGAAATCATCAGATGAACTGACGAATGTGAAGCGTGAACTTCTTCGTGTGAATGTAGAACTGTCTGATTATAGCGCAGTCCTCAAAGAGAAGGAGCAGCAACTGGCAGAGAAGATGGATCAGAACAAGACGTTCATCAAGTTGCTGCACAAGTCAGACCTGGAAGGAAAGTCAGAAGATGTTATTGATGCCATCAAGAACACTTCAACAGGGAAGAAGAATATGAAAACTGCGGACTGGAGGCAACTATATCAAGCCGTTGATGAGCTTTATCCCTTATTCAGAGACAGACTCTTAAAGGAACTTGGTCACTTCAACGAACAGCAGATGCAGGTGTGCTACCTTATGCGGGCAGGACTCTCAAAAACACAGATTCAGAACATGACCAACCTCTCGCGTGTTACCATCTGGCGATGGGTGAAGAAATATGATTGGGTGATGACACCAGACGAGGATTCAGTTTCGTGATACAGCTTAAGACACAATAAGATGAACCGATTAACGTTCCGAAATTTAGTTAAAGCATCATCTAAATTTTGTCAATTCAACAATTTATGTTATCTTTGTAGGCACGATAGCGTTCTTTGAGAGCAAAGCAAAATGAGTAAGAATGGGGAACTAAGGTGGTTCCTAAATCGTTACCTATGCCACTCGGCAATTCTGTAACACATTGATTTTCAAACAAGAAAGAAATTCTATATGTCTTGCGACGTGATAAGTAATGTGCTTGGTGATACCGGCTTCCTTCATCCATTCGCCCAACACCACTTCTACAGTAGTAGATGTTATCTGTAGCTGATGAAACACATCCTCATTCTCTTCTGTCTGCTTCGGCATCCATTTCAAGGCTTCATCCGACAGAGGCACAGTTACCATTTTCTTGGTCTTGTACTGCAAATGCTCCATATAGAGTGTCTTGCCATCGGCTGCGGTGTGTATATCATTCCATAACAAGGTCTTGATGTCACTATAACGAAGCCCCGTGAAGCAGGAGAAGATGAATGCTTTCTTCACTATCTCATAGCGGCATGGTGTCGCGATAGCCAGTTTCAGTTCCTCGATGGTCAGAAACTCACGCATGGAGTTATCTTTCTTCGGTTTCTCCTTCGGTTCGAGCAACTTGAACGGATTGCGGTCAATCTGCCCTTCCGCTACTGCTTTACTCAGAGCCGCTGTGATGCGGTTGACATAGATGCAGTAGGTGATGTTGCCCAAAGTCTTCTTGCCGTCATTGAAGGTGCAAGTCTTGAGAAAGGCAATGAACCCCTTGCAGAAGTCCCGGTCAACTTCCTTCAATCCCATATCGGGCTTACCTATATAATCAAGGTATTGCTCGACTCTCGCCTGTGCGTTGCGCTTCGACCGCATAGAACTCGGTTGCAGCCCGGTGTCTTCTGATGAATACTTGGTTAGCCAGTCCTTGAGGGGCATGTGTGAACGCTTCACTCCTTCCCAGTCCACCAGTCCTTTCGTCTGGATGTCGAGAATACGCTGCGCTTTAATCTGTTCAGCCAGCTTTCGGGTGTTGGCATTCTGCACCTTTGCTGCGGAATTTATCTCCGGCACGAGATAGTGCTTCAAGCCCTCACGCTTGCGCATACCCTTACTGTAGATGTCGAGATAGAGGCTGATGTTGCCATCACTGCGCCTTGCTTCGCGGATGCGAACAGGCTCTTTCAACTTGATTTCTGTCTTTTTGCGTCCCATTTTTTTAATTTTATTTCCGATGTTGATATTTGCTAATATATTGTAACGTGAGTTCGACGAAATATAAGTGCTTGAAAATTTGGTGATTAGCGAAAATTGTTGTAACTTTATAGTGTTGAAATACAAAGAATTACAAACAACAATCGCTATGATCACCGAGGACAAAGTTTTTCACTTCGTTCAAGGAAACTCCAGAATTATTTTGTATTGCAGATGATTTTTGCATGTTTTTTGATGCCATGATGGAAAAATATACACTGAAAGCAGATAAGAAACGGAAATATCACCGCAAGTCAACCATGTCAAAGGCAGAAATTATGGTAATCATGATACTGTTTCATGATTCAGGCTACCGTTGCCTGAAACATTTCTATATAGAAAAGGTATGCAGACATATGCGTCACCT
>NZ_NPJH01000067.1 GCF_002251365.1 Prevotella sp. P3-122
CAGAGAGGTCAGACCCCAAGGTTATGTCTATGCACAAAGCGTTGAGTGTGAAGAGCCGTGTGAGGGGAGACTTTCACGCACGGTTCTGTGAGAGGGTGAGGGTGAAACTCCCTCGCTCTACTCGACCCTGACCCTTGTGTCCCCTGACCCTTGTGAATGTTTGGACAGAATGCAACTCTATTATCGGAAAGAAATTTGTTAGAGTAGGATGGACTGTAAATTCTCCACATACAAAGAAATATTATCAAGGGTATAAATCTTATGTAGATAATAATCTTCCGATGATGGTTAATTCTGATTATGAACAATATATTGAGATGATAGAAGAAAGTCTTAAAAGCTATTATAAAACTCCAGTTAAAAGGAAAATATTGGTTAAACAAGATAAAATGCAGATTATAAAATTTGAAAGAATATAGGAAGATGAAATACGGTTTAATGGTTGTCAGCACTGGTGTTGACGAGAAAATCAATATTGGGGATTATGTTCAGGCTTTGGCTGCAAAGCAGTTCCTTCCTTATACAGATGCTTTTCTTGAGCGAGAAACAGATCTTAAGAAATATGATGGTGAGGAAATAAAGATGATAATGAACGGATGGTATATGAACCATCCTGAAAACTGGCCCCCATCAGAAAAAATCAACCCTTTGTTTGTTGCATTGCATATAAATCGTTGTGGTCTTCCAAAATTCCTTGATGATGAGAGCATATCATATTTTAAAAAACATGAACCTGTAGGGTGTCGTGATACAAAATCGGCAAGTTTGCTACGAGATAAAGGAGTTGATGCATATTTCAGTGGATGTATGACTCTGACCCTTGGGCAAAAATACAAATCACAAAAGAGAGGTGATAAAGTGTATGTTGTCGAACCTTATTGTGCTACGGCAGGTCTTATTGCTAATCATAAGTCGTTATCTCTAAAAACATTCATGTATCTTGCTTTACATTGGTCATCTATAAGAAATATTACATATAAAAAGCACGAGAAAGGATTGAAGGCGTTGTTCTATAATGCTTTTTTCCTAATGCAGTATAGTAAGGTGTTCGATAGAGAAATGCTTGTTGATGCAGAATATATAAATCAATATAATTATGGTATTCAAAAGGAGTATCCAAGCCAGCAAGACAAATTGGACTATGCTGAGTCTTTAGTGAGGAAATATTCGGAGGCTGCTTGTGTTATTACATCCAGAATACATTGTGCATTACCATGTCTTGGATTAGAAACACCTGTTGTCTTTGTAGAATTGAAAGGTGATTCTGATTATAGTACAGATCGTTTTGGCGGACTTATAAATCTTTTCAATGTGATGACTTGGGATGGGCTTAATCTACATAACCCATTGACATCATTTAAGATTAACAGAGCCAGATTTCCTAAAAACAAAGAAGATTGGAGATTGATAGCAGACAAGCTCATAAATACATGTGAAAAATTCATAAACCAATAATGTACTATGCATTTATTATTTGTATCCAATGATACTTATATCCCACATGTTGCCACAACATTAGCTTCTATCTTTGAAAATAATAAAGATATGGAATTCATTGTCCATGTCATGGTAACAGATATTTCTGGAAAAAACAATGCAAAGCTGAAAGACTTTGTCGAAAGATATGGGCATACACTTGATGTAAAGGTTGTAAATCCTAATGATTTGGATATAGATTTATCTGTATGTGGTAAGTGGGGAATCTTTCCTTCATTAAAACTATATGCAGCCGATTTATTTCCAACTGTTGATAAAATCCTATATGTTGATGCAGATATGATTTGTCTTGGAAGTTTAAAGGCAATAGAACACATTGAAATGGTTGATTATTGGATTGCTGAGACTACCGATGAACAAGGTGCAGAAAAACATAAGGAACGTTTAGGTTTGTCGTCTGATTCTTTTTATGGATGTGCCGGCTTGGTGTGGTTTAATTTGGCAAAATGGAGAGAAGAAAAAGTACGCCAGAAATGTTTTGCCTTTTTTAATGATCCTGCAAATCGTGAAGTCTTAGAATTTGGAGAACAAGACGTAATGAACAAGGTTTGTCAAGGCCATATCTATGAGTTGCCGATCATATACAATATGTTCAGTTATTATTGGCTTCATCATGGTCGTAACATACCGATTCGCTATAGAAAAGATATAGAAGAGTATAAAACAAATGCAGTGATAATCCACTATATTGATTCGTTTAAACCATGGTTTAAAGACTGCTTGTTTCCATTGAAGAAATATTATTGGAAATACCATTCATTGACTCCATGGGCGGATGAAAGATATGGGTATTCCAAAGGATATCAAGGCGCTTTTAATTTGTTAAAATCAAGACTTAAACAGTTCTTGAACAGTTGTGGTCTAAAACATTATGAATATGCCTTTGATTGTTAACGGGGGAGATTTGGTTTAGATATTTATTTGCTTTAGCCATTTGGTTTGTGGCAACACGAGTGATAAATAGGTTTCCAGAAATAATAAGTAATCTTTTAAGTTTGGAACTTATCGTCAAATATTTCCCTTATTTTTTGATGGGTAATATTATTAAACGTTATCAGTTACATGATAAGATTTTTGATAATTACATCCTCTTGTATACTTCCATAATAATATGGATGTGTTCCTTCTTATTTCCCTTTCATTATGGAGAATATATAGTTTCATGTGCAGAAGTTCTGATTATTATGCATATTTGCAAAAGGATGAATTCAGAAAAACTAAAAATAAATAAAAGTTTAATAAGAGTAGGTCAGGGTACGTTATATATTTATATATTTCATTATTTTGCTATAGAGTTAATGGTAACAAATTGTTTTCAGCGTTTTTTAGCAAATGCTTCATGATTCTTCATTGATTTATTGATGGCGACATTACCTGTTGCTGCAGCAATATCGTTCTCTCTTGTATTGAAATGGATACTGGAAAAAGATAGACTGGTTATGAAATATGTATTTGGGAAAAAAGCATAAATAATATGATAAAGAAAATAATACGTAAGTTCATCGATGAACATTTCTTGATTCCGATGGCTTTCAAGAAAACCTCAAAACTTCAGATAATGAGCTCTATGGATTCAATAAGGTATATTATTGACCATAAATGTTCTTTGAGCCGTTTTGGTGATGGTGAGTTAGATAGCATAGAGGGTAAGGGCGGAGAATACCAACATCCTTCGCCTAGGCTTTCAAAGATGCTTCTTGAATGTCTGCAATCTGATTTGCCAAATCACAAGGTTGCAATACCTAATCACCTGAACCATTATGATGGAAAACCGAAGCAGGGGTTTTGGACAAATTATGTAGTTGGACATCACAAAAAGTTCCTTCATTGGTTGTCTTTTGACAAGGTATATCTTGACACCCAACTTACAAGGTTTTATTATGAGCATAAAGATAAGAGTCATTGTGCAGAACATATAGGTTTGATTAAACAGATATGGGATGGTCGTGATGTCGTCATTGTGGAGGGAGCAAAGACCCGCTCCGGCATCGGTAATGATTTGTATGCCAACGCAAAGAGCATCCAGCGTATATTGGGTCCTGCACTTAGCGGCTTTGACAGATATGACGACATATACAATTTTATAGTCAATAATGTAAGTAAAGATAAATTAATTCTTTTATCATTTGGTATCTCAGCTACTGTATTGGCTTATGAATTGGCAAAATTAGGATATCAGGCTATTGATTTAGGACATCTTGATATTGAATATGAATGGTTCCGTATGGGAGCTAAAGACAGAGTTCCTATAAAAGGCAAGTTTACCAATGAATCAGAAGATGGCCATAATCCATCACAATGTACTGATCCAAGGTATGCAGAACAGATAATAGCTGACTTCTCATAAAGGTGACGGATATGAAATCAATTATCGTTATATTACTATATTTTGGTAAATTACCAAATATGTTTCCTTTTTGGTTGGAAAGTTGCATATTGAATTCTTCTGTGGATTTTCTGATAGCCACAGACCAGCAGATTAATTGTAAAGCTTCAAATATTAAAGTAATACAATCTTCTCTGCCTAATATCAAAGACAAACTGGAGAGATTGTTGGGAATGCGGATTTGGCTGGAAAAACCATATAAACTGTGCGATTTCAGACCTTTGTATAAGGAACTATTTTTTGAATATGTCAAAGACTATGATTTCTGGGGATATTGTGATTGTGACTTGATCTTTGGTAATATCAGAGAGTTTTTAACAGACGAACTTCTGAACAAGAAAGATTATATTTTAGGAATGGGACATTTCCATATTCAGAGTGTTGAAAATGACAAGTTTGAAAATGTTTGGAAAACAGCACGTGGTCTATGGAGGAATATTCAATGGAAGGAGGTTTTCCAAAGTTCCAAGAATGAATGGTTTGATGAATTGCCTTACGGCGTTTCTGGTAGATATTATGATATGTATCCAGATTTATTTTGGAGTGGATTCGGACCAGAAAGACGATGTTATGATAGCCCTTCTTCACAATATTTGCCATTCAAGGATGGTTACAACTGCTATGACCTATATTCACAAGATCCAGCATACCAGAACCATGTAGAGAGACTTTTTTTTTGGAAAAGGAAAAAATGTGATGAAATAAATAATATTGTATATATTAAAGACGGAATATCACTGTATTCTGTCGGAACTAATAAAAAAGATGAGATAATAAAAACTTCAATATTGTATGCTCATTTG
>NZ_NPJH01000068.1 GCF_002251365.1 Prevotella sp. P3-122
CCTCATACTTCCCAATAAAAATCGGAAAGACTCGGCACTCGCTTCTTGTACTACTTCTCTGTCTATGTAATCTTTTCAAAGAACTCTTTCTTACTTCTCACAGAACTGCCGCAAGCGGCGGTGTTCTTGAAAGCGGATGCAAAAGTACTGCTTTTCCACGAAACAGCCAAACTTTTCCACGAACTTTTTTAAGAAAAACGCATATTTTCACGCTCTCTTGACTTAAATCAACCGAAAAACGGAAGGATGGGAGGCTATACATTATTATATATATACCTTGGCAAAGACAAGTAGTTAGGGTGTACAGTTTGATGTGGAAAAAATGAATATCCTAATTCTGAAGTTCATGTCGATAATTGTCGCGCTGTAAGCGCCTTTCATTTGCCTTTCCTTTGCCTTTCCTTTAAGCCGGCGACCTTTGGTTCGGCCTGCGACCTTTGATTCAGGGCGTTGCTACTGATATTTGTACATCAAACTGTACACCCCTAACAACTTAGTCAAAATAGATTAAAAAAACGGCACAGCATTTGCAAGGAATAATGGAAAGGAGTATATTTGCAAATACAATATAGAATTCATTAAAACAAGAAAAATAATATGGAAGTACAAGAATTAGAAAGACTCATTCGTCAGCAGGAGGTTGCAGATTCCAACGTATTCTCTGCCCTCATGCGTAAAGTGTATGTATGGATGACCCTTGCACTGGTGATAACAGGTGTCACGGCCGTAGGTGTGGCCAATTCTCCCAACCTGCTTGCCCTGATATACGGTAACAGCTTCACGATGTGGGGACTCATCATTGCCGAGCTCGGACTGGTAATGTATATCAGCGCACGCATAGAGAAACTGTCGCTGAGCACCGCGACCATACTATTCACCGTTTATTCGGCACTCAACGGGGCCATGCTCTCATCGATATTCCTTCTCTACACCACGGCAGTAATATCGAAGGTGTTCTTCATCACCGCCGCCACGTTCGGCGTGACCGCCTTCTACGGCTACACCACCAAGAAAGACCTGTCATCTCTGGGCAGCATACTGTTCATGGCCCTTATAGGACTCATCATAGCAACCGTTGTGAACATGTTCATGAAGAGCAGTATGTTCGAGCTGATACTGAGCTACATCGGTGTGGCCATATTCGTAGGACTTACCGCATGGGACAGCCAGAAAATCAAGGAGATGCTGATGGTACAGCGCAACGCCGGAGAGGGCGCACAGAAAGTAGCCCTGCTCGGTGCCTTGTCACTCTACTTAGACTTCATCAACCTCTTCCTCTACCTGCTGAGGATTTTTGGCCGCAGCGATGATTAACCAAACAAGCAGGCTCACCCATCGTGAGCCTGTTTTTTATTTATTATGGAGAAAGACAACAACATCAGCCAAGAGGCAGCAAGGCTTCGCAACAGCCTATGGAAGCGGTTCAGGAAGGCTACAGCCTGCTACTCGCTCCTTTCCGATGGCGACAAGATACTTATCGGGCTGTCTGGCGGCAAGGACTCGCTGCTATTAGTAGAGATGCTCGGCCAGCAGGCCCGCATCTTCAAGCCAAGCATAAAAGTGGAGGCCTGCCATGTGAGGATGCGGAACGTGAAATACGAGACCGACACCAGCTACCTTGAGCAGTTCTGCGAAAGATGGAACATGCCTCTGCATATAGTGACAACATCTTTCGACAGCAGCATCCCCACTTCCAAGCCTGTGTGCTTTCTCTGCTCATGGCACAGGCGCAAGGCACTCTTCGCCAAGGCGCAGGAGCTGGGTTGCAACAAGATTGCGCTGGGTCACCATCAGGACGACATCATCACTACCAGCCTTATGAACCTCTTCTTCCAAGGGCATTTTGGCAGCACTCCCCCACTCTACGACATGGACAGGATGCCTCTGTCAATAATTCGTCCTCTCTGTCTGGAGCACGAGGACGACATAAGCATATATGCCAAAATGGCAGGCTACGAGAAGCTCATAAAGGAATGTCCCTACGAGAACAATTCACAAAGGCACTATGTTAACAAACTGTTCAGAGATGCCGAGGCTGTCAATCCCGAAGTAAGACATTCAATATGGAAAGCTCTTACTGACAAGTCAGCAGATTAGTCAAGTCCATCGTATCAGAACGGGCTGTTCTGTTGGTGCTACAAGCCTTATTCACATTAAATACAGGGAAAGAGGGAAAATATCCGTCTTTTTCTTTGTTATTCCAGAAAAAATATGTAAGTTTGCAAAATCAAAGTAACAACAGCTCAAAATTCATATTCAGACACAAATACAAGTAATTAAACAGAATATCTGAAATGCTTTATAAACAAAAATAGAGAAGGACGACACCATCAGTGTGGCGTACCCTCCATATTAATCAGCGACTCAATAATAGTGTATAGTAATATAAAACAAAACTTAATTTGGAATGTTGACAAAACAGATAGTCCGACAGTCTAATATCATCAAAACACTGAATCAATCAGCCATTGTAGCGACAATGGCTGATTGTTTTTTTATGGGGTACACACATATATATACGTGCACAAAGGAGAATTATCCGTAGGCCGCAATCACGCCCCTGCTACGGCATCACGCAGACGCGTTAGCGCCTCTGCTATCAAAGCCCTTGGTGTTCCTACATTCATACGCATAAACCCCTCACCGCCCTGTCCGAACATCTCACCGTCGTTGAGAGCAAGTCGGGCCTTATCGACAAACAGACTTACGAGCGAGGCATGGTCAAGGTTTAGTCTACGGCAGTCGAGCCATACCAAAAACGACGCATCGGGACGCAATGGGCGCACGGCAGGAATATGCTCCCTGCAATAGTCCTCAACAAAGAGGATATTCTGCTCCACATAACTGATCATCTGCCTGCGCCACTCCTCTCCCTGCGAGAATGCTGCTATAGTGGCTATGGGCGAGAAGATAGTCGGCTCGTCAAGTTCATTAGCTTTAAGCCAGGAATAGAACCGTGACCTCAGACCGTCATCGGGAACGATGGCGAACGAGCTTACAATGCCTGCGATGTTGAATGTCTTCGATGGTGCACCGAAGGTGATGCTGCAATGGGCAGCCTTGTCAGAGGCAAGGGCAAAGGGAATATGCTTCTTTCCCCATAATGCCATGTCGCAATGTATCTCATCGGATATCACGATGATGCCCCTCTCATAACAGAAGTCAGCAAGTCGGGCAAGCGTCTGCCTGTCCCAGAGTATACCTGCGGGGTTGTGTGGATTGGAGAGGACGAGCACCTTACACCTGTCATCGGCCACCTGCGCAAGATTGTCGAAGTCCATGGAATAGGTGCCGTCGGCATTCTCATGCAGGGGATTGAATACCACTTCCCTGCCGTTGCCCTGCGGAGTGAGACGGAAGGGATGGTATACAGGCGGCTGGATAATCACCTTGTCACCAGGCTCTGTGAACACATTTATTACCATGCCTATGCCCTTGACGATGCCGGGAATGTAAGACAGCCACTCCCGCTTGACATCGAAGCCATGATGTTCGTGGAGCCATGCCATTACAGTCGGCCAATAGTCTTCTGGCTCTACGGTGTAGCCGAATATAGGATGCTCCATGCGCTTGCGCAAAGCATCAACAACAAATGGCGGAGTCTCGAAGTCCATGTCTGCCACCCACAGGGGCAGAAGGTCTGCGCGGCCATAACGCTCGGCAAGCACATCGGTCTTGAGTGCGCCGGTAGACGAGCGGTCTATGATTTTGTCGAAGTCGTATTTCATTTTTTCTGTAGGGGGATAGATAAGATAGAGGAGATAGAGGGGATAGATAGGGGGGATAGATAGGGGGGGATAAGTATCTTTGTCTATCTGGCGGATGCTGCCTGCCTGATATCCTCATAGATGTCGGAGACACTCTCAAGGCCAACAGATATGCGGACTGTGGTGTCGAGGACATCCATGGCGGCACGCTCGGCATCGGTGAAATTGCCGAATATGGTGCTGGCAGGATGTATGGCCAGAGTCTTGTTGTCGAAAAGATTTGTTGCCCTGCGGACAAGCTTCAGACTGTCTATGAAACGGTAACACGCCTGTCGGTCGGCAAGGTCAATGGTTATCATTGCTCCAGCCGTGGGGCCGAACTGCCTTGCTGCCAGCTCATGGAAGGGGTTGTCTTCCAGTCCTACATATCCAACATGTGAAATGCCGTCAACACTCTTTAGCCGCCTTGCCAGTTCAAGCGAATTGGCAGCCTGCACCCTATATCGGGCGTCAAGAGTCTCAAGTCCGAGCGACTGCATATATGCCACATGCGGTGTCATATAGGCACCGAAATTGAAGAGCATCTCGTTCTTCATCCTGTTGGCAAACTCCTTCACCGTATCGTAGCAGATGACAAGTCCGCCAAGCGACGTGGCTCCACCGGAGAGATATTTAGTGCTTGACACAATCTCTATATCCACACCAAGTGCATGCGACGAGAACTGAGTGAAGGGTATAACCGTGGTGTCAGCAACCAATGGTATGCCGTGTCTGTGTGCTATGGCTGCCAAAGCCGACAGGTCAGCCACCTCCAACTGAGGATTTGTTATAATCTCCAGAAATATGCAGCATGTATTGTCATCGACATTTCTCTCTACCGCCTCCAGGTCGAGCAAGTCGCACGTCCGTGCCTCAACGCCAAACCGCGGGAGGCTTGAGGTAATAAGCGAGAAGCTATTGCCAAACATATGTCTTGAAGTGACGATGTTCTTTCCCTGCGCCGACAATGCCAGCATAGTTGCGCTGATGGCCGCCATGCCCGATGACATGGCAACAACAGCATGTGCATTAGTGATGTTTCTCACCTTGTCCTCAAGAAACGTCACCGTGGGATTCATGACACGGGAATAATCGGGTGCCAGAACCCTTCCTGTAAATGCATCAGCCATATCGGCAGCAGTGTCAAACTCATAAGCGGCAGTATGATAAACCGGCATACTCAATGCCCCATAGGCATCACGTCTGCCAAACGGAGTGTCTATGGCCTTAGTCTGATTATCCATAATTATCACTACATTTTTTTGATAAGTGATGCAAAATTACTTCAAATATCGTTCAAAACCCAATATTCTTGCAAGAAAAATTAAGCATTTAGAAGAAAAAGTACCAAATTGGCTACTCTGCAGTTATGCGTATCGTGCCACCAGATGTTATATCCTCATGGCTGAACGACGTCTGCCCTTCGGCTCCTGGCAATACGGTGAATGTTTTGCCGTTCTCGAGGTTGAACGTCACCTTGTCGAAGGTTGTCACACCACACTGATACAGAGGAAAAGCCGGACAAACGGGATAGAAGCCCATGGCAGAGAACATGTACCATGCCGACATCTGCCCCGCGTCGTCGTTGCCCGAGAGTCCTCCCGGCGTGTCGTTGTATTCCGTATCGAGAATATGCCTTATGACCCTCCTTGTCTTCTCAGGTTTTCCAATATAGTTGTAAAGATATGGTATCTGGTGGCAAGGTTCGTTGCCGTGCCAGTAAAGAGGTCTTGCTGACACAGAGTCTGACAGGCCAAACATCATGTCGAGCTTCTGCTCGAACACCTTCTCTCCTCCCATTCTGTAGATGAGGTGCTGTATATCATGCGGCACGTACCAGGAGTAATGACATATCGAGCCTTCGGTGATGAACGACTGCCTGCTAACCAGGTCAGTACATCCTTGCCACGAGCCGTCCGCATGTCTGCCGTCGGCCCACCCCGTAGCAGGATTTATGACATTACGCCAATTGCGGCATCTGTCCATAAGCCTGTTGTAGTCTGCATCTTTAGACAGAGCCTTCGCCATCTGTGCCACGGCAAAGTCGTCGTAGGCATATTCCAGTGTGCGTGATGTCTGCTCGCAGGTATGGAACGCCTCCTTCACGCTGTCCTCCATAGGTATATACCCATATTTAATATATGAGTCGAGAGCCCTGCGTCCCATTCCATCGGTATATTCATCGTACGATGCGGGACTTTCGAAGGCATTCTTGCGCATGGCATCGTAAGCCTTGTGGGCATCGAAGTTGCGCACACCTTTCACATAAGCGTCGGCAAGTGCAACCGAACAATGGTCGCCTATCATGGCTGCGGTGTAGCTGTTCCAGCAGGGGAATATGGGTAGCCAGCCGTTACTGTCGTACATGTCTACCAGCGACTGCATCATCTGCCCAGACAGTGTCGGGGCTATGATATTGTAGAGCGGCAACTGGGCACGGTAAACGTCCCACATGGAGAAGTCTCCGAAATATTTATGTGTAGAATGAGTAGGTAGGATGGAAGAATCCATGTGTTTTGTCTCGCCAGAGGAGAAACAAGGATAGTCGCCGTTGCAGTCGCTCATCTCACGGGGCAGGAAACTGGCACGGTAGAAGGCACCATAAAACTGGTTGACCTTTGCCACGTCGGCAGTCTCGACATCGATGGAATGGAACCTGTCTATCCATTTCTCCGCATTGGCAACCACCATTCGGCTGAAGTCGGGCGAGTCGACATCAGACAGTTCGGCCTTAAGGTTGACAATAGCACCTTCCTTGCCCGTAAACGAGCTTGCAGTGGCAAAGAGTAGAGGAGTATGCGCACGCGCCTTGAAAGACAGCCACAGACAGGGAATCTGGCCTTTTGTCATACCGAAATCAGCCAATTCATCGTAGTATCTCAGTACGAAATGTCCGGAGAAGCCGGCTGGTTCTCCCCATCCCTGATAAATTCTGTGAACAGGATTGTAGCCATAAACCATGCGGTTCAGGGTATCTACCTCTATATATCCCTGCTGCTCGTCGCTGTTGGCATTGATTACTATATATACCGTCTGGTCGGCATCGGGAGTTACGCGCAAGAGCGAGGCATGGCTGTCGGCAGTCAGTTCGGCAAGCAGATGCTCGTCGTCAAGCCTCACGGCATAGTAATGCGGGTGCGACCATTCCCTGTCGTGACAGAAGCGTGTGGCCCTTTCTTCCGGCAGCAGCCTCAGCTTACCGCTTATGGCAGCCACGGTAAACGAGCCGTAGTCCTGCGTGCATCCGCCCACTATCCAGTGGCTGTTGCGGAAGCCCTGCAGCAGAGAGTCCTTATAATAATATGGTGCGATGCACTTCTGTTCAGTGTCCTGCGTCTGTGGAGTCCAGAAGTTCTGTCCGTTGGGCACGAGCACCGCCGGCAACGTCTGCCCATGTTCCTCGCTGCCTTTACCGAATAGTCCGGCAGTGTTGGTATTGGCCTGTGCCGTACCGACCATAGTATTGAGGCAATGCAGCTGACGAAGGTGTTCCAGCCTGTGTATGCGCTGCTGCATACAAGCCTTTATATCTGTCCAACGATACAGGCGGCTACCGGGAACGAGCTCGGTAAAATCGGGGTTTTCAGCAATATCATTGCGCTCATTAAGCATAAACCTTACGAGTACGTCATCTTCAGGATGAGCCGCATCGGGCGTTGTCTTGCGGTAGAACACCATCTGAAGGTTGGCAGCCATAGGCACTACGACATCCATGAGGTCGGAGTGTTCGCCATCGACAGCCTGCTGAGTGTCGGGATGAAGAGGATAGGGATTGTTGTAGCGCATGTTCAGCAACGTTAGCAGACGGTAGAGCGAAGTGTCGTGACCGAAGCGAAGTGTCGCCGAGGGCTTTGCTGACATCAAGGCGGCATCGGCTTCATCGACGATGTTCTGCCATAAGCTCAAAGCCGACCTTGCCGGTATGCCATCGTTGGTGGCATAGTTGCCGTTGCATATAGTCATGCGAAGGTTGTTGGCGCAGTAGAAGGCACGGAACTCGTCATCGGTGAAAAGGCCGTCGAAGAGCGTTTCGATGTCTTTCGGATAACGTTTGAAGTTTAGTCCGACATCCTGCAACGACGAGGTGACAGCCTGCATCTCACTCATGAACCTCATGTGCTCAGCAACCCTGGAAGGGTCTTTGAACAGCTGTGCCATGAAACGTTCGGGGTTGGTTCGGGCCACTATGTTGAGCGATTTCTCCAGCTCCTTCACCTCGGGAGCGGTGTAGGCAATCCATGCCATGTCGGCAGAGTCGGCTGCTATATCCATCTCGAGTGCAGGCTGAAGCGACTGCATCATTGCAGTGAAAGCCTGCATACTCTTCACGCAGCGGTCAACGACACTGGCGCGTGCCTTCACCCTGTTTCCCGGAGCGAATATCTGAGGCAGCCTGCTGTACATGCGCCGCGCTATGCCCTCATGTTGGATTGCGCCCAGCCGCGACAGCCTACCTCCATTGCCACGGGCATTGTCGAGCACCTTTCTCATAGCCTTCTCCACCTTTCTGCCAAGCGGAGTGAGGTTTTTCCTGTCAGCGAAATAGGAATATAGCCACTCGTACCGCTCGTCGTTCGTCATCCAACGCGAGCCATGGCGTCCATAGTGGCTAAGGTAAAACGGAGTATAACCTTCTGGAGTAGCATCTATAAGGTTATCGGCCTTGCTGGCATAAGGGTATGCGTGGTATATGCCTCCCATCTGCCGTCGGTCTTGTGCGTCGGCCATGCCGAATATCATGCAGGTGGCAATAGCGATAATAAGTCTCTTCATAGGTCAAGCAGTATGTTATTGTTTCATGTCCCAGTCTATACCCAACGGGTTGTTCTTCATCTTCATCACAATGGGCAGCTCACGGTCTTTGGCAATCCACATCTCGGTATTATCCTTGTCAGCCCTGACATGTATGTTTTCGGCGGTTTCATCGACTTTCCGCCATGTGATACCGTCGTATGTAAAGCGTCCCTTGGCAAGCAGAGCAGCGTAAGCCGCCTTGGAGATAAAGCCGAAAGTGCCGCTCACATTATCGTAGCGTGCATTCCTCGCCTGCGCACTCTCCCACGAGAAGCCCGATGCGTTGTCCACTACATTGCGGTGGATGTTATATATGGCAGTGTTGCATCTTATCTCCAGAATATCGCCATTCCATCGGTATGAATAAGGCCAGTTGCGGTATTGTCGGTTCAGCACAAAGCACATGAGCATATCGTTCTGAGATTTCTGCTCTATGGCATCATCCTGCGGGAACTCCAGGAACTGGCAGGTTCCGGCAAGCGGATATTTGCCAAGCATTCCCCAGATAAGCCAACTCGACATTGCTCCTCCGTCATCATTGCCCGGCAGGCCGTCGGGCTGGTCACTGAAATTCTCGTTGATAATCCTCGTTACCCGGTCACGCGACAGGTCTGGACGTCCGATGAAATGGTAGAGCCATGGCGTGAGGAAGCTCGGTTCGTTGGCAACGTTGTAATGTCCTTCGGCAAAGAAGGTGTCAAGACGCTTTCGGAAGGCATCGGCACCACCGCATGCATCGATGAGACCAGGCACATCGTGGGGCACGCTAAGGCTGTACTCTGCCGACAGCGCCTCGTAGAAGAAGGTGTTCCACCAAGGCAGATACCACGGTGCGACCTTTGTGTCGGGGCGGTAAGGGATAAGTGGATGATAGACTTTAGACTTTCCCCAAGGCACGGAGTCGAGCCACCGTCCCTGTGCGTCACGCGGCATGATGAAGCCTTTCATGCCCTTCCACTCGTAGTCAGCGCGCCACAGGTTGCGCCAGTTGCCCGAGCGTGACATATACTTATCATATATATCCTCCTTGCCGAGGCGCTTTGCCACCTGCGCTATGCACCAGTCGTCGAAGGCATATTCCACAGTCCGCGTTCCGGCACGCGGTATGCCGTAGGGTATATATCCCAGGGTGTTGTATTCCTGAAGTCCTCCCCTGCCCTCCTTCTCGTGGTCGGTGGGCGGCACCTCTGCATCCTTTATCATTGCCTGCAGTGCAAGCTCGTAGTCGATACCGTCGAGTCCGCGTGCCATAGCATCGGCAACAACCACTTCGCCATGGCTACCTCCCTGCGTGCGTCCGTTGCAGTCGCCGCTTCGCGCATCGGGCATGTAGCCCTCGTTCTTATATATATTAAGGAGGGAGTTCACTATGTCACGCTGTATCTCCGGGTAGTATACGCCGAGCAGAGGGGTAGACGTGCGATAGGTGTCCCAGATGGCATAGTAGTCGTCATGGTATGGAGAGTCTGCCCACTTAGGGTTCTCGCCAGTCTTGTTGACCGGCATGAGCATGACGTGATAAAGTGCGGTATAGAACATTCGCATATTCTTCTCCGTGCCCTGATATTTCAGCCTTGAGAGCATCTTCTGCCATTCCGCCCTCAACGTGGCGAGCTGTTGGCCGAAGGTGTTGGCGGGAATGTTGGCTCGCGCCTTCTCGCACGACACGTAGGATATGCCCACCTTAATATTGACGGTTTCATCGGCAAAAGCCAGCCTGCATGTCTGCTCGTCCGACTGCAACACACTGAAAGCCTTGTCGGTATGCAGGGAGAAATAAACGGTGTATGCATCGCCGTTGTTCCATCCGCCCCGTACCGATGACCATCCTTCCACGCATGTCGGAGACACTATGCTGACATGTGTTCCCACGAGTTGCTGCGCCTCGCGCTTGTCGGGAATGGTGTCCTTGCCAAGAAACCACGAGGCATCGATGAAGAGTCTGCCCGGCTGCGGGTAGCTGATGCGGTAGAAGGCACAGCGCCCGGCGGTCGTTATCTCTGTGCTGATATGGTTCTGGTATAGGCACGAATAATATCCGAGATCTATCGTCTCGCCTATACGCCTTTGCGCCATCACTCCCTCCCTGAGCTGCTGTCCGTCGAGGTAAGGCTGCAGAAGGATGTTGCCATACTTCTGTCCTCCTCCTGTTCCGCTGACGTGTGTCTGCGTGAAGCCAGCCACTTTCTCGGGCATTGGCGCCCATCCGGCATTGGGCATGTTGACACAGTCGGGGCCAGGCTTTACCATGCCGAAGGGCATGGCAGGGCCGATGAACGTGCGCCCCAGACCGATGCTGCCTATACGCGGGTCGACATACTGCGTGTAGTCTTCTGCCATGGCAACGGCTACGGACACCAACATAAACAATGACAATAACGTTTTGCGCATAATACTGAGGAATGTGTATTTTTGGTTTAGTGGTTATAAAAACCACCCGATAAATCTCTTTGTGCAAATATACGAAATAATATCGGAACTGCGGATGCATTGCCGTGTATTTTCTATGAAAATCCACAATGATTAATGCAAAGCTTTGCGTCGGCACTTGCAAAGCTTTGCATTGGCACTTGCAAAGCTTTGCATTGGCACTTGCAAAGCTTTGCGTTGGCACATGCAAAGCTTTGCGTTGGCTCATGCAATGCTTTGCGTTGGACAATACACTGCGGTGCGTCAGTCAACACACAGCTTTGCGTCGGCCAATACACTGCGGTGCGTCGGCCGATGAGTGATGCTTGACCTATGCCGATTACCAGTGCAAGAAATCCGAGAGGTGAGTTGACAAGTCGTACGCAAAAAAAGGGCAGACCGTAAAGTCTGCCCTGAAATTTATTCTTAGTTGTTGTAATCCGTAAAGGAAAGCGGATTAGTAACCTGGATTCTGTTTCCAAGTTGGGTTAGAGTCAAGCTGGTTCTTCTTGTGGAGTGGGAATATACGACGTGTTTTGTCGAAATTAGCATTTTCAAAGCCTTTCTTGTGGAAGCAATACTCATCCTCGAAGTGTCCAAAACGTATCATATCAATACGGCGAAGGTTCTCATCAAAGAACTCACGTCCACGCTCCTCATATATTTCTTCGAGAGAAGGAGCATGATTGATAGTTGGAGCACTTACGTAAGAACGAATCTTGTTGAACAGCGACTGCGGAGTATCACCATTTGTAGCCTTGGCACCACGTGTGATAGCCTCAGCCTTCATCATGAGGATATCAGCATACCTAATGAGAGGAATATCATTAGACTGATTACGTCCGTTCTTGAAGTCGTCATTGATTACAAACCACTTGATGGAGCGGTTGCCCTGACGCCATCCCTCAACATTGTCACCAACATCAAGGTCAGCATTATCCTTAACTAAAGTGATATCACGTGTGAGCACCAATGGATTGCCATTACGATCCAAGCAGACCTCATCAGTTGGGAGAAGAGTTGTAGGATCGTAAACATGAACGGTACCATTAAGCACCATAGTATTTCTCTCATCACCATCAAGACAGAAGCGTGCAGAAGCCTCTGGCGTAACAGCGATGTAGCCACCACCAGAGTTAGACATCTTGGCTCCATAATAGCTGAGGGCAAGAGACTTGATGTCCTTATACGAATGTGAACGTCCATACTGCATACCTGTAGCATTCAATGTATGATAAGGCATCACGTAAATAAAGTCCTTGATTTGTCCACTCTCAACAAGCTCAGTATTGGTGGGACCAAACTTGAAACGATAAGGAGCAGGACCAAGGTCGAACTTGCCAGAAGAGATAATCTTGTCGCAAGCAGCAACACAGGCATCAAGCTTCTCATTGGTGGCTGTCGCAGCATCGTACTGGTCAACAGAAGCAGCGGTGTAAACAGGCCAGTTGATATACAGACGAGCCAGCAGACCGTATGCCATATATTTATTTGGCTTACCATAGTTCTCACCATTTGGCTCCTCTGGCAGCTGGTCAGCAATATCAAGAAGTTCCTGCTCTATCCACCTTGCTACGTCTGCACGCGGCTGGCGGTCAGAAAGACTCGTACCATGCTCTGCCGCATAAGTCTCGTCATTAATTGGAGCATCACCGAAGTTATCCATTTCGAGATATGTGAAATAAGCACGCACAGCCCTTGCAGCAGCAATATACTTTGGGTCAGCATCTGAATAGATTACTTCATTTGCCTTAACAACTCCCTCACCCATGACATTCATCCAGTCGATGGTTGCACACTCGTCTGTAAAATTGTGCAGGGAAGTGTTTGAGTACGCATAGGCATCCAGCCAGTTTCCAGAGAACGACTGAGCTACGAACTCGTCACTTGACAAAGCCTGAGCTTCCATAAAGCGACGGCCAAAGCAATCACGCATCTGGAAATAAATGCCCGCCATTGTCGACTCAATGGCATCTTCACTATTCGGAAGTTTTGTGTATTGGGAATCCACAGAAACATCCAAATCGGTACAGCTTACTGACAAAGCTGCCAGACTTGCTGCAAATATGGTTTTTATGTTAAGTTTCATAATTCTTGTAATTTAAACCGTTTTAGAAATTAATCTTTGCACCAAGAAGGATTGAGCGAGTATGCGGATAAGTACTCCAACGATAATCAACACCTGGGTCGATACCACCGAGGTTTACCTCTGGGTCAAGACCGTCATAGCCAGTAATTGTAAATACGTTGTTAACTGTTGCATACAGCTGCAAGCTGTTAACCCAACCATCCAAATTACGGAAAGTATAGCCCAAGGTCAGTGACTGCAAACGGAGATAGGAGGCATCTTCGATAAACTTGTCAGATGGGATATTTGAGCTCTTGTCAGCAGCTGGGCGGTCTGTAACAAACTCCTTAAGCACGTTCTTACCGCTTGCGAAGAAGTCAGGTGCTGTATAGTGAGCACGAAGACCGTTATATGCTTCCTGTCCAAAGACACCTGTGAAGAACATTGACATGCTCCAATTCTTATAGTTAAGAGTGTTGTTCCATCCCATGGTCAGATCAGGCTGTGCACAGCCAGTAATGGCACGGTCTTTGAATGTTGGATCCTTAATCTTTTTGCCTGTGCGCTCACCTGTCTCAGCATCACGCTCATAATAGAGAGATGTTCCATCAGTCTCGTCGTAACCGGCAAACTCGTATGTAAAGAATGTACCAAGAGGCTCACCCTCCATAATCTGCTGTGTATAGCCATTGGAAGAAACACCAGCCACCATTGGGTCACCCTGTGTGAACGAAGCTGTGAAATACTTATCGTTAGTAAGCTTGTCTACACGGTTCATGTTGTGAGACAAGTTCAAAGTTGTCTGCCATGTGAAATCCTTAGTTTTAACAGGAATTGCATTGATAGAGAACTCGACACCCCTGTTGGTAATCTGTCCTACATTGGCAGCAATTGTTCCGAATGAATAAATGAATGAAGATACTGGGTAATCCCAAATCAGGTCTTTCGTCACCTTATTATAATACTCAATAGAACCGTTCAGCCTTCCATCAAAGAAAGCATAATCCAAGCCGATATTGAACATACCAGTCTTCTCCCACTTCAGGTCAGGATTAGCCAGCTGACTTGTTACGAGAGTTGAATAGTCCTTACCATTGATGGTTGTGATGGAGCCGTTGGCCTTATACCTCTTAACAGCAGCATAAGCTCCAAAACCAAGTGCATTACCGCTAACACCATAACCTACACGCAGCTTCAAGTTCGAAAGCTTAAGAGACTCCTTAATACCATCCATGAACTTTTCCTCTGTAATGTTCCATGCAGCAGATACAGAGGGGAATGTACCCCACCTGTGACCATCACCGAATACAGATGAACCGTCACGACGTACAGTTGCCTGCAACATATACTTACCATCATAGGAATAGGTAGCACGTCCATAGAAAGAAATGTTGCGTATGGTTTCCTTTGTTCCGCTCTCAACAGCTGTCATACCATCGATTGCTCCTGCATAAGAGAGCTGGTTCCAGCCCAATGTGTCATCAAAGAAGTTGTGAACAGTAAGACCGAAGCCGTCATTGTTGTCACGCTCTTCCCATGTATAACCAGCCATCAAGCCAAGCTTATGACGTTTTGCTATTGTTGTGTCATAATTGATATAGGTCTCGAAAGTCTGGTCCTCACCCATGTAAGTACTTCTGGTAGCACGTCCATAAAGGTCGGCAACACCATCAATCTGAGAGTTGTGTGAATTGTACTTGCTATATGTCCTCTGTCTGTTATTGAACTGATAGCTGAAGTTCCATGTCAGGCCCTTATACAGATATGCTGTAGCCTTTCCAATAAACTGTATACGCTTCCAGATAAATTCTGAAGAGTCCTCGTTGATAAGAGATATTGGGTTATAGTTCTTAGAACCGTCACCATGTGACCAAGAGCCGTCCTCATTCTTTACAGGCAAGGTCGGGTTGTAATAGTTCATAGCATCGAGAACTGAGGCACCCTCATTGTCCATAGGCACACCTTCATGCTTACCATACATGGCATTAACACCAACAGAAAGGTCGAGATGGTCTTTCAGCACCTTTGAAGAAACGAGTGAACGGAAATTCACGCGGTTCATGTCCGTACCCCTAACAACACCCTGACGGTCGTTGTAGTTCAGAGACGCCATATAAGTAGTCTTCTTCGAGCCTCCATTGATAGAAAGGTTGTGGTTGTGGCTGATTCCAGTACGCAACACCTCGTCCTGCCAGTCGGTAGAATGTCCGTAGTCGTATGCGTAATCAATACCATTCTTGCTTACATAAGAACGGATATCATCGGCTGTAGCCATATCGAGGGTCTTCAATATGTCATCAAAGGCCACGTAGCCAGAATATGTGACATTCACCCTATCCTGATTGGTCTTACCCCTCTTGGTAGTTACCATGATTACACCATTTGCAGCCTTAGAACCATAGATAGCTGTAGCACTGGCATCACGCAGCACATCAATGCTTTCAATATCATCAGGAGCTACGAGCGAGATGTCAACACCAGGAATACCATCGATTACATAGTATGGCTGCATGGCCTCGCCTGTTCTAAGTGAAGAGACACCACGAAGGGTCATGCTGGTAGAACCATTCGGGTCACCAGTAGAACTAACAACCAGTCCTGGCACCTTACCCTGCAACATCTGTGCGGGGTCTGTATAAACACCTTTTGTAAGGTCCTTGGCAGACACTGTCGTGATGGAAGAGGTTACGTCCTTGCGGCGCATGGTACCGTAACCAACAACAACGACCTCGTTGAGTGTCTCGTCATCAGCCTCAAGGACTATGCTCTGTCCTGGAGTGATGTACTTTGTCTCATAGCCAACGTAAGAGACTTTGAGTTTGGCATTGGCCTTAGTAGTCTTTAGTGTGTAGCGTCCGTTGGCATCGGTTACTGTACCGTTTGATGTACCTTGTTCCAATACGGTCACGCCTACCAGAGGTTCACCATTGGCATCTTTGATGACACCAGTTTTCTGGCTTTGTGCCATAGCTGCTGTACTACAAAGCAAGAGGGATGCCAAAGAGAATGTCTTCAGCATGCCTGCTTTAGAATAGTTTCGTACTTTTAGCATAACTGTTAATTTTAAAGGTTTATGAATAAATTATAATTTGATTGCAAAATTACCATTATTATAAGTCAACGATATTTAGTTAGTGTGTCATTTCCGTTACCACGTCGAGCGTGCAGCCTGTAACGTTCTGCGTTGTCACGGCACGTCCCTGTGTAGGCATGAACTGCGTGTCGCGGCACGGGCGCAGGTCGATGGCTCCACCCTCATAGGCAGTAACCTTCTTCCTGACAAGCCTTACATTGCTGAAATGGACATTGTTGACCTTTCCCTCTATGTCACCGCCCACGAAGCATCCGTTCTCGCTGTTGGCGACGATGTTATTGAAATATATGCGGCTCACCTCTCCGCAGCGTCCTACCGTCTCGCCCTTAGGGAAACGCCAGTTGGCATCCTTGTGGTTGCCGTTGGCGCGCGGATAGCTGGTAACATATATTGGCTCTGCCTTTCCCCACCACACGTCGCTCCATAGCTGGCAGTCCATGATGATGTTAGAGAACATCACGTCGGTGACGGTTCCCTCGTCACGGTTCTGTATGCCCAGTCCTCGGTTGGAGCGTGTTATGACGCAGTTGTCGAATACCACATTATATATAGAGTCCATATTCTCGCTGCCTATCTTTATTGCGCACGACCGGCTTGTCATCACGCAGTTGGTGACCGTTATGTCATGGCACGGTCCGTACTGCTCAAACTCACGTCGGTTCTTAAGGCAGATGCAGTCATCGCCCGAGGTGATGTGACAGTTGCTTATCCTCACGTTGCGGCTGTGGTCGAGGTCTATGCCGTCGCCATTGCGTATCTTGAGATTGTTGAGCAGGCTGATGCCGTCTATCACCGCCCCGTCGCATCCAATGAGATGCACCGTCCAGTAGGCACCGTCGCGGATGGTAATGTCGCGGATAGTGAGATTTTTCACGTCTGTGAGCGTAAGCACATGCGGACGTGGGTCGAAGGTTGTAACGGGCTTAAGCTCGTAGGAGTCGTCAAGTTCCTTTCCCATGAATGCAATGCCGTTGCCGTGAATGGTTCCCTTGCCTGTTATGGAGATATTGTCTGCTCCATTGGCATATATCCACATCATACCCTCGCCACGGTTCTCCCCGAACGCACTCAGCTTGTAGATGCCCTCGTCGGGATTGGCCAGCAGCACTGCAGTAGCCTCAAGATGCAGGTCGACATTGGATTTCAGGCACAACGGCCCCGACATAAAGGTATGGTTGGCAGGCAGCAGTACCGTGCCACCCCCATTGGCCGAGCACTCGTCAATGGCCTGCTGTATGGCCTTGGCGTCATCTATTGTCTTATTGCCCACTGCACCATAGTCAACAACATTATATATGCGTTGCGCATAAGACGACAATGAGAGAACCAACAAAAAAAGAATGTATATGAATTTCGTCATAGATTTAATAATAACTGTTAGTAGCGAACAAGCAAACCTCAAGCCCTACAAATGGCTGATGATTTACACATATATTATATATTACATTGCAAAGATAGTGTATTTTTAAAAACCAAACAACTTTTATTGAGTTTTTTTTATTGTTTATGAAAATTCTCTGTAAGTTAAGGTGGGTTATATTAACTTACACCATCAAAATGTTATTAATAAATCGGGTAGGAGGTAAATGCTAATCATAGAAAGGCATTTGCCTCCTACTTTCACATTTACCGACCTCCCACACCACCGTACAAGCGGTTCCGCATACGGCGGTTTCGCGCTTTCTCATCTCACGA
>NZ_NPJH01000069.1 GCF_002251365.1 Prevotella sp. P3-122
CTGTATGAATATGCTTCTGATTATTTCTATACAAGAATTTTTGAACGTATATTTGTTCCGAATGTTGATGTAAAGTGTTGTTTGGCAGATCTTCCTGTTGCTCCGTTAAAATATTTTGAAGATTTGCCTCAGTTGAAAGTTGAATCAATATCAAATACATATATTCGGTCGTTTTGGAAAGGTTTACTTGATGGTAAGAAACTAACGGCTAAATTTTATTTAAATATTTATCTTCTAAAACTATGGTTGAAAACAAAGATAATAAAAAATGTTGTGGATGTGAAGCATGCGTTCAGAAATGCCCAAAGAAATGCATATCTTTAGTTCAAGATAAAGAAGGTTTTTGGTATCCCCATGTAGACGAGTCATTATGTATAGGGTGTAAGCTCTGTGATAAGGTTTGTCCATATAATGAAAAGAGCGAATTCTCTTTATCAAAGAGCGAGGAAAAATTGTTTGCTTATAAAAATGATAGCTCTGATATTTTAAAAGAGAGTTCATCCGGAGGCGCTTTTACAGAATTGGCAACCTGTATAATAGAACAGGGAGGTGTTGTATATGGTGCCGCATTTAAAGATGATTGGAGCGTTCATCATATATGTATAGATAATATTGAGGGCTTGAAAAAACTGCGTGGTAGTAAATATGTACAGAGTAATATAGAGGATTGTTATATTGATGCCGAAAAGAAATTGAAGAAAGGTACAATTGTCTTATTTACTGGAACTCCATGTCAGATAAAGGGATTGAAGTGTTTCTTGCGGAAAGATTATCCTCAATTGCTGACTGTTGATTTTATTTGTCATGGTGTTCCTAGTCCAGGTATTTGGAAAAGGTATTTGAATGAGGAATTTGGTAAAGACGAAACTTGCCGCCTTCAGGCGGCCGATGGGAAAAATACCGTTTTGAATTCATCTCTAAACGCAAAGTCCCCCATAGGGGACATTAAGTTTAGAGATAAAACTGATGGATGGGAAAAATACCGTTTTGTTGTCCGTAGAAAGTCCGCCGTAAAGGCGGACAAAAATACCGTTTTGTTGTCCGATATACATAGAGATAATCCTTTTATGAAAGGATTCCTTTCCGATATATATTTAAGACCATCTTGCTACAATTGCCCTGCAAAGAAAGGACGTTCAGGAAGTGACATTCAAATGGCTGATTTCTGGGGGATTCGTGAGGTAGATAGAAAATTCTATTCTTCAAAAGGTGTTAGTATGCTTATTGTGCATACGCAGAAGGGCATGGATTTTCTTAATAAGATGAAAGGCAGGATAAAACAGATAGATGAACGGGTAGAATTATTGAATCGATCGTATTCTCATTGTGCAATACCTCATCCTAGACGGGAAGAGTTTTTTTATAGAGTTGACAATGAGGATTTAATCTCTGTTATAAACGAACTTACAAAACAAAAAATTACAGAGCGGGTATATTTCTATATTCACGTTTGTCTGAAATATTTTAGAATAAATCATTTTATTAATAAGATGAAAGCAAAATGGGAAAGAAAATAGGAATTATAACGTTGTGGGATAGTCAAGATAATTACGGACAAGTCTTGCAATGTTACGCTCTGCAGCGTTATTTGATAAAAAATCATCAAGAGGCGTACTTGATAAAAACAGTATCAGATACATTATCTCCTCAATCTCCTTTTATAAGATTGCTAAATTTGCCGAAGAAAGTATTGACGTACCGTTTTTGGAGTCTCTTATATTTTCGATATAAATTGAGAGTATTTGATAAACGTTTTGGTATCGTTAATAGGCATTTTGATGATTTTAGAGATAAGTTTATAAATAGCACAAAAGCAGTCTATGATATTTCTGCCTTAAGAAATAATCCGCCAGATGCAGATATATATATAACAGGGAGTGACCAAGTTTGGGGAGGCCCATCAGAATTGTATTTTCTAAATTTTACTCCTAAAGGGAAACGAAAATATTCTTATGCTGCAAGTTTTGGAAGTAATCCATTTACTAAGGATGGCTGTTCTAAAATGGGGAACTATTTAAGCGACTTTTCTGAAGTAACAGTAAGGGAAGAAAGTGGAGTAGCAAAATGCAAACTCTTAGGTATAGATGCAACACGAATAATAGACCCAACAGGTTTGTTAACAGCCTCTGATTACATGTCTATAGCAGAGTGTGAGTCTTCTGAAAATTATATATTGCTTTATCTTTTAGGTAATTTTACAAATGTTGACATTGATGAGGTCTTTAATTTTGCTAAGGCAAAAAAGATGTCTGTAAAATATATTGCCAGTCAGGGTCGGAATGATAAATATGACAAAATCTTCCCTTCTCCTACAGAATGGATAGGGTTGATTGCTAACGCAAAATATATAATAACAAATTCATATCATTGCTGTATGTTTAGTATTTATTTTGAAAAGAAATTTATGGTTTTGCCATTGACTGGTATTTTCAAAAAAATGAATGTAAGAATGGATACTCTATTTGGTACATATCATATTCCAAGGGTTAAATCATTAGACGAGTTGCTTTCTTCTGTTTTTGATTATTCATCAATAACTCAGTGTTTGGAAGAAGATAGGCATAAAGCAATGAAAATAATAGATAAATGGATAAAATAAAAAGATATGTCGGAATTAAAAGAAAGAACATTTAAGTATTGGATAAAAATATATTGTTACAACAATGCTTTTATCCGTCCGATTAAACACAATATTAAAAATGAGTTTGTCGGGAATATAATTCTATTATTGGCATCACCTTATATAATGTTGAATTATTGGTTCACGTTATGGTACGAAAAGCATTTTGGCTTTAAGAAGGTTGAGAGGTTGATGAATAATGATCGCAATAAGAGTTTCACGTATGAGTTGGCTGTTGTGTCTATTAGTAAGAATGAAGGGCCTTATATAGTGGAATGGATAGAATTTCATCGTATGGTAGGCGTATCAAAATTCTACTTTTATGATAATGAAAGTCAAGATGATACAGAACATATTCTTAAGCCTTACGTTGAAAAAGGAATTGTTGATTATATAAAAATACCAGGTGTAGGAAGGCAACTCGATGCATATAATGATGCTATAAAAAAACATAAGCACGAGTGTCGTTGGATGGCGTTCATTGATATGGATGAATATCTTATGCCTTCAGAACCGTTCCGACCATTATATCAAGTTGTTGATGATGTGGTGTATTCGGCTGGAGGTGGAGCAGCTGGAGTAGGTGTAAATTGGGCTTTGTATGGTACTTCTGGATATAAAAAGAAACCGGCTGGCCTGATAACTGAGAATTATACTCATAGAGCAGAAAATGAGTATTATTTGAACGTTCACATTAAATGTATTTGTAATCCTCGACTTGTTACAAATTACATTTCTCCACATTATCCGCTTTACATAAGGGGAGGATATACAATAAAAGAAGCTTATGGAACAAGAATTATTGGTTGGGGTGCAAATAAGATTATATATAAGAATTTGCGTATAAACCATTACTATACCAAAAGTGAAGAGGAGTATGCCGCCAAACGTGCCCGTGGGCTTGGCGACCGAGCTGGAATATATGAAGATTCTCATTTTGAGAGATATGACAGAAATGAAGTATATGATTTCAATATGAAACCATATATAGAGATGTTAAAAGAAAAAGTTAATAATTATCCGAAGATTTAAAATATGATACCTAAGATTATTCATTATTGTTGGTTTGGTGGCAATCCGTTGCCGCAAGAATTTAAAGATTATATTGAGGGGTGGAAACAAATGTATCCTGATTTTAAAATAATCCAATGGGATGAAAGCAATTTTGATGTTGATAATGCTATCTTCACCAAGGAGGCATATTCTGTTAAAAAGTATGCCTTTGTTGCAGATTATGTAAGAATGTGGGCTTTGCATCAATATGGAGGCTTATATATGGATACAGATATAAAAGTCATTAAACGAATTAATGAGGATTGGCTTAATAATGACAGATTTCTTGCTGCAATGGAATATCATGAGGATAATGCAAGAATCTTGAACTATAAAGATAGATTAACTCCAGAAGGATACAAGAAAGATCCTAAAGATATTTTGAAGTATATTTGCTTGGAGTCAAGCATATTTGCTGCAGAAGCTAACCATCCGTTTATTAATGATTGCTTGTCATATTACAAAGACAGACACTTTATCCTTTCTGATGGTAGCTATTATGACAAGATAATAGTACCAGTCATTATGGCTATAGAAGCAGACAAATACGGGTTGAGATATGTAAATGAGTTCCAAGAGTTAAAAGAGGGAATGCATATTATTCCTTGTGAATATTTTACAAATCCTCATTTGCAGACTCCTAATACTTTAGTATTGCACATGGCTAAAAACAGTTGGGTAAATTTGACATTCAAACAAAAAATTTACCAAACACTGCAACATAACAAGGTTATATTAGGAGTGTATAGATGGTCGGAGTCGTTTAGTCTAACAAAACGATTTTTTGATTATGTGCAGAAAAAAACGTGGTTGGAAAATGAATAGTAATTTGTTTGTTGCGCCTTTTCCCATGATAATTTAATCTTGAGCAAAATGAAGAATATAAAATTTCTTGGTGTATTTAATATTTATTCTATAAAAGACATACTATTAATAGCATTAAGCACATGTGCTGTTTCTATGTACTTAGGCGGTACAACGTTTTATCTTGTATTACTTGCAATTTCAACGTTGCTTGTCTTTAGATATAGATTTAATTGGGATTGGAATTGGCTTGCAGTTTTAGTTCTGTTAATTTCAGTTATAAGCACTATTAAAAATTACACAGAAACCCCTTCTGTTTTTCGTGTTGAACAACGTACATGTTTATTGGCATTAGTAATTTTTGCGTTCGCTCCTGCTGTAACAAATGACAAGCTCTATTTTTATAGAAAAAAAATATTCGTTTGCTTAGGAGTTGGGCTTTGTCTAATTGGAATAGCATCTTCTCTGTTATCTTTTACAGGTTTTGGATATAATGGTATTTATCTGATCGGTTTATCAGATTTTCCTAATTCGTTAGGTTATACATTAGGAATAACTATGATATTTAGTTTTAGTTTACTTACACAAGTTGG
>NZ_NPJH01000007.1 GCF_002251365.1 Prevotella sp. P3-122
ATCTAGAGTCTCAGGTCCCAGCTTTCTTCCATATTACGACTGCATCGGTACACGATTCAAAGGCAATGAAGGAGATTCCCTATGAATCAGGCTCATACTATGTATTTGACCGAGGCTACAATGCATTCAAGGAACTCTACAAGATTTGTCTGAATGAATCATACTTCGTGGTTCGGGCGAAGAAGAACTTGCAGTACAAGTGTACGAAATGGAAACGTAGATTGCCTAAGGATGTGCTTTCTGATTCCGTTATTAAACTCACGGATGTGAACACACAGAAGAAGTGTCCTGAGAAACTTCGACTTGTGAGATTTCACGATGACGAGCAAGATAGAGACTTCGCATTTTTGACGAATGCATTCCATCTTACCACTCTCGAAATTGCCAATCTCTACAAGAACCGATGGCAGATTGAGTTGTTCTTCAAGTGGCTCAAGCAGCATCCCAAAATTAAGAAATTCTGGGGCACTACAGAAAACGCTGTCAGAATACAAATTTGCTCTGCAATCATAACTTACTGCCTTGTCGCCATCGTCCAACACGACATGCAACTAAAGCGGTCAACCTATGAGGTCCTGCAGATTTTGAGCATCTCACTAACGGATAAGACTCCACTGAGAGATCTCTTCGAAAAGACTAATTTCAACGATGTCAAAGAACTCGATTATCCCCTCTTTGAGGGACTATTTGATTAAATTTAACTTCGTCCCATTTTTAACGGGACACTAATGACTTCAAGAATAATATATTATAATGCGTTACTCCATATTTCTGATAAACCCAACCAAAAAGGATGGCAAGGCTATTAACCCGACCATCCTTCTGGACTATGTTCGTACAATCAAGAGTAGAATTTTAGCTAACATCGGTTTCTAACCTTGTTCTACTCATGGAGTAAATCAGAAAAGAAAGTCTGCGCAACAATCGCATGGAGAGTGTTACCCAGGTTATGAATCTGGTGCTTTGTAAGCTAATCTCTAGAATAATCGAAGTATCTCCATACTACGGCAGCAGACTTTTCCTCATAATTCAATTTCCTTGATCTGGTCAAGAACGTTACCACCTTGCTCGATAGCATCAAGCATATCAAATACTCGGTCGCTCCATCCAGCAATGAGAACTAAATCATTGTCTACCAAATTCAATGGTGACTGTCCATAGCCATTCAAGTCGAAGAGGTAGAGCTTCGCTTTAGGTGCAATCTCTTTATACTTTTTCCACTCCGATTGAATCGTTTGACCGCTGCCATAACTGTTCCACATCTGACAATCGGTAAACATCATCACCTTGTCCATCTGAATGCTCTTATTACGAAGATATTCAATAACCTTATAGCCATTAGTAGAATAACCTACCTCGCCTTCACGCTTGTACATCTGTTCAACATTACTTAGAATACCTCGTAAAGGCATAGCAACGGCTTTCCAAGTATCTCCGAAGATACCTGTCACTACATTCTCGCAGCGATTTCTTAATAACATTGCAAGTACAAGTCCGATGTCATAGTTCTTCACAGAGCTTTTTGGACTTATTGGAGTATACATCGAACCAGATACGTCACAAGCAATCAGAACACGAGTCTCTTTTCTGAATCCTTTGATGTTTTGTGCAGAAGCTTGTACCGCATATTCCAACGAATCCATAATTATAGGGACTTTGCCGTTGCATACAGTCTTCAGTTCTCGATAAGCAGAGAGAAAACGGAATGGAAATTGCTTCGACTTCAAGACCTCTTGAGCATCGCCAATGCGTTCCGCAACATCCTTGATGGTGTTGTCATCAACATCAGCTTCGAGAATGTTCCTGAGGTTACGCAACAGAGCCATGTAACCCAACTTGCCACTAGCAATGAGTTCTGTCCATTTTTCAGCAAATGCAGCCTTTTTCGCCTCTGCATCCTCATACTTCTCCTGTCCAAGAGCCGACAATTCTGTTTCCCAAGTATATGGTGTCTGAAGAGTTTTGTTTACAATCTTGTTAAACAACTCCTGCTGAGCATCATCCTTAGCCTTTGGGTGTACCAGAAACAGGGCGTCGCGAAGCTTCACTTCGAGATTGTCTCGGTCGTATTTTGCAAATTGGTATTCGTCGAAGCGGTTGAATGCTTGCTGAAGACCTACTTGAACCTGGTGCGACAAACGAGCAAGCTTCTTTATCCCTTCCTTCTTGTTACGCCACTGGTAGCAGATAAGGAGTTCCATAATCTCGTCGGCACGAAGAACGACTTTCTCAATGGTGCGACTCACAAGATTGTCACCGCTATGCAACTTGGCAAGTTCCACAGCGAGGAACAATGGTATGCTTCTGAGATTCATTTCCGTACGTGCATACACCGCGAGCTGTGCAACAAACTTATGGTCACACTTGCTGATTAGTGCAGACATACGATTTATCTGCTCCTCAGCCGTCTCATAGAATTTGTTTGAGAGTGAAGATGTAACGACGGCGGTATACAACTCCATCTCTGGAGAGAGCTTGAATGATTCAGCTCCTTCATGGTTGAGTACTTGTGACTCTTCCTTGACGATAGTGTTAAACTTTGACATAATGTTTGTTGTTAAATGTTTGAAAATAGAACCAGTGCAACAGGCGTAACGGCTCTTTTATATGCCCTTTCTGAATTCTGGGAGTAAGGAACTCCCGTTCATCATTCCTTGTTAGGATAAGGCTACCTGGATCGCGAAGTAATCTGTTACTACGGCAACTGGTATGTATTAAGCCAACGCAACTAACGCAAAGACTGTTTATGGTAACTAGACATACTCGAAGTAAGTCTTCACTACGGCAGTTGGCATGTTTCTATGTACCGATGCAACACTTGAAAAGAAGTTTAGTCCACCCAGACAACTGGGTGCCGGTCATTCGACTAGTGAGCTGTTACGCATTCTTTAAATTATGGCTGCCTCTAAGCCTAAATCCTAGCTGTCATCAAGACCAGACCATCATGAGAAGTAATTCTTTTCTACGGCAATCGGTTTCGTGGTGCAAAATTACGATAATCCTCTAAGGTGTCAAATTAGAGTATATGTATAATGAAATACTATCCCTTTATCACAGCAATTGGAAGTAACTTCGTCTTTACTTTTACAAGATCAGACTCATTGGCAATGACGGTGTCAATATCCTTGTAAGCACCAGATGCCTCCTGCATGTCATCCTGACAACGGATTGCATGAATGATGCCTTTTGCTTCAAGGTTGCGTACCTCTGCATTCATATCCAAGGTTTTGATTGCTGCTTTACGTGATAATACGCGACCAGCTCCATGTGAGCAAGAGCAGAATGAATCTGGATTGCCAAGGCCTTCAACTATGTATGAAGCAGTACCCTGTGAACCAGGGATGATGCCGATTACACCTTCACGAGCAAGTGTCGCTCCCTTGCGATGAACAATTACGTCCTTGCCGAAGTGGTGCTCAAAGGCCGCATAGTTGTGGGCAATGTTGATCATTGGCTCAAACTCAATGCCTTTCAGAGAATCAGCAATGACTTCCTGTATGCGCTCCATCATGAGCCTGCGGTTGCAAAGTGCAAAGTCGATGCAGTATTTCATCTCGTTCCAGTATGCCCCGAACTCTCTTGTCCCATGAGGAAGGAAAGGCAGGCGAATTTCTGGTGATACAACCGAGTGCCATTTCTCGTTGAGCGAGACAGCAATCTTGTTATAGTAATCTCCAACCTGCTTTCCAAGGTTACGTGAACCAGAGTGGATCATAATCCAAAGATTTCCTTCCTCGTCCTTCTGAAGTTCGATGAAGTGGTTGCCGCCTCCAAGCGTACCAACCTCATGGAGTATAGAATGCTGACGACGCTTTACAATCTCCATTTTATCAATATCGTGACCTTGTGGCAGATACTTTGCATCCTGAGCCTCTTTGTGATGCTCCATTCCGAGTGGGATTCTTGCACGGATGCCCTTCATGATTTCCTTACGGATAACATGTGGCGGCAGATCTTCCATCTTCCAATTGGTCTTTACAGCGCACATGCCGCAACCAATATCCACGCCAACGGCATTCGGTATTACTGCGCCGTCACATGCCAGCACACCACCGATTGGCATTCCCATACCAGCGTGAACGTCAGGCATGATTGCTAAATGATGATGGAGGAAGGGTAGGGTGGTCAGATTCTCTATCTGACGCATTGCCGTTTCCTCCACATCGTTCGTCCAAATCTTAACAGGACGGTTGTTGATGATTTTAACTTCCATAGTTTTCTTTCTTAATAATATTAATAATGTGTGGTGCGTTAGCTCATTTCTATACACATCTGGTGTTCCGGATTGCGAGTGACAACGTGCGAAGCATCCTCGCACGAAAGAAATAGGGCTTGTCGAGCTTGCTCGGTGCCCGTCTCTGATTTCCGAGTGCAAAGTTAGATACGCACTACGCAATCTTTCTGCGTAACTGCAAAAATCTGCTAAAAATCAATGAAAAAAGTGCATTCTCCGTGAACTGCGCAAATAGATTGAGTAGATATTTTGTAATTTTGCACCAACGAACTTATCGAACGACTTGAAACTGATCAGGAACATATGAACCAGCTTATGGCTACTTCTACTATCCGTGAGAAAGTGGATGTGGGTTTCGTAAATGATCTCATTGTTGAGATACGTAAAAAGCAACTAAATATCATTTGACCATGCCAGCAAATAAGAACGCTCTCATTCGTTACAAAACCATAGATAATTGTCTTCGCAACCGCTATCGCCGTTGGACACTCGAAGACTTGGTTGATGCTTGTAGTGATGCTCTCTATGATATGGAAGGCATCCGAAAAGGTGTGTCTGTACGTACTGTCCAGGGGGATATTCAGATGATGCGCTCAGATAAACTCGGCTATAATGCTCCAATCGAGGTGTATGAGCATAAGTATTATCGTTATGCCGACAAGGATTATAGCATTACTGATATGCCATTGTCACAGAATGACTATGAGGTGATGCAGGAGGCTGTGGATATGCTTCGCCAGCTTCAGGACTTCGATCAGTTCTCGGAAATGAGTGATGTGGTAAGTCGTCTTCAGGACAAACTATCTATTAGTCAGAACAACCGTAAGCCGATTATTCACTTTGATAACGTGCCTGATCTGAAGGGGTTGAAACTCCTCAATCCACTGTACAACTACATCGCCCACAAGCAGACATTGCGTATTATGTATCAGGCATTTTCAGCTCGCCAGCCACAGGAGTACATCCTTTGTCCCTACCTTCTGAAGGAGTTTCGCAACCGCTGGTTTCTCTTTGGTAGTAAGGCAACAAACCTCTTGCTCTTCAATCTTGCTCTCGACCGTATCGTTAGCGTAGAACCCGTGGATGTGCCGTTTCGTGAGAATCCAGATTTCGACTCAGAACACTTCTTTGACGATGTGATTGGAGTGAGTAAGAATATCAAGAACACCCCACGACGCATTAAGTTCTGGGCATCGCGCGAACAGAGTCAGTATATCATGACAAAACCAGTTCACCCTTCGCAGAAATTGAAACGTAGAAACGAAGAAGACGGTAGCTGCATCTTTGAAATTGAGGTTGTTATCAACTTCGAGATGTACTCCGTCTTCATGTCTTATGGTCCTGGCATCAAGATCATCTACCCACGCCAAGCATGTGCTTATATGCGAGAAAAACTCCGTGAAGCAGCTGATTTGTATGATGAAAATGTAGAACCTCCCATCCGCAAGTAATCTCCAATAGCACTCTTCATGGCAGCAAAGTGCTTGGACACGTCAATCATGATAGTTGAAACGCGCGTATTGTCCGATTCGGTACTCCATCCCCCCTTACCCCACAATGCGACTTGAGGCAATACACAGGTTCTAACCACAAAGAATAAACTCTTACCCGAATTCAGTTATAAAGGGTCTTGCATAGGCACGGTTTTCTGTGTAGATATTCGGCACGTATTGCCTTGCTGTCATGATCCACTTGGCAGGTACGGAGATGAAGCTGAAGACAAAAGCCTTTATGCGACTCGTTTCCTTGAGCCCGAAAGCCTTGGTGTCAAGCTTGCTAATGATGGTCTTATAGAAATTGTGTATCAATGCCGTAAGCAGAAGAAAGACCGTGTTCTCTGCCATGAACGACTTTGGGAGCCTGTTCCAGTCGAACGTTTCTTTAAGCGAGCGCAGAGGACAAACTTGTTTGGACTATGCCGAGCGCAAGAAACGAAGGTAGCATTACTAATCCGTTGTTCATATCATCGAATATACGTTCCTTGCCACCACGTTTGTTGTAAAATTTGACGATGTCTCTTGTAGATGAGTCATAGTCATTTGTCAGAATACAACGGTAAGTGTATTCACCTTCCCATAAGTCAAGATCACCGTTTGTACGTCTTTGTCTCTGAATGACAAGACGATAGCACTTGTCTTCCCATTTCTCAACGAGAATAGAATTGAGTTCAAACTGGATGCCGCCCGATTTCCTCCGTCTTCCATCCCCTCAGTGCAAACAAGTCATCGTAGAGCGAACTGCATCTGTTGGCGCGGATGTAGAAGTGCGTACAATGCTTCTCTATCTCACCGTAGGTCTTGACCTGATCAGAAGTATAGGAGATGTTATCCTGTGTCAGTTTCTTGATGGCTCTGAGGATGGTGTCAGAACTGCATGTACGTAGCATTGGATGATATGAGAGATGGCGCATTGGATGCGATGTTACATCCTCCACGCATGAGCCTCCACAGAAGTACACGCTCATCGGCGAACGGACAATCTCGCTGTATTGATAGCCGATAATACTGCGGCATCTCTGACCAAGTGTATGGTCGATAATAAGTGAAAGCATGGAGTCAAATTGCTCCATGATTGAAAAAATGCCTCCAAAAGGTGTGAGCCCTTCAATCCTACTTCTCATATTACCTTTAAGTTTTTTTTAAACGATGTTTGAATCTGGGTGCAAAGGTACGATGTTTCAGGAAAATAGGCATTTCTATTTAGTCCAACTATTCTGTCTATTTAGTTAGGGTGTACAGTTTGATGTACAAATATCAGTAGCAACGCCCTGAACCAAAGGTCGCCGGCTGCAAGGAAAGGCAAAGGGCAAAAGAGTAATTTGTCCTGCCGTTATCTACGTTTTTGCCCTTAGCAGGGGCGACCATCAACTACATGAAATAACATAGGGTGTCGCTACGCTCTACCCTGGGCTATGCGCTTTTGCGCTTACAGCGCGACAATTACCGACATGAACTTCAGAATTAGGATATTCAATTTTTGCACAACGAACTGGACATCCTAATTAGTTGTTCAGCTTTTACCAGTCTTTATTCTTAACTGCTAAAATGTGGCTACATTTCAATCGGTGATGGACATTCAAAATGCTCTGTTGTCGAACAGTTCTCCTTTTATATCAATGATTTTACTTGCCTTGATTTGCGTGTTGTCGTCGAAGGTAATCTTTTGTTCGTACTCATCCCAGGACTTGATGAGACCCGAATGTGTCTCATATTTGCCACCTTCCTTCTGCAAGTCAGGAACAAAGTATGTAATGCGGACATACGGATGTCCGTCGAGGTGCGCTAAAAGTAATGTGATTTTCTGGTTGAGCACTTCGCACTCACTCTCAGAGAGTTCTATCGCCTTGTCTGTCAGTCTTGCCGTTTCACTGATGGCTGCACTATGCCCTGTTAGAGCCGCAAAGGGAGCGAACTGAGCTGCACGCTGATACATGGTCATTTGTGGCCTGACCTTTGATACATGGTGGGGCAAGTCAATGATATGGGCGTATTTATCCATTAGGCTTTGTGTCCTCCTATCTGTTTATTGCGTTCTATGGCTGTAGCCCCTTCTTCAAGGTTTAGTCCCCGAAGTATGGAGTTCTTGCCGAACTTGCTCTTGATACTCAGCAGTGTCTCCTGCATCCTTCGCTCCTTAGCCTGTGCCTCTTCCTCGGCTTTATGTTGTGCCTCCAATGCTTCATAGTCGGTGAACAGGTCTAACTGTATGGGAGTGGAGCTCGTTGTTCTGGCACTCTCTTCACTGATGACATGGTTGGTTGTTAGTGTTAGGCGACGTATCAGCAGGTTGGGGTTGACAATCCGGTCGTAGAGGGATGCTACAGCCTTCATAATCTGTCTGGTAGATGAAGTGTGCTTGTCCAAGTTGGCGGTTCCATGAGCCTGCTTTGGTACTTGACGGCCATAATGGTCTGTCGTGACATCGCCATGGTAGCTGTCACGAATGTCTGGGTTCGTCAAAGACTCGATGTCATAGCCTACTGTCAGCACCAGTTGGTCTGTAACGAGCCGTTTGCTCACAAGGTCGAGAGCAACGGCATCCGCCATCTCCTGGGCAACGACCCTTGCTTTATGGAATGTGTAGGGCTCTGTAAGCACCTGTCCGCTGCTCAGCGAATTGGTCTCAGGTCGATAGGCTTTCACATAGTCCATCGTGACAGGTTCCCATCCCCAGGCATGGTCGATAAGGAGTTCCGCATTTACACCAAAGAGCTTGTAAAGCAGTCCCTCACGCTCTACGGAACAGAGAGCCACATCGCCCATGGTGTACATACCATATTGAGCAAGTTTTTCTGCTATGCCTTTGCCCACACGCCAGAACTTGGTGATTGGGGTATAGTCCCACAGCTGTTCCCGGTAACTCATCTCATTGAGTTCCGCAATGCGCACACCGTCCTTGTCAGCAGGAGCCTTCTTTGCCATGATGTCCATGGCTATCTTGCAGAGGTAAAGGTTTGTGCCGATGCCGGCAGTAGCCGTTATCCCGGTATTCTTCAGTACATCACGTATCATGGTCATGGCAAGTTCATGTGCCGTCATCCTGTATGTGTCAAGGTAAGCCGTTACGTCCATAAAGACCTCGTCGATGGAATAAACGTGAATATCCTCTGGAGCGACGTATTTCAGGTATATCTGATAGATACGTGTGCTGTATTCAATGTATTTGGCCATGCGAGGAGGGGCAGCAATGTAGTCAACTTCCCAATCTTCGTGAACTTTGAGTTCCTCGTCCTTCCACGACTTTCCAGTCAGGCGACAGAAAGGGCTCTTGTACCTTCGCTCATTGTTGACTGCGTCTTCCTCCTCCTCGCTCGGGATAGCCCGAGCAAGCTCGGCTCTCCGCTCGCTCCTTCGTCGGTTAACTTCACGCAACCGCTGCATAACCTCAAACAGTCGTGCCCTTCCTCCAATGCCGTAGGCTTTGAGGGAAGGGGAGACAGCCAGACAGATGGTCTTCTCTGTCCTGCTCACGTCTGCCACAACAAGATTGGTGGTGAGCGGATCGAGACCACGTTCTACGCACTCCACAGAGGCGAAGAACGATTTCAGGTCGATGGCTATATATGTACGGTTGTCCTCGGCCATAATACTATTGATTGTTAAGATGATATGTCTCGCATATCCTTGCTATTTCCTTGATGCTTATGTTGCCATGTCATGTACCACCAGCACGTTAACTTTCGTCTTCCTCCTTCTTGCAAGGCATAACCCAAGCGAGCTTGGGATTCTGCTCTTGCTTCGTGCGTCGGTTCTTTATGACCGTAGTCACATGACCCGCCTATCCATACATAATATGTTGTCGAGTCCTGTACCATCACTCTACTGGTGCCCATTTGCAACGAACAGGAGAGACGATTGCGCCCTCTGCCTTCAACTGCTTCATGGCTGCATCCACCTCTTTGCGGTCGAGACCGCTGAGCTCTGCGATTTTACCTGCGTTGAGAGGCTGTCCTGCCTCCTTCATTGTTGCTAATACTTTTTCTTTTGCGTCCATTGTTTTAACGATTATTATAGGTTGTATCTAGTGTCATAGACTCATCTGTTGCTTCTTATTTCCAATGTTATATCCATATACGACCGCTTGCCGTCTATATAGTCGGCATAGAGCAATTCTTCGCATCGGCCTTTAAGAACATGGCATTTGCCGCACAACTCACAGTTGTGTAAGCATTTCCATTCATTCAGGACATAATTCAAACGCTCTTCTCGTGTAGATGATTCAATACTCGGTACGGTCATAATATGATTGTATGCAGATAGGCCACTAAGGCAATCTGCATAATGATTTTTAAAGGTATGCCATACTTGAATTTCTTGTGCATCGTCTTGTGATGCCAAAGTCGCATACCTGCCCATGCTCCGATACTGCCACCTATGGCAGCCATCGTCAGTAGTGTAGCTTCTGATATGCGCCATTTGCCTTTCTTTGCCTTGTACTTGTCAATGCCGTACAAGAGGAATGTGGCAATGTTGATTGCAAGGAGATAACAGATGATTTCTTCCATTTATCCGATGTATTCAAGGAAAGCGTCCACCTGCAATCTCAGATTCTTCTTTTGTGCTTCGGTCAGTATCATGCGCCCTTCCGTCCAAGCCTCCATATTCAGTTGGATGCCAGTCTGAGGTTCTGTCATTACTTCTGCACGGATAAACGGCAGCGTGAGCAGTTCGGTAAGTTTCTCACGGCACTTGGATGTTGCCGATGCGCCACCAGCACCGCTAAGAGCCACCTTCTTGCCGTTGATGGCAAGCGGAGTCTGACGATCTCCTGCTATGAGCGGACGTGACAGCCAGTCGATGAGATTCTTCAAATGACCTGGGTAACTGTAATTGTATTCAGGAGAGAATATCCAGAGTGCATCCGCCTCTGCTACTTTTTCCCTCACTCTCTTGACCGCTTCGGGCGCAGGAAACTCGATGTCCTGATTCATCAGCGGCACATCCGAATAGTCGAGATATTCCACCGTCGCACGCCCGGCAAGCATCTCTTCCACCTCTTCTGCGAGCTTCTTGTTGAACGATTCCTTGCGTAAGGAACCGATGATAAAAAGTATCTTCTTCATTGTCTTCGTATATTTTGATTTTCATTATTGCATCTCGGTTAATGTCCAACCATGATCGCCATGGTAAATCATCTGCCGGGTCATGCCACCGTCGATGCAGATATTCTCGCCTGTGATGAATCCTGCCTTGTCGGAGCAGAGGAACAGCACCATATTGGCGATGTCCATCGGGTTGCCAACACGTCCTGCAGGCTGCTGCACCGCATCTGCGCCATCGTACTCCTTATAATCAGTGTCTATCCATCCTGGCGAAATGGAGTTGACCCTTGCCTTGTTCCGAAGTGTGACGGCAAGGGCGTGGGTGAGGGCAGCAATACCTCCTTTAGCAGCAGTGTAGCTCTCTGTCTGCGGCTGACTCATGCGGTCGCGCGAGGATGATATGTTTACTATCGATGCTCCTACGGCAAAATACGGAGCAAGCAGCTTGACAAGATAGAAAGGTGCAGTAATCCCGACTGTCAAGGCATACTGAAACTCCTCCCACGTACATTCATCCAACCCCTTCATCAGAGGAAGGGCATTGTTGATGATATAATCCACCTTACCGTATTTGCCGATTATTTCATCGGCAAAGGCTTCCAGCACCTCCTTCTTGGAAATGTCCCCAACGAAGTGGTCTCCCTCTCGCACATCAATGACCGCAACAGAAGCCCCTCTCTTTCGGAACTCCTCTGCGATACATTTGCCGATGCCATGCGCACCGCCTGTCACGATTGCCACCTTATCTTTATATTCCATAGCGGTTATCTTATTGTAGTAGACGTTCAATTATTTGTTACATATAAATCCAATGGCATCTTTGACTGCTCTGTCAAATGCCGTATCCTGCCCGGGAACTGTGATGAAAAGATGTACGGCTCCTTTATATTCTATCCGTTGTATCTTTCCGCACATTCTTTCTGCAAGATTCAATCCTTGATCGCGCAGAATGTCCCTTTCTGCAGCTATGAGTAAAGTTCTCGGAAGCATATTCAACTCTTCATCACTACACAGGCCTACGCTGATGGCGGAACAGCGATTGTCTGCATTGATGGTGTACGCCCGATTGAAAGCTTCCATGATTTCGGCATCCAAACCAAAGCCTTTACCATATTGCTTCCATGATTCCGAACCATCGTCAAAAGCCTTTGTCACAGGGTAGAACAGAAGCAAGGATTCTATTTTGCCGCGGCATGTTTCTGACAAAGCTGTGGCCAGGGCAAGGTTGCCTCCCGAACTGTCACCGCCAATGGTGATGTGGTTGACATCAATATGCAGCTCTGCAGCATGGTTGATGATGTAATTGACGGCAGAGATACAATCGTCCAGTCCTTCAGGATAAGGGTGCTCTGGAGCCAAACGATAGTCAAGAGCTATAACTCTCATCTTGCCCGATGCAGCCAGGGCATCACAGAACCTTCCACAACTATTGATGCTCCCAAAAGTCCAGCCTCCTCCATGCAGATACAACAAGACTGGAAGGCGTTGGTCTTGACTTCCCTTGGGCTCATAAAGGCGCATGGATGGGGTAATCATCTTTGTTTCCACATGGTCAGAATACTTGGGTGGAGCATTCCGGGCATTGCGGACAGCTGTCAACTCTTTGTTATCTCCATCTATAGCTCTGAGTATAGCCAATGTCTGTTTGTGTTGTAGGTCTGACGGCATGTTACGTAGAAATCCATCTGCCTGGATGCGCATCAAACATTGTTCTGCTACCTCTGCCACCTCTTTCTCCTCTTTTGACTTTGGGAAGAAGATGGCAATTGATAAGTGAGAACCGTCGGGCAACAGAACGATCCCAACATCGTTTCTATCTTGTCTTCCGTCAGAAGAAGGAAAACCAGAACCTGTCTTGTGAATCAGTTTGCCGTCTTTGGGCAAGACTGCTGCTATGCGTTGCTGACCCGTATTACAATCAGCCATTGTATCCCAGATAAAGGAGAGATTCTTGTTGTCATCCCTATGAAGATAAAACCACTCCAAGAGCCTTGCCATTTCTTTTGGAGTGGCTGAGTTTTCTATGGCTCTATGAGGAATCTTTTTCATCTCCTTCTCCGTCAGTTGCACATGGATGTCTTTGAATCCAAGCGTATGGATATATTTCTCTACTGCATCCGGCTGTCCGCATGATGCAAACAAAAGGTCGCACGCATTATTGTCGCTCTGTTTCAATGACCATTCTATTAACTCTGCAAATGTGAAATAACGCATACCTTCAAATATTGAAAGCATAGGCGACCATGTCTCAGCGTCCAGACTGTCCTTGTGTACAAGAACAGAGTCGCTCAGTGTCAGTCCTTTCTTGTGCAAGTAGTCTGCTACGTATAAAGCCTGTGGAAATTTCATGACGCTGTGCATGGCAAAAGCACTATCCTCCTGATGACCGCAATATAATTCTCCATTCATAATGCTTGCCCCATATGAAAGACATGGGGATTGACTTTTCGCCTCTGTAGTCTGGATGTAAGCCAGGAAAAAGGTGAGAAGCAGAAAGAGTAGGATTTCGCTCACTCGTTGAGTTCCTCCCGTGGGGGTGAATTTGCAACGAACAGGAGAGACGATTGCGCCCTCTGCCTTCAGCTGCTTCATGGCTGCATCTACCTCTTTGCGGTCGAGACCGCTGAGTTCTGCGATTTTACCTGCGTTAAGAGGCTGACCTGCCTCTTTCATTGTTGCTAATACTTTTTCTTTTGCGTCCATTGTTTTAACGATTTAATGTGTTAATATTATATTGTTATGCTGTCTCCTTCGTGCCCGATGCACCAAAAGGGGACATCCTTTTCTTTGCAGAAAGGCTCCATGCGCCACGCACTCTCAAACCCACTCATGACAAAGTGCATTGGAACAAACATCCCAACCTTGAAGCGGTCGATAAATTGACGCCCTCCAAGCGTATAGCCATTGCCAATGCGTCCGTCCACTGGAAACATCACAAGGTCAAACGAGTCGGTAATCTTTCGGATGTCTTTAAGTTCACCAAGGAACCGCTTCTCCTCTGCCACAGGATTGATGTATTGACCAAACTCTTCACTGAAGACCTCTCCTTCAGGCGTGCCGTCAACAAGAAAGCGTGCGTACCAGTTGCACAAGTCACCAGCGTGAAAGATGGTTTTACCTTCTGTCTCAACAATCCAGCTCACGCCACTGTCATTGCTGCCCGTGGCTGACACTTTCAGGTTCTCGTCTTCCCATACCGTTCCTTTGGCCATCCATACATCGGCATCCTCTTTCTGCGCTCTTCTTCGTTTGAGTATATCCTTTGACAGGATGTATGTGATATTGGGGATGCGATTCTTCCACTTGAAGATTTCTTTTGTGAAGTGGTCCTCATGGAAGTGGCTTGAAAACACGTACACATGTTTACATGTATTCATGTACCCACTCATGACATCGGCTGGATCCATCCAGTAGTCAAAGACCAGGATGCACCGAGCCGTTTCAATAAGGAAGCCACTATGGAAGATGTATCTGAGTGTCATCATTTCAAAGCCTTACCGTCTGAGAATGCCTTTCCAATGGTCTTGCCAAGTTCGATGTAACCATGATGTATCGGGTCGAACACGATGAGTTCCATCTTCTCCATGTCGGGCTTGCCATCCTCTGCCAGATAGTTCTCATCCACAAGGATGTTGACTATCTCTGCAACGATGTAATAGCCCTCTTCCGACTCGTCAATCTTTTCCTTGATGCGACACTCCAAAGTCATAGGAAAATCTGTAAATACGGGAGCGTTAACCATAGTTGCCTTCTTGATGTTCCATCCTGTTTTCTCCATCTTTTTTGGATCGTTCTTGGCAGAAACAATACCCACGAAATCAGAACCCACCATGGTTTTCTTGGTAGCGAATGCAACGGTAAACTCACCGCCATTTTTTAGGTTGTCTGTGGTAACGTGATTTCCCATCGAGATCATAATCTCTTTCATGTCCCACTGTCCTGCCCAGGCAGCGTTCATTGCATTGGCAACTCCATCCTTATTATATGTGCCTATAATCAGCACAGGCTGTGGTACTACCCACGGCTTTGGTGCAAAACTTTTCATATGCTTCGTTCTTTATTTTGTTATCTATTCATGTGTAAATACGCCATCAGCGCAATCTGTATCACTTTAAATTCCCAACTCCACATCCTTGCCGAATGGTGCGAGCGAAAGCCCGGCCATCTTGAAATGCTGTTTTCCCCAAGGAATGCCGATAATGGTTATACATAAGAGAAAGCCGAAGAACAGATGCATGATGCAAGCCCACAAACCTCCGAAAATCAGCCAGAGTAAATTCAGCGGGATGCGAATGCAACCAGTTGGACTGTTCGTTTCTCTTACCGTAGAACCAAAAGGCCATAGGCAGAGCAGACCAATCTTGAATGTCTGTATTGCAAAGGGAATGCCGATGATGGTACATGCAAGAGCCAGACTCCCGGTGAAATAACCGATGGCAGCTTCGAGACCTCCGAAGAGCCACCAAAGTAAGTTTCCTATTATGCGCATAAAATTATTCTTTTGTATTCTTGTTAATTTCTTGCCATTCCTGATGCTCCTCCAGATGATTGGTCTTTACCAGTACACTCTGGAAGCCGAAGTTTCTGCCAGCTTCGGCATTCTCGGCACGGTCATCGAAATAGAGGGTGGTGGCAGGATTCAATCCAGTCTGTTTCGTCATCTCTTCATAGATTTCGACGGATGGCTTCTCCTTCCGCATGGCGTATGAGAGGAATACTTCATCAAACAACTCGTCCGTGGAATATCCATGCTGCTTCATCAGACAGACCGACTTCTGCCAAAGCGTGTCGTTGATGTTGCTGAGCAGATAGACCTTGTACTGCTTCCGAAGTTTGACTAACGCTTCCAGTCTTTCTACGGGCAGATTACCACACAGCTCTTCGAGCACTTTTTCAATATCCTCGGTTGTGGTTCCTTTACGGCAAAGACTCAGCATCTCTTTCAATGTTTCTGATTCCGCTACAAGACCATTAATATATTGGTGCATCAGTCTCTTGATCTTGCGGACATGGATTAGTCGCTTGAACGCCGTTACGCCCAGGCTCTCCATGGATTTCACAACAGAAGCATCATCAATGTTCACGATGACACCTCCATAATCAAAGACGAGTGTTTCTATCTGTTTCATGCTCATTTTCTTATTGTTACAATTCTCTTATGACATGCTTGATGGCAGCTGCCGGGTGATACAAAGTCATTCTTGGCCCACCCCAGCGCATCACTTTGCACATTCGTTCTTTCATCTGAGGACGATAGCAGTGGATGGGACACTTTTTGCAAGTTGGTTTGTTCTCGCCAAACTTACAGCGTTCCAGTCTTGCAGTAGCGTACTGTAGCAACTCTTGGCACCCAGGACATAATTCATTATTGCCCTCCTTCTTCCTGCAGTACAAACGTATCATCTGCTCCACAACTCGCTGCTCTTCCTTTATTCTTTTCATCTTTTTATTTTAAGAATGGATCAAGCGTAGCCAGCAGTTCGGCTTTATCTACCACACCGCTTGTGCGCCACAATACTTCTCCGTTTCGGAAGAGCATCAGCGTAGGCACGGATTGAATGCGGTATTGGCTTGCTGTTACGCTGTACTTATCTACATCCACCTTGATGATGCGGATTCTGTCACCCAGCACTGTCTTCACCTGCTCCAAGATGGGGTGCATCATCTTGCATGGCTGGCACCATGTGGCGAAGAAATCGACCAAGACAAGTTGGTCGCCTGATATAACGTCTTTGAATGTTTCCATCTTTATCTGTCTATTTCTGTGAATCGGTTAAATGTCCTTCCGTCTCTTGTTATTTTCTCGAAAAACATCTTCTCGGGACGAACCCAGTATGCTTCCTCACCATATAATGCTTGATATACTACCATGCGTTCCTGAGTCTCGCTGTCATATGCGGAATGGATATACTTGTACATTCCTCCCTTGAAGTGACGGAAAAATCTTTCTTCTTTAACTGAATACTCCATGAGCATCTTCTGTACCAACGGGGCATACCAAGTCCTGACTTCCTGCTCTGTGGGCGTGTGTCCGCCAGGGAAGTGATAGCTGTTGTTATAGTGCTGCAAGAACAACGGCTCAAAATGAGCCAGTGTGTCTTGTTCACCAAATAGTCCCCACACACGATCCTTGTAATACGGATTACAATAGTCAAACTGTAAGGCTTCGAGCTGCTCAAACTCATTGATGAGTGATTCGTTGATGACTATTGTCTGATTACCGTCCATGCGCGGAGCCTTGTACTCATGTTCGCCAATGCGTTCTCTCAGGAAGTCCGTCATCTTGAAATGAGGATTACCGAGCAAGGCAGGGATGCCAACGACAGGAGAAAGCATCTGTGCAAGGAAAGCCCCGCAACTGTTGCCTATGAGCAGGTCTGGCTTCTCCTTGTCGATAAGCATGCGTATGTATTTCAGTGCTTCCTTGGGATGGAGAGGCAGATCGGGAGTCAGCACGATGGCTTGCCCATCAAAGGCCTCCCTCAGTACTCTCGCCATCGGACAGCTGCCAGTAGCAAAGAAACCATGTAGGAACAGTATCTTTTTCATGCTATTTATTCTTTGTCTTGTGGATTGTCAGATATGCCCTTTCTCTTGATTGGCCCAGAATGATTGCCACGGTTCAGCTTGATGCCATGCTTGTTCAGTATGCGGAACACAGAGCTTCGGCTTCTGAAACCGCTGGCTCTCCATACTTCATCAATGGGATGACCTGCAACATACAGGTTGATGACTGTCTTTTCTCTGTCGAGCTTCTGCATCTTTGCTGACGAGACGGTAGGTAGTGACACTATCATCTTCTCCTGTAAATTGACGACATGCTCCGCAGACTTACGCAGGGCAAGAACCTCTTCCGGCAAAGCACCCATCATTTCCAATACATCGGACGGCCTTGTTTCGGGAAACAGCTCGTTCCTTGAATCAATCTGGTCATGGATGCTTACAATACGGATGACCTTGACTCGGCAAAATTCCAGAAATGTTGCCAGTTCCCGACTGCCACGCAAGGCATTGGAAAACTTGGATATAACAAGTTCGTCGCCCCTTTGCAGGGCAACCATCAGTTGTTTCCAGAGCGGTCTGTTGCGTTCGTTCTCGTCACTTTCTTCAACGATACGGATGCAACCATAGTCGTTCATCCACTTTCGGTCTTCCTCCAGTCTGTCGTACTGGGAGATAGCCATGATGTAGCCAATTTTTGCCATTGTAAAAAGGTATTTATCTGATATTATGATGGTTAGATACAACCTAACCTTACAGCCATCCGTTTGTGGTAGTGAGGTTTGGTCATACGCATCATTCTATTTTGCGTGCAAAGTTACAAATTATATTCAGAATAATAATCATACTGAGGCAATATAATTAACCTTTCTTGATTATTTAACCTTGTTTAATGCTTTCCATGGTTGGTAATTTATCATACTTTATAGAGTATGAATAACAAAATAATTTAAAGTGGCATTATTTTCATTGTGGTATGGAAAAATATCCGTATCTTTGCACTCGAATTTAACACATAAATGCCAATGAAATATAGGATAATACCACACTGTTTCCATTATCAGCGTTGCCTTTGCAACCCTTCTGCTTCAGGTCTCAAAAGCGAAATGAAAGAAAGTAAAGCAAGTGAAAGAAAAAAGACTCATAAGAGTTTAATCTTTCACTTGCTTTTTTTATGTACCTTATTTATTTCCTCTTCGTGTTCTACTGGAACTCAATATGATTTTGAGTCTTCTGAGGACGCTTTGAGGAAATATAATAGCTTCTTTCATTCCATACAGGAACAACAAGTAGTCAATTCTGAACAAATGGCTGCTTACATCAACCAGTGGCAAGAGTTGTCAGATACAGTCCTTCATTACATCGAGAAAGACCCAGCGTTCACAGCTCATGCCGGCTTGTCAATGGTGTTTGCGGAAAACACGGACTCCATCCGCACGGCTCTGCTAAGACTGGCTGATAAATGCACGTTGAGCGATGTGGCATACGTGAAATTACACACATCTAAATATGCTGAAGAGAGTGGACTTGATTCCTTAAAACAGGCTGCTGGTAATTTCTATTCCAGCTTGGATAAGAATCCAATCTATAATAAAGATGTACATGAGATACTTGCAGACTACTCCAAGTACCTTTCTGAGGTGAACAGGATGGGAATCCATTCAAAGAAAGAGTTCCTCAATTACATAGCCAATGAGGACAGACACTTCCGCTCTTTTCTTGCGCATCTTGACAAATGCTCCTCAATGAATATGACTGGCATTACGAACCTGACAACCGACATCTGTACAAATGTATATTCAAATGCCTCCAAGAAGATAATTTCCGCAGAGGAAGCACTGGTTTATATGTCCATGAGAACCAACCGCCGATTGATTCTCAATGCAAAGATCTGCCACGAGGTACTAAAAAGAGGTAAGATAAAAGATGCTCCTCAAGCCAATGCCTATTTGTGGATGATGCTCCAGCCGTACCTGTCGATGGATTCCTTTGGCGTGGCAATGCTTACTCCCGAACAGTCACAAGCCATGACAGATATTGCGAAGGACTTCCAGGCGATTGTTTCAAGGCTTGACAGCAAACATCTTTTAGACAAGGAACTGTCCGATAAATTGCCAACACAGCTCATGCGTTTATACATATCAACTCTCTAATCAACCTCGAAAATGTTACAGGAAGCCATCTACAAATTCAAAACGTCAGGACCAGTAATCCTGCCAGATCTCATAGATAATGTTTTCCTCAGCAAGGTCACTTCCTATGAGGATTACGCCATTCTTCTGTATGACGTTCCCAAGCCTCAGTCTATGGAGAATGTCCTGGAAATGTTGGAAATGAATGCTGATCTTGCCATCCTCTATCATCTGGAACCACCAGTTGATACGGTCTTCGGCCATGAGAGCTGCGCCTACTGCTTCCCCGTCACGGAACGGATGTTCAAGATTAACTGCAAGACACATGTTGACGGACTTGTCCACCAGCTCAATGTCACGATATACAACTCCATTGAGGTGATGTCAGCTGACCTCTTTGAAGACCTACGTCTTCACGAGAAGCGTGGAACCTTCAAGGTGAAACGTGAACATGTTCAAATCATGAACGACTTCAACTGCGGTCTTTGATGGAGAAAAGAACGTTTTATCTTATAGCTGACATCATACATCAAAACAGGACATGGATAAAGGTCATAGACACGGAAAGGCTTATAGAGATGAGAATACCTCAGGATGGTGTGTTGAAAACCCTGTTCTACAAGGCTATCACTCTTCAAAGTTACAGAGAGCATTACTCTTTCATCAAATCACGCACATGGAATATAAGTGAATATGACTTGAACCAAGGAGTGGCAGCCCTGTGCAGGAAAGACCCGTCCGCATCTGTACGTGTCAAGAGGAATGCCCTCACATTGCGTGATGTTGAATACATTATCGAAAAAGCATCTTTTGGAATAATAAAACTTGAACTCGACGATTATGAATACTAAGAAAAAGGTATATGCCTTCTACATTACCATCATAGTGCTAAGTGTGCTTGCAATGATGGTGTTTGACTTGAACCTGATGGCCAAATCCATACTGTGCCTGATTGTGTTCTTCTGTCTGTTGGTCATGCGTAGTATTCGGAATGCTTATCAGTTGCCCGATGATATTGACCCCGATACAATGCAGCCTGTCGGCTCTCTACTAAAAACTGAGAAGGAGGACATCCACGCTCAGACTGACCATGGCTCTAATGTCGATCTGTATCTTCGTCTCCTGATTGAGGCAGATGAAAAGCTTTCAAAAGACCCAGAGATTGACCAGATGTCTCCCAGTTATAACATCCAGTTGAACAGATACATTGCTGCACGACTGGAGTCATTGGAATCTGCCTCAAAATAATCCTCAAATAAAATAACGATTAAATATGACACTGACTCTTACCATCATTCGTTTCATCTTCCCTTTCCTGCTCTTGGTGGCGTTCTTCTGTCTATACAAGAAGGAATACAAGTTTATGAAAACATTCATGTGGAAGATGGTCTCACTCCGTAACAGCAAGCTTTTCTATGTCAGCATGGTTACGTTCCTTCTCATCTTCATCAACTGGTGCTGCTGTATGACAGACCCGAACATAGCTGTGGCTCTCTCCAGTCTCATTACTCTGATTCTTATATCCAGAAAGATTATGGTTAGCGCACTGAGACTGTTGCATGAGAGGAAGCGGCTTTGGTTCTTCACTGTATTTGTGGCAATGGTCTGCTATGCCATTCCGTATATGAACAGTGTCTTTCATCTGTTCTTCACACTCAGTATGGCAGCGGTCTTTTACCCATCTGAAAAAGTGCTTGCGCTTTGCGATGATTCCAAACCGCTCAAAAAGCATGAAGAACGGTTGGAACAGATATTCAAAAACTACTATTAAATGCCACTTGTTTGTGGCAGAGATTAGACAACACTTGCTCTGGTAAATAACATATCAAATTAAAGAATGACTCAAATGAACCAATCATCAAAACATGTCTCTTCTGAGGGAGAGACTCCACAAAGTGTGGATCGTTCATTGCTGGAGTTTCTCAAACCCAAATCGGAGGAACGTTACAGCAAGCTCGAAGCCTATTGCGACCTGTTGTCCAGAGCATCCGCAGGTGCATACGCCACACCTGAAGCCGAAGGTGCGTTGCAGTTGCTGCCTGGCCAGTTCGTTGCCACCATCTCAGAACTTTCACGCCAATGGAAATGGCAGCGTGCCACTGTACGGCAATTTATCGCAGGGCTGGCAAACCTCGGACATATTTCTGCCAAGCCTTACTCCAAGAGCTTCATCTTTTCGGTCAACCTCTCACAGCGTCTGTCTCTCTTTGTTGAGACACCAGACGATATTCTTGACTTCTGTGCCATGCAGTTTGTGCGCTATCTCAAAGGCAGGACAAGAGCAAAGGAGGTGGCGGAATCTTACAACCGGTATTATGCCTTGAAGTTGGACATGGCGAAGAAAGAAGGGAATGGCGGAATACCTGCACGACACGTGCTTAATGAGCAGACTGTCATATTCGACGGCCTGGCAGTATCGATGCTTCATGTCCTCGATGCACACAAACAATTGCCTGAAGAGTTATCAGACTCGGTCGGGCTCCTGTTCGGTAAAGACCATGTCTGGGACTGGCACAAAGTGATTGCTACACTTGGCATCATGGCTGCTGCACTACGCACCAACAGCAAGCCAAGTTATATGGCAGAAGTGACATCGGAGTATTCAAAGGGTGAGGTAATTCTCATGGACTGCATCTTCGAGCATTACAGCTCAGGTGTTGAATCCACCTATTACGATAACCCTCCATTTCCCTCAATTAGCGGACATAAGCAGCCACCGACCCAGCCCCCTTCGGTCTCTTCTTCTGCTGAAAACAATGACTATTGAATCACCCTTTATAATAACCATCTCGCCAAAGCGTTTCAGACGCTCCGTAGGCACTTTGCTGAATGGAGTTAAGCAACGATAGGCAGCGTGCTTGCACGTGCCACTTTTTTTCAGTCTCGGGAAGCCTAATACCCCGACCTCCTAACGTTGTCGGGAGGGCTGACCAGATAAACAGCAAGCTGGGTCAGAAATGCTCATCTAAGAGACGTTGTTTAGCCGACTGAAAAAAGGCTTTGAAGATGGTATCATAATAACATTTGAATATGAGTAAAGCAGGAAAACAAGTCATGGACATCAAGACCTCCAAGGGGCTTGCACAGTCAAGCAACGAGGAGCTGAGGGCATGGACGGACAAGGGATGGGAGCAGGCTATGCGTGAGGGAAACTACGACAGAAGCCGCGAACATCTCAACTTCGAGATCCAGAGGGGTGGCATCGTGACCCCAATAGACAAGAGCCGTCCGTTAACAAGACGTATGGCAGAAAATCTTGCCTCACGTGGCATCAAAGACCCCAACGAAGGACTGGATGAACCACGCTACCGAACAGTGGTCAACTTCATCTTCGGTGGCTCTACAGAACGTATGCGTGAGTTAGCCTTTGGCAACCAAGAGGTAGATTTCGAGAGTAAGAAGGGCAATGAGCATATCCGCAGAATGCCAGAGATAGAGGAATGGGCAAAGGACATCTATCGTTTCGTGGCTGACAAATATGGTGAAGAAAACATCATATCGTTCATTGTCCACTGTGACGAGAAAAACCCTCATGTGCATTGTGCGCTTCTTCCTATTGACGAGGAAAAGAAGTTCGCATTCAAGAAAATCTTCCATGGTCAGAACCGTGTTGATTTCAAGAACTACATGCTTGCGCTGCATGATGAGCTGGCAAAGGTGAACGAGAAATGGGGTCTTACAAGAGGGGTGTCGATAACAGAGACTGGTGCCAGACACCGCTCGACGGAAGAGTACCGGCGATGGCTCGCCAACGAATGTGTGACACTCGAAGCTCAGATGGATAACACCCGAAGAGCTCTGAAAGACCTCAATGTCGAACTGGCTATTGCCCAGAAAAAACAGAAGTCCTTCACCTCTATGATAGAGAATCTGAAGGCAGAGAAGGAAAGGCTGGAGGATGAGCTCCGACCGTTACGTGAACTGCAAGCCAACAGCGATAGCATCAGTGCGGGGATTGCCCGTAAGATTCAGCACCTGGAGCAGCAGAAGGCCTTGGTTGAGACGAAACTGGCAGACAAAGAGAAGAAACTCGATGAGACTAACCAGTTGCTTGACACTCTCCGCAAGGATAAGGCGGAGATAGAGCAGCAGGCAAGTGAACTGGAAGAGAAAGCCAACAGGTCTGAACTTTCATGGGCTCACAATATGAGCTATCATCTGAATGGTGTCATCCTTGATACGATGGCACAGGAGTTCACTTCGCGTTTCCCCAAACTGCCAGATAATGTCAAGCTCGACTTCGACGGTACATTGCTCATGCAGCTGGCAGAGGAAGGGAACCATGTCGTAAAGGTTGCGCTCAATCTGGTATGTGGCTTCATCGATGATGCTACAACCATCGCTCAGACTCATGGTGGCGGTGGAGGTGGTCCCAGTTCCGGCTGGGGACAACGTCCCGATGAAGATGACCGTGAGTGGGCACGCCGATGCCTGGCCATGGCTCGTAAGATGTGCAAGCCTTCTGTCATCAGAAAAAAGAAAATGTGACATCAGCTCGTTTGTTTACACCTCGTATTAACAATTAAATCCATAACACAAAATGAGAAAGAAAATTCTTATCATATCTATGTCCTGCCTTGCAGCAATGACGATAAAGGCAGAACCTGTCCACCAGTATGAGGACAGTATCATTCATCAGAAATCGTTCAGTCAGGAGCCTATGCTCTTGTCTGGCAATCCTACATATCTCAAGAATGTCAGCGAAGCAGCCAACTGGGGTAGAAATTGGTTCATTGAAGTAAAGGGCGGGGCTTCTGCTTTTCTTGGGTCGCCCATCGGTTGTGGGGATGTGTTCGACAGAGTGAAGCCTGCATTGCAGGTGGAACTCGGCAAGTGGTTCACACCCGCAATCGGTGGACGTATAGGATTCCAAGGACTGTCATTCAAGAATGCTGAGTTCAAAAGCATGAAATATCAGTTCATTCACGCTGACTTCATGTATAACCTGACATCCGGCATACGCTGTAACGAGAATGGAATACCTCTTTGGGATGTGATACCATATCTTGGAGTTGGTATGATACACAACTCTGACTGGTCGGGCTCATGTACTTGCTCAGGAGGTTCAAGTGGCAGCCATCCGTTCGCCTTTTCATATGGTATCGAGGCACGATACCGCCTCAATGACCGTCTTCATCTCGTTGCCGGGATAAGCGGAATGACAACAGCCAAGAACTTTGATGACATCGGCACCTCAACAAAATTCGGGGACCACATGCTAACCGTCTCAGCAGGCTTGTCCTTTACCATTGGCAAGACAGGATGGAAGCGTGTCATTGACGCTGCTCCCTATATTGAGGAAAATGTATATCTGAGAGACTACATCGACCAGATGAAAATGGAGAATGCCCGTCTTCAAAAACGACTGGCTGGAGAAGATGATGTCAAAACCATCTATCCGAAAAACAGCTACAGCGGTCTCAACTCTCTCCGTGCCCGTCTCTCCATGTCTGGCTCTTCAAACTTACAGGACAGCAACATGGACTCTGAGGATTGGAAAGCGGATGGCAATGGTAAGAATGAGGGTTTGACAGATGAAGATGGTCACACTAACCAGATAAGAATAGGTCTGGGAATACCTGTGTATTTCTTCTTTCAAATCAACTCGGACAAACTCGTTGACGATTCTCAAATGGTCAATCTCGATGAGATTGCACGTATCGCAAAAGATGAGAATCTGAAAGTGTCAATATCAGGTGCAGCAGACAGTGCTACAGGTACTCAGTCAGGAAACCAGGAACTCGGGCAACGACGTGCCAACTATATTGCCAAGTGTCTCGTGGAACGGGGTATAAAAGAGTCCCAGATACAGATTAAGAACTATGGCGGTATAGACAAGTACGAAGCGAATGAAGCCAACCGATTCACTATCGTGGTTCTGTCCAAGTAGTCAAATGCTTGAAGCAGGCGTTCAGTCGTGTGTTAATGAATACATGTACACACTTATACATGTGTACATAGTCATAGACAATGCCTGTTCCATGAATATTGAACGCACTAAAAACTTTTTTTCATAATAACTGGGTGCTTGCTCGTGATGAGTAGGCACCTTTGCTTTTATGGTGACATCATTACAGAAGATACCGAATAATTCTTCTCCTTTTATGCTCAAAAAGCTCGGAATAATCAAAATTTTCGCTTATCGCGTCATTTTTACGCCAAAATATTTGGTTGCGTCAAAATAACGCAGTATCTTTGCACCAGTAATTGAAAAACCATGTAGTATGTACACATATAAATATCCTCATCCTGCTGTCACTACAGACAGTGTAATATTTGGCTTTGATGGGTCGAGCATAAATATTCTCCTCATAGAGCGAGGTCTGGAACCATATAAAGGGAGTTGGGCTTTGCCAGGAGGTTTCCTCCGTATGGACGAAACGGTCGAGGAGGGAGCCAAACGAGAACTTTGCGAAGAGACAAATATAAAAGATGTCTATTTGGAGCAGTTCCATGTATTCAGCGGTGTCAATCGTGACCCTCGTGAAAGGGTGCTGACGGTTGCATTCTTTGCCTTAGTGAGCAAAAATGACTTCAAGGTGTTGGCTGGTGACGATGCAAACAAGGCGCAATGGCATGAGTGGAATCACCTGCCACCTTTAGCCTTTGATCATGCTGAGATTATCAGTATGGCGAGAAAGAAACTACAGGAGAAACTGAGAGTGTCGCCCATCGCCTTCAAACTATTGGACAATGAGTTTAAGATGGACGAACTGCAGCGTATCTACGAACTGATACATGAGAAGAAGTACGACCGGCGTAACTTCATGCGTAAGATGGAGGCTTCTGGCTTTCTATCAAAAAAAGAACAGGAAGATAATCGCGTATGCAATACTATGCTTCCTGGTGACATGGATGAAGTTGCTTCCCAACGTACCCTCTATGTGTATTCTTTTGACGAAGAAGCGTTTGATAAGGCGAGTGCATCCAAGGAATGGAGAAAATATCCTTTTGACTTTTAATAATATCTGGTTATGAAATCAATTACAGTAATCCGAACTTCGGATTTGAGTTTACCTCATTCGGTACGCTCTTACATAGACGGCTGTGCGCATGAATACTCCGAGACTGATCCTTGGACAAAAATTGCACAATTAGCTTATCGGCTAAAGCGTGGAGCAAATCTATTGCCTGATTTTTTGGAAGACATAGAGCGACACATGGAACACCCTGCTTATCAGAGCTATGAGAATACGGCAAAGCAGAGTATAGCTTCCTATATCGAACTACTGCGCATTGACGAAAACTACATCTTTACGATAGAGTTAGCAGAAAGCAACAGCTTCAAGAAATTATTTCAGTTACTGACAGAAGAGATACTCTATCGCTATTGGGAGGAGAATGTCAATGATGATAAGGTAGTGTGTCATTTCGATGATGTGCATTATAGCTACAATGAGATAGCCTCACGCTATGCCAATTCGCCAACATTAAAACGTGACTTTATCAAGTATATCTCAACCTCTCAGGAAACACTCCGTAACATTGAAGTAGAGAAGTACAACCTGGACTTGAAAAACGGATGGGCAATGCTTGCCGAGGATCTTTACGGGTATACACTATGGTCTGACAAGGAAGAGGATGAACGCATATATCCAGGCGATGACTCATTCATTCACGATTTCAACAATAAAGTTGAATCAAAGTATAAGTATGTTGTGGGTGTACCTCCCATGCCATTCTCAGGTAATCTTCTCGATGCCAAGGTTGTCATTCTGACGTTGAATCCTGGATATGTGGAGAAGGTCAACAAAACTCAGTGTATGGCAATGATACCAGCCCAAAAAGAGCAGTTGCTGAGCTTAATGAGAAACGCATTGACCTTTCAGGGAGAAGGCATTTATGACGGATATGAATGTTCGAGAGTTCAAGGTGATTATTACTGGCAGAAGGCTTTTGAGCAACTTGCAATGGAGGCATACGGAAGTCCTTCATCAGAGATATATCATCCTATCTACCATGACATTGCATTCTTTCAGCTCATCGGCTATCACTCCGAGAAGTTCAGGTACTCAGCAGGTATAAAGCATTTGCCTTCGACGATATTCACCAACCTGTTGGCAAAGTATCTTGCTACGAAAACAGACAAGACTTTTCTCATTCTACGCTCTGAGTCCCTCTGGAAGGAAACCTTTGGTGAAGAAGTGTGGAATAAACTGGAAGAAGAAGGTCGCTTGATTACCAAGGGGCATAAAGGGATGTCTCAGAAGATAACACGAGGGAACCTCAAAAAAGACAATGGATTCGACAAACTTGTCAATATATTAAAGCCTAACAAACATGAATAAAAACAGAACAGAGGACCCCAATATTGCCTCAGAGAGAATAGATGTTCTTGAAAAGGGTGAGATTTTCGTATTTGGCAGCAACCTCGCTGGTCATCACATGGGCGGTGCAGCAAGAGCCGCTCACAAGAAATTCGGTGCTGAATGGGGCGTTGGTGTAGGACTTACAGGCCAGTCCTATGCCATACCGACCATGCAGGGAGGTGTTGAAACTATCAGACCATACGTTAACCAATTTATTAATTTTGCTGAGAGAAATCCAGATATGAAGTTTCTCGTTACACGTATCGGATGCGGTATCGCAGGTTTCAAGGACGAGGAGATTGCCCCTCTTTTCAGAAAGGCGGTTCCCGTAAGCAACATATACCTGCCTCAGAAGTTCTACGACATCCTTTTGGAGCCTTACTTGAAGCATTGCTTCTATTATGGCAAAAATGTTCCAGAGGATTATGGGGCGCACGTAGGACACATGTATGAGAAAAATTGGGTTTATTTTCATTTTGGCAATGAGAATGGTCTTTACAGTGAAACGATATGTTACATTCAGCATGGTCTTGGGGATTTCCATGCTAACGATGGAGTTCCTATCTCTATGAAAGCCATTCTATTCAACCGTTTCTGCCATTGGGGATATGGAGAAACGCCTGATACCTTCAGACGATGGTATGAAAGCATTGACTATACCAATACACGGATAAAGGTTAATGAACCACGCAATGTATCATTGAACTACTATAATCCGCTGTTGATAAGCGCAGTTCTTGGAGACATTGCAGGTAGCATCTATGAGTTCAGTCCAAACAAGAGCACGGACATCGTTCTTCAGGACAGCAGAATGGACTATACGGATGATACCATCATGACCATAGCCGTAGCAGATTGGATTCTGAACGACAAAAAGCTGACGAAGAAAGGGCTGGTCGCCCGTATGCAGGCTTGGGGACACAAATACCCTCATCCTATGGGAGCCTACGGCAATATGTTTTCTGAGTGGTTGCACTCTGACAATCCGAAGCCCTATAAATCCTGGGGCAATGGAGCTGCTATGCGAGTTGCTGCTGTTGGCTTTGCCTTCTCTACATTGGAAGAGACCTTGAAGGTCGCGAAGAAGTCCGCAGAGGTTACCCACAACCATCCGGAAGGAATAAAAGGTGCTCAGGCAACTGCGGCGGCAATCTTCCTGGCACGCACAGGACACACCAAGGAAGAAATACGTCGATACATAGCAGAGACATTCGATTATGACTTGAATAGAACCTGTGATGATATTCGTCCTACATACAGTTTTGACGGTAGCTGTCAAGGTACAGTGCCAGAGTCTATCATTGCTTTCCTTGATAGCAAAGACTATGAAGATGCCTTGCGACTCTGTATCTCTCTTGGAGGTGATGCTGATACGATGGGGGCGATTACGGGTGCCATAGCAGGAGCATACTACCACCAGATACCTGCTTCTTTATATGAATTTGGCATAAACAAACTGCCCGAGGACATGAAAGATATAATAAATAAGTTCGACAGGGAGCATGGTAGAATCGTGTCATATAAATGGTACAATCCAGAGTTTCCCAAAGAAGATTTGGTCAGAAAGGTCAGGTCTGGTGAAATTTTTATTTGAGGCAAACTTTGATTTAAACAGATGACTCTTGAATCTCTCAACCATCTGACTCCCAATGTTCTAAAAAGTAACAATAAAATACAATAAAAACATAATATAATATATTGATAATCAGTAAATAAATGCTCAAAAAAGCTTAACCCGATTTAACGAAAAATTCTTGTTTTTGAGAGGCAAAATGATGTACCTTTGTACCGTGATTAGTCGACAAATCATCATGTTTCATTCAAAAAAAACAATATGATAATTACAGAAAAAGAAAAGAGTTTGGCGGTTTTCTCAAGTCTGCTCTTCAGGCACTACCCAGAGTTAAAAGAACAATTGCATGGCGTATTGAGGTCATATCACAAAGCTGTGGGAATGGTCTGTCATACAAAAGACTATTGGGTCAGAGATTTCATGCCTGCACAGGCGGATGAAGATGTGTTCGTGAGGTTCATCTTCAATCCGGATTATCTGCAAGACAAAAAGAAATACATTACTGACGTTGATAAGGTTATCAAGAACAGCCCTTTTGCACAGAAATACAAAATTGTAAACATACCTATCATTCTTGATGGAGGCAACTTGGTGTTCTGTAAAGGAAATAAGGAGCACGAGGAGACTGCATTCGTCGTTATGACCGAAAAGGTGTTAGCTGAGAATCCACAACTCTGTAAAAAGCAGATAGAAAAGCTTTTCAAAGACGCATTTCTTGAACCCAATCTGATTATTGTATGGCTCCCTTGGGACAAGGAAGACACTTTCGGACATACAGATGGTATCGTTAGATACGTTGGCTACAATACGTTGGGACGACCCAAAGTCTTGGTTAACCTTGAATTGTATGACGAGAAAATTGCAGAACAGATGTACGATGCTCTCAGTGAACATTTTGATGTTATCGAACTGGAGCTTAGTGAATATGACGATTTGAGCTGGGCTTATATCAACTGCCTACAAACGCAAGACTTCATCATAATCCCTGGCATAGGCAATACCATCACGGACGCAGAAGCCTTGAAGCAATACAAGGAGTTATTCCCTGAATACAAAGGCCATATCTATCAGGTGCAGATGCGTGAGTTCATTGAGGAACATGGAGGTGCATTGAATTGTCTGACATGGACGATCAAGGAAAACTATCAGAAGAATCTTTGCAAGGGTGCGCATATACCATTAGCCGATCTTGAAGACAACATGGATTGTCCTCATTATCAGTAAGAGATATATAATCTATTTAACAAAATTAACAATTTGCAATTATGAATAACATACTAAACAGAGTTCATGAACTCATTAAAATCAGTGACAGACAAGAAATCGTAAAGGTTCTTCAAAATCTGGAGAAATACATCCTATGCAATTATCAAATGCGTGTTTTTGATAATATCGTCCAGATGAAAGAAATCGAAATCTATTATAAGAACGAAGGTGTCGGATATATTGATACGACTATGCATGGTCGAGAACGTCAAAAGAATAATTTCAACAATTTATACCTTCATGGTGCGGGGATAGATATTTGTTTATCTGACAGCGAGGATTTTTATCTTTCAATTCTGATTAGAGGAGGATATGTTGTAGGCAAAGATAATTGTAAAGCATATAAACATGGTCCGATTCTTCTTTACGATGCCGTTATTCCGAAGAAGGCTAATGTCGATAATCAGCCACCTATTCTTGAACCATTAGAAACACCTTACATTGAAGATGTATTCTATGCGGTTCGTTATGGGGTTCGTAAGATGACAGAAAATCATGGTGTCCAAGTAAGACAAGAAGATAAGGAACTTCTCCTTAGAGCTTATCTGGGTGACGTTAAGGACATTCCATGCACAGAATTGCCAGGTAAACTCTCATTCGTGAAACTTTGAGCAAATGAAATCATTTGTTCTCATAGGACTCAGCAGACATCGCATCGGTGTGGACGGTGCAGGTGTGACAACACTTGTGGCATTCCACGGATGCCCTTTGCGCTGTAAGTATTGCCTGAATCCAAAGGCTCTATATCTAAATGGGGTATGGAAGAGATTTATTCCCGAAGAACTGTACAATCATGTGAAGCAGGATGATCTCTATTTCCGTGCAACCAGTGGCGGAGTGACGTTCGGTGGTGGTGAGCCTCTGCTCTCATGTAAAGAGATACTGCACTTTCATAAGATATGCAGGGATAATGGGCATCAATGGAAAATTAACATTGAAACCTCGCTCAATGTGCCGCTGATATTTGTGGAGATGCTGGAGGGAATTGTTGACCACTGGATAGTGGACATCAAAGACATGAATCCCGAAATATACAAGGCATATACAGGGGCTGACAACAGGCAGGTCATCGAAAATCTTCAGCATCTGATTGATAATAAAGCAAGTGTTACAGTTAGAGTACCGTTGATACCATCGTTCAATACCGAGGCTGATGTAGAGCATAGTATTGCCATCCTGAAAAAGATGGGAGTTCGAGACATTGATAGATTTACCTACATAATAAGAAACTGAAGTTTCCCACCCTTTGAAAGGTGGTTTTAGAATGTAAAAATAGATGTAAAATAATGGTCAAAAAATAACAGAAATTGAAGAAAATTTTGTAAATTTGTAGTGATCAAACAACAAGTTTCAAAACCTAATTCAACTTCTGTTATGACTGCAAATTTAGACAAAATTCACGAGATGTACAAACTTCTGAACGATAAAGATCACGTTAACCACGATATTCTTTCGAATTTCGGTCAGTTCGGTCTTGCCCAAACCCTCCGCCGTCTCAATATGGAGAAGCAGCAAGGCGTTTCTGCCGTTCAGCTCATCATGGCATTGTGCCTTTTCCGCATCAACGGTGAGAGCATCTTCAGCATGTACCGCAAGAATTTTCATGACCTCCTGACAACAGGCAAGAACTGCTACTACCGCATGCTCAATCGTGAGACAATGGATTGGCGTACTTTGCTCCTTCGTATGGCAGTACGTTTCCTTGCTATCCTCAAGAAAGAGAATGCCGAGGAAACGAAACAGCCCAAGTGCTACATCATAGATGATACGACTTTGGAGAAGACGGGCTTCAGCATTGAGGGTATCAGTCGTGTCTTTGACCATGTCACCCACAAATACGTCCTTGGCTTCAAACTCAACCTGCTTGCATTCTTCGACGGACGCTCAACCATACCCGTTGACTTTACACTCCATCGTGAGAAAGGCAGTGAGAAGAATTACGGTCTCAGTGAGGAAGAATGTTCTCGTCAGTACTCAAAGAAACGCAGCAGTGAGAATGCTGACGCTGTGAGATTCAAAGAGTTAGACTCCAAAAAGAATGATGCTGCCATTGAAATGATGAAGCGTGCATGGAAAGCAGGCATTCGTGCCGCATATGCTCTTTGTGACACTTGGTACACTTCAGAGAAATTTATCCATGACGTACGCACCATAGGAGGTGGCAAGGTACATTTCCTCGGTATGGCAAAGATGGGCAAGCAACGTTACAAGGTACGCGGATTCCTTGAGAATGCCTACGAACTCATTGCTCGCTATGAACGTACCGAGACAAAGAACTGCAGGAAGTACAACTGCAAGTATTTCTACGTTACAGGTTTCATGGGTGAAGAGGTTGTACGCATCTTCTTTGTAAAGTACGGTATGAACCATAATTGGAACATCCTTATCACCTCTGATATTACCATGAACTTTGAGAAGTGCTTTGAGACATACCAGATCAGATGGAACATTGAAGTACTGAACAAAGAGAGCAAGCAGTATCTTGGACTCGGCACATACCAGGGACGTGACTTTGATGGTCAGGTTGCGGATTGTACACTCTGTTATATGACCTATCTCGTAATGGCGGTGGACAAACGACTTAATGATTATGAGACCTACGGGGCTCTGTTTGAACATCAGCGTGAGGACTTGATGGCACTTACACTTTGGAAGCGCATCCTTGATATAATCATGCGTATAATGAAGGCTCTTGCGGAACTTATCGGTATTTCTGCCGAAGAACTCGTAGAAACCCTCATCAGAGACGAGAAATCCCTTACCAAGTACGAGGTTATGCTCAACGCACTGGAAGAGTACGAGGAAGCTGCGTAATCATTATGTATAACATATTAAACATATATTCAATTAGTTAAATCAAATTAATCCACCATATAAAGGGTGGGAAACTTTAGTAAGAAATCATTAGACATGGAAACTGGAAAAAGAATTTGTCAAGCACTGAAGAATCTTCGCAAGCGCATAGCAGATGCAAACGAGATTCCTTTTGAAATAGAAGAGTGTACCCACAAGGGCGATTGCCCCGGTACTTGTCCCAAATGCGAGTCTGAGCTACGTTACCTGATGGAATCCATTAACCAACGGGAACAGGAAGGAAAACCTGTTGTTGTAGATGGTTTGATGAGTGAAGCGGAATTGCGTCAAGCATTTGACATCGAGCCAATTTGTCCAGAAATACCCCAAAAGCAAGAAGAGGTATTCTTACAAGGTATGCCTGTACCTCCCAGTGAACCTATGAGGTTGATGGGTGACATTGCAGCTCCGTCAAACTCAGATTTTGCAGCAATCATTGCAAGAGAACTATTGGCAAAGACGGATGGTAACATTGTCTTCTCGCCCGTTGGTTTATGCCGTATGCTTGAAATGCTTCAGGAAGGAATGGATTATGATAGCCCTATCTATGAAAGGGTTAATCAACTTATCCTTGGGTTTAATAGCAATCTGGAACCCACCTATGATGAGAACTTTAGGCTGGAGCACGCATCAAGTATCTGGTACAACAAGTCAATGGGCACCATTCATGAGGATTATATTGACGTACTTGAACATGGTTATGATTCAGAGGCTCATCATGCCAACTTTGCTCAGAAGGAGCATGTGAAACAGAACATAGACAAATGGGTATCTGACAACACCCACCAGATGATAAAGTCTCTCGACACAGAAATCGGTCAGGATGCCTTGATGCTTGTACTTGATGCCATCTACATGAATGGGAAATGGGAATCTCCGTTCGACCCTGACTATACTGAAACGGACACATTCTATAACGAAGATGGTTCAGAGACAGACGTTGAGATGATGTATCAGAACATTGAAGAGGCAGAATACGCTGAGACAGAAAAATATCAGGTCATTCGTCTGCCTTATCGGGATCATGCACATAACATGGTCTTGGTGCTGCCAAAAGAGGGAATAGGCATTGAAAGCATTATGGAAACGGCTGATTGGGTGGATGATGAGACCGACATTTGCGAAGTGGATTTTTACATGCCACGCTTCCGATTCGACAACACGCTATCATTTGAAGATGTTCTGCGTGAGTTGGGACTTGGAAACATGTTTGACAAGGATGATTGCTTCCCAAAGATAACAGACGAACCTGCGCAGATCAGTCAGATAAAGCAGCAGTGCGTCATCAACGTGGAGGAAGAAGGTACTGAAGCAGCCGCTCTGACCATAGCAGAATGCGACTTGGGATGTCCGCCGCCAGATGAAATGCTGCAACCTCTGACAATGAGGTTAGACAGACCATTTGCGTTTGCAATAACAGGCGAATATAATGAATTGCTCTTTATGGGTGTCGTAAAGAACCTGAAATAACATAATCAGCCGCAAGACAACACATCTTGCGGCTGATAATTGTTCGTTGACATGTAAAACTTTACCGATGAAAGGCTGATTTAGCTACATGCTCTTCTTGCTGATATTCCTTCATGTCCTGGAGTTGTTCATGGACTCCCTGAATGTTCATGTCCATGGATTGGTCGTGGTCGTAGGGAAATGAATGCTTAACAGATAATCCGATATTTGTTACGGTTCCAACATCTATGCTGTCCTTCTCCTTGTTGTACTGAAGATAGAGGAGAGAATCATTAGGCATGTGCAAGATGGGGAGCTTACGTGTAGCCATTGCAGTAAATGCCTCATGGGTCATTTCCCGTGCAACCTCCTTCACATCCTCACTGGCACGACCGATGCCATAGCGTGTTATATGATTGCGGACATCCTGCTCTGAATACTTGGCAAATACTTCATAAGTACCTCCCACGCTACCGTTATACACTACGGCGAAGTCCTTGTCCTCAATCAGCAGGTCATCGCCCCTGTTTTGACATGGTTTCTTATAGGTCTGCTCTTCATCCATGCCGTTTCCGTCATAGTAATTCTTGGCAAGTCTCAGCAGTCCATCATAGTCACCGCGCTCTTTCAGCTTGTCCAATTCCGAGGTGTCATCGGTCGATTGCAGATAGGCAACGGACGCATAATAGACCTTCTCTTTCGTTTCGGAAGGTTCCGTCTGACTTTTGTATTGAGCAAAAGCCTCCTGAAAGTTTCGGTCAAGGTCTTTGGTGTGGTCATAGGGAAGGGTGAACTTTACCTCCAGTCCTTTATCCGTTGGGACAGCGACTTTCACAGAGTCCTCCTTCTCATGATGCTGGATGTACACCGCGGAACCATTATAGGCTAAGACAGCATGGTCTCCGTCCTCTACAGACAGATAGCTTTTTCCATTTCCGTTATCCTGCCTGACGGATTCTTCCTTCTCAATCTCCAACGCCATCTTGTCAATGTGCTGTGTGAGCATCGAACTGGCTTTTTTCACGTCCATCAACGTGGTCTTTATGAACTGAGGAGACTCTTTCAGTGAGTCAAGCCAGGATTTCAGATAGGCAGCGGAATCACCCTTAAGGTGCTTGGTCATGCCGTATCGCTGTGCTGTCAAGGCAGCAGTCAGTTCAGCAACAAGCTCCTCTCGGGCATACTCTTCAGAACCGAAAGATGTAGGTTTGATACGGTTCAACTGCCCCTCTGCACCTGTGGAATGGGTCATTTCGTGAAAGAGATTGGAGTAGAATGATTCCCCATCCTTGAACTGCTTCTTCTCTGGCACAACAATCTCATTCTTGCTGATGGAATAGTATGCAGAGTCTCCAAAGATTGGCTTTATGGGGCAAATCCACCCGTCCTCTTTAATCATCTTGTCCACAGGTGGGAAAGAGAAGTCTTCGCCCATTTCCATCGGTTTTGACTGCCTACAGGATTCCTCGAGTTTCTTGTACAGCTCGGGACGTGCTTCCTGAAGATTGGTCTGCGAGACATTGAAGACGTTGTAAACCTGCAATTTTGGATATACATTATACTTCTGTCTCTGTTCCTCTGACATCAGTCTATAGTCATCATATTTCACCCTCTCCTTGGTCTCTTTGTCCACAACAGTAAAGGTGGTGATAAAGACAGGGAAGCTCTTCTCGCCTTTTAAAATGCTTACCTGTGGCAAAGCTTCACCACCATTGCCTTTCGCCTGCTGTCTCTTGCCTTGCTTGTCCTTGGTGAAGTTGAGCCCGGCGACACGGTCAAAAGTACAGAAAATCGGGAGCTTGTACCCATTCTTCTCGCAGTGCATCATAAGCATCAAGGCGTTCATGCCGTTGTATTCACGTCCAGAAAGGTTCTTTGGCCATGACAGCGAGCCCTCGGTGAACCAGGGCTTCTTCCAACCATCTTTGCTGCTCAGCGACTTGATGCGTTCAATCATCATGTCGGCAAAGAGATCGAGAGCCCTGTCTTCACTGGTCTTTCCATCTGTATTGTATTTCTTTTGTCCTGTCATATCAGTTTCGTTTAGTTAGACTGATTGGTAGATTTCTCCCACTGTGTGAGTTCTGTCACACGGCAAGTCAGGTCTATGCGGTCATTGAAGACTCCTATTTGCAGGTCTCCCTTGGCATTGATGCCAGCTTTTGCCTGTACCCATTCTTCTTTTGCTGAACCGAACTGCATGAAACGCACCCATGTGTAGGCATAAGCATCACCGTTTTTCTCACTGCTGTAAGCTGAGAACAGAGTATAGGGATTGCCCTTCTTGTCCGTCTTCACATCAACCTGTTTCCCGATGGTACCACGAAACTCCATGCTGCCAGTGATAGCGTCCTGACTACTGGCGTTGAAGTTGTTCACACCTGTAGCGGAGAGGTTGTAATAGACAATATCCCCTTTCTTGTGAAACTGGAGTACACCAGCCACCTCGATGCGTGAACCAACAGGATAATTGACGGCTTCGCCTTGGCTGTCCGTGTCTTTGGCAACACTGATTTCAATCGTCTTGTTGATGCCTGATTTGGCAGGGATAACGACTTTCACTCCGAACGAGATGAATTGTTTCCCTTCTTTGTTGGCACGAATCTGCGCCTGGCGTGATACGGTGCCACATACTGTTACGTTACATTTGATCATAATAGAATTGTTTTGTTGTACGAATTATCTGATTTGAACTGATTCTTGTCTGTCTGCCTGAGCACCCATGCCATTCTCATAATTCTGAGACATTTGGTGAGAGACAACAGCGGAGTTGATGATGGTGGCAATGGTTCTTCGTTTTTCTTCTTGACTTAACGCTGTGTTGCCAAGGGTCTGCTGTATCTTAACGATTTCTGCATTTGTAAGCTCACGGGAAAACTGCACGCTACCATTGTCCACTTGAAGGAATGGCTTGTTACCCTGTAGAGTGATGGAACAAATTCTATGAGAGGGAAGAAGAGAGGTGAGGTCGATGGACTTGGTGATGGCAGCTTCCGTTGCCTTCTGCATCTTCTCCTCCTCACTTTTGTTGTCAATCTGCAATGCAAGAGCCATGAGGGAGGTGAACATAGTCATCATGAGTTCTATCACAGGGTCTCCAAGAGGCATGTTAACGCCACTGTCTTCGGAAGACAGCAATTTCTTCATCCAGTCCTCTGGATTGCTTGCAACCTCTCTATCACTGTTTACATCTATTGGATTTTGTGCCTTATACTGGGCTGTTATATCCTTGCCGTTATACAGGGTCTGGAGAGTAATTCCTCCTTTCTGAGAAATCTCCGCCAGATAGGCAGCTGGATCTATATCCCTTTTCGTGCCATCCGATGACACACTCTTGACGCTGAAATGAAGGTGCTCGCCTGTTGTCCTTGTGCCAGTATTCCCAGACATGCCAAGTTTTTGTCCCGCATTCACTTCATCGCCAACCTTGACATCAATGCGGCTAAGGTGCATATACGTGCATTGGTACTTGTTGCCATTCGGTCTGTTGTATTCTACAGTGATATAACGACCGGCACCACCATCAGTGTTGTTGTTCACCTTGATGACTTTACCTTTGTCTTCTGTAGCAAGGATTTCGTCATGCTTCGCTTGGATGTCAATGCCCTTGTGCATCTGCTTTGTACCAGGATTCATTGGGTCATCCCTCATTCCGAACGGCGAGGTGACAAGCATAAATTCACTGCGCTTCAAGGGATAAGAGTAATGCTTGTTCTCTGAGTCCGTCTTAGCAGTTTGAGCTGTCTGCCCTTCGTTGCTACGAGGGTTGGCTGCAACACCGAAGGATTTGCCTTGCGCCTGCATCTCCTGCATCACCATGCGGTCATATTTCTGCAAGTCGTTAGCCTCAATGATGCTTTGAAGCGTGGAAGCATACTTGCCGCTGGAAGCATAGCCTGCCTTCTGCAGACCAGCAGTCCATCCCTTGTAGTCGTCAGGGGAGAGTTTGAAGAGGGCTGCATACCGCTTGTTCTCTTTCAGAAACTTGGAGTGGTGCTCGTAGGAGTCTCCCACAGAAGCATATTGACAGAACTTCTCATTTGGACGGTCATCGGTATAAACAAGGTATTTGCCTCCGTTCTGAATCCAACTGGAAGTAGCCTTGATGCCGAAATGATTGTTGCCCTTTCGAGACAGTTCACTTTGTCCGCTTGCGCTCTCACAGATGCCTTGTGCCAACGTAACAGAAGCAGGTATGCCATAGCGGCGCATCTGCTCCATGGCATACTCTGCATACTTCTCTATGTATTCTTTGTTCTTTGACATGTCGGTCTAAACATTAGCGGTGTCTTCCAGATGATTTGCTTTCTTCTTGCCTGGCACTTTCCACCACTTGGTTTTCAGCGGATTCCTGATTTTTTTTAGGAGCCTCCAACTGGTCACAGATGGCTACACGCTCGCCCGCCCGAATCAACTTGGGGAGATAGGTGTCAAGGGCATGGTATGGAAAACCTGCCATGCTGAGCGGCTTGCCCTCAATGTCCTTGGTGCGATTACTCCTGGTGAGTGTGATGCCAAGTATTTTGGAAGCTTTTTCCGCATCATTGCAGTATGTCTCATAGAAATCACCACAGCGGAACAGCAAAATGGCATCCGGGTGTTTGGCTTTGAGGTCGTAGAATTGTTTAAGCATGGGAGAGAGGCTGGCAGCAGCCACCGCCTTGGTCTCTGCCTTTGTCGTTTCTTCCTTGGCTTCTTCTTTTTGCTTCTCTTCCTTCTTGGAATCCTCCTCTGTCTTATCTTCCTGCTGAACAGGCTTCTGAGCGACATCCTCAGTCTGTGCCTCCTGCTCGGACTTGTCTGTACCTACAGCGACAGCATCTGTGCGACCCTTACGCAGAACATCTGCAAAGAGACTGGCAGCAAGATGCTTCTTGTAGTCCTGCATGTCATCCGCAAGCCAAAGGCGTTGCCATTGAGAGGGGGTGACCTCACGAGGTTTGAGCTTCTCTCCGTTTACCGTAGGCAAGCAGAGGATAACACTGGGTTGTGTCTCGGTGGCCTTGGTCTTGAAGATGTTGACTCTCTCAATCTGGTTGAGTTCTTCGGGAGTAGCATCGCTCTTGAAAATGTCAACCCTCTGTTCGGGCTTCTCTGTGGTGGCAAGGTAGTATTTCTGCGCCATATCCTGACGCATCGACTCTGTCACTTCCTCGTTACCTTGCTTCACGGTCGTGAAAAAGAGGTTGACATCTGTTTTGTCAGGATAGACACAGAAACTCTTCTCGTTCTCTGGCTTCATGTAGAGTGCCCACTTGCCGTCATCGTCCCGCATCATGAGAATCCTCTCGAAGTCAACGGCACCAGAACGCTTGACGGCATCCGACACGTCGAGAAGGGTGATGGTGTCTAAGTTCCATTTGTTGAGCCGGGCAACAGAAACAGCCTTTCCGTCAAAGAAACTGTCGTCAGGACGATAGCCCATGGAGCCATCGGCATTGTAGAAGGTGACCGTGTCATAACCTTCTTTCTGCAAAGCATGTTCGATACGTCCTTTTTTCATTCCTGGAATATCATTGTCTGCACCCAACGACGCTCCTTAGGGAAGCACCACGTCAGCTATCTTGCTGCTGGGGTCTTTGACGATGACAAACTCCTTGGTGTTCCTGTTAGGCAAGGTCTTGATTTCGTCTGCCACATAGAAATGCTTCGGAAGGATGCTGGGGATGGCGTTAATCTGTTTCTGTGCTACCTGGCTGTTGAGCTCTACTTTCTCTCCTCTTTCAGCCTTGTGGAGCATATCAACGGCATTGTTGACATCCCTTTCGACGATGTCCACCAGACAGGGGTTTTCTCTGAGTTCCCTTGACCAATAATCGGTCATTTTCATGCTTTCGAGAGAGAGTTTTGCCGAAATGCCCAATTCCTGCAACTTGACGGCAGTGGCAACCTCTACAACCAGGCGTTCCTGCTTATCGGCATCTTCCGGTGAGGTCTTGCCGTTCTTAACCGACATTCCTTCACGAGCAAGGCGTTGCTGATGACCTGTGGCATAGACGAGGAGAGAAACGGCATCTCTTGCGTAGTCCTCGTAGTGCTCGTAGGATGAGACTTTTGGCAAGAAGATGACATCCTTCGTGCTGTCGTAATGTGCCACTCCAGATGAGTCGGGACGGATTTCAACCATATACTGACCTGCGCTTGCCAACAAATTCTCTACTCTATGTCGGATCTCTTCTGAGGCTGCTGCCACATCGGCACGGTCTTCCAACCGCCCGTAGTCCTGTACCACCTTCTCATAGGAAGTCTTGTCAACCATGGGTAATGTAGTCTGCTCTATATTGAACAAGGCACGAACCTCACGGGTGCGGATGCCTTTGTAGTCGGACTGTTGTTCTGCCGTCAGGGCTTGGTAGTGGGCACGGCTAATCCTGTCTTCGGGATTGCTCTTGCTGACATACTCGTTCCAGCTGTACTATAGGAACGGCACGCCTTTTTCCTTGGTTTGTACGGATTCGCCTCGCTTTTTGGCCTCAGAGAACAGGGTGTACTGGTTGGTCTTGTTGTTGTGCTGGTCTGCGTGCATACCCAATATGATGGCATTGAAGGGTGATACCTGCAAATGCTTCTGGTAGAGTCCGGGAACCTTACGGCCTTTGTTGTCCAACCAAACGCCACCATTATCCTTGGCTTTCTCAAAAGCATGGGTGAATAGTTCCACCTGACGTTCTGCGGCCATCTTTTCTTGTTGATTTTTTTTCTTTCATAATTCAGCTGTCTTAGTTATCCTTTGTAGCCCAGCACTCCAAGTACCTTTGTTTCTGTGATGGACTTTACTTCCCAATCGGACAGGGTGTCCGACATGTGTTCCCTGAGCAGACGGTCTGCCTCTTTGGTATTGGAGGCATTGACATAGATGGTCTGCGGCGAGAACTTCTTTACCCCAGTCTCTGTATCTTCACTAACCAATGATACAACGGTCTTGTACCAGTGATTGTCTTCTTTCTCCTCTTCGTGGAGGATTTCAGTGATGGGCTCACGTGAGATGGCCGTGATGTCGAAGTCTCTTGTACCAATGAGGTCGGTAGCAGCCTTGGTGGCTCGTTTCTCCGTCTCAGTGAAACTCTCTGCATCGACAAGATACTCTTCACTGACTTTCTTCTGCTTTCCCGTGTCGAGAACTTTGCCGTACTTGACACGAAACTTATACCAATATCTTTTCATATCTGATCTGTTATCTTTGAGCAAGTGGTCTTACAATAGTTTCTCGCTCGTTTGCCTCATAGTTCTCAGATGCCATCTGGCGCATCTGGTCATGCCTTGCCAATACAGCATTGGCGAGGGTGTTGAGTGGTAACGCTCCCTGTGCGTAGGCATCAACAACCCTGTCAGGAAGTGTAAGAGATTCGGCATTTTCCTTCTCCCTTTTTTTTCTTTTCCGCCTCGCGTCTCCGAAATGCGACACGTTCACACCCTCGACAGCAGTACTTGAACGACATTTTGGAAGCAACGAACGCTTTTCCGCATACTCCACATTCTTTAATTATCTCCATTTTACGCTTGCAATTCTGATGTTTTTTGCTGTAAAAGACCCCCGATTTTGTCTCAGTCTTTATCACATTTTTTCAGTATTTCTCACGAGTGCCCTACATAGCGGTTGTGACGGATAATGGAGGATTCTCAGTATTTCTCACGAGGTGTCCTACATAGCGTTTTGCTATTCCATTTGTTCGCACGATTGAAACGCAGGAACAAAATTTGAGCCAAAGTTACCTCGAAAAACTGGTATCAACAAATTACAAATGGAAAGTGTTAAAACGAAAAAAGCCACCAAAATGGTGGCTTATAAGCAGTTACAAAAACGTTTTGCAAGTATGGTCAGGCGGTCTATTTCCCGATGCAAAAATGGGAGAAGATGTTGTTAAGGGTCTCGGAGGTGGAAATGAGGCCACCAGTGATATCTGCGAGCTCTAAGAGAACGAGTTTAAGGTCTTCGGAAACAATGTCTCCAGAGAGGCCTGCTTCAAGAGATTGGCGGACACGGGCGAGATGCTCGTGCGAGCGGATTAGAGATTCGTAGTGACGGATGTTATTTACTATAATACTGTTTTCGTTAATTTCTGGTATGTCAGCAGTTCTAATGAGCAATGAGATAAGTGCATTGATGTTTAACTGTTTCTTGGCACTTATCTCAACGAATGGAATATCGTCAGGGGTGGGGTATTGAATATTTAGGTCGGCCTTGTTCTTGACTATGATAAGTTTTTTCCCAACGGTTTTGTCAATCATTTCCTCAACCTCAGTCCCGGTGGGCTGCTCATCGACAACCCATAAGACGATGGTAGACTTGCTTATATTGCTGTAAGTACGTTCAATACCGATGCGCTCTATGGTGTCTTCGGTCTCTCGTATGCCTGCTGTGTCTATGAACCTGAAGGATATGCCATTGATGTCGACAACATCTTCTATGCAGTCTCTTGTCGTACCATGAATATCTGATACGATGGCCTTGTCTTCTTGCAGGAGGACATTCAGCAGGGAGCTTTTACCTACGTTGGTTTTGCCAACGATGGCTACAGGTATTCCTTTTTTTAAGGCATTTCCGGTTTCGAAAGATTTTGCCAATTTCTGTATCTTGCAGTCTGCGGTATTGACAAGTGAAAGAAGTTCCGTCCTGTCTGCAAATTCCAGTTCCTCATGGTCAGAGAAATCGAGTTCAAGTTCCAAAAGGGAATTTATGTTAAGCAGCTGTTCTCTAAGCTGTTTGAGTTCATTGCTGAAGCATCCCTTAAGTTGGCTTATAGCCATTTTGTGTGTTGCCCTGTTGGTTGATGCTATCAGGTCGGCGACTGCCTCAGCCTGACTGAGATCCATCTTTCCGTTCAGGAATGCTCTCTGTGTAAACTCTCCAGGTCTGGCCTGTCTGCATCCAGCTTTAACCAGGCTTCTGAGGGCCTCACGCAAGATGAAAAGCGAGCCGTGGCAGTTTATCTCAACAGAGTCCTCTCCTGTATATGAGCTTGGAGCACGGAAGACGCTTACAAGCACCTCGTCGAGCATGTTGCCATCGGCATCATTTATGCGTCCGTACTGTATTGTGTATCCTTTGCACTCGCAGAGTTGTTTCTTGCCGTGCCTGAATATTCTGTCGACTATTCCTATGGCATCGTCTCCTGAAACTCTGATTATCCCTATGGCTCCTCCTGCTGGAGTGGCGAGTGCACAAATTGTTGATGATGGCATGAGCTGTTGGCTAAAGTATTCTGAAAAAAATTATATTCTGTCGAGAACGGTCTCGATGAGGTTGTCTATTGTGTTCTTATATCCTGTATTGGCCTTTCCCGCCCGCCTGTTTGCTATGACCATGCATGTTGTTACAGCCTTGTGTCCCATAAGCTTGGCCAACCCGGCGAGAGCGGAGCTTTCCATCTCGAAGTTGGTTATCCTTCTGCCCTGATACTCGAAGCTCTCAATTTTTTCGTTCTGGCGTGGGTCTGCCAGTGGTATTCGAAGTTCTCTGCCCTGTGGTCCGAAGAATCCACCGCATGCTATGGTTATTCCCTTTACCATGTCGTTGGCAGCAATTCTCTCGACGAGCTGTTTGTCTGCATCGATGACGTAGGGGTAGGGCTGGCATTGATTGCCAGTCCATCCGAGGTGGCTGATGAGTGCTCTTTCGAGTCGCAAGTCGCAGACGCTGTCTCGTCCTGAATAGAAGTTGAGAAGGCCATCGAAACCTATGGACGTCTCAGAGCAGATGAATGTTCCTTCAGGCGTGAACGGCTGCAGTCCTCCGCATGTTCCTATTCTAACGATTTCCAAGCTTCGGTGGCTGTCGTTCTCCGTTCTGGTATTGAAATCGATGTTAGCCAGAGCATCAATCTCGTTCATTACTATATCGATGTTGTCGCAGCCAATGCCGGTGCTGATAACCGTAATCCGCTTGTCCTTGTATGTACCCGTCACGGTATGGAACTCGCGGCTCTGCACCTCATATTCCTTTGTGTCGAAATGTGCTGCTACGGTAGCTACTCGTCCTGGATCGCCAACTACTATAATCTTGTCGGCGAGATATTCTGGTTTTACGTGAAGGTGGAATACGCTTCCGTCTTCGTTTATGATAAGTTCAGATTCAGCAAAACGTTTCTTTTCCATGACAATTACATTTTTATTATTGTTGTAGGGTAGGGTCACAAGCTATTTCGTCAGTATCATAGTGTTGGCTATCTGCCGTTGATATGTTCTATTTCAATGTTTCTGATGGTCTTTTCAAGATAAGCAATTTCCTGTTCCTGTTGCTCGATATCTGCCTCAGCCTCGGTGATGTGTGGCGCGAGTGTTCTTCTTCCCTGTTGGTCGGAGTTGTGGTATTCCCTTCTCATAACTTCCAGGTTGTATTGTCCTTTTTTCAGGTTTTGCCTCTTGGTGGTCATCTGCTTATAAAGCTCGTATGCCCTTGGTGACTTGAACTGGTTGCCAGACGTGTATACGATGTTGTCCGAGATTGGGATGAGGCAAACGTCGTTTCCCGTAGTCATGTGGGATTGGTTGCGCTTTTTTAGGTTTTCAATACGTGCTAGCGCAGCCTTGCGGTTTCCGAACTTCCACGAGTCTGAAATTTTGAGTATTCTGCCGTAAGGCTCAATCTCCTTGTCGGTCATGTCGCCATCAAATCCAATGCGTGACGGTGTTGGTACGAATGTGTATATGCAAACCTTCCCTTCTGGTTGTCTCCGGTCTGTAACGAGCCATCCGAGCGTGTCGACATCATCAATTGCGAGCATGTAGTCGTTGGCAGTAGAGTTGTATGGCAAGCCCATGTTCTCTGGAGTGTAGAATGTTCCGTTATCGCGGTCGAATGTTGTCAAGAACAGGTCATATCCGCCCATTGACTCCTCGCACTGGGCTCCGAAATAAAGGGTTACGCCATCGGCCATGAGGAATGGGTAGTTTACTCTGGGGAAGTTGTTTGATGAGCCAATAACCTTCTTTGGTGCTGTCCAGTTGCCTCCAATAAAGTCTTGCGTGTAGATGGCTGACTTGACAGAGTCCCCATCTGCAATATATCTTCTGTCGGCAAGCTCATTCTCATAAAGTGAGAACACGCTGTCCCTCATAGCTATGCGTCCAGATTCTCTGTTTAGTGGAATATGCCTTATGAAGTCGTTCTTGTCAACGACCATGCTGTCGACGAACAGCAGCTTGGCCGTTGATGAAATCATAGATTTATACAGCTCCAGTCCCGGATTATGTGCTTTCTCTTCCACCTTAGCCTTTTGTTGCTTTGTATTCCGCTTTTGTGCATGAATCGGGAGAGAAAACGAAAAAGCGAACAATATAAGGAATATTCTGGTTTTCATGTCGTGGTTTTGTAGTTAATCATTTATAAATACAAAGATAAAGAAATAATTTCAGACGCACGTATGTCGTTTGTAAAGTTTAACAGAAACACACCTGTTTGTAACTGCTCAGCGATTAGATTAACGGATCTCAATAATCCCACGCTGTAAGAGCAAAAGCATAGACAACAACAGAGGAGGGATAACGGTTCAGTAGAAATTTCCTGGGGGCTAAGTGCCCCGTAGGGTGAGTCTTTCCCCCTTTTATCTTATCCAGAATAGGACAGACTTTTCTGTGCCAGTTCAGTCCAACTCTCACGCAAAGCATTGCAATCGTCCACGCAAAGCATTGCAATCGTCCACGCAAAGCATTGCAATCGTCCACGCAAAGCTTTGCATCCGCCAACGCAAAGCATTGCATCCGCCAACGCAAAGCATTGCCTTCATTTAGGAGTCCCATCCCCATGTTTTTTCCACTGAGACGTGATAACGCTTTTGAGCTTACAGCGCGACAATTACCGACATGTAGTTCAGAATTAGGATATTCAATTTTTACACATCAAACTGTACACCCTAGTAGTTAATCAAAATCAGAAATTTTTGCTCAGAGGGAAAGATATGAGGATGGTGTTTGATTACCGTTAAGAAAGACAGACTCTTATTCTATAAATACGAAGTAAACTGCGGCAACAATGCAGACGAAGGCTGCGAGATGGTTCCATTGTAATGATTGTCCTTGGAAGAGAATGTTGGCTATGACGGCAAAGACTATGAGAGAGATGCATTCTTGAATGACCTTTAGTTGCACAAGCGTGAATGGTCCGCCATTGCCCACGAAGCCGTATCTGTTTGCTGGAACCTGACAGCAGTATTCCAGAAAAGCAATGAGCCAGCTGAAGACAATTACACCAAACAGAGGCCAGTCGGAACTGACCCCTGTTTGCTGAAGTTTCAAATGCCCGTACCATGCAAGCGTCATGAATATGTTGCTGAGCACGAGCAACAGGATGGTGTATATCATTTTTCCCGTAGTTTCTTGTCCATATTCTCGGCAGCCTTGCGTCCGTCGCCCATGGCCAGGATGACAGTAGCTCCACCACGTACGATGTCGCCTCCTGCAAAGATATTGTGACGTGAGCTCTGCATGCATTCGTTTACGGCTATGGTGTTCTTGCGTCCCAGCTCCAGTCCCTCGATGCTGTTTGGCACGAGCGGATTTGGAGACACGCCAACGGCCACCACCACTTGGTCGCACTCTATCGTAACAGTACGGCCTGTTACCACAGGGCTTCGTCTGCCACTGGCATCAGCCTCGCCGAGTTCCATAACGTCGAGCACGGCAGCCTTAACTGCACCATTTTCGTCTGTAAGATACTCCTTAGGATTGTGCAGGGTGAGGAAGTTTATCCCCTCTTCCTTGGCGTGTTTCACCTCCTCAAGTCGCGCTGGCATCTCTGCCTCCGAACGGCGGTACACCAATGTCACATCAGCCCCAAGCCTCTTGGCTGTACGGCAAGAGTCCATGGCTGTGTTGCCTCCACCAACCACGACAACCTTTTTTCCGAGGTTTATTGGTGTGTCGGTGAGCGGATTAGCCGCATCCATGAGGTTCACACGTGTCAAATACTCGTTTGAAGACATGATATTTATGGCGTTCTCTCCAGGAATATTCATGAAGTTGGGCAGACCGGCGCCAGAAGCTACAAAGATACCTTTGAAGCCTTCCTCCTCCAGCTGCTGTACGCTAATGGTCTTGCCTACGATGCAGTCGGTCTGGAAGTGTACGCCCATCTTCTTGAGGTTCTCTATCTCGACGTCTACAATCTTGTTTGGCAGACGGAATTCCGGGATGCCATATTTCAGTACACCACCAATCTCATGCAGAGCCTCGAATACGTATACGTCGTAGCCCTTCTTTGCCATGTCTCCAGCAAAGCTCAATCCCGCAGGTCCGGAACCTACTACTGCAATCTTTATGCCATTGGCTGGCTCAATATCCGGCAGCGAGATGTTTCCGCTCTCACGCTCATAGTCGGCAGCAAATCTTTCCAGATATCCTATGGCAACGGCAGGCTCTCCCATCTTGGTGTGTATACATCTGCTCTCGCATTGCTTCTCCTGTGGACACACTCGTCCGCACACGGCAGGCAGGGCGGATGTCTGCTTGAGCACTTTGGCTGCGTCAAGGAAATGTCCTCGCTCTATGTTCTTGATGAACGACGGGATATTGATATTCACCGGACATCCTTCCACGCATGTTGGCTTACCGCAGTCCAGGCACCTCTTCGCCTCGGTGAGTGCCATTTCTGGAGTCAGTCCCTTGTTGACCTCCTCCAGTCTTGTTGTCGCACGGTATTCTGGGTCAAGCTCAGGCATGACAACCCTTGCAATTGCTTTGCGCTCGGAAGCCTTCATAGATGTTCTGAGCTCCTTTCTCCAATCAGCATCGCGGTTGGTGAGTAGGGTAGTGTCGGCTTCACATTCGTCGTAGGGTGAATCCTCGTGCGTTGCAGTCTTTCCTGAAGCGGACTGTACGTTGTTGGCTGCATCTACGTGCTCCTGGAAATGCTCCATTTCCTCACGCTCCACACCCTTGAACGTACCCATTCGCTTGAACATCTCGTCCCAGTCTACCTGTGCACCATCGAACTCCGGTCCGTCGATGCAGACAAACTTGGTCTTTCCGCCAATAGTCAGTCGGCATGCACCGCACATTCCTGTTCCGTCGACCATGATAGTGTTGAGCGACACATCGGTGGGAATACCATATTTCTGGGTAAGCAGGCAGCTGAACTTCATCATTATCGGAGGCCCGATGGCAAAAGCCTTGTCGATATGTGGCTCCTGCTGAATGAATTTCTCGATACCGACCGTTACGACACCCTTCTCGCCGTATGAGCCATCATCGGTCATGATGATAACCTCGTCGGAGTGCTTTCTTACTTCTTCCTCAAGAATGATTAGGTCCTTGTTCCGTCCTGCCAGAACAGAGAGCACCCTGTTGCCGGCCTGCTTGAGTGCCTTGATGATAGGCAGCATGGGAGCCACGCCCACACCGCCGCCGGCACAGATAACGGTACCGAAGTTCTCGATGTGTGTGGGGTTGCCCAGCGGACCGACAACATCGGTAATGTAGTCGCCCTCATTGAGCTGGCACAGCTTGGTTGATGACAGGCCGACTTCCTGAACAACTATCGTAATAGTTCCCTTGTCGGTATCGGCGTCGGCAATGGTAAGCGGCATACGCTCGCCATTCTTCCCGATGCGCAGGATTACAAAGTTTCCGGCCTTGCGGCTCTTCGCAATTAAAGGTGCCTCAACCTCGAACAGGAATACTTTCTCCGAGAATTGTCTTTTTGCAATTATCTTGTTCATTTCCAATCAATCTTCAATTAATAATCTCGCATCCCATATATGGTACGAGTGCTCTTGGCACACGAATACCCTCTGGTGTTTGGTTGTCCTCAATAATAGCGGCCACGATGCGGGGCAGTGCGAGAGCTGAGCCGTTGAGTGTATGACAAAGCTCTATCTTCTTGTCCTCGGCATGGCGATAACGGCATTTCAGGCGGTTGGCCTGATAAGTGTCGAAATTGCTCACGGATGATACCTCAAGCCAGCGGCCCTGAGCCTCGGAATAAACCTCAAAGTCATAGCAGATGGCTGATGTGAACGACTGGTCGCCCCCACAGAGCAGTAGGATGCGATAGGGCAGCTCCAGTTTCTTGAGCAGACCTTCCACGTGCTCAAGCATCTCCTTGTGTGACTCCTTTGAATGCTCAGGCTTGTCGATGCGTACAATCTCTATCTTCGAGAACTCATGCAGGCGGTTCAGTCCGCGAACATCCTTGCCATAGCTTCCAGCCTCGCGGCGGAAACATTGTGTGTATGCGCAGTTCTTGATGGGCAGGTCTTTCTCGTCGAGGATAACGTCGCGGTAGATGTTTGTTACGGGAACCTCGGCAGTAGGGATGAGGTACAGGTCGTCAACCTCACAATGATACATCTGTCCCTCCTTGTCAGGCAGCTGTCCCGTGCCGTAGCCTGATGCCTGATTTACAACTGTAGGTGGCATAATCTCTGTATATCCGGCAGCCCTTGCCTCATCGAGGAAGAAATTGATGAGAGCTCTCTGCAGGCGCGCGCCCATACCTATATATACAGGGAAGCCTGCTCCTGTGATTTTCACACCGAGGTCGAAGTCAATAAGATTGTATTTCTTTGCCAGTTCCCAATGTGGCTGCTTGGCCTCAGCGTTCTCGGGGTTTAGAGTCCAGTTGCCCACGGTATCAGTTCCGTCGCATTCTTTGAGATTGCTCTTTACGACGATATTGTCTTCTGCCGCCACTCCTTCAGGCACCTCGTCGTATGGTATGTTTGGAATAGTGCAAAGCAGTTCCCTTGTCTGCCTCTCTGCCTCTTCCATAGCTTGCTCCATGGCTTTGTCCTGGCTTTTAAGCACAGCCACCTGAGCCTTAATCTCCTCAGCCTCGTCCTTTTTGCCCTGTTTCATGAGCTGTCCTATCTGGGCAGCCATCTTCTTACTTTCCTGCTTTGCCTTGTCTGACTTCTGCTGTGCCTCGCGGCGACATTTGTCGAGTTCAAGAACTTTCTCTACGGCTTCTTTTGCACCCTTGAAGTGCTTTTTCTCCAAGCCTTTGATTACGCGTTCAGTTTCCTCACTGATGAGTTTAAGTGTAAGCATAATTAGTGTTATATTGATTTATTTCTGTTCTTCTTTCATATTTTGCTTGCAAAAATACAAAATCTATCTGAAACGGCAAAATTATTGCTATATTTTGTCCTTCTTGCAGGAGTTGCATGAAAGATTTGCTTTATAAAGTCCGCTCCAGCTTCAGGCTAATTCTGTGTCGCCTTGTGTCTACTTCCAGAACGCTTACCATTACGTGCTGATGCAGCCTTAGTACCTCCGAGGGGTCGCTTATATACCTGTTTGCCATTTGTGATATATGTATCAACCCGTCCTGATGAACGCCAATGTCTACGAATGCCCCGAATTTTGTAAGGTTGGTGACGATACCGGGCAGGAGCATGCCTGACCTTACGTCATCAACAGTATGGACGTTGCTGTCGAAATCGAATATCTCCACCTGACCTCTCGGATCGCGTCCTGGTTTCTCCAACTCGTTTATGATATCGTTCAGGGTTGGCAGTCCCATATCGGCAGTTACGTATTTTTTCAGGTCAATGCTCTTTAGCCTTGATTTGTCGTTGACAAGCTCGGCCACTGTACAACCGCAGTCGGCAGCCATGGTCTTTACCGTGTCGTACCGCTCGGGGTGAACAGCCGTGTTGTCTAGTAGGTTGCGTGCGTTGGGTATGCGCAGGAAGCCCGCACATTGGGTATATGTGTTCGGACCGAGTCGGGGTACCTTCTTCAGTTGGGCTCTGGAAGTGAAGTTGCCGTTGGCCTTGCGGTATTCCACAATGTTCCTTGCCAGCACAGGCCCCAGTCCGCTCACGTATGTAAGCAACTGCTGGCTTGCCGTGTTAGGGTTTACACCAACCAAGTTCACGCAGCTCTCAACAGTCATGTCGAGGCTTCGCTTCAGCTGTGCCTGATCTACGTCATGCTGATATTGTCCTACTCCTATGCTTTTTGGGTCTATCTTTACCAGTTCTGCCAGCGGGTCCATAAGTCTTCTGGCAATCGACACAGCCCCTCTTACTGTCACATCCTCGTTTGGGAACTCGTCCCTTGCATTCTTCGATGCAGAGTATACAGATGCGCCATCCTCGCTAACAACGTAGACGTGTGGTTTTTGACCACTTGTTATGTCTGTCATGGCACGTTTGAGAATGTCCGTAGTCTCCCTGCTTGCCGTACCGTTGCCGACAGCCACAGCTTCAATGCTGTATTTCCTTGCCAGAGTGGCGAACGCTGATGCTGCTTTCAGGCTGTCGCCCTTGGGTGGGAAGGTATATATTACATCGTGATACAGCAGGTTTCCCTGCTCATCGAGCATAACCACCTTGCATCCAGTCCTGATGCCTGGGTCTACTCCCATCACGCGTTTCTGTCCGAGCGGCGCATCAAGGAGCAGCTGCCTGAGGTTTCGAGCGAACACTTCTATGGCTTCTGCCTCAGCCCTCTCCCGGCTTGTCCCAGCAAACTCATTCTCCATGCTTGGTGTGAGCAGGCGCTTGTAAGAGTCGTCAATAGCCTCTCCCACAAGCTGTGAACATTGCCCTCGGCCATGTATGTAGCGTCTGCGAATGCGCTCCAGAGCATAGTCGCCGACAATACTTATGTGAACATTCAGTATGCCGTCAGCCTCACCACGCCTCATCGCCAATAGTCTGTTGCCGCTGCATCTTGCCAGAGGCTCGCTGAAGTTGAAGTAGTCGCTGTACTTTTGTGCCTCGTCGGTTTCGGCCTTGCTCTTTATCACCTTGGATGTTATCATAGCCTCACGCTTGAAGGAGTTGCGCAGGATATTGCGGCATTCCTCGTCCTCGCTGACGTTCTCGGCTATGATATCCTTGGCTCCGTTCAGAGCGTCGGCAACACCGAAAGCATTAGCATCCACCTTCATTTTCTGAAGTTGTTCCCTGAATGCTTTCCCGGTTATGAGTCTTTTAGCCGTTGACTCAATGTCATTGTCACGCTGGAGCATTATGGCTGCTGCAAGCGGTTCCAATCCTATTTCTCTGGCTGCCTGCGCCCTTGTGCGACGCTTGGGCTTGAAAGGCAGGTACAGGTCTTCCAGAATGTTTGCGTCCCAACAGTTCTCAATCTTTCCCTTTATCTCGTCGGTCAACTTCCCTTGAGCCTCAATGGTTGCCATGATGGTTTCCTTGCGTTTGCCCATTTCCTTTAGTTTCCTATACCTGACGTTTATCTCAGTTACCTGCTCGTCAGTAAAGCCACCTGTGCGTTCTTTTCTGTATCTTGCGATGAACGGTATGGTACACCCCTCGTCAAGCAACTGAATAGTGTTAGCGATGCGCGCAGACGGGAGTTGCAGTTCCTTTGCTATGATGTCTGTGAATATATTCATTGTACATGCTTAATAAAATTGAGTACAAATGTACATAAAAAAAACGAATTATGAGTCTGTAGATATAAAGAAATTGTTATTCTTTTGAGGAAATGTGCGAAATAAAAAAGGTTCATCAGAGAAATATGGAGTGACGCATTATATATTATTCCTGAAGTATATTATTAACTGAAGTGGGTGAAATAGTTTGCCATAGGACATGAATACGTTTGCATCCTTGATAAGGTTAATAACCTTACGGCTGAAAGGTTAATAACCTTAAGCCACTAAGGTTATTAATCTTATCGGCTATGATATATATATGCATTGACCACGCAACAATATATTGTCACTCGAGATATAGCATGAACCGCAAATATGAATACGCCACAGACAAGATTTACAATCTTATCGGCTATGAAGGTGACAAATACAGACCACACTGCTATTGGGTATCACACGAAATGTCGGATGAACCATAAAAATGATCTCAAAATTGAATGTTAATCATAATGGTTGTTAAATAACAAAGGTTCTTAGCAATAAGTATAGTGGTTGGAACGTTATTAATGTTAGCAGGGGGGGAAGGATAATTATAGATGATGAGAACAGAAAAGATATTAATTGTCATGATGTTCCTGTTATTCTCAGCCGAATTGTTACCGGAATGTGGAGCTAAGGACATCAGTAACCGCAAAAAGGCACGTGTGTTGTCCAAGCAGGCAACCATGCTTCTCGAACAACTGTCCGAGAAAAGTGATTCTGTGACATATTTCCAGCTCGTATCTGATATTATCAAGACATCGCTGCTTTGCGACTATTATGATTGCAAGCCTGACCGTAAGGGGCGTGTCGAACCAAGGTTACGCAAAGAAAACTGCAAGCGCATACTCGACCTAAGACCAGTCTTGCTGGAAGGTGGAATGTACCATTATTCAAATAGCAACAACAGTCTTGCGCTCGAATTCTTCACTCTGTACATGGACGTGTCCATAAACAGCATGTTCGCCTCGCAACCCGATGCAGAGAAAGGGAAAGTGGCCTATTATGCGGCCCTGCTCGCATATGGAGATGGCAACTATCGTGATGCCGACCGCTATGCTGACGAGGCTTTGAAGGATAACTTCTATGCCAAGGAGGCCGCCGAGATAAAAGTGTTGTGTATGAAGCAGACCGCCATTACGGAGGCTGACTCTACAAGATATCTTGTAGCCTTACTTGAGCTACATGACATGGCTCCGCAGAACCAGACCTACTTTAAGATGCTTATGGAGTATTTCGCCAGTCCGGGACACGAGCACGAGATGGGACTCTTTGCAAACGACGAGATAAAAAAAGACACTACAAACAAGTTCGCATGGGCCTTGAAAGGAGAGAGCGAAATGCGTGAGCGCAAATGGAAGGATGCCATAACAGCTTACAGAATGGCATCGACCATCGACACAACATTCGTCGAAGCCATTTTTAATATTGGAATATGCTATTGCGCACTTGCCCAGGAAGGTAAAAATGCAGACGACGCAAGAAACGGAATGCTATATTTGGAAAAGTCGTCGATGCTTGATCCAAACTGCTATACGGTAGACTGGCGTGAGCCGCTTGCCAAGGTCAAGGCCGCCTTAGAGTCTCACGAAGAGAAAACCCTCATGGCAGAGGCAAAGAAAAACAATAGCGTGAACAAAGCTTCCAAGTCACGCGGCAAAACAAGTACAAGAAGGGGAAGCAAAGTAAAAAGAAGAAAAAGATGAAAAGACTCATATTCGGGATGACGTTGCTTATGATTGCCATGGCAGGCCAAGCCCAGAAAAAAGAACTCTCACAGGCACGGGACAACCTGAAAGGCAACCGGAACCTGCCGCAGACGGAACAGTCTATGAAGAATCTGCTAAAGGATTCGGCCAACCTCGGCAATAAGAAGATTTGGCTTTACCTGTTTGATGCCATACGCAAACAATACGAGCAAGGAAATGAGAAACTGTATCTCAAGCAACAATACGATACAGCCTCGCTTGTGAATATAGCCCATAGGTTGTTTTTGGCGATGGAGCGTTTCGACTCGATAGATGCCGCACCTGACAAGACAGGAAAGTCAAAGCCTGAATATCGCAAGAAACATGCTGACCTGCTCAATACGCTTAGACCAAATCTCTATAACGGAGCACTCTTCCTTATAGGTAAGCAGAAGTATGATGAGGCTTACAACTATCTCGATACCTATATAGATTGTGCCAACCGTCCGATGTTTAGGAACTATGCTTATTCGGAGAAGGATACGGTCATGCCACAGGCTGCCTATTGGGCTGTGTATTGTGGGTATAGGCTTGCGGATGCGCGCAAGACCCTCCACCACACCTATCTGGCTTTGAAGGACAAGAGGCACATCGAGCCCATGCTTCAATACCTGGCCACTACATACCAGCTTGAGGGTGACACTACCCGATACAGGAAAGCATTGATGGAAGGCTTCTCGCGTTATCCACTTAATTCCTATTTCTTCTCCGAGCTTGTCAACCACTATTGTGCTGCTGACGAGTGGACAGAGGCTCTCGCAGTAGCTGATAAAGCCTTACAGTCAGACTCCCTAAGCAAGGTGTTCCTACTGGCAAAGTCTACTATTTTGCTCAATCTTGAACGTTACGATGAGACTATCAAGGTAAGCGACAGGCTGATAGCTCTGGATGACAGTCTTGCCCAGGCTCAGCTCAATGCCGGATTGGCATATTTCAACAAGGGAGTGGCTATGGATGTGCGTACTAAACGCACCACACATAAGCATGAAATCCTTGATATGTACAAGAAGGCTTTACCATATTTGGAAAAAGCACGCAAGCAGTTGCCCGAACAGAAAGACAAATGGAGTCTGCCACTATATACGATATACCTGAACCTGAATATGGGTGAGGAGTTCGACGAGATAGACAAGCTCATAAGATAAGAATGATGGATATAAAAAAGTATTTAGACAAAATTGGAGTAAAGGAGCTGAATGCAATGCAACAGGATGCTCTTGACACGATATGCTCGTCAAATGATGACGTTGTGGTTCTCTCTCCGACAGGCACAGGCAAAACCCTGGCCTACCTGTTGCCTCTGACAGAACTTGTAGACGCCTCATCGGATGACCTTCAGACCGTAGTTGTTGTACCTGGTCGTGAGTTGGCATTACAGTCAGCCACAGTGCTGAAGGGATTGTCGTCAGGCATTAGAAGCCTTGCATGTTATGGAGGACGGCCTGCCATGGACGAGCACAGGCAATTACGTCAGGTTTGCCCACAGGTGATTTTCGGTACACCTGGTCGTTTGAACGATCATCTCGACAAGGGGAATATTAGTCCTGCACAAATCGGCATTCTTGTTATCGACGAGTTTGATAAGTGTCTTGAAATGGGCTTTAGCGATGAGATGATTCGTCTGCTGGCCAAACTGCCAAATATCCGACGCCGCATTCTTCTTTCTGCTACTGACGCTGAGGAGATACCGCACTTCGTCGGTCATGGTAACATCCGGCGAATTGACTATCTGTCAGAAAACAAGAATGTGAGCGGACGGATAGCCCTGTACAGGGTTGACAGTCCAGAGAAGGACAAGTTGGAGACTCTGCGCTCGTTGCTGCTAAGTATCGGCAGCGGCAGTACAATAGTATTCCTCAACTACCGTGAGAGCGTAGAGCGGGCATCGGCATATCTTTCCGAGCAAGGATTTTCTGTTTCGGCTTTTCACGGAGGCTTGGACCAACGTGGACGTGAATCTGCGCTCTATCGCTTTGCCAACGGTTCGGCCTGCATACTGGTAAGTACCGACCTTGGCAGTCGCGGACTTGATATACCAGATGTAGAAAACATCATCCATTATCACATGCCTGAGACAAAGGAAGCATATCTTCACAGGATAGGACGTACGGCAAGATGGGACAAGAATGGCAGGGCTTTCTTTATTCTTGCATCGGGAGAGAAGATACCTGACTATGTTGCTGGTGACATCCCAAACTACAGTCTATCTCCGACGGGGATGCCCGCTCGCCCGCGTATGACTACATTATATATAGGTAAGGGCAAGAAGGACAAGATAAGCAAGGGCGACCTGGTAGGATTTTTGTGTAAGAAAGGAGGGCTTAGCAAGGACGATATTGGCCGTATCGATGTGCGTGACTATTATTGTTATGTGGCCGTAAACCGAAGCAAGGCAGTCGAAATGCTAAAGAAAGTTCGAGGAGAGAAAATAAAGGGGCTAAGGACGCTTGTCGAGATAGCAGCGCCAGAGGCATAAAACGCACTCTCTGTTATAAAAACTATCATCATCTATTCGTTTGGGCACTTGCGCATAAGCGTATGTGCCCAAACATTTATATGCAAATCGTATTCAAATCTCTATCCATATTGTCACGAAAATGCCTGCTTGACCGTATTTTTTTTAGAAATATTTGGGTAATTGAAATAAAAACCGTAAATTCGCAGTCGTAAATTTATAACCAAATAAAATTGCATTAAAATGAAGAAGTACAACTTTAATGCGGGTCCTTCAATACTTCCGCGTGAAGTTATTGAGAACACGGCAAAGCAAATCTTGGATTTCAACGGCTCTGGTCTCTCTCTTATGGAGATTAGTCATAGGGCAAAAGATTTCCAGCCAGTTGTTGACGAAAGCGTAGCTCTCTTCAAGGAACTGCTCGACATTCCAGAAGGCTATTCTGTGATTTATCTCGGTGGAGGAGCCTCATTGCAGTTCATGCAGATTCCTGCAAACTTCCTGCTGAAGAAGGCTGCTTACGTGAACTCTGGTACATGGGCCAAGAAGGCTATGAAAGAGGCTAAGCATTTTGGTGAGGTGATAGAGGTCGCATCCTCGGCCGACTCAAACTACACGTTCTACCCCAAGGGCTTTGAGGCTCAGGTTCCAGCTGACGTAGACTACCTGCACGTATGTACGAACAATACTATATATGGAACGGAGATACGTAAGGATCTTGATGTAAATGTCCCTCTTATCGCTGACATGTCATCAGACATTATGAGCCGTCCTGTTGACGTGTCGAAGTACAAGGCCATATATGCTGGCGCTCAGAAGAATATCTCTATGGCTGGTGTTACTGTCATCATTGTTAAGGACGATGAACTTGGCAAGGCTCCACGTGAGTTGCCGACTATGATAGATTATCGCACACATGTTGAGAAGGGGTCAATGTTCAATACTCCTCCTGTAGTACCTATCTACGCCATGCTTGAAAACCTTCGTTGGCTGAAGCGCAATGGCGGTCTTGAGGCTGCCGACAAGCGTGCTCACGAACGTGCAGAGGCTTTGTATGCAGAGATTGACCGTAACAAGCTGTTCCGTGGAACCGTTGAAGAGGGCTCACGCTCGCTTATGAACATCTGCTTCGTTATGAACGATGAGTATAAAGAGCTGGAGAAGCCATTCTTCGATTTCGCTACAGAGCGTGGCATGGTTGGTATTAAGGGACATCGCTCAGTAGGCGGTTTCCGCGCAAGCTGCTACAACGCAATGACTATGGAAGGTGTGAATGCGCTGATTGAGACCATGAAGGATTTCGAGGCACAACATTAATTTTTTGTACGGATAACTTATGAAAGTATTAGTTGCAACCGAGAAGCCTTTTGCGGCAGCAGCCGTTGAGGGTATAAGAAAAGAAATAGAGGGAGCAGGTCATGAACTGGCTCTGCTTGAGAAATATACAGAAAAACAACAGATTCTTGATGCCGTAAAGGATGCTGACGCCATGATAGTTCGCTCGGACAAGGTTGATGCCGAAGTACTTGAAGCGGCAAAGCAGCTGAAAATTGTTGTTCGCGCAGGAGCAGGCTATGACAATATTGACCTTGCTACCGCAACTGCCCATAATGTAGTGGCTGAGAATACTCCTGGCCAGAACTCAAATGCTGTGGCAGAGCTGGTATTCGGCCTGCTTGTATTTGCTGTTCGCAATTTCTATAACGGCAAGGCCGGTACTGAGCTTAAGGGTAAGAAACTGGGTATACTCGCCTTTGGCAATGTTGGCCGCAACGTTGCGCGTATAGCAGCAGGATTTGGCATGGAGGTGTATGCTTACGATGCCTTCTGTCCGAAAGAGGCTATCGAGGCAGCTGGAGTAAAAGCCGTAGACTGTCAGGATGCTCTCTTTGAGACTTGCGACGTAGTATCTCTCCATATCCCGGCAACACCTGAGACTAAGCAGAGCATCAATGCCGCTTTGGTAGGAAAGATGAAGAAGGGTGGCATACTCGTCAACACAGCCCGCAAGGAGGTTGTGAACGAGCCTGAGCTTCTCGCTCTTATGGCCGAGCGTACAGACCTGAAATTCGTAACGGATATCAAACCTGATGCTGACGAGGAGTTTGCCAAGCTTGAGGGAAGATATTTCAGCACGCCGAAGAAGATGGGTGCACAGACCGCCGAGGCTAATGCCAATGCAGGAATAGCTGCAGCAAGACAAATCAATGCCTTCTTTAGTGACGGATGCACCAAGTTTAAGGTTAACTAAAAGATTTAAATATTAAAGCTCTGTGAACTAAGGATATAGATACCTGTAGTTCATGGGGCTTTTTTTTATTATATTATACCTAAACAATAACACTATGGCTACTGTTAAACCTTTTAAGGGAATAAGACCACCAAGAGAGTTTGTTGAGAGAGTAGAGTCAAGACCTTATGATGTTCTGTCATCGGAAGAGGCGAGAGCCGAGGCAGGCGACAACGAGATGAGTCTATACCATATCATTAAGCCAGAGATAGACTTTCCTGTTGGAACGAGCGAATATGACCCACGTGTATATGAGAAGGCCGCCGATAATTTCCGTAAGTTCCAGGACAACGGATGGCTCGTTCAGGACTCAAAGGAGCAATACTATATCTATGCACAGACCATGAACGGCAAGACTCAATACGGACTTGTTGTTGGAGCACTTGTTGACGACTATATGACAGGTGTCATCAAGAAGCATGAGCTTACACGCCGTGACAAGGAGGAGGACAGGATGAAGCACGTAAGGGTGAACGACGCCAATATAGAGCCGGTATTCTTTGCATATCCTGACAACGAAGTCCTCAACGAACTTATCATGCGCTATGCATCCACCGAGCCTGAATACGACTTTATCGCGCCTGTTGACGGATTTGGACATAAGTTCTGGGTGATATCCGACGACAAAGACATAGCAACCATTACGTCCGAGTTTGCCAAGATGCCAAGCCTGTATATTGCCGACGGCCACCACAGGTCGGCTGCCGCCGCTCTTGTCGGAGCAGAAAAGGCCAAGCAGAATGCCAACCATCGTGGCGATGAGGAATACAACTATTTCATGGCCGTATGCTTCCAGGCATCACAGCTAACCATTCTGGACTACAACCGTGTTGTCACCGACCTCAACCGCATGGACTCTGCTGAATTCAAGGCCAAGCTGTCACGCAGTTTCGTTGTCGAGGACAAGGGCGAGCATATATACAAGCCGCAACGTTTGCACGAGTTCTCCATGTATCTTGACGGACATTGGTACTCTCTTGTTGCCAAAGAAGGCACATACGATGATAACGACCCTATTGGGGTGCTTGATGTAGATATCTCAAGCAGGCTTATCCTTGACGACCTTCTTGGCATAAAGGATTTGCGCAGTAGCAAGCGGGTAGACTTTGTTGGCGGGCTACGTGGACTTGAAGAGCTGAAACGCAGGGTCGACAGCGGTGAGATGCGCATGGCGCTTGCCCTGTATCCTGTATCCATGCAGCAGATTATGGATATTGCCGACAGCGGAAATATCATGCCACCAAAAGCTACGTGGTTTGAGCCGAAATTAAGGTCAGGACTTGTAATTCACAAACTGACGGAAGAGTAAGGTGATAAGAGGAAAGATAATTATTATAAATGGACTCTTACAAGACAATCTCTGAAAAAATAGTGGGCGAGGGATATTATACCGAGAAACGGAGTAAGTTCCTCGCCTTTTGTCATCATGTCGAGACAGCGGCAGAAGTAAAGGACATTGTAGCACGTTATAGAAAAGAGTATTACGATGCCCGACACGTTTGCTATGCCTATATGCTTGGCCCCGAGCGGTTGGAGTTTCGTGCCAACGATGATGGTGAGCCATCTGCCACAGCCGGCAAGCCCATTCTGGGACAAATCAATTCCCGTGAGCTTACCGACATTCTGATTGTCGTCATACGCTATTATGGCGGTGTAAACCTCGGAACAGGCGGTCTTATCGTTGCCTATCGTACAGCTGCTGCCGACGGCCTGGACCATTGTGTCGAGGAGACGAGGCTTGTAGAGGAGAAAATCACGTACACTTTTACGTACCCAATGATGAATGCTGTCATGAAAGTTGTCAAGGACATGCAGCCAAGGGTAATCAGCCAACAGTTTGACAATACATGCTCCATAACACTCTCCATCCGCCGCAGTTTGGCAGAGGAGTTACGCTCTCGCCTTGACAAACTGTCTTTTTAGGCACATGGGGCTACGTAGGATTTTTTGTAACCTGCCTAAAATGTGTCTGCAAAATTTGTATAAGTTGTCGGAATTTAGTAATTTTGCACAGTTTTTATACAAATCATTATAATGAATATATCCTATAAATGGCTTAAAGAGTACGTAGACTTCGAACTTACTCCGCAAGAAACGGCAGACGCACTGACATCATGCGGATTGGAAGTAGGCGCACTCGAAGAAGTGCAAACAGTTAAGGGAGGCCTGAAGGGTCTCTTTGTCGGCAAGGTACTTACTTGCGACGTTCATCCCAATAGCGACCACCTTCATGTAACAACCGTTGACCTTGGCAAGGGAGAGCCTCAGCAGATTGTCTGTGGCGCACCCAATGTGGCAGCAGGACAGAAAGTCATTGTCGCTGACCTTGGTTGCGTGCTTTATGATGGTGACAAGGAGTTTACTATCAAGAAGTCTAAACTCCGTGGCGTTGACAGCTTCGGCATGATTTGCGCTGAGGACGAGATTGGGGTTGGTAACGACCACTCTGGAATAATTGTCCTTCCTGAGGATGCCCAGATTGGCATGCCTGCTGCTGAATACTATCATTTGGAGAGCGACTGGGTAATAGAGGTCGACATAACGGCCAACCGTGCTGATGCCCTGAGCCATTATGGCGTGGCCCGCGACCTTTATGCTTGGCTTGTGCAGAATGGATATAAGACAAGTCTTCATCGCCCCGACTGTGACAAGTTTGAGGTTGACAACAACGACCTGCCTATAGACGTGGAGATTGAGAACACAGAGGCTTGCAAGCGCTATGCCTGTGTCAGCATCACAGACTGTGATGTTAAGGAAAGCCCAGAATGGCTACAGGACAAGTTGCGTGTAATCGGTCTGCGCCCAATCAACAATATCGTAGACATTACGAACTATGTCATGATGGCATACGGTCAGCCAATGCATTGCTTTGATGCCGATATGGTAACAGGGCATAAGATAGTTGTCCGTACACAGCCTGATGGCACAAGCTTTACAACACTTGATGGCGAGGAGCACAAGCTTGGCGAGCACGACCTGAGTATCTGCAACGCTGAGGAACCTATGTGTATAGCCGGTATCTTTGGTGGAAAGGGTAGCGGCACGTATGATACCACACGCAATGTGGTTCTTGAGAGTGCCTACTTCCATCCCACATGGATTCGCAAGAGTGCACGCCGCCATGGTCTGAGCACGGACTCCAGCTTCCGTTTCGAGCGTGGAGTTGACCCAAATGGAACTATCTATGCCTTGAAACAGGCTGCCATACTCTGCAAGGAGCTTGCTGGCGGCAAGGTGTCCATGCAGATAAAGGATGTATATCCAACTCCTATCGCTGATGCCAAGGTAAGGCTTGACTATGCCTATGTTGACACACTCATAGGAAAGCAGATTGGTAAAGACACAATAAAGAGTATCGTCAATACTCTTGAGATGAGAATAGAGAAAGAGGATGCAGAGGGACTTGATCTTGTAGTACCTGCTTATCGTGTTGACGTTCAGCGTCCGTGCGACGTCGTTGAGGACATTCTCCGCATCTATGGCTACAACAATGTTGAGATACCTACTCAGCTCAAGTCTTCGCTCACCATACCCAGCGAGGAAGACAAGAACCACAAGCTTGAGAACCTTATCGGAGAACAGCTTGTCGGCTGCGGCTTCAACGAGATAATGAACAACTCGCTTACAAAGACCGCTTACTATACAGACCTCAAGACCTTCTCTGCTGATACTACGGTAAAGGTTATGAACCCTCTTAGCGCCGACCTCGGCGTTATGCGCCAGACATTGTTGTTCGGAGGTCTTGAGAGCATCATGCGCAACGCCAACCGAAAGAATGCCAACTTGCGTTTCTTTGAGTTTGGCAACTGCTATCATTATGATGCCGGCAAGTGGACTGCCGAGGAACCAGTCAAGGCATACGTTCAGGAGAAGCATCTCTCACTATGGGTTACAGGTAAGCGTGTAGAAGGCTCGTGGGCACATGCCAATGAGGACTCTACATTCTACGAGCTTAAGGCATACGTTGAGAACATATTTGCGCGTCTTGGCGTGGCACAGGGTGCATTTGTAATCGAGAATTGCGACAACGACATCTTCTCTAAGGCCATCGCTATTAGGACACGTGCAGGAAAGACACTTGCCGAGTTGGGCATCATCTCAAGAAAGATACTCAAGCAGGCAGATATCTCGGCCGATGTGTTCTATGCTGACATCAACTGGACAAACGTGATGAAGGCTATTCGCAAGAATAAGGTTGAGTACGTAGAGCTGAGTAAGTTCCCGGCTGTAAGCCGAGACTTGGCTTTGCTTATTGACGAGAGTGTCAACTTCGGGCAGATTGTGGAAATAGCACGTCAGAGTGAGAAGAAACTTCTGAAGAAGGTTGAGCTGTTCGATGTATATCAGGGCAAGAACCTGCCTGCGGGAAAGAAGAGCTATGCCGTAAACTTCATTCTTCAGGATGAGCAGAAGACGCTCAACGACAAGCAGATTGATGCTATTATGCAGAAGCTCATATCCAACCTCAAGGCGAAGCTTGGGGCAGAGCTAAGATAACGAGAAAGACAAACATTGTAGATAAAAATATTTAAACACATTATTCCAATGGGAAGAGCATTTGAATATCGTAAAGCTGCAAAGCTTAAGAGATGGGGACACATGGCCCGTACGTTTACCAAGATTGGCAAGCAGATTGCCATAGCAGTAAAGGCTGGTGGTCCGGAACCGGAAAACAACCCTACATTGCGTGCCATCATCGCTAACGCAAAGCGTGAGAACATGCCGAAGGACAACATCGAGCGCGCTATCAAGAACGCTATGGGTAAGGACCAGAGCGAATACAAGGAGGTTACATACGAGGGATATGGCCCTCATGGTGTAGCTGTCTTTGTAGACACTCTTACCGACAACACCACTCGTACCGTTGCCGATGTACGTTCAATTTTCAATAAGTTCAACGGTAACCTTGGTACTACAGGTAGCCTTTCATTCCTCTTCGATCATAAGAGTGTTTTCACATTTAAGAAGAAGGACGGCCTTGATATGGATGAGATGATCCTTGACCTCATAGACTATGGAGTAGAGGATGAGTTCGATGAGGACGAGGAGACTGGAGAAATCACAATCTATGGTGACCCGAAGAGCTTCGGTGAGATACAGAAGCATCTTGAGTCTGAGGGCTTCGAGGTTACAGGTGCCGAGTTCACCTACATTCCAAACGACCTTAAGGAAGTAACCGACGAGGAGCGTGAGACCATAGAGAAAATGGTTGAGCGCCTTGAGGACTTCGATGATGTTCAGACTGTCTACACCAATATGAAACCTGCTGAGATAGCAGAGTAAAAACAATATTGGCATGACAGGAGAGAAGCATTTGGCTTATCAGACTCATGGAACGTGCAGCAGGATGATTGATGTTGTTATTGATGATAATAACATCATTCGGCATGTAGAGTTTTATGGTGGCTGCCAAGGAAACACGTGCGGAATATCCAAACTGGTAGAGGGTATGGAAGCACGGGAAGTTGTCAACAGGCTAAGGGGTATAACTTGCGGAAGTAAGCCAACAAGTTGTCCCGACCAGCTGGCAAGAGCACTTGAGCAGTTGATATGATAATAAACAGCCCGACAGGCATTGAGCTTGTCGGGCTGTTTTTTTTTGATACTCTTATGTATGATTACTTGAAGTACCTGTTGTAGAGGCCGATGAAGCCAGCACAGTGGCGTGCCTCGTCTTTAGCCATCTCATGAACGGTGTCGTGAGTAGCGTCCATGCCGGCAGCCTTGGCGTTTCTTGCGATGCGGAACTTGTCCTCGCAAGCACCCTTCTCAGCCTCGATGCGGGCCTCAAGGTTGCTCTTGGTGTCCTTCAGAACGTCACCAAGCAGCTCTGCGAACTTGCTGGCGTGCTCAGCCTCCTCAAAAGCGTAGCGCTTGTAAGCCTCGGCAATCTCTGGATAACCTTCACGGTCAGCCTGACGTGACATGGCAAGATACATACCAACCTCGCAGCACTCACCATTGAAGTGAGCCTCAAGGTCCTTAATCATAGCCTCGTCAGCACCCTCGTTGCGGGCTGCGCCGAGTGTGTGAACAGTTGCGAATGTAGGAGCGTCACCTGGGTCAGCCATCTCCTTGAACTTGCTTGCTGGAGCCTTGCAAAGTGGGCACTTCTCGGGAGCCTCAGTTCCCTCGTGAACGTAACCGCAAACGGTACAGATAAATTTCTTCTTCATGATAATTCTCAAATTTTAGTTGTTAGTGTTGTATAATAGCTATTTGCGATAGCAAAGTTAGCCATTTTTTTGTTATTGACAAATAAATATGCAATCTTTTTTAGGTCGGTTATGTTAAATATCTGTTGATAGGGTAGAGTTACTCATGAATAATGGGGCTGCTAAGGGTTGACAATTCCGGCCTCTATCCATTGTGTGGCTAAGCTGTTGGCATCGTGTCTTGCCGTCTCGTCGTCTATGTCATATTCCTCAGTGAGCCACTTGGTCATATCTTCAGCGGTGAACTCGTTGTCAGCAGCCTTCTCCCACAAGTAGGCGGCACTTTCGTTAAGGGCAATGATATTGCTGAAGTCGATGTTCTCCTTGCCTTCCGCAACGATTATTCTCTCGCCGCAGATAGTTCTGAGATTAAATCCGGTTTTCTTTTTCATTTTTTCTCAATTATTATTTATCCAATTTTGTTTCCTGTTTGTATTGTATGGTCATTGTTGCCGGACATCAGCCTAATGGCAGATGCCTGTAGATGAAGAGCAGGTATCGTCTGATGGGCAGGAGCCTTGTCCACAGAGCGGAATATACTTTCCATTTAGCTGAGTATATGCTGTCCAGCTTATTTCTTCCCTTACGGTAAAAGCCTATGGCCAGAGCCTCTACGTCTTTTCTCGAGCAACTCTCTGTATTTAGGTTGCCGTCTCCAAGCAGGGTGATGCTATCTCCTTTGATGTCAACGATGCGATGCAGAACGTATGTGCCTGGAGAGATTTGTGCCAGTACAGGCATACCGACCTTTATGTCCTTGGGCTTGGTCAGCAAGGCTTTGTCCCTGTTGTTCTCCAGGAATGGGCGCATGGAGAAGCCTTTCAGTCTGAGCGTCACGGTATGTCCCTCATTGATAAGCTTCACTATCTCCGGCAGCAGTTCGGCATTGGAGAATTGAATCTCTCTTATTTGGATATTGCTCTGTTGCATATTATGGCAGCTTCTTTGTCGGGCAGGCAATGAAGGATGTATATGCCTGTGGTCTCGACAATTTTCGTTACTATGTTGCAGATATTGTCGAAAATGCGCTTATCCCACTTCATCGACGAGCAGGCTGGCAGCAAGTTTGCAAAAGCGTTTACGGGATTGAGCTTTTCTATGCTGTTGGCTGATGCCCTGTCTATTCGTGTTACAGCACCAAGTGGTGCTTTTACATTACGGTAGCATGGGGTCTTTCCGCTCCAGGGGCCACCATATATATAAGGTGTGCCATCAATAATCCTCACTATAGGGCAGTCATCGTTCATAAGGTCACATCCTGGCAGATGTCTGAGCCATAGTCCTACGTGTGTGCTCTTGCCTGTTCCGCTCTTTGCGATGAAGGCATACCCCCATCCGTTCTGTCTCACCAGCGAGGCATGAACCAGAATGGTGTTTCGAAAGCTTCCTGCAAAGGCATAGCAAAGGATGAGTGCGTTGTTCAGTCCGAATGTTCGCTGGTCCTCGTTGCCGTTCAGGGCGCATCTGCACTTGGAGAAATTGCTGTTGGCAATGAGCAGGCAGCACTCTTGTCCGTCGATGTCCTTAATGATGAACTGATATCCTCCGTCATCCGTCTGGTCAACGATAGTATCACCATTGCCAGTATCGCAGACCCTTATTCTTTCCCTGTGTGACTTGTCTACAGGCTGTAGAGAGTCATCGACCACCAAGTCTATGAACAATTCGCCCTCTACGCTGAAGGCAGCAAATGGACTGAACGATGGCAACAGGTGTATGCCGTTGGCGTCCTTAGTAGAAAACGATACCCTTATGGGCAGATCGGCTACACAGAAGAGATATGATCGGTAGTCGGACATGGCTTATCGTCTTTTGCCCTTTCGTTCGGCTTTTCTATCGGTCTTGTCACCCTTCGCTTTCTGCTTATCAAGCTTTTTAGCTGAAAGTTCTTCTGTCAGCTCACTTTCGTCAGGTGATACGGTCTTATATCTGAAATCGTAGATGTTCACGTACTTGATATTGTAGGTACCTTTGGAAAGATACTTGCTTCTGAGTTTCAGATATTTTTCCTCAGCCTTCTTTCTTGTCTTGGCAAAGCCTGTTACACATGTTGGGGTATCACATCCTATGGTCTTCAGATAGTCTCTCAACTGGTACGAGTAAGTGTCACGGCCATACAGAAAGTCGTGTTTTGTATCAATCCACCCATCAGGTATAAACTGTATGTCAGCGAAATAGATTGTCGAGTCATTGAATGATGCGGCAAATCCATAGATGTAAATCTCCTGTTTGTTAAGTTTCGCGCTGGCCGACAGTGTGCTAACGAGCATTATGACCAGAGCCAATAGTTGTCTTTTCATCTTTTTACTTATATGATTGTGTTGACTAATAAATCTTATCCAAGGAACGATCTCAGAAGTTTGTTGTTAGTGCTTTCGCGTAGCCTTCTGAGTGCTTTCTCCTTAATCTGTCTCACCCTTTCCCGTGTGAGTCCGTATTTGTCGCCAATTTCCTCAAGCGTCATTTCCGGTTGGTTTATGCCGAAGCAGGCCTCGATGATGTTTCGTTCCCTTACCTCAAGGCATTTCAGCACTCTGCCAATCTCCTTGCGTAGCGACTCCATTAGCATCTCGTGGTCTGTATTTGTCTGTGGGTTACCCGGCATGATGTCGAGCAGGCAGTTGCCGTCATCCTGTCCAATAGGCGAGTCCACAGAAAGCTGCTTGCAGTTTGCCAATAGCGCCTCAGCTATTTTCTCGCGTGGCATGTTCGTGCAGTCAGCAATTTCATCCAGACTGGGGTTGCGTTCGTTTTCCTGCTCAAACTTGTTCAGCCAGCGGTTGATTTTGTTTGCTGAGCCTATCTGGTTGAGGGGCATGCGTACAATTCTGCTCTGCTCGGAGATGGCCTGCAGTATGCTCTGCCTTATCCACCAAACGGCATAGGATATGAATTTGAAACCGCGTGTCTCGTCGAATTTCTCCGCAGCTCTTATCAGTCCAACATTGCCCTCGTTGATGAGGTCTGCCAGGCTGAGTCCCTGATTCTGATACTGCTTTGCAACTGAGACAACGAAGCGTAGGTTTGCCTTGGTAAGCCTCTCCAGCGCCTGCTGGTCGCCTCCCCTTATCCTTTGGGCAAGTTCCACTTCCTCTTCAACACTTATCAGTTCCTCCTGTCCAATATCGTGCAAGTACTTTTCCAAAGACTCGCTTTCACGATTGGTGATGGATTTCAATATTTTCAGTTGTCTCATTAGATTGCAAAGGTATCATTTTTAATTAGATGCAAAAGTAAGGTTATTTTCTGATATAGCCAAATTATTTATATTCATTTTGCATAAACAATATCTTCATAGATGTTTTGTAAAAACGAGCAGCGTGTTTTTACCATACTGTGGATATGTTTCGCTTAAGGTTGGTTCTATTAATTCCCACCTTAAAATACAAATATAGACAAAACAGAGCCGTATCAACTGCTTGCGGCATTGTTGATACGGCTCATGTTGGTTTGTGAATTTTGCAAGTCGTCAGGTTAGTCTACGGCAATCTTTGTGGCAGTGCCGTTGCTCCTCACTACGTAAACGCCTGCTGAGGGCACCTTGACCGAGGCAGTGCCGTTGACCTTGGTCTTGCCAATCAAGGCACCACCAGCTGTATAGACGGCAGCCTCTGTAGGAGTAGCGGCCTTGACGGTTATCCATCTGTCTGTTGCAGATACCTCAACCTCGTTACCGGCAGATACGCCATCTATGCCAAGAGTAGATGTGATGTCCACAGGATTGGTAAGGATGGTTAGGTTGGGGAACTTGTCGTTGAGAATTGCGCAAACTACATCGGTTATAGGCTTGTGGAATGTTGTTATGCCATCCTTCACGTTGTACTCCTCGTCAACATACAGTTCCTCTCCTGTAAGCTCACCCGTGTTCTCATCGTACCATGGGTCACCAACGAACCAACGGAATGTCGACGGAGTGCCGTCAACAGTTGCCTCGCTTGCCAGGTCTACTATACCATTTGCGTCGGGCACGATGTCTATGCGCTCCTGATTGCCATACTGGTATGAGCCATACAGAGCATTTGGTATAGGCAGGGTGCTGTAGGTAAAGCGGTTATAGTCGATGTGCAGTATCCTTAGACCGGTATTCTTCGACAAGTCGATGGTCTTTAGACGGTTGTTGCTCAAGAAGAGCTGATAGAGGTTAGGCAAATTCGTGAGGTCGATAGACTCCAGCTGATTGCCTGAAAGCTCAACGTTCCATACACTTGGTGCATTAAGCTTTACGGAGCTCAGTGCATTGTTGGCCAAGGACAGGCTGAAGAGGTTGTCCATACCTGTAGCGTCGAACGCTGTCAGCTGGTTGTTGTTCATAGAGAGCAGGCCAAGCTGTGCGGCATAGCGTGACAGGTCAATCGAAGTGAAGTTATTGTAGTCGAGCTTCAGCTCCGTGAGGGTGTTGGTGTCTGGAAGCTTTATTGCGTCTATGCCGGCGTTGATAACGGCAGCCAGAACCAGGTTCTTCATATTCGACAGGTCTACATCAGCAAGCTTTGCACCAGTGATGTTAAGCACGTACAATGGGCAGTTGTCATCGTAGGAGTAGATAGCGCAATTGCTGTTGGCGTAGGTCTTTATTTCCGTTGTGAGAATGTCATCCGAGACAGAGTATGTCTCAACGGCCATGCCCGCACCCTTCCAGTCAATGCAGATGATGGTTGGTTCCTTGGCTCTGAGAATCATTGTTGCCGTGCCGTCAGCCAATGTGGTGAACGAGGCAATCTTGTTCTTTGGCATCTCGGCAGCCTGCACCTTGGTGGTCGTGAGTGTGAGTCCCGGGAAGAGCTCGTTGGTCATCTCACAGTAAACGCTTTTGCCGATGATGGGGTCGAGGAAGCGTGTCATACCGTCAACGATTGAGTAGTCCGTACCCTCGGTAAGCGTCGTACCGTCGATGTTCTTCCATGTGTATACTGTCTGTCCGTTGATGTTGTGGTCCTGAAGGTCTACTCCTGGCGACTTCACAGGAATGGTTATGATGTTCTGAGGAGCGTATACATACTCTTCGATGTTTGGCAGCAGCGGCAGGTTGGCGAACGAGAGAGAGTTGTTCTCGCAATGGAAGCGTCGCAACGACAGCTCCGATGGCATGGTAATGCTTGAGATGTTGTTGTTGGCGATGTTGAAGTCAGTCATCAGCGTGCAGTAGTTAGCGTTGACCTCAGTCAGCTGGTTGTTGCTCAGGTCCAGGGTCTCCATATTGTCTGCATCCTTGAGCGACAGCTCTGTGAGCTGGTTGTTGCTCAGGTTGAGGTTGTGTATGGTTCCCATGTCGTTGAGCGTTACGGCAGTCAGTTGGTTGTTGCTCAGGTTGATGTCCTGGAGCAGGGTCTTCTGGTAGGCGTCGTTCACGCCCCTTATGTTCAGAGTGTTGAAGTTGTTGCCTGTCAGAGTGAGGCTGAGCAGTCCCTTGTTGTAGCCCAGGTCAATATCAGTGAGTCCGGTATTTGTGAGGCTGAGATATTTCAGCGTTCTGGCCATGCTGAGGTTGATGCTCTGCAGCTTCTGGTTGTCTATGGCCAGAGCTGTAGCAACCTCATCCTGTGGTACGTATACATAGGCTGTGTTGCTTGCCACATGGATGTTCACGTTCGGGCTTTCAGGCAGACTGTCAGTAGTAGCCTTGAACTGTTTCTTGTTGCCGTTGCCGTCGACGATGTAGAAAGTCTTTGGATTATCAGGAGTTGCCCCGGCCATGCCGACCTTCATGACGATGTCAGAGCCTGCAAGGTTTACAGGAGTGATAACCGTGATGGTCATGTCGTCCTTACCGAAGTCCTCTGCTGTCTTCACCTTGAACTTGTCCGTGCGCAGAGGCTGCTTGTCGAGCTGTATGTTCGGGAACTTGTCGTTGGCAAAAGCCAGGAACACGCTGTCCTCAGGAGCCATGAGGAATGTCACCTTTCCGTCGGCATAGGTGTAGTATTCCTCTGCCAGAGGATAAACCTGTCCTGCAGAGTCCTCTGGGACATAATACACAGCACATGTAGTAGTAGTTTCTTCGCGGAGCACCTTGTCGGAATAGTCGAGCACGTCACCGACCTTTACGGTCTTGGCTATCTCCATGTTCTTCTGATAGTAGTCATACTGGTTCCAGTTGCCGGGAAGGGGCAGGGTGGCGAATGTGAACTTGTTGTTTGCCAGCATGACGTTAATCAGGTTTGTGTTGTTGTCGAGGTTGATGCTCGTCAGGTTGTTGTCGCCGATATAGAGCTGCTGCAGATAGATGTTGTTTGTAAGGTCTATGTCTGTAAGCTCGTTGCCGTTGGCAAAGAGGTAAACGAGTGACTTGTTCTTGCTCACGTCGAGTTTCTTCAGCTTGGCTTGTGCGTTGACCGAAGCAGAGCGGTGGTCGACATACAACTGCTGCAGGTATTTAAGGTTGCTCAGATCGATGTCCTTGATGCCGGTCTCGCTGATGTTGAGTATGGTGATGTTGGGGTTCTTCGACAAGTCGAGCGTCTGCACGTTTGTACCGTCGATAGACAGGCGCTGCAGGTTTGGGCATCCTGATGGGTCGAGTGTCCTGAGACCCTTGTTGGCCATAGCTCCGAACGACACCAGTTTAGGGTAGTCGGAGAGGTTGAACGACTGGTCGAGATTTGAGGTCTGCCCCATCTCAAGAAGCATCAGGTTGGGCTTGTTGCCGCCAATCTTGAGAGGTGCTGCGTCGAAGGGGTTGTCGCTTACCGATATGGCCTGTAGGGCAGGGTAGGCGGAAAGGTCGAGCTGGTGAAGCTCGTTGTGGTCGAGGTTGATATAATAGAGGTTTGGCATCTCGGCCATCTTCAGGTCGGAGATGTAGCATCCCTCGAAGTTAATGACGGCAATGTTCGATGCGTCGCCATAAATCTTCACAATACCAGATGACGTTACGGTGCATGTTACCGGTGTTCCTCCATCCCATCCTCCTGTTTCGGTGTTGATAGTTGCCGGGATAAGCTCATGCTCCTCTGGTCCGAAACCGCAGTCTATGTCAATATAGTCTGTCTCCTGCTTGAAGCCGCCAAGAAGGATTGTTACCGCAGGTGCTTCAACATCTTGGGTGTTGATGGTGGTCTTGAACTCGATGATAGGCTCTTGGCTGGCCTGGGCAGATGCCGTCAGCGGCGATAACGCCACAGCCACAACAGCCATAGCCGTGCCGAGCCATCGGGAAATCGTTTTCTTCATGTTGCTGATATTTATTTGTTTATGTTATTATTTCACGAGAATACACTTTGACAGCTTGCCGTTGGCACGTATTACGTATGAGCCTTTGGGGAAGGCTGACAGGTCTACTGTAGCCTCGTCACCGTTGGCAGTTACGGTGGCCACGCTGTTTCCAGACATTGCGAATGCCTCTACCTTGAGCTGCTTCTCGCCTGCTACGAACACCTTCACCTTACGGTCGCCAACAGCTGTTGCCACGAGACGGTTGTTGTCCGATTGCAGATTTCTGATGCCGGTATTGTCGCCCTTACGGCGCAGCACCTCCTTAATGCCCTCGTAGGCATCTATCTTGCCAGCTCCAATTTGTGCAGGGTCAGCCTTGCGCAGGGCATCGTCAATTACGGATGTCTTGCTGATGATGTCCTTTATCTGGTCCATGGTGAGCGTTGGGTCAGCCTCAAGCCATAGAGCTATGATACCCGATACTACAGGACATGCCATGGAAGTACCGGCTGACCATGCGTATGGGTCTTTGGTATCTGTCAGGGCAACGGCAGACAACAGCGTGTCGGCATCGGCCAGGCCAATAGCCTGCATATAGTATCTGTTCATGGAAGACACAACGAACGCACCAGGTGCGAGCACGTGGGGTAGGGTGCGCCCGTCGATAAGCGTGCCATACGAGGAGAGCGGTGTCACCTCGCCACGCACAACATCGCTTCCAGGCTGGCTGTAGGCATATCCGTCGAGCTGTGCCCAGCTGTCGGTAGTGCTGTATGAGCCTACGCATAGAGTACCCATGGCTGTTGCCATGTCGCTGACTGAGCCGTCGGCCGTTCCGTCATCCCATCCTGCTATGCCGTTGTTGTCGAAGGTAGCGGTATAGGTAGCGGCATAGCCGTCAACGCGCTGTCCGTCCTCACCGACAATCTCAAAACCTAAGCGGTACTTATGGTTGGCGTTGGTTTCAGGATTGTCAATTACATAGACGTCAATGGTAGCATACCTACGCATGCTTACGGAGTCTACGGTCCAGCTCATTCCTACATAGCCGCTGAAATACTTGTCGAACGATGTGTCAAGGATGTCGGTATCATATTGCTTGAAATTCGAGGAGCACCAGTACTGCCATACGCCATTGTTTGCCTCATCAGTCATTGGTACCTCAAATCTCTTTATAATGGTGTTGCGTTCTGTATTGCAGATGACAGCCTGTATCTTAAACGCCTTGGTATCGTTGCCGTAGAAGTCCATCTGACCATAGCGAATGTATGCTTTGTTGCCTCCTTCGACGGAGTGCTCATCACCCTCGATGAACGACCTCAGAGTGGTGTCATCAGCTACAAACGTCTTGTGGACGGCCATCTTCAGGTTACCCTCGTTACCGGAGGCAAGGACTATCTTGGCATTCAGCTCCTCGGCAAGGATGTCGAAGAACTGGCATATCACACCCTTGCCGTCGTGGGTGCCCTGGTTGGTACCGAGGGAAAGGTTTATGACAACGGGCTTTTTCACATAGTCCGCATACATGGCAAGGTCCTCAACGGCCTTGGCTATCTGTATGTCGGTAAGTGAGCTGCACGATGACGCTATGATGTCGGCATCTGTAGCCACACCGTAATACGGGTTGGACGTGTTGTCCTCGATAGTCGCGCTATGCATGTCATCGCCTGCCAGCAGGGCAGCCTTGGTGGCACCCTTGTATCCTCCGGCCATGATACCCATGGTGTGTGTACCATGATAGGTGGAGTTGTTGTCAGTGGTGTATTTTGCTATCAGTTCCGGAGTATTGTATGACGTTATCTTCAGATAGTCGTCATAGCTTGTGAAGTTGTTGTTGATAGCCACGGTCTCAAAATATTTCACCCTGCTCTGGCCATTCTCGTCCTTGAAGTTGATGTGGTTGATGTCGAAGCCGTTGTCTACAATACCGCACACAACATCCTTGCCCGTGTAAGCCTTGCTCAGGCCTATTCCCTGCTGGACCTTGTCCACCCCGGTAGCCTCACGCACGTACTTCATGTGCTGCATGACATCCCTTTCGAGCTGTATGGCATTGAAGCTCTTCAGCGATGCTACTCTCTCAACATCGTCGAGAGGGATGGCAATGAAGGCAAACCCAAAACTTGTACGTATGACGTTTACGCCCTGAGCCCTGAGGTCGTCCTCGGTTACGCCATCGCTGAGTTTGGCAATGGCGAGAACGCTCGATGCCGGCACGCCGACGTCCTGTTTAATCTTACGCAATCCCTTCGCCAAGGCAAATGCCGAGGGATTCTTCTGCTCCAAGCGCAGCTTGCGTAGTGTGGCCTGACTCGACAGGTCGAGCTTCGACTGAGCCGACACTGACAAAGTGGCCATAAGCAAGGCTGCTGACAGTAGTTGTCTTTTCATAATTTATTGTTATTGATGATATTATTGTTATTATTATGAAACGTAAAAGGGGAATTGGCAGAGATTTCACTCTTCTGCCAATACCCACTTTACTTTAAGAAGTTGTTATCAACATTAATAATCATTAGGATTACTTTGTAACGGCAACCTTCTTGCCGTTGACGATATATATACCCTTGGTCAGTTTGCTGTTGCCAAGCTCCACTCCCTGGAGGTTGTATACCTTGCCATTGTTGCTGAATATATTACCGATGTTGCCGATGCCAGTCTCTATTTCAGGGACAATATTTACTACAGCCTCGTTATCGACAGAAACAGTTATCACGCCATCCTGTGCATGGTACTCCTCGTCACCAACTTTTACGGCTATTGCACTCTCGTCAGCAGGCTTGATAACCACTGTTGCCTTACAGTCAGCCAACACCTGTACAGCCTCGCTCCAGTTTGTTGTCTCAACACCGTTGACGGTTATAGAGGCAACATCTGTTGCGCTGACCTTCTCGCTCAGAATCACCGAGACATTGTAGACAGATGGCTCGCTTGCGAGATACATCTTTATGTATGAGTCTGAGGCCAGGGTGTTGAATACATAGTATGTTGCGCCAGTGTAGGCAGGAGCAACCTTGGTGTCGTTGAGGAATACGGTCATGTATGTTGAGCCGTATGCGCTCAGCTGCATAGGAACATCTCCCTCGTAGAACATAGCCTCATTCTCACCAGTCTGCAAGTTGAGGGTCGAGCGGTCGTTCCATGTAATCTGTGGAGCACCATACGTAGTAGCGGATGCATCGTCAACCCACACGGTAAGTTTCTGGTCGCGGTTGATAACGGCAGACTCAACGTTGATGACCATGCCGTCTGTAACAGTTATAGAATAACCGCCATTATAATCTTTCGATACCGCATTTCCGTCAGCAGTCACGGAGATGATATAGCAGCCGGTGTTTGGCTTGATGTAGAGGTTGGGGTTATTGTCGTTCACCTCAATCTTGTTGTCCACGATGGTAAGTGGCATGTTGTTGTCGTAGGAGGCATTGAATACCTTCACGTTGTCAGCGTTGTCAATGTTGACAGTTGCCGTCAGAGTCTTGTACTTAGTTGCTGTAATGCTGATAACAGTAGCGGAAGAAATCTCACCTGTATACTCGGTATTGAAGTACTGTGTCACATCGTTTACGGTAAACGAGGTAACGTTGTAGTCGGTCTTGTTAAGTTTGACTGTAATCTTCTTTCCAGTCTTTATGTTCACGCCGTCCGTTGTAGCGAAGTCAGCAACGTTATATGGTGTGCCGTCGAGGAGAAGCTCGCTGACGCAGCCCTCAGCCTCACCATTGTATACCAGCTTCAGGTTGACAGTCTCTACCTGGGTAGCGTCAGCCTCAGTAATCTCTATGTCTGTATCACCGTTTACGTTTACAACAAACGCACCGTCAGTAGCCTCTATGGTCTCGTCACCAACCTTTACCACAATGCTTCCTGCAACAGCAGGCTCAATGGTAATGGTCTTTGCGGCATCGTTCAGGATTTCCACACCCTCGCTCCAGTTGGCCAAAGCCTGTCCGTTGCACTTAACGGCTGCCACGTCGGCCGCACTCACGAGAAGCCCCAGCTTGAAGTTAACCTTGTAGGTCTCGGGCAAGGAGGCGAGGTAAACCTTCATGTAGTCTCCATTGTTGAGGGTATTGATTTGATATGAAGTACCGCCGCTATATAATGGAGCAAGCTTGGTGTCGTTGAGGAACACGCTCTGGTACTGTGACGAGAAGGAGCTGAACTGCATGGGCACGTCCTTGTCCTTGTTGAAGTTGATGATGTTCTCGCCTGTCGAGAGCTTGTGGGTGGAGCGGTCATTGAAAGTAAGGGTAGGAATGCCGTATTCGGATGTTATGGCAGTAACGTCATCAACCCATATAGTGAGGACATCCTCACGCTTCGAGGCCTCGGTAGTGATGTTGATAACCATTCCGTCGGCAACAGTAACGAAGTAGGCACCATTATAGTCGGCTGTTCTCTCCTCTTCGCCCACTTTGAACGATGTTATGCTGCATCCTGATGCAGGCTTGAAGTATAGGTTGGCATTCCTCTCTGAGAGAGTTATGGTGTTGCCCTCCAGTGTCAATGGGTTGCCGTCATCGTAAGTGTTATTGAACACAGAGATGTTGTTTGGGTCATCAATATTTACAGTTGCTGTAACGTTGCCGTATTTATGCGCGTCTATTTTGATGACTGTTGCCGATGTGATATTGAAGCTGTAGGTGCCGTAGAAATTCTGGTTTTGGTCATTTACGGTAAAGGAGTCGTACTTGTAGTCCTGTGTGTTTCCGCTTACCACAACGCTCTTTCCTGCTGGCAGCTCAACACCCTCCTGACTCAGGCATTGTGCAAGGTCTACGGTCTCGCCATCGGCTGTTACAGAAGTGATGAAACCGTTGGCCTTAATAGCATCTGCATATTCAATCCTGAAATTGTAGGTCATGTCCTCAGGGTATGCTGTCTGAATATCCAGAACGCTATTGCTGTTGCCATCGAGGTTTACAGTATAGGAGTTGTAATTAATGGCTATTGGGGTATCGTTGAAAGTTACGGAGTAGAAAGATGTGCCATAATTTCTGGGAGATATATAAAGCGTGTTCTCCAACTGTGGATTGTATTTCACAACCTGCTCGTTCTCAGTAAGAGTGACGTACGAATTGGAACCGCTGCGCTGTATCTGAACCTGGTCGGGATGGTCGCACTTCACTATTACAGATGCTGTACGGAACTCCTCCTCTGTAGATGTAGTTATAGTCCAGGTAGCTCCATCGTCGGCAGAGCTTGGATAAATGTTACATTCACTAAGGGCGTTTACATACTCTTTGTTGCCGTTGGATTTTGTTACGGCAGTCAGCAGTGCGTTATTGACAGCCTTGACGTTAATCGTCGGATAATAACCGTATTGTGTCGGCTCAAGCTCTATTTCGTTGTTACCCGCAACCATTGTCTGAGCAACATAATTAACCTGAACAGACACTTTGTCAGGATCATCGATGTTTAGTGTCACCTTAATGTTCTGGGCATTGGCCGTAAAGCCTATCATGCTCAGGAGCATAAGCAACATAATGTTGTAGAATTGTCTCATAAAACCTTAATTTTATTTGTGTATTAATAATAAATAGTTGTAACTTGTTGAAGGTAAGAGCCTGATACCATATACTCGTAGATATTGTAACATGTGTAATCTGTCGGTATGTTAGTTATCAAGAATACCAAAAGCCGTGCAAAGTTATAACAAATAGTACAATTATGAGTAATTTATTCAATAAATCTTCGGTTTTGCACAATAAATAATAATGAAAACAAAGCAAATAGGCGAAATTTGGATAATCTCGCCTATTTATTTTGAATGTTGAAAACGCATCAGGTTGGTGGGGCTGACTATTTTACGACCACCTTTCTTCCACCTATTATATATATACCCTTACGGAGTCCGCTTGTTATGGTTTGTCCGTTCTTGTATACTCCAACACGTCTGCCATCAACCGAATATACGACGCAGCTGCCATTAGTAGTGGCATCGTTGTCAATAACACCTATAGAGCTGGTGGCCTTGCGCTTGTAGAGCGATACAGGTTGCTGTCCCGACGAGTAGCATGCAAATCGCGGACTACCGCTATTGTACCTTATCGTCCGGTTGGTATATTTGTTGTTCTGAATGTCAGCATATCCGTCCGTTATGCTTATTGTCCACTGTTCCGTTGCGCCTGTTACCGTCTCAGCAGTTTTTAGGGCGTTGTCGGATGATGGAAGCGAGAGGTAAACATTAGACTTTGTGTCATAAATAGTGTATGCACCCGGTTCGCCGCCAAGCAACAGCTCGTGCGGCATGCCGTCGGCGTTAACCTCGGTAGTAATCTGGTCGTTGCTTATGGTCACGCTTGTATAGCTATAGGCCTTGCCAGACGAAATCATGTCTGCGAGGGCATAGCCTTTGGTTTCGGTCTCGTATACGAGCAGGCAGTGTGCTCCACTCTGTATTTCACTGTTGTCAGTTACCTTGACGTAGGTCTGCTCACCCTCTATTGGGTCAGGATTAGGGTCTGGGTCTGGGTCTGGGTCTGGCTCCGGGTCTGGATTAGGCTCCGGGTCAGGTGTTACCTCTGCATCGTAATTGTCGTAAGAGAATGCGATGTCGGTCTTGTTGCCCCATACATACTGCTCCAGTCCCGGGTAGTCGACGTATGGATTTCTGTTTCCCTGTATCTTGTATACGGCATTGTTGCGGTCTATCTCCTTCTGGCTTACGGGGTCGTTGGCAGCCCATCGGAGGAGCATGTCTATGGCCCATTGTGTGTATGCAGGGTATGAGTTGCCCGCAAGCATGGGACTGCTCCATGATGACACTTTCGACTCATAGCATGTTACCATGTAGAAGTATATGCGCGCAAAGTCACCCTTGTATTCGTCGTTTGGCTCGAAAACGGTTCCTGAGTATCCTGGTGTGGTACATGAGCCCACCTTGCTGAAGCCTCCGTTCGACTTGTAGCTGTCGCCATTAGTCTCGCCAAAGGGGTAGTTGCTGCGCCGGTTGTTCACATAGCCGTCTGTAGGGATTACATGGAAGAGGTCGGAGTTCATCGGTGACGCGTTACCAAACCAGCTCTTTGGAAACGAATGTTCACGGTTGAACATATCGCCCTCGCCAGAGTAGTTGCCGGAATGGTCTTTGTCGGGGTCGAAATTTGTTATGTTCGAGTACATGTCCCATATCTTGCCGTCGGGGCGCAGGTCAGTAGACTTATAACATTCAAACAGGTCACTATAGCTTTTTACGCTCGGCGACTTGATTATATCATACAGGGCCGTCTTGAGACTCTTGCCCTTGTTGCCGTCGGCGCTCTGGTAGTACGTGCCAGTACCGTTTGGCTGTGCCCAAGTCAATGCTGATGTGAGGAACAGCAAAAGGGTAGTGACGACACAGGCTTTTCTGCCTGGCCATTCTCTTGTGCTCGCACCTGTCATGGAATTGGCATGGCAGGAAAAGGTTTGATGTAATTCTTTGTTGTTCATTACAAATATATTTTGTTGGTTTATGCCTGTATTGCAGTATTTTTCAGCTGTTGGTTTTCTGTTGCCTGTCGAGTTCCCTTTTCAGGAACATTGGCGTATATCCCTTGTCCGACTTGGCAACGTCCTCCGGGGTTCCCGTTGTCAGTATCTCTCCTCCGCCCCGTCCTCCGTCCGGTCCAAGGTCAATGATGTGGTCTGCAAGCTTTATCACATCAAGGTTGTGCTCGATGATGATTACGGTATTGCCTTTGTCGACAAGCTTCTGCAGGACATCCATCAGTATGCGTATGTCCTCGAAGTGAAGTCCCGTTGTAGGCTCGTCGAGTATGTAGAGGGTCTTGCCGGTATCTTTCTTTCCCAGTTCCGTTGCGAGCTTCACTCTCTGGCTCTCGCCTCCCGAGAGTGTTGTAGACGATTGTCCGAGCTTTATGTACCCCAGTCCAACTTGCTGCAGCGCCGTTATCTTCTGAGATATTGACGGCACGGCGTCGAAGAACTCCACAGCCTGGTTGATGGTCATGTCGAGAACATCGGCTATTGACTTTCCCTTGTAGCGCACTTCCATGGTTTCGCGGTTGTACCTCTTGCCGTGGCAGACCTCGCAAGGCACCATGACATCAGGCAGGAAATTCATCTCTATGGTCTTGTAGCCGTTGCCGCCGCAAGTCTCGCAACGTCCGCCCTTGACATTGAAAGAGAAACGTCCGGGCTTGTAGCCTCTTATCTGAGCCTCAGGCAGGGCGACAAAGAGATTTCTGATGTCAGAGAACACTCCGGTGTATGTGGCGGGATTGCTTCTTGGAGTGCGTCCCAGCGGACTCTGGTCTACATTCACCACCTTGTCGATATTCTCAATACCCTCTATGCTGGAGTAGGGCATGGGTGTTTTCAGCGAACGGTAGAAGTGTTGGCTCAGAATGGGCTGTAGGGTCTCGTTGATAAGAGTGGACTTCCCCGACCCTGAGACACCCGTCACCACAATCAGCTTGCCCAGTGGGAACTCCACGTCGACATTCTTTAGGTTGTTGCCGCACGCGCCTTTTATCCTTATATATTTTCCGTTGCCCTTCCTCCTTTTTGACGGTATGCTGATGGTTTTCTCAATGTTGAGGTACTGGGCTGTCAGTGTATGCTCCCTAAGCATCTCCTCTGGCGTACCCTGAAACACCACCTCGCCTCCCTTGCGTCCTGCCTTCGGGCCGATGTCCACGATATAGTCGGCTGCCAGCATCATGTCGGAGTCGTGCTCGACCACCATTACCGTGTTGCCGATGTCGCGCAGCTGTTTCAGCGACTCTATCAGCTTGCAGTTGTCACGCTGGTGAAGGCCTATGCTCGGCTCGTCAAGGATGTAGAGCACATTGACGAGTTGCGAGCCTATCTGTGTGGCAAGCCTTATGCGCTGGCTCTCACCACCGGAGAGAGAGGCGCTCGGACGGTCGAGCGACAGATAGCCCAACCCTACCTGCAACAGGAAGTCGACACGCGTCCTCAGCTCCTTCAGTATCTCGTTGCCTATTTTCTGCTGTGTGGAACTAAGATGGTCAGGCAGCTCGTCGAGCCATTCCCTGAGGTTGTTGAGGTCGAAATGCGACAGCTCGGCTATGTTCTTGTCCCATATCCTGTATGCCAGCGACTCCTTGCGCAGACGCTGGCCGTGACATTCGGGACACTCCGCGACAGCCAGGAACTGGTCTGCCCACTTCTGTCCCGCCGCTGTGTCGTCGTTCTCCATTACGGAACGCAGATATTTCACCACGCCATCGTAAGCAACGAAATAGTCGCTTGACGTATGGACTCTCTCCTTCGGAATGCGAACGTTCTCAATGCTGCCAAACATTATCTCGTCGACCGCCTCCTTGGGAATGTCTTTGAATGGAGTGCTGAGGGCCATGCCGCTCTTGGTAAGAATAGCCTCTATCTGCCAGAATATCATCTGGTTCTTGAATTTTCCTAAAGGAACAATTGCACCGTCGGCTATGCTCAGCGTGTTGTCTGGTATAACCTTTTCCATGTCAATCTCGTTGACCCATCCCAGTCCCTTGCAATGCGGGCAGGCACCTTCGGGAGAGTTGAACGAGAACATGTTCGGAGCCGGGTCGCTATATGCGATACCAGTAACGGGATCCATGAGCTTCTTCGAGAAGCTGCGTGACTCGTCGCTGTCCTTGTCGAGTATGACAATAGCACCGTCGCCCTGCCTCATGGCAGTCTCAATGCTTTTCCGCAACCGCTCGCCATCGCCTTCTCTGACCTCCATCTTGTCTATCACCACCTCTATATTATGGTTCTTGTAGCGGTCGGTCTTCATGCCGCGCGTAATCTCCAGTACCTCTCCGTCGACTCTTGCATAAAGGTAGCCTTTCCGGCGAAGGCTCTCGAAAAGCTCCCTGTAGTGTCCCTTGCGCTGGCGGACAAGCGGGGCAAGGATGAATATGCGCTTGCCGGAATATGCTGTCTCGATGATGCCGACTATCTTCTCCTCGGTATATTTCACCATCTTCTCCCCGCTGACGTAGCTATAGGCGTCGGCCGTACGCGCATAGAGCAGACGCAGATAGTCATAAATCTCTGTTACCGTGCCGACGGTAGAGCGGGGATTGCGGTTGGTGGTCTTCTGCTCGATGGAGATTACAGGCGACAATCCCGTAATCTTGTCTACGTCGGGCCGTTGCATGTTGCCGAGAAAGTTGCGCGCATAGGCAGAGAAGGTCTCTATATACCTGCGCTGTCCCTCAGCGAAGATGGTGTCGAAAGCCAATGATGACTTCCCCGACCCAGAAAGGCCGGTGATGACGGTCAGCGAGTTGCGGGGCATCACCACATCAACGTTTTTCAGATTGTGAACCCTTGCGCCGTAGACTTCTATTTTCTCTTCCTGATTATTCATTCGTTGTTGTCTCTTCTGTATATCCTCTGAGAAGGTTTACGTCCTTTTTTATGCTGTAGTTCCTGCCATCAGCACCCTTGGCTTTCACCAGGCAGTAGTATACTCCCTGTGCGACATCCTTGCCCTTGTACTTGCCGTCCCAGCCTCCTGCGGGGTCGTCCCAGTCATATAGTTTCTGTCCCCAGCGGTTGAAGATGTAGGCATGGAACTCCACAATGCTCTGGTAGCCCTCCTTGGCCTTGTAGATGTCGTTGATGCCGTCGCCGTTTGGCGAGAAGGCATTGGGCATCTCAAGCTTGCTCTCGGAGATGGATATGGTAATGGGCGAGCCTTCCGATGTCCAGTACTCATCCGTAAAACATACGGTATCATTGCCTTGCGTGAAGGTGGCGTAGAGCTCCACATAGTGTGCTCCGGCATCGTTGAACGTGTATGTGGTGGTCTCGTCGTATCTGATGAGATACGGACTGTCCCTTTTGCCGTCCTTGTAGAACCTCCACTCGTAATGTGCGTTCCATCCGTCTGCGTTCTCTGTTCCCGACGTGAAAGTGGCCTCCAGTGGGGCTGACTCCGAGACGCTTGTGCCCTGTTGCTCCTCGCCGTCACTGTTAAGATATGTCACGAGCGGAGAGATGGTTGGCACATCCTGCGCAAGGACACTAATATTGACACATATCACAGTAAAAATAAGTAGTATTGCCTTTGTTTTCATTGCTAAAATCATTCTATTCATGCAAAAATACGGATTATTGTTGATTTAACCACACTTTTTTTGTATTTTTGCACTTGATTCAATCAAAAATATATATTATGATGAAAATTTTTAGGTTTGGATTGCTGCTTCTGGCACTTTGCTTCTCTGTTGGCAGCATGGCTCAGGTAAACAAATGGCAAGATATATATAAGGTAAAGAAAAAGGATACTCTCTTTGGCATTACCAAGAAATACGGCATTACACTGCCGGAGCTTATGGACGCAAACCCTGTAATGAAAACTCAGGGCTACGAGCTGAAGAAAGGTGATACCATATTTATACCTTTTGCCAAGCCAAAGGAAGAGCAGAAGCAGACGCCAATACAGCCATCAAGTACAAGGAAGAGTACAGACCCTGTGAGAATTGGCGTAATGCTGCCGCTGCATAATGTGGATGGCGACGGCAAGCGGATGATAGAATATTATCGCGGCATTCTTATGGCATGCGACTCACTCAGGGCCGCAGGCATCTCCACAGACGTCAAGGCTTGGAACCTTCCCATTGACGGGGATGCCGCCAAGGTGGTGGGAATGCCGGGAGCTGCCGACTGCGACATCATCTTCGGGCCTCTGTATACTCCCCAGGTCAAGCAGATGGCCGATTTCTGCAAGGAAAAAGGCATCAAGCTGGTCATACCGTTTTCCATCAGCAGCGACGAGGTAATGAAGAATGTCAACGTCTTCCAGATTTACCAGACCAAGGACCAGATTAACAACGCATCGATAAATGCTTTCCTGGAGAGGTTCCCCAACCATCATGCCGTATTCATCGACTGCAACGACACCACGAGCAACAAGGGAATCTTCACTTTCGGACTGCGCAATAAGCTTGAGAACAAGGGGAAGAAATACAGCATCACAAACCTGCGCAACTCTGAGGAGGTGTTCGCCAAGGCGTTCTCTAAGTCACAGCCCAACGTGGTTGTTCTCAATACCGGACGATCGCCAGAGCTTAATGTCGCTATGGCGAAGCTCAACAGCCTCGTGGCAAACAACCCCAACATCAGTATCTCTCTGTTCGGATATACCGAGTGGCTGATGTACACCAAGTATCAGCTTGCCAATTTCCACAAGTTCGATACATACATTCCCACGACATTCTACTACAACGCTCTGAACTATAAGACTACGTCATTAGAAAAGAGCTACCGCAGGTGGTTCTCTGAAGACATGCAGAATTCCCTGCCCAGGTTTGCCTTGACAGGCTACGACCACTGCCAGTATTTTGTGCGTGGTATAAGGATGTTCGGCGAGAAGTTCTGGGGCACGCGCGACCAGGACATCTACACCTCCCTGCAGACCCCGCTCTATTTCCGCCGGATGCCTACGGGAGGGATGCAGAACGAGAGTTTCATGCTCATACACTATACTAAGGACAACGGACTGGAGTCGATAACATATTGACCAAAACACATTCAACACATTAATGAGGAATTTCATAATATCGGCAATACTCTCTATCGTCCCTGTGGCCATGACGGCGCAGATAGGCGAGCATCGCAACGACCTCGCCATCGGCTTCAACGGCGGACTGAACATGTCGAGCGTAAGCTTCACTCCAAAGGTGTCGCAAGCCAAGCTGAACGGCATCACCGGAGGACTGTCCGTGAGATACGTCTGCGAGAAGTATTTCAGCACCGTCTGCTCGCTGTATGGAGAAATTAACTACAGCCAGATGGGATGGAAGGAGGACATCGTGGATGTCAACGACATGCCAGTAATAAACACGGCAACAGGACTGCCGGAGGAATACAGCCGGACGGTAAACTACATACAGGTGCCGCTCATGGCACACCTGGCATGGGGTAGGGAGCAGAAAGGCTTTGCCTTCTTCGTCAACCTCGGACCACAGTTCGGTATCTATATGAGCGAGAGTACCAAGACCAACTTCGACTTCTCTGACCGCAACGCTGCCGACAGGGTGAACCCCGTATGCGCCCAGGACACCATGGCCGTAGAGAACAAGTTCGACTATGGTATCGCGGCAGGAGCAGGAATTGAGTTCAGCCATCCGAAGGTCGGGCATTTCCTCCTTGAGGGACGCTACTATTATGGCCTTGGCAATATCTACGGTGACTCCAAGCGAGACTATTTCGGGTCGAGCAACTTCGGAACGATAACCGTAAAGCTCGCCTATCTCTTCGATATTGTCAGTACAAGGAGACAATGAGACATAACATATACTATTATTAATAACATCAAAACTAAAACATTATGTTCGAAGGACAACCCAAAGGTCTTTATGCGTTGGCATTGGCCAACACCGGCGAGCGGTTTGGCTATTACACCATGCTGGCCGTATTCATTCTTTATCTACAGGCCAATTTCGGTTTCGCTACTGGCACGGCCAGCGGCATCTACTCCACATTCCTGATGATGGTCTACTTCCTTCCCGTCATTGGCGGTATCGCAGCCGACCGTTTCGGTTTTGGCAAGATGGTGACATCGGGCATCATCATCATGTTCATCGGCTACATGCTGCTCTCCATTCCTCTCGGAGCCGGCACGCCTGCCATCGCAGCTCTCTGTATGGCACTGGTGCTCATAGGTCTCGGAACGGGACTCTTCAAGGGCAACCTCCAGGTTATGGTTGGCAAGCTCTATGACGCACCACAGTATGCCGACAAGCGCGACAGCGGCTTCAGCCTCTTCTATATGGCTATCAATATCGGTGCCATGTTCGCGCCTACCGCAGCCATCAAGATTATGGAATGGGCACAGGCCTCTCTCGGCGTAAGCGAGGAGGAGTCCTACCACTATGCCTTTGCCGTGGCATGCGCCAGCCTTATCGTCTCAATAGCTATTTATTACATATTCAGCGGAACATACAAGCACGTGCTCGTAAACGAGGGTAAGAAGGGAGCGGCTGCTGCCGACGGAGCACAGGTAAAGGAACTCTCAAAGGCCGAGACCAAAGAGCGCATCGTATGCCTGTGCCTGGTATTTGCTGTTGTCATCTTCTTCTGGATGGCCTTCCATCAGAACGGCAACACCCTGACACTCTTCGCACGCGACTATACCCAGACAATGTCAGAGGGACTGCAGAGCATGGCTTTCGACGTCACCAACCTCGTGGCCGTAATATTCATCGTCTACGGTCTCTTTGGCATCGTTCAGAGCACAACGGCCCGCGGAAAGGGCATTGGAGCAGCCCTCACACTGCTTGCTGTCGTCTTCCTTGTATACAAGTACATGTCTCTCGAGGGAAGCATCGAGGTCAAGGCACCAATCTTCCAGCAGTTCAATCCCTGCTACGTTGTAGCCCTCACACCTGTTAGCGTGGCACTCTTCTCATGGCTCAACAAGAAGAAGAAAGAACCTTCAAGCCCACGCAAAATCGGACTTGGCATGCTCGTCGCCGCCCTGGCATTCTGCATCATGATTGTAGGCTCTATGGGATTGCTCGACCCGATAGACCAGGCTGCTGCCATAGAGAACAACCAGAACCCAGCACGTGTCAGCGCAAATCTTCTCATTACTACTTACCTCGTGCTCACCTTCGCCGAGCTGCTTCTTTCGCCTATCGGCATCAGCTTCGTCACAAAGGTTGCGCCACCGAAGTATGCCGGACTTATGATGGGACTGTGGTTTGCCGCAACAGCCATCGGCAATCAGCTCGTGATGATACCGGGCTTCCTCTGGGGATGGAACGTATCGCTGCCAGTAATCTGGGGCGTTCTTGCAGGCATCTGTCTGCTTAGCGCACTGTTCATATTCTCTATCATCAAGAAACTCGACAAGGTTAGCGAGTAAAAACAACGACTGGCCAACTGATGGCTCTACATCTATCATCGGCCGTCTGACAATTTGCCCTGTAAGAACATAACAGCATGACTACGCAAGTATTCCTGCCAAATGCTCTTACAGGGCAATATCTATGCTGAAACATACGGCCCACTTACAATTTCATGTCTATATCGCACCCAACATACTTGCCTTATTGGTTCGGGAGTAATTTCTTTTAGGACAACAGTGACCCATATTGTGTGTCTTTCCTCCCTTTTCTTTTATCCTAAAAGGATATACGGTTTCTCTGCCAGTTTTGCCATTTTCAGACGCAAAGCATTGCAACCGCTCACGCAAAGCATTGCATGTGCCATCGCAAAGCTTTGCATCCGCCAACGCAAAGCTTTGCATCTGCCAACGCAAAGCATTGCATCAGCCAACGCAAAGCATTGCACAATTTGACGTACAAATATCACAGTAGCAACGCCGGCTGAACCCAAGGTCGCCGGCTGAAGGAAAGGCAAAGGGGAGGCAAAGGGAAGGCAAAGGGAAGGCAAAGGGCAAAAGCATACAAACAATGAGGGCGTGTCAAACTGCTGTGACACGCCCTCTTTGGTATTTAGTCTAAAGGACTTTTATTGTATTGGCTTGCTTACTCATTCCAGTCTTCCTTGCTCTTGCGAACGTATGACTTGTAACGGATTTGTGCCATTTTCTTGGCCTCAGCGAAGAGCTCCTCAGCCTCGGCAGGATATGCCTTCTTGACAGAGAGATAGCGAACCTCGCCATCGAGGAAGTCCTGGAACTTGTCCCAGTCAGGCTCCTTGGAGTCGAGTGAGAACGGGTTCTTGCCCTCCTCGGCCAACAGTGGGTTGTAGCGCCAGAGGTGCCAGTAACCGCACTCTACAGCGCGACGCTCCTCTTCCTGTGAGCGACCCATACCGCCCTTGATCTTCAGACCATGGTTGATACATGGAGCGTAGGCGATGATGAGTGATGGTCCAGGATATGCCTCTGCCTCACGGATGGCCTTGAGTGTCTGTGCATTGTCGGCACCCATAGCAATCTGGGCAACATATACGTAGCCGTAGGTGGTGGCAATCATACCAAGGTCCTTCTTGCGGATGCGCTTGCCCTGGGCAGCGAACTGTGCGATGGCACCAAGAGGAGTAGCCTTGGAAGCCTGACCGCCGGTGTTGGAGTAAACCTCGGTATCGATAACGAAGATGTTGAGGTCCTCGCCAGAGGCGATAACGTGGTCGAGACCGCCGTAACCGATATCGTAAGAAGCGCCGTCGCCACCGATAATCCACTGGCTGCGCTTAACGAGATAGTGGTCGAGGGTCTTGAGCTCCTTGCAGATGTCGCAACCGGCGTTGGCACCGGCCTCAATCATCGGCTTCAGAACAGCTGCCAGACGCTTTGTCTCGTCAGCATCGTTCTGCTTCTCTATCCACTCCTGAGCAGCAGCCTTGAACTCGGCTGGCGTGCCCTCGTTCTCTATAGCCTTGGCGAAGAGCATGGCAACACGCTCCTTCATCTTCTTGTTGCCGAGAACCATACCGAGACCGAACTCGCAGAAGTCCTCGAACAGAGAGTTGTCGAAGGCAGGACCCTGACCCTTGGCATTGGTGGTGTAAGGTGTTGACGGGATAGAAGCTGAATAGATGGAAGAGCAGCCAGTAGCGTTGGCTATAATCTCACGGTCGCCGAAGAGCTGAGAGATAAGCTTGACATACGGTGTCTCACCGCAACCAGAGCAGGCGCCAGAGAACTCAAACAGAGGCTGAGCGAACTGGGAGTTCTTCGGGTTGAGCTTGATGTCGACGAGGTCCTGCTTTGAGGTGACGTTTGCAACGAGCCAATCCCAGTCGGCAGCGAGCTTCTTCATATCCTCTGCGTCGGGGTTGTAGGCAACCATCTTTAGTGCCTTCTCAACCTCGCCAGTCTCCTTGTTCTTCTTGCCAGGACAAACGTCGGCACAGTTGCCGCAGCCGAGACAGTCGAGGACAGACGGCTCGATAACGAAGTGCATACCCTTCAGGGCTGCAGGAGCCTTCATCTCCATGGTCGGTGTATCGATGCCCTTGAGCTCGTCGTCGGTGAGAACGAACGGACGGATGGCAGCGTGAGGACATACGAACGAACACTTGTTACACTGTGTACAGTTGTCGGCATTCCATACCGGAACGAAGGCGGACACTCCGCGCTTCTCCCAACGGGCTGTGCCGTTCTGCCATGTACCGTCGATGGTGTCATATTTTACGAAGTCGGAAACCTTCAGCAGGTCGCCAGCCTGAGCGTTGATAGGACGAACGAGGTCCTTAACGAATGCAGGAGCTGCATCCTCTACAACCTCATCGTCGGGCAGGTTGGCCCATGCGGGGTCGACAGCAAGCTGCTTGTACTCGCCACCGCGGTCAACGGCCGCATAGTTCTTGTCAACAACGTCCTGACCCTTCTTGCCATAGGACTTCACGATGGCCTTCTTCATCTGCTCAACGGCAAGGTCTACAGGGATAACCTCCGTGATGCGGAAGAACGCGGACTGAAGGATGGTGTTGGTACGGTTGCCAAGACCTATCTCCTGTGCAATCTTTGTCGCGTTGATATAGTAAACGGTGATGTTCTTCTCAGCGAACACACGCTTAACCTTGTTGGGGATGAACTTGACGAGCTCATCACCCTCGAAGATGGTGTTGAGCAGGAACGAGCCGTTCTCGCGGATACCACGTGTGACATCGTACATGTTCAGATATGCCTGAACGTGGCATGCAACGAAGTTTGGTGTGGTAATCTGGTATGTAGAGCGGATAGGCTCGTCGCCGAAGCGGAGGTGTGAGCAGGTGAAACCACCAGACTTCTTTGAGTCGTAGGAGAAGTATGCCTGGCAATGCTTGTCGGTATTGTCACCGATAATCTTCACTGAGTTCTTGTTGGCGCCTACGGTACCGTCAGCACCAAGACCGAAGAACTTGGCCTCGTAGATGGACTTGCCGCCAAGTGCCATCTCCTCTACGGCAGGCAGAGAAGTGAATGTCACGTCGTCGACGATACCTACTGTGAAGTGGTTCTTTGGCTCTGGCAACTCGAGGTTGTTGTAAACAGAGATAATCTTTGCTGGTGTGATGTCTGAAGATCCGAGACCATAGCGGCCGCCAACGATTACCGGACGGTTCTCCTGGTCGTAGTATGCAGACTTCACGTCGAGGTACAGAGGCTCGCCCTCGGCACCTGGCTCCTTTGTCCTGTCGAGCACGGCAATCTTCTTGACTGTCTTGGGAACTGCCGCGAAGAGATGCTTGATGGAGAATGGACGATAGAGGTGTACGGAAACCATACCGACCTTCTTGCCCTGACCCATGAGGTAGTCGATGGCCTCGCGGGCAGCCTCGGTGGCAGAACCCATAAGGATGATGATGTTCTCGGCATCCTCTGCGCCATAGTAAGAGAAGTTGTGATACTCGCGGCCGGTAATCTTGGAGATTTCGCCCAGATAGTGCTCTACTACGTCTGGTATGGCATTGTAGTGGGCGTTGCAAGCCTCACGGTGTGTGAAGAATGTCTCTGGGTTCTCGGCGGTACCACGTGTTACAGGACGCTCCGGAGAGAGGGCGCGGTCGCGGAAGTTCTTCACATCGGCCTCGTCAACCAACGGACGGATGTCCTCAATGTCCATGACCTCTACCTTGTGATACTCGTGAGAGGTACGGAAACCATCAAAGAAATTGATGAAAGGAACGTGGGTCTTCAGCGTTGCCAGATGAGGAACGGCTGTAAGGTCCATAACCTCCTGGACTGAGCCAGAGCAGAACATTGCGAAACCTGTCTGACGGCAAGCGTAAACGTCCTGATGGTCGCCGAAGATACACAGAGAGTGAGAGGCCAACGTACGTGCTGACACGTCGAACACGCAAGGCAGCAGCTCACCGGCAATCTTGTACATGTTAGGAATCATGAGCAGCAATCCCTGTGAGGCGGTAAACGTGGTTGTAAGCGCACCTGCCTGCAGAGAGCCGTGTACGGCACCGGCGGCACCGCCCTCAGACTCCATTTCCTGGATTGACACGTTCTGTCCCCAAAGGTTCTTCTGTCCCTTTGCGGCCCACTCGTCAACATGCTCCGCCATTGGTGATGACGGGGTGATGGGGTAAATGGCTGCAACCTCAGTAAACATATAGCTTACGTGAGCGGCAGCGGTATTACCATCACAAGTCATAAATTTCTTTTCTTTTGCCATTTTGTTATAGATAAAAGTATTAAGTATGTTATGATGTTTTGTTAAAACAATTTTTTCTTTAGTAGAGGAAACCAAGAAGCCACAGGGGTATCTTGTTGCCTTGGCCAACCTCGGTGTTGTACCTGACGTATATGGTGTCGTTGTTGTATCTCAGCTTGTTGGACATCTGTGCGTCGCATATCCTAAACTTCTGCCCGCCGTCAACAGTATAGTAGTTGTCTTTTCCTACTTGGTTGACAGTGTGGTCCTTCCACAGCGCATTGACAAAGAATGTCTCCATGACGTCCTGCCTCAGAGTATGTTGCGGATAGATGGCATACATCAGGTTGGAATTGTGCATCATTATCTTTGTGGGCTTTTTCGGGAAATCCTCTCCTACGGGGTAGATGATGTTTATAAGCCGTGCGTCGGCAAGATACTTTATGTAGTTCATTACCGTTGCCCTGCTGGTGTCCACCTGCTCGGCCAGCTTGCTGATGTTGGGAGTTTTTGGACCATCCACGGCAATAAGATAGAACAGCTTCTTTATCTTTGCGAGATACTTCAGCTCTATCTGTTTTATGAAGAGGACATCCACCTCTATCATCATGTTCATAGTTTTGAGCAGGTTCTCAGAGAAATTCCTGTGCTCAAGGAAGAAGGGGTAGAAACCATGATGGATATAGTTTTGGAAATGTTTTACCGGACTTGCCTTTGGCAATATCTGCTTGATGATATGCTCATGGTCTTTGATAATCTCGTCAAGCGTATAAGGTCTGAAACTGTTGCCTGTCTGCAGATTGAGATATTCACGGAAAGAAAAGCCTCGAAGGTTGTAGCTTTTCACTATGCCACCAATCTCAGGGTTCTCCTCCTTCAGTCTCATTACGCTAGAGCCTGTAAAGACAATCTTCAGTTCTGGGTAAAGGTCGTAGCATGTCCTAAGCTGGCTGCTCCAATCAGGCTCCTTGAATACCTGGTCAATAAGCAACACCCTACCACCCTGTGCAACAAAATCGCCGGCAAAGTCGGCTATGCCCCTGCCTTGGAAAAAGAAGTTGTTCATGTTTATATACAAGCACTTCCTGTCATCTTTCCCGAACTTCTCCTTGGCATACTGCAGCAGGAATGTTGTCTTGCCAACACCGCGTGTGCCCTTGATGCCTATCAAGCGGTCGTTCCAGTCGATCTCGTCCATAAGGGTACGACGAACTGGTGCGTTTGTATGCTCTATGAGATACGCATGGGTCCGGTAGAATGCTTCCATAGGGTATATTCTTGGTTCTTTATGGTTATACAGTGCAAAGATACTACTTATTTTGAAATTTGCAAAGTCAAGTTTGCAAAAACTTTGCTTTTTTAGTTTTTTTGCACTTTTAATCTTTTTGCTTTCGTCTGAGTGCAAAAAAGGCTGTAACTTTGCAACCATGAAATTACATATTTTCAACCCAGACCACGAGACGGCCATGGCTGCCGACAAGATACCGTTTACTCCCCCTCATGCCGCCAGGGAGCTGCGCCATGACCTTGGATATATAGCTGCATTATGGGCGGATGACAACGACCTTATACTTGTCGAGGACAAGGAAACGGCAAAGGAGGCTTTCCGCCGTACGCATATAGGTTCCTGTCGTCCGGTTTTTATTGAGCCTGAACATCTGAGTAATATTCTTGGCCATATACAGATTGACGCAATATGCCCATGGGGATGGAACAAAGTGCTGAAGCATCAGCTGCTCCGTTGGGGACTGTCGGGGAACGTTCCTCTTCCTGAAGACGCACAGCTTGACCGATGGCGAGAGATGAGCGGCAGGGCATGGGCGGCTGAGAACATTCTGTCGCCACTTGTCTCGTCAAGCTCCAGACTGGTTGGCGAGGCTGCTGTAGTGACTACAACTGAGGGGGCTCTTGAAGAATTGGAAGGACAAGCGGCCTGGGTACTGAAATCGCCATGGAGCTGTAGCGGACGTGGTGTGCGATATGTCAAAAGCGGAGAGGCCGACCAGCATCTCAGGGGATGGATAGCCAACGTTCTTTCAAGACAGGGCTACCTCATGCGTGAGCCACTATATAATAAGGTGTTGGACCTGGCTGTTGAGTTTTATGCCTACAGGGGTAGGGTGGAGTATCAGGGGCTATCCCTTTTTGAGACTAAGAACGGAGCATATACGGGCAACATTATCGCGCCTGAGGAGCGTAAGGTTGAGATGCTTTCCAAGTATATCGACATGGACATAGTTGAGGGTGTTACCCGGGATATAGCTTTACTTGCACAAGATAATATACTGCCTTCATACACAGGGCCTTTTGGTGTTGACATGATGGTTGTGAGGGATGGCAACAATGATGTGGTGCTACATCCTTGCGTTGAGCTGAACCTGCGGCGCACCATGGGCCATGTGGCGCTGTCGGTACCTACAGCTTTTGATGTCTTTACAAAAGTGATGCGGATTTGCCATGATAAAACATATCGCCTACGCATCACAAGGAGCGAAGGCGATATGCCGTAGGAGGGTTATCTGAAACTTAAGGTTGCCTAATATTGTTGTCTTCTTTTTAAGATGTATATACGTAGTAAACGGCAACAAGGACAATAAGTGCAATCACGCATAAAGCGTAGAACAAGAGTTTGGAAAAGACGGCCTTTCTACGTTTTGAAGCCATCTGCCTACGCTTGAAGTCATCGGCGTCATCCGTATGTCTGTGTCTATGACGTTTTCCGTTCTTAGAAGTAAATATTTTCATAATAAGTATTAGTGTTTGAGATTTGTGCGCAAAACATAAAGGGATTTGTCAGAATCTGAAATCTATTTCCACGTCGACCATGTTGTAGTTATGCTTAGCAAGTGAGCGGTCGTTGATGCGGGCGAACTCAGCATTTATCTGGAAATTCTTATGGAATACGTAGTCCGCACCTATCTCGTATTGTGTTCTCGACTTACTCCATTCTGCTGTTGGCCTGTACATGTCGTAGCGTGCCTTTACGTGTATCTTCTTCTTGATGATAGGGGCAATTACCAGTCCATAGAAACCGTCTGACTTGTCACCATTCGATGAAAGCTCACAGTTTGTCGATGTGGCATCGTTGGTGTTTACGAGAGCCTTTGCAAAAGCCTTGCCCGTTGAATGGATGTATTCCGAGCGGAATGTCCAATCGTCAACAACATACTCGCCACTTATGGCATACCGGTGCTGGTCGAGACTTCTCACGCCGTTCTGCGCCGTGCCGTCATCAGCGGTCCATGTGCCCTTGCGTGCATAGCTGCCTTCCCATCCGAAAACACCTATCCGCATTCCCTTGACAGGCATCACCCATACTCCTCCGATGACATCCTTACGCTGGTCCACATCCTTCACGTTGGTGCCCTGACCGTTGTATACGCCTACCTGATAGTGCAGCAGCTCACGTCCGGCCTTGTTCTTTAGGAAGTCACCCTGCAGCTGAACACCAATATCGCGTCCGTTGCTGGCATGACCGCCTGCCCTGTCGTTGAATCCAGCCAGCTTGGATACGTTCTGGCTATAGCTCATGAAGCCTTGGTCTATGGGGTTCATAGGGTTCTCGAAGGTGAACGGACGCTTGAACTGGCCGGCCTTCACCCGGAAGAACTTGTACTTCTGCCACTCGGCAAACATGTCGACAACACGTGGGGAGTTGCCAAGTGTAGACGTGTTGCCATTGAGCTGAACCTGGGCTTTCCAGTAGAAATCATCCAGTATCCTTCCTTCAAGGGAAAGACGCAACATTCTAAGATTGAAGGAGTTGGACTCACTTCCTTCCTGTGAGCTGTATTGGTATTGGGTCATTCCATAACCTGAGAGCTTCACATTATTTATCCATGCCGGAGTCTTGTCCTGGGCAAATGTAGGCATCGACGCTAACGCAATGACTGATGATATGATAAACTTTCTCATAAAATTAGTTAATTGTAATATTTCTGCAAAAGTACGAAATTTTATCTAATCGGAACAATAAATTAAGGAAAATGTTTTCCAATATTAAAACAAAACCGTCATTTTTCTCCTTTTATCTTCATTTTTCTCCTTTTAACTACATGCGAAGTTTAAATTATTTATTAATTTTGCATCAGCTTTTGCCTATTATGAATTATTTATGAAATCAATATTCCGCTCGCCGTGGGCATGGGTTCCCACACTCTATTTTGCAGAGGGTATACCCTACGTCGCAGTAATGACCATTTCCCTGATACTCTACAAGCAGTTAGGTTTGGGGAATGCTGACATAACCTTCTATACCTCATGGCTCTATCTGCCATGGGTGATAAAGCCTCTGTGGAGCCCACTGGTAGACTTGCTTAGGACCAAACGCTGGTGGATAACGGCCATGCAGTTGCTTGTTGGTGCATCATTGGGGGGTGTGGCCTTCACAATTCCGACTGATTTCTGGCTGCAGGGAACTCTATGTTTCTTCTGGTTAATGGCCTTCTCAAGTGCTACCCATGATATTGCTGCCGACGGATTCTATATGCTTGCCCTTGATGAGCACGACCAGAGTGTATTCGTTGGAATAAGGAGCACATTCTACCGCTTCGCCAACATCTTCGGACAGGGAGTACTCATTATGATAGCAGGCTTTATGCAGTCGCGTTTCGGGTTAGACGTTCCACTTTCATGGAGCCTGATGTTCTACGGGACATGTGCCATGTTCATACTGCTATGGCTCTGGCATAGCTCCGTACTGCCTCGCCCTGCCGACAAGCAACAGCAAAAGGCTACAGAGAACGACAAAAGCATAATATCCTTGCTCAAAGACTTCCTGACTAAGTTTCCTGTAAGAGAAACCGTAATTGGTATTCTCTTCATGCTTCTTTACCGTATGCCTGAGGGGTTGCTCGTAAAGGTGTCTGCCCTGTTCCTCGTTGACAGCTCCGCAAATGGAGGACTGGCACTCACTACGGAGGAGTACGGACTCGTTCAGGGGACGGTGGGAGTGATAGGACTTACCATCGGCGGCATTCTTGGAGGTGTTTGCGCAGGAATGGGAGGACTGAGAAAATGGCTCTGGCCAATGGTATGCGCCATAACGCTTCCCGATGCTGTATATATCTACCTCAGCTATTGTCTCCCCGATAATTTCCTCATCATAAACACCTGTGTTTTCGTGGAGCAGTTTGGCTACGGATTTGGGTTTACCGCCTACATGCTATACCTTATATATTATAGTAGGGGAGAGTACAAGACATCACACTATGCCATCTGTACGGCATTCATGGCACTGTCGATGATGATACCTGGCCTGTTCGCCGGTGACTTGCAGGAGACCGTCGGCTATCAGAACTTTTTCCTTATCGTCATGGCATGCTGTACAGTCACCTTCCTTGTGGCTTCGCTTGTCAAGATTGACCCTGAATTTGGTAAAAAGAAACAGTAATTCGAGGGGTTCGAAGAATTCGAAGGGTTTGAGGAGTTCGAGGAGGTCGAAGGTTACCCCATTACCCCATTACCCCTTCAACTTCTTGATTTTCCTTCTTGCCACAGGATGGCTGGGGTATAATTCAAGGGCTTTCTCATAGTTTCGGATGGCAGCATCACGCATACCTTCACGCTCACATTCCTTGCCGAGCATGACATATTCTGTTGAGAAACGTTTCAGGGAATTCTCTCTTTCTTCGGCAGATGCTTTCAACTCTGCTATCTCCCTGCGCAACTGGTTAATTACAGAGAGTTTTCTGCGGATAAACCTCTTGGCGATGGGCTTCTCTATGTCGTAACGGCTATGTATGGCAAGGAAGAAGTTGTCAAGAGCCGTTCCCATATCCCCTTGGTCGAACGCTTTTATGGCATCATGGTACTGCTTGTCTGCCTTGGACTGGGAGAGCGCCGACTTGATGACATTCATGTTGTTGTAGTTTCTGGCAAAGTCTACAACCTCTGGTCTGACGAATATGTCACTTCGTTTTATAGCATTACTGAGGCTGATGCCTTCCAAACTGCGGCAACGGGATAGTGCCACGTATGTCTGGCCTGCAGCAAATACACCACCTGTAAAGTCGATTTTCACATTGTTGAATGTCAGTCCTTGACTTTTATGCACCGTTATTGCCCATGCGAGTCTGATGGGGAACTGTGTATATGTGCCTATCTCCTCCTCGACAATCTTCTTCTCCGTTTCGTCGAAAGAGTATCTGACATTGCTCCACACCTCCCTTTCAACATCAAACGAAATACCAGCTTCGGTCATCACGGAGATGTACTGATGTGAGTGATTGTCGATATCTATGATTGTTCCAAGTGTACCGTTGACCCATCTTTTCTCCTTGTCGTTCTTTACAAAAAGAACCTGTGCTCCGATTTTAAGTTCCAGTTCAATAGGTGTTGGAAGACTGCTTGAAGGAAATTCGCCTTCTATGAGTCCTTGGAATACTGACAGATCACCATCCAGCTCATCAAGTTTTTTCTGGTTGATATGGTCTACTGTGTCGCGAAGGGTAGAGAGGGTAATTGACAGCTGGTTGCTATCGCTACATATGTCAGCGCCAACCCTGGTGTTCAGCATGTCAAGATGCTGCTTCTGTACCTGTGAGGTACGAATGTGGTCGAGCATGTCTATGAAGAGTCTGTCCGTCTGGCGGTAAACCTTTCTGAGCTCTATGCACACCTGATGCATCTGCCTGAAGACATGGGCATCGAAGAAATAACCAGACTTGTAGAACGGGCTGAGAAGCTGTCTGTCCTCCTCCTTCAGTACAGGCTCCAACTGGTAGATGTCTCCGACAAAGAGCATCTGCTTGCCTCCAAAAGGCTCACGCATGTTGTGATTGTAGATGCGCAGTACTTTATCGATGAAGTCGATGATGTCGGCCCTGACCATGCTAACCTCGTCGATGATGATTAGCTCAACCTCACGGATAAGCTTTACTTTCTCCTTGTTGTACTTCAGGGTGTCACGGATGTTGCGCACGCTGTAGCGTACGTCGTTGGGTAGGAGGGGATGGAAGGGTAGTTTGAAGAAGCTGTGAAGGGTGACTCCGCCGGCGTTGATGGCTGCAATGCCTGTAGGAGCGAGGATTATGTTTTTCTTCTTTGTGGTGCTGGCGATATGTCGCAGGAATGTGGACTTACCCGTCCCCGCCTTTCCTGTCAGGAAAAGCGAGTGACGGGTATAGGAGATTATCTGCAATGCCTGCTGTAGTTCGTTATTGTCGGTATCTATCAGGCTCTGTTCCGTTTCTGACATGCCGTTATTACATTGTTGCTGTAATGTTTCCTGTTCGCCAATAATGCTTGACTATACGGATGATGCTACTGTTAAAGGTCATCAAAGTTCACAACCTGCTCCTTGCGTTGTGACTTGTTCTCCGATTTCTGCTCGCCGCCCCCCTGCTGGGCATCCTGGGCAGGCTCTTGCCTTACGGGCCTTGCTATTGGATTACCATTCTCATCGAGTATTATCTCCTCTGTAGTTACAATGGCACTATCCGTCTCGGTAGTGTCAGCTACTGCACTATGATAATAGCTCTGGCAAGTATACATGTCAGATGTTATGTTGTCATCATTGGGCTTGTCGAATTTAGCACGATATTGAGCAAATGCCGGATCAGAGAGTACTGACTCAAGGAAATAGCCGCAGATGGGGAGAGCCGTGCGGGAGCCTTGTCCAAGAGCGCCTGTACGGAAGTGTATGCTACGATATTCACCACCTACCCATGCACCAACAACGAGTTTTGGACTGACGCACATAAACCATGCGTCTGAATGGTTGTTCGAGGTGCCAGTCTTACCGCCAAACTCTGTGTCCTTGAAGTTGCCGACATATCCCCACAGACTCTGTGATGTTCCGCCTGGTTCAAGCATACCACCCTTGAGGAGTTGCTGCATTAGGAATGCACTCTTGTAGGAAATCGCCTGCTCCTCTGTTTCCGGTCCCCTGTATACCTCGTTACCATCCTTGTCGACAATGCGGGTTACGAGTACAGGCTCATGATGTTTGCCGTTATTGGATATAGTACAATAGCTGTTGGCAAGCTCAAGAAGGTTGACGTCGCTGGAGCCAAGGGCCAGTGCAGGAGCGTCATCGAGACGGCTCTTTATACCCATTTTGTGTGCAGTATCGATAATTCTCTTTATGCCCATTTCTTGGCCAAGACGCACGGCTACGGAGTTGATACTCTTGGCAAAAGCACTCTTCAGAGGCATGGAGTCGCCGGAGAAGGTACCGTTGGCATTGCCTGGTGTCCAGGTGGTCATCTCATGCTTCTTGGCATCGTATACCTGCATGGAAATATATTCGTCACGACGCTTGTCACAAGGCGTTAGCCCCTGGTTCATAGCCTCGGTATAGACAAAGAGCTTGAAGGTGGAACCGGGCTGGCGCATCGCCGTCACCTTGTCGTATTTCCACGACTTATAGTCGATGTCGCCCACCCATGCCTTAACGGCTCCTGTCTGAGGTTCCATGGCTATCATGGCACAGTGCATGAACTTCACCATGTAGCGTATGGAGTCAAGCGATGACATCTCCATTTCTATGGTTCCATTCTCATAGTCGAAAAGTTTTACCTTATGGGGCTTGTTGAGATAATAGTTGATGGAATCGGGCTCATTGGGGAACATGGCAAGGAGTGACTTGTAGAATGGCTGCCGCTTGGCTATGTCCTCAATGAAGTTCGGTATCACCTTGCCGGTCTCGTCTATCCACGGGTCGTTATTGCCCCAGTGATTTCTGAAGTTGCGCTGCACCTGCCTCATCTGTTTGATAGCAGCATCCTCAGCGTACTTCTGCATGCGAGTGTCGATGGTAGTGTAAATCTTCAGACCGCTGCTGTAGAGGTCGTAGTTGTTCTCCATACACCAGGACTTGAGGTAGTCGGCAACAGCCTGTCGGAAGTACAGCGCCTTGCCGTCGTAGTTGTTCTCTACCTTATACTCCAGCTTTATGGGGAGTTGCATCAGAGAGTCGCAACGCTCCTGCGTCAGGTCGTTGTGGGTAACCATATTTTGAAGCACAACATTACGTCTGCGCAAGCTGTTCTCAGGGTTAGCCAATGGATTGTAATATGTAGTGGCCTTGAGCATGCCTACCAGCACAGCAGCCTGCTCTGTGGTGAGGTCCTTGGGAGTGGTGTTGAAATAGGTCTTTGCAGCCGTCTTAATACCGAAGGCATTCGAGCCGAAGTCTACGGTGTTGGCATACATCGTGATAATCTCTTCCTTGGTGAATATGGTCTCAAGCTTGGTGGCGATAATCCACTCCTTGCTCTTGACAATGAGAATCTTCAGGCCCGGCACCTTCCCGAGTAATCCCGTAGAGTATTGCGAGCGTACGCGGAACATGTTCTTTGCCAGCTGCTGAGTGATGGTTGATGCACCACGGCCGTCATGGTGGAGCAGGGCATCTTTTACGGCACCAAAGATACCGATGGGGTCTACACCCATGTGGCTATAGAAACGCTCATCCTCGGTGTCGATTAGTGCCCGCCAGAAATCCTTGCTAACCTCATCGTACTTCACGGGAGTACGGTTCTCGTTGAAGAACTTTCCTATAAGCACTCCGTCTGCACTATAGATTTCGGAAGCCTGACTGGTTTGCGGGTCTCTGATGCCTGAGAAGTAACCCGGGCTTTTGCCGAACAGCCAGAGGAAGTTGATGTCTACCGCCCCAAGGTAGAGAAACAGAAGAACTATCATGGATACGATTGCCGTAATGGCTTTCGTGTACCATGGACGTCCTTTGTATAGGTTCTTGTACCAGGTTATGAATTGTCCAGTCTTGCGGTAACACAAGCTGAAAAAGCGTTTTACCTTGTTCATAATTGACTGATGTTAGCGATTTCAGTACAAAAGTAATAATTAACTGCTAAAATTTATCGAATTGTCGATATATTTTAGGATTTCTTCAATGTTTTCGGGTGAAAACCATTTAATACTCTTATCCTTCTTGAACCATGTGAGCTGCTTGCGCATATAGCGCCGCGTATTGGACTGTATCTGCCTGACGGCCTCGTCACGTGGTATCACTCCGTCGAAATAGGAAAAGAGCTCCTTGTAGCCAACGGTATTCAGGGAGTTGAAGGAGCGCAGGGGTAACACGCGGCGTGCCTCCTCTTCCAGCCCGTCGGCCATCATCTGCAACACACGGCGGTTGATGCGGTCGTAGAGCTCCTCGCGTGGGCGGTCGAGTCCTATCTTCAAGATACGGAAGGGACGTTCCTTGACGGTATTGGTACGGAACGACGAATAGGTGCGGCCGGTCTGCACGCATATCTCAAGCGCATGGACAACACGGCGTGGATTGTTGCGGTCGACGATTTCCCAATGCTCAGGGTCAAGCCTCTTAAGTTCCTCTACGAGAGCTTCTAAGCCCTCATTAGCTAACCTTTTCTTCATTGCCTCACGAACATCATCGTTGATAGTGGGAATGTCATCGATGCCTTTGCAAACGGCATCAATATACATCATGGAACCACCCGAGAGAAGGGCGGTATCACGACCGTTGGAGAACATGGAAGTGAGAAGCTGGAGAACCTCCGACTCGTAGATGGAGGCGCTATAGTAATCATCCAAGTGATGATTACCGACAAAATAATGATGAACCCTGCGTTGTTGTTCCTGAGTAGGTGCCGCGGTACCAATAGGTAGCTCCGCAAATATCTGTCTTGAGTCAGCATTGATGATAGGAACATTCAAATGCTCCGCTATTCTCAAACATAGCTCTGTCTTTCCGACACCAGTGGGCCCAAGAACAACAACGAGGGTTTTTTGTTTCATTATTATCGTATTATGCCACGCTTGGATGATGACACAAAGTCGATGATATACTGTATCTCTGGGGTAATCTGCAGATTTCTCTTTATTTCCTCTATGCCCTCAGAGAGCACACCCTTGGAGTAGAGCAGACGATAGGCGTCATGAATGAGCGTTATCAGCTCGTTGCTGAAACCGCGCCTGCGCAAGCCTACGAGGTTCAGGCCGCAATAGCGTGTGGGCTCCTTGCCAGCGATGACGTAAGGAGGAATGTCCTGACTGAAGCGGCAGCCGCCCTGTATCATCACGTAGCCTCCAATCTTGCAGAACTGATGACAGAGAACGACGGCACTGATGATAGCGTTGTCGTCAACCTCCACTTCTCCTGCGAATTTCGTGGAGTTGCCTACAATGATGTTGTTGCCGAGAACGCAATCGTGGGCAACGTGCATGTTCTCCATGAGCAGGTTGTTGTTTCCGACAATGGTAGTACCCTTCGAGGCTGTACCACGTGAGATGGTTACATTCTCGCGGATGCTGTTGTTGTCGCCAACCTCGCACAGCGTTTCTTCTCCACGGTATTTAAGGTCCTGTGGCTTGGTTGCTATGCTTGCTCCAGGAAATATCTCGTTGTTGTTTCCCAGGCGGGCACCAGCGTGTATTGTCACACTGTTCTGCATTACGTTGTTGTCACCAATGACGGTGTTGCGGTCGATATAGCAGAATGGGCCTATTATGTTGTTGTCACCCAGTTTGGCTTCGGGATGAACGAAAGCTAAAGGACTAATCTGGTTCATAATTATTTATTCTTTACTATTTGTGCTGTAAATGTTGCCTCAGACACTACTTGGTCTCCCACGAAGAGATAGCCCTTCATAGAGCTGATGCCGTGGCGGACGGGATGGAGAAGCTCTACCTTGAACAGAAGGGTGTCGCCCGGCACCACTTTCTGCCTGAACTTAACCTCGTCTATGCGCAGGAAATATGTAGACCACCGCTCGGGCTCCTCAACCTGGTTCAGCACCAGCAGGCCGCCACATTGTGCCATGGCCTCAATCTGCAGGACACCCGGCATGACGGGCTCCTGTGGGAAATGTCCGACAAAGAAAGGCTCGTTTGAGGTGACATTCTTTACTCCAACAATACTCGTGGCGCCAATGGAAATAATCTTGTCAACGAGCTGCATGGGATAGCGGTGTGGGAGTAATTCCCTGATGCGGATGTTGTCCATTACCGGCTCGTCGTTTGGGTCGTAGATAGGAGCCTGTATCTCATGCTTGCGGATTTCCTTGCGCATGAGCCTTGCAAACTTGTTGTTGATGGTATGGCCGGGACGTGTGGCAACGATGCGTCCCTTGATAGGTTTGCCGATAAGTGCCATGTCACCGATGATGTCGAGCAGCTTATGCCTGGTACACTCGTTCTCCCACATGAGAGGCTTGTGCTGGATGTAGCCAATCTTCTTGGCATCCATGTGTGGCACCTTAAGTACGTCGGCCAGCTGGTCGAGCTTTTCCTGTGTAGCCTCGCGCTCGTAGATGACGATGGCATTGTCGAGGTCGCCTCCCTTGATGAGGTTTGCCTCAAGAAGGGGAACAATGTCGCGGACAAATACGAATGTGCGCGCAGGGGCTATCTCCTCGGAAAACTTATTGATGTTGTCGAGGGTCGCAAACTGGCTGTTTATGAACTTTGACTGGAAAGAGCACATTGCCGTGATGGAGAATTCCTCGTCGGGCAGAATTGTTATGCAAGAGCCGGTCTCCTCGTCCTTAACCTCTATCTTGTGGCGGATGATATAGTAGTCCTTGGGCGCGTTCTGCTCAACTATTCCTACCTCGTTGATCTTCTGAACATATAGACTGGCTGAACCGTCAAGGATTGGGAATTCAGGACCGTTTACCTGTATGAGGCAGTTGTCAATGCCAAGAGCATAGAGGGCGGCAAGGCCGTGCTCAACAGTAGACACCCTGACATTACCCTCACCGAGAACGGTACCACGCTGGGTATCGATAACTTTCTCTGCAACTGCATCTATGATAGGTGCACCGTCAAGGTCGGTACGCTGTATCTTATATCCGGAGTTCTCAGGTGCAGGATTGAATACTACTGTAAGGCTCAAGCCCGTATGCAATCCTTTACCGAAAAGGGAGAAACTACCCTTTAAGGTTTTCTGTTTTGCTGTTTCCATATATAATTGTTATTTTGATTTCTTTAATTCGTCCACTTCTTTCTGAAGCCTCATTATCTGCTTGTAAAGGTCTGGCAGCTTCTGGAATATGGCCTGTGACTTAAAGTAGGGAAGTTTCTCCATAGGAGGTGTACCGATAAGTGTCTGGTTATCTCCTAAACTGCTCGGAACACCCGACTGCGCACCAAGGAAAACTTTGTTGCCGATTGTGATGTGGCCGGCTATTCCTACCTGTCCGCCAAACATGCACCACTGGCCAACCTTGGTTGAGCCTGCTATGCCAACCTGCGCACTCATCACGGTATTCTCGCCGATATCGGTGTTGTGTGCTATCTGGACGAGATTGTCGAGCTTCACACCCTTGCGGACGTATGTGCTGCCCATGGTAGAACGGTCGATACAGGTGTTTGCGCCTATCTCCACATCGTCTTCTATTGTGACGATACCAATCTGCGGTATTTTGTCGTAGCCGTTGGCTGATGGTGCGAATCCGAAACCGTCGGAACCAACTACGCTTCCTGCATGCAGGGTCACACGATTGCCAAGAACGCAACCGTGATATATTGTCACGTTAGGATAGATGAGACATTGCTCGCCAACCTTTACTCCGTCACCAATAACGGCATGGGGATAAATCTGGCAACCGTCACCGATGACAGCGTTGTCGCCAATGACAGCAAAAGCTCCAACATAAACATCCTTGCCTACAGTAGCCTTGGGAGAAATACTTGCCAATGGGTCGATGCCGCTCTTCCGGGGCTTGGCAGCCTCGTATATCTGAAGAAGTTTTGCTACGCACTCGTAAGCGTTGTCTACACGAATAAGGGTTGCTGGTGATGGTTTTTCCAATTCTACCGACTTGTCAATAAGTACAATAGTAGACTTGGTATCGTATATGTAGTGAGTATATTTTGGATTAGACAAGAAAGAAATAGCACCTGGCTGTCCTTCCTCTATTTTTGCGAATGTGTGAACAGTGGCGTTCTCATCGCCCTCTATGGTGCCTTGTATCACCTGGGCTATCTGTTTGGCTGAAAATTCCATATTTATTGTATTGAAATTGTTATATATGCTGCAAATATAGCAATTTTTGTTCAAATATACTCAGAAGAGGGATAATATTTGCTCTTTTTTTTATATTATCCCTCTAAGTGATATCTTTTATTGGATGATTGGTCTTAATGGCATTAAGGAAATGGCCGGTTGCATGTTATTCAATGCGAGCGAGCTCTACAGCCATCTCCTGCTGCAGTTCTTTTGCCTTGGTTGCCGCAACCTCTGCGAAATTTGCTTCTTTGCTGGCATATATGATACCGCGTGAGGAGTTGACGAGCAATCCGCAGTCCTTGGTCATTCCGTATTTGCACACTTCCTGCAGGCTGCCGCCCTGTGCCCCAACACCCGGGACGAGCAGGAAATGGTTGGGAGCATACTTGCGGATGTCCTTGAACATCTCACCCTGAGTGGCTCCAACGACATACATCATATTGTCATCGTTGCCCCATTCCTGACTCTTCGCAAGCACTTTCTCGAACAGGCGCTCACCGTTGGCATCCGCAGTAAGCTGGAAGTCGTGTGACCCCTTGTTGCTCGTAAGGGCAAGCAGAATTACCCATTTGCCCTCGTATGTGAGGAATGGCGTAACGCTGTCCTCACCCATGTATGGAGCCACAGTCAGGGCGTCGACATCATATTCTCCGAAAAAAGTCTTGGCATACATGGCCGATGTGTTGCCGATGTCGCCGCGCTTTGCATCTGCTATGATGAAGTGGTCGGGGTAGTTCTTCTTCAGATAGCCAATGGTTTTCTCGAATGCCACCAGTCCCTTTACTCCATACGCCTCGTAGAATGCGAGGTTTGGCTTGTATGCTACACAATAGGGTGCAGTAGCGTCGATGATAGCCTTGTTGAAGGCAAACAATGGATCCTCCTCGCTCAGCAGGTGCTGAGGTATCTTGTTGAGATCTGTGTCGAGACCTACGCAAAGGAAGGATTTCTTATCCTTGATTTGCTTGATAAGATGCTGCTTGTCCATTACTTTTTTATTTCTGTTTTTGGTAATTCAATAATTGTCTCTTTCTTTCGTGCTGATGCTATCAGCCTGCTAACGAAGTCCTCGGCAGGAACGGTACGTTCTTTTTTCTCGTCGTCCTTCTCGGTTTTTGTATATCTTATGCCCATAAGGTTAGAGTTCGGCCTCTTTCATGCGCTCTGCGTTCTCGGCAACGGTTAGAGCGTCTATCATGTCCTGGATGTTGCCGCCAAGAAATCCCTGAAGGTCATGGGTCGTATAGCCGATGCGGTGGTCGGTGACACGTCCCTGAGGGAAGTTGTATGTCCTGATTTTCGCACTGCGGTCGCCGGTCGACACAAGTGACTTGCGGCGGTTGGCAATGTCATCGACATATTTCTGGTGCTCCTTGTCGTAGATGAACGTACGCAGGCGCGACAAGGCCCTTTCCTTGTTCTTAGGCTGGTCGCGCGTCTCGGTACACTCGATGAGTATCTCCTCGGTCTCACCAGTATTGGGGTTCTTCCACATGTAGCGCAGACGGACACCGGACTCCACCTTGTTCACGTTCTGGCCTCCGGCACCACTTGAGCGGAAGGTGTCCCACTTTATCTCGCCCTCGTTGATGCTCACCTCGAACTTGTCGGCCTCGGGCAGAACAGCAACGGTAGCGGCAGACGTCTGCATGCGTCCGTTGGACTCTGTAACAGGCACTCGCTGTACACGGTGAACACCAGACTCGTATTTCAGAGTACCATAGACATCTGCGCCGCAAACGGCAAAGTCTATCTCCTTGTAGCCACCTACGGCACCCTCGCTGACGTCGGTAACAGACAGCTGCCATCCCTTTGACTCGCAATAGCGCTTGTACATCTGGAACAGGTCGCCTGCAAACAGGCATGCCTCGTCACCACCTGTTCCGGCCCTTATCTCCATCTGCACGTTCTTGGCATCCTCAGGGTCCTTGGGGATTAGCAATATCTTTATTTCCTCCTCAAGCCTCGGCTGCAGCTCCTCGTTGACGGCCAGCTCCTCGCGGGCCATTTCCTTCATGTCGGGGTCGCTCTCGTTGGCCAGAATGTCCTTTGCCTCGGCTATGGAGTTCAGGCAGGCGATGTATCTTTTTCTTGCATCCATAATATCGCCCAGGTCCTTGTATTCCTTTGTAAGCTTCACGTATCGCTCCTGGTCGGCAATCACGCTCGGGTCGGTGATAAGGGTTGACACTTCCTCGTAGCGTGCCTCAAGGCCATCGAGCTTCTGTAGTATACTGTTGTTTTCTGACATAAAATGATTTTGCTGATTAATATTCGAAAGTACCGAACTCCGACTTTATGGTAAGGCTCTTCTTGCCTTCCTCTATGTGACCAATTACCTGGGCGTCGATATTGAAGCTCTTGCTTATGGCAATAACCTTCTCCGCAACCTCTGCCGGTACATATATCTCCATTCTGTGTCCCATGTTGAACACCTGGTACATCTCCTTCCAGTCTGTGCCGGAGCAGTCGTGAATGGCCTTGAAGAGTGGAGGCACAGGGAACATGTTGTCCTTTACAACCTTGCAGTTGTCGTTAACGAAGTGCAGGACCTTTGTCTGCGCACCGCCCGTGCAATGTACCATGCCATGAATGTCGGGACGGAGCTCGTCAAGCAGACGCTTGATGACGGGCGCATAGGTGCGGGTAGGTGAAAGGACAAGCTCGCCGGCATCAACGCTCACGCCCTCAACAGCATCCGTAAGTTTGTATTTGCCGCTGTAGACAAGCTCGTCGGGCACGTTGTGGTCGAAGCTTTCCGGGTATTTCTCTGCGAGATACTTTGCAAATACGTCATGTCTTGCACTCGTCAGGCCATTGGAGCCCATGCCGCCATTGTATTTCTTCTCGTATGTAGCCTGGCCTGTAGAGCTAAGACCGACAATAACGTCTCCCGGGCGTATGTTGGCATTGTCGATGACATCCTTTCTCCTCATCCTGCACGTTACCGTAGAGTCTACGATAATTGTGCGTACGAGGTCGCCGACATCAGCCGTCTCACCACCCGTGGGATAGATGCCTATGCCCATCTCACGGAGTTCTGACAGCAACTGGTCAGTACCGTTGATGATAGCGGAAATCACCTCGCCAGGTACCAGCATCTTGTTTCGTCCGATTGTGCTGGACACAAGAATGTTGTCCACGGCGCCAACGCAAAGCAGGTCGTCGGTATTCATGACTATTGCGTCCTGCGCAATACCTTTCCATACGTCGAGGTTGCCTGTTTCCTTCCAGTACATGTACGCAAGGCTCGATTTTGTGCCTGCTCCGTCTGCATGCATGATGTTGCAGTATTCCGGGTCTCCTCCCAGAATGTCGGGAATTATCTTGCAGAAAGCCTGTGGAAACAGGCCTTTGTCTATGTTCTTTATGGCGTTGTGTACATCTTCCTTAGCCGCACTTACGCCGCGCATCATATATCGGTTGTCCATAATCAAAATAATGTAAATGTGAAATAGCTTTTGTTAATTACTTATCGGCATCAGAGTTCCAGAAATTCCAACTGGCAAAAGCCTGCAACAGCAGCATCTCCAGACCGTTCTTCACCGTTGCTCCCTGTGCCTTGCCCTTTTTCAGGAACAGAGTCTCGTCAGGATTGTAGATGAGGTCGTAGAGTAGGGTGTGGCTGTCCATAGCCTCGTATGGAAGGTTGGGACAGTCGTCTGTCTGCGGGTACATACCGCAGGGCGTACAGTTGACAATCACGTTGTATTCCTTTATCATTTCCGGTGTGATATCCTCGTACCTTACACATCCGTGCCTTTCGTAACGGCTTACAGTAAGTGTCTCTATGCCAAGCGACTTTAGGCTGAAGATGATGGCCTTGCTCGCACCGCCAGTACCGAGTACCAACGCCTTCTTGTGGTATCTCTCCAGCAGAGGCTCTATGCTCTGTGTGAACCCTATCACGTCGCTGTTGTAGCCCTTGAGCTCTGTCTTGTTGCCTTTGTGGTTCACCTTTATGACGTTGACAGCACCAATGGCCCTTGCCTCAGGACTTATGGAATCAAGATAACTAATCACTTTCTCCTTGTACGGGATAGTAACGTTCAGTCCCTTGAGCTCTGGATTAGAGTCAAGTATCTCTGTGAGATTCTCTATAGAGGGAATCTCGAAATTCTCATAGGTTGCGTCAATGCACTCATTCTGGAACTTTTCGTTGAAGTAGCCTATAGAGAACGAATGGCCGAGCGGATAGCCGATAAGTCCATATTTGTCCATAATGTCCTAAAAAATGTTGTTGTCTACTCTTATTTAAAATTCTTATGTCTCCAAACGATTCTACTATACATTATTATATATAGTTGTCTGATTATCATCTTTCACTGGTCACAGACTCCATTATTTCTCTCCGAGGTACATCGTGCAGATGCCGAAAGTGAGTCTCTTGAACAATGCTTTCCTAAAGCCTGCTTTCCTCAATATCTCTACCATCTGCTCACCTTGCGGGAATGCTTCTATTGTGGCCGTGAGATACTTGTATGCGCTATCGTCCTTTGATATCAGCTTGCCATACAGGGGGAGGAAAGTGTGAGAGTAAAGACCGAATAATTGCCTCATGGGGAATGTGACGGGACTGGTTAATTCGACAATGCTCAGATGGCCGCCAGGCTTCAGTACCCTGCACATCTCCGCCAGACCCTGGTCAAGATTTTGGAAATTGCGTATTCCGAAAGCTGCCGTAACGGCATCGAAGGTGTTGTCGTCGAAGGACAACGCCAGACAGTCTTCTCTCTGAAAAGATATGATGCCGTCGAGGTGTCTCTCCGCAACCTTCTTTCTGCCAACATCCATCATTCCCTCCGACAGGTCTGCGCCGATAATAGCCCTTGGCTGTAGCATCTCCGCGGCAAGAATGGCAAAATCACCTGTTCCTGTAGCTATGTCAAGGATGGTTTCCGGACTCCATTGGGCTATCTGCCTGATGGCCTTCCGTCTCCATCCTTTGTCGATGTCGAACGAGAGCCTGTGGTTCAGCTTGTCGTATGTGGGTGCGATGTTGTCGAACATTTTCTCGACAAGCGCACCCTTGTCGCCTTCGCCTCCGTATGGTTTAATTTCCTCTTGCCTATACATTACTTAATACCTTTCAGGCATTCGCTGACATTCTTCTCTATGCGGGCAGCTATGTCGCCTTCCTCGGCTGTCTTCACGAATGTCTCTCCAGTAATATGCTCGTACAGCTCAATATACCTGTCGCTCACGCTTTCCGCATATTCGTCTGTAATCTCAGGCATGGTCTGTCCAGGCTCGTTCATGAAGTCGTGCTCTATTAGCCATTGCCTTACGAACTCCTTCGACAACTGCTTCTGGGGCTCGCCCTTGGCAAACTTCTCCTCATATCCGTCGGCATAGAAGTAGCGGCTCGAGTCAGGAGTATGTATTTCGTCAATAAGGTATACCTTGCCGTCACGTTTGCCAAACTCATACTTGGTGTCTACGAGTATCAGGCCATGCTTGGCGGCAATTTCCTGTCCGCGTGCGAAGAGCTTGCGCGTATAGTCCTCCATTATGGCATAATCCTCTGCGCTGACAATGCCCTGGGCGATGATTTCCTCTTTTGATATGTTAAGGTCGTGTCCCTCGTCGGCCTTGGTCGTGGGAGTGATGATTGGCTCTGGGAAACGCTCGTTCTCCCTCATGCCCTCAGGCAGCTTTACACCGCAAATCTCTCTGCATCCGTTCTTGTATTCGCGCCAAGCAGAACCGGTAAGTATGCCTCGGATAATCATTTCAACCCTGAAGCCCTCGCACTTCAGACCAACGGTAACCATAGGGTCGGGAGTTGCCAGCTTCCAGTTCGGGCAGATGTCACTCGTGGCATCCAGGAACTGTGCTGCTATCTGGTTGAGAACCTGTCCCTTGAATGGTATGCCTTTTGGCAGGATAACATCGAAAGCCGAAATCCTGTCGGTAGCAACCATAACCATGATGTCGTCATTGATATTATACACGTCACGAACCTTGCCGTGATAAACACTCTTCTGTCCATCGAAGTGGAAGTCGGTTGTTGTTAATGCTTTCATACTATATTTTGTCTTTAATGTCTTTATTCTCCGATTTTGAATATGCCTCGACGATGCGTGTGACGAGTTTGTGTCTCACAATGTCCTGCTTGGTGAAGTTTATAACAGAGATGCCCTCTATGTCGCTGAGTATGGACAAGGCCACCTTCAGTCCGCTTCTCTCCTCTCTTGGCAGGTCTATCTGTGTCAGGTCGCCCGTGATAATCATCTTGGTGTTCCATCCCATTCTCGTCAGGAACATCTTCAGTTGGGCGGCAGTAGTGTTTTGCGCCTCATCAAGTATTACCACGGCATCGCTCAGCGTGCGGCCTCTCATGAACGCTAAGGGGCAAATCTGTATGACATGCTTGTCTATCAGGTCCTGAAGCTTCACAGCCGGCAGCATGTCCTCAAGGGCATCGTAAAGGGGTTGCAGGTAAGGGTCTATCTTGTCTTTTATGTCGCCAGGCAGGAAACCGAGCTTCTCGCCAGCCTCTACGGCCGGACGGCAAAGGATAATCTTCTTTGCAGTTTTCTCCTTCAAGGCTTTCACGGCAAGGGCTATACTCAGGTATGTCTTGCCTGTTCCGGCAGGCCCTACGGCAAACATCATGTCGTTCTTGTCGAATGCGTCAATAAGCTTCTGCTGGTTTTCGTTACGGCTTTTGATAGGACGCCCAGACATGTTGTAAACCACAACACCCTTGGCTGCCCCGGCATTGGTCTTTCGTCCTTTTATTATATCTAAAATATCCTCTTCTGCTATGCTGTTGTGTACCGATATGTGGTATCTGATTTTCTCTATACACTCATCGGCTTTCGCCATTTCCTCCTCGTCACCCATAAGCTTTATTACGTTGCCGCGTGCGACGATGCGCAACTTCGGAAAGAGCGACTTCACCATAAGCAAATGGCTGTTGCCCGGTCCGAAAAACGCCATGGGGTCTATGTCTTCAAGTATTATATGTTTCTCCGTCAATGTCTTGATAGTTTATTAAACGCTGCAAAATTACAATTTTAATTGCGAAACACAAAAAAAAGCTGCAAATAAATCTCTGCTGTTGACTACGAATTGTGTAGTTTTTATTATCTTTGCATCAAAATTTCGGATATTACAAAATGAATATTTCCAAAACAAGATATTTACAGATATTTTTGAGTGTTACTATTGTGCTGGCATTAGTGAGGTGTGTTTGCCCCCAGATTGCCGGCCACAGCAAGGATTTGGCCGTGGCCGACAGCCTGTCAACGGCTACTGACTCACTGACTCCCGATGACTCCGTATACCATGGGAACGGAGTAGCGGCAATGCTTGGCGAAAGCCATGACGTGAGTACGGCTGATGCAAGACCAATGGCGGTGGAATCACGCTTTTTCAAGGATGACGGAACGCTGACCAAGAACCGCATATTCAGCGTGCCAGGTTTCTCGAAGACTTTCCCCGACCAGAATGATGTGCAGCTGGCTGCTGCCACCAAATGGGGAGTAAGAGCCGTAGCCAACAGAGAAGATGCGGAGAAGAGAAAATCCGAACTTGTATATATTGGCTCAAATCCTTTCTATCACATAGACAAGCTGAACAACAGCATTCCTTATCTCGTTCCACGCGCCGCAGTACTGCTTCAGGACATCGGACGCAACTTCTTCGACAGTCTACAATGCAAGGGCGTGCCTCTTCATAAGATTATCGTGACAAGCGTGCTGCGCACTAAGGAGGATGTTACGAAACTCAGCCGCCACAATGGCAATGCCACACAAAACAGCTGCCACCTACACGGAACTACCGTAGATGTCTGCTACAATCGGTACAAGACCGTAGAGGCTCCTGGAGAGAACAGGCGACAGGTAAGGAACGACACCCTGAAATGGATACTCAGCGAGGTGCTGCGTGACTTGCGAGAGGCTGACAGATGCTATGTGAAATATGAGGTCAAGCAAGGATGCTTCCATATAACGGTCAAATGACAATACTAACAGATTTATTCATACTACAACCATGATGAAAAAACTATCTCTGATTATCGCTGTTCTGTCGCTCTGTATGACATCACATGCGGGCGAAGTGTTTAAAATCGACAATCCGGACTACAAGCTCAGTCCTTTTACGGGAATGACGAGGAACCACTGGGTAGAGGCTGACAAATATCTCCTTGAGGGCGCGTTCCGGCACATAAAAAGTCTTGACGACCCTATGTACTTCGACCGTCTGGGAGATGTGTGCTATCCAAAGGACGAGACCAACAAGAGTAGGGTACGCGGTGCTACCCTCGAGGGCATGGCACGCACGCTATTCATGGCTTCTCCACTCATCAGGGAGGACTCAACCATCACCATCAACGGCATCCGACTTGTTGACTACTACCGCCGTCAGCTGACTCTTCTCGTTACACCTGGTAGTGAGCAGTTCATCAGTCATCGGGGCAACAGGGGACCTTGCCAGGACCTTGTGGAGTTTGGTGCACTTGGCGTATGCTTCTTCGTTTGTGGAGAGGCCGTTTGGGACCCACTCCCAAAGGAGACGCGTGACGCTCTGTACGCCATGATGGAGAGCTATGCCGACGGACCGACCGTGGCACAGAACTGGCGTTTCTTCAACATCTTTGTGATGTCGTTCTTCAATACTCGTGGATATAAAATCAACCAGAAGCTCATGGAGCGTTATCTCAACGAACTGCTGGGCGACTACAGGGGAAGCGGATGGTACTACGACGTGCCAAACTACGATTTCTATTCTATGTGGGCTTACCAGCTGTATGGAAAGCTGTGGTCGAAATTCTATGGCGAGAAATATCTGCCTGAGTATGCTGCCAAGTTTGAGAAGAACTTTAATGAGATGTACGAGGGCTATCCAAACCTTTTCGGGCGCGATGGGAAAATGCCTATGTGGGGAAGGTCAAATATGTACCGGTTTGCCGCTACAGCTCCTCTTGCATGGGGTGACAACTGCAACCATGGCTGGATGCGCCGAATAGCATCAGGCTGTCTGCTTCAGTTCATACAGCATCCTGATTTTCTCTATGACGACGGCGTGCCTACACCTGGCTTCTACGGGCTTTTCGACCCCGTGCTCCAGGGCTACAGTTGCCGCGGTTCCGTATTCTGGTGTGCCAAGGCGTTCTTGCCGCTCGTCTTGCCTGACACCGACAACTATTGGAGCGCAGTTGAGAATGAGGGTGAATGGGCAACCATGCGCGCAAATGAGGTTAGATGCCACTACTATGAGGGACCGAAGATGCTCGTGACCGACTATGCTTCCACGGGAGCAGCAGAGATTAGGGCATACTGCGATTATAATGTCGACAGACCGTGGCCGGAGCATTTCCGTGCCTCAGAGCAGTACAACCGTCTCGCCTATAACACGGACCTTCCATGGATGGCCGACGGAAAGAATGGAGAAGTAGCCATGAACTATGTTGTCTACAACGAGGCAAAGGCTATGTGGGAGCCCATGAGACGATATACTACAACATGCTTTGTCAACAACATTCTCCAGCGTACTGCATATCCTCAGGCAAACCAAACATTCAGAATGCTCCTTCACGATATTGCTCTTACAAATGGTACTCTCAGGGCGGACAAGGTTATTGCGAGCGAGAAAGCCACCAAGGTGAGACTCGGACACTATGCCTTGCCAAAGAAGACAGGCAATGTTGCCACCAAGACCATCAGCCTTGGTGACGGACATACCGCATACATTATTAATAATGGTGAGTACGAGCTTGCCATGATTGGTCTGGAAGGGTGGGGCGACATGGAGTTTGTGACTACCAAGGGGCTTCACCCTGAGTCGGAAGAGTGTGTAGTCATAGACGCAGAGGCTACAGTCAGCAAGGGCGACCGCCTTGTATGCCTGCAGCTTATGACCAAGAAGTCTTTCACAAAGAGCCAGCTACGGAAAAGCGTTGCTGACGCAAAGATTCGTTTGAGAGTGATTATGTAGCTTTGCAATCTATGTGTATGGATGCTAATTGTGTATCCATACACATAGATTATCTTAAAATATTCCCTTATAACAGAGAAATAACCGCCTAAATGGTAATTTCTCCAGCTATCGACTTGTTCATAAGGTTTCTTATGATATGGCTGTCAGAATGCTGAGCCTGCAGAAACATCAGCTTGGTAACGGCAGCCTCTACCGTTGAGTCATAACCGCTGATGACTCCAGCTTTTTTCAAATGGAAGCCCGTGTCGTAGCGCGACATCTCTACCTTGCCGGCCACACATTGGCTGATATTCACTATTACCACGCCTCTCTGCGCAGCCTTGGCCAGCAAGCCGTTGAGCCATGGACTTTGAGGGGCATTGCCGCTTCCGTAGCTTCTCATTACTATACCCTTTAGCTCAGGGGCGTCAAGGACATGACGGATGATGTTCTCCTGAATGCCCGGGAACAGACTGAATACCACAACGTGTGGGTCCATGGCGAAATGCGGAGTCATCGGACGTGAGAAATCCGGCTGTAATATGTGATGGTTGTGGAAGTCGAAGTTCACACCAGCGTCGCAGAGATGAGGATAGTTGAATGTGTCGAAGGCGTTGAAGCCGTCGGCATTCTTTTTTGTCGAGCGGTTCCCGCGCAGCAGGCGTCCGCTGAAATAGATGCAAACCTCGGGAACCATGGCGTGGCCATCCTTGTCCTTGTATGCAGCAAGCTCCACGCTCGTTATGAGGTTTTCTCGCCCGTCAGTCCTAAGTTGTCCTACTGGAAGCTGCGAGCCAGTGAGTATGACGGGCTTGGTGAGGTTCTCGAGCATGAATGACAAGGCACTCGCCGTATAAGCCATCGTATCGGTGCCATGAAGTATGACAAAGCCGTCATACTCGTCGTAGCGGTCGGATATAATCCTTACCAGCTGAGCCCACAGGCGCGGATCCATATCGCTAGAGTCTATTGGGGGCGTAAACTGATATACCTCGACTGATGTCTGCAGTTGCCTGAACTCAGGCATGCTCTCAACAAGGTGATTGAAGTCCAAAGGTTCCAATGCACCTGTCAAGGGATTACGTCCCATACCGATGGTGCCTCCAGTATAAATAAGCAATACTTTCTCCGCCATAGCTCAATTTTTCTGCAAAATTATGGAAAACAATCGGATTATACAAATAAATACCTAATTGTTTGTTCGTGTGTGTGTCCAAATATCTAATTTTTTTTTCGTAACAACTTGTTATTATATGATTTTTTTGTTGTATCTTTGCAGAGTTGGATTAAAACTCAAAGATTGTTCCTGATATTCTTGTTCATCGGAATTACAAAGAACAATCCATCATATCGGATAGGCAACGAAAACTTATAAACTATAAATAAAACAAATTTTGATTATGAAACAATTTATGGACGAAAACTTCCTGTTGGAGACAGAAACCGCACAGGAACTCTTCCACAACCATGCGGCCAAGATGCCCATCATCGACTATCATTGCCACCTCATACCGGAGATGGTTGCCAACGACCACAAGTTCAAGAGCATTACCGAGCTTTGGCTCGGCGGCGACCATTACAAATGGCGTGCGATGAGAACTAACGGTGTAGACGAGAGATACTGCACAGGCAAGGACACCACAGACTGGGAAAAGTTTGAGAAATGGGCTGAGACTGTTCCCTACACTTTCCGTAACCCTCTCTATCATTGGACTCACCTTGAGCTCAAGACGGCTTTCGGTATCGATAAGCTCCTGTCGCCTAAGACGGCAAGAGAAATATTTGACGAGTGCAACGAGAAACTCATGCAGCCCGAGTTTTCCGCACGTGGACTCATGCGCCATTATCATGTAGAGTGCGTTTGCACAACTGATGACCCTGTTGATGACCTGCGTTTCCACAAGCAGACACGTGAGAGCGGATTTGAAATCAAGATGATTCCAGCCTGGAGACCAGATAAGGCCATGAACATCGAAAAGCCTGACTTTGTTGATTATGTCAACAAGCTTGCTGAGGTATCAGGTGTAAGCATCAATACATTCAAGGATATGGTCGACGCTTTGCAGAAGAGGCACGACTTCTTCGCAGAGAACGGATGCCGTCTCTCCGACCATGGCATAGAGGAGTTCTACGACGAGGAGTATACCGACTCGCAGATAGAGACCATCTTTGCAAAGGCTATGAACGGACAGCAGCTTGCCGAACAGGAGGTACGACAGTACAAGAACGCATTCCTTACCGTTTGCGCCGAAATGGATAATGATGCAGACTGGACACAACAGTTCCACTATGGTGCCATACGTGACAACAACACCCTGATGTACAACCAGCTGGGTCCTGACACGGGCTTCGACTCTATCGGTGAGTTCAATACCGCTCGTGCCATGAGCCGTTTCCTTAACAAGCTCAACATGCGAGGAAAGCTCACACGCACCATTCTCTACACCCTCAACCCATGTGCAAACGAGGTCATAGCAACTATGCTCGGCAACTTCCAGGATGGCTCTTGCCCAGGCAAGATACAGTTCGGTTCAGGATGGTGGTTCAATGATCAGCTCGACGGTATGACACGCCAGATGAACGCTTTGTCTGTCCTTGGACTCCTCAGCCGCTTCGTCGGAATGCTTACCGACAGCCGCTCGTTCTTGAGCTACCCGCGCCATGAGTATTTCAGACGTCTGCTTTGCAACCTGCTCGGAAACGATGTAGAGAAGGGTCTGCTGCCAAACGACATGGAGAGTCTCTCTCGTATGGTTGAGGACATTTCCTACAACAACGCCAAGAACTATTTCAAGTTCTACTAATATTGAATCTTCCACAAAAAGCCTCACTCATCTCTTCTATTAAAGGAGGGTGAGTGAGGCTGTTTTTATGGATAGGTATAGTCACCTCCTAAAAAATGTCAAGCACCCTAATAGAATGTGCCCAACAAAGATTGAATGTTATTCAATTCTATATGTAATATATAAGGTTCATCAGAAATATGGAGTGACGCATAATAATATATTATTCCTGAAGTATATTATTAAA
>NZ_NPJH01000070.1 GCF_002251365.1 Prevotella sp. P3-122
GTATCATACAATATCTTTAAACCAAAACAAAAGTCATGATATTCAATAAAATAAAAAGAGCCTTCATTTGGATTGGATTAGTTCTAATTTTTCTTGTATCCTGTACTAACGTAACAGATAATTTTAAAACTATAAAAATTGATTCCGCTGATTTCTCAAATTGGGAGGAGTTGTTAGAAATAACAGATATCGTTCCTTTAGAAGAGGACAGTTGCTATCTAATCTCTATTGCAGATAAATGTATATTCTCAAAGGATTATTTGTTCCTTAGTGATTACAAAACAAAGAAGATCTATAAATATTCAAAAAATGGCAACTTCCTTGGTACTATAGGAAAAAGGGGACACGCAAAAAATGAATATACAGACATATTAGATATGTGGTTAACTGACAATGATTCAACACTCGTAATCCTTGACACGCGCAGTCTATTATTTTATTGTACGAGAACAGGTGAGTACAGAAAAACTGTTAGAAATAAGAATTATGATTATGAACGTTTTGCGATACAAAATGATGGAAACATTCTCTTTGTTCCTGATATAGATGGCAAAGCCAGTATTATTTCTGATGGAATAGATGGAGTTAAAGAAATACGTGAAAGGAAACGTGTCCCATTTATAGTTAATACATTTTATAATTTCGAAAATACATGTAGAGTAGTAAGCGATTA
>NZ_NPJH01000071.1 GCF_002251365.1 Prevotella sp. P3-122
ATATTTAATTATAATAACTATTCGATTTTCTACAATAGAATGTCTTTTTTTTCTTATAATAGTTAACCTTCTTCTTGATAATTTTGCCTCACAATTATCTGAGAATTAAAAACTTTATATATGCAATACAATGAAATAGGAAAGACGGGAATGAAAGTCTCCAACCTAGGGTTTGGAGCCTCGTCGTTGGGTGGAGTATTCCATGGAATTCGTGAGGATGAGGCTATTCAGGCTGTTCATACGGCTGTGGATGGCGGTATTAATTTTATTGATGTGTCACCATATTACGGTCATCTCAAGGCTGAGACTGTTTTGGGAAAGGCGCTTAAGGACATCAAGCGCGACAGCTACGTGCTTTCCACCAAGGTGGGACGTTATGGCAAGGACGGAGTGAACTATTGGGATTACTCGGCCAAGCGTGCCAAGGAAAGCGTGTATGAGAGCATGGAGAGATTGAATGTGGATTTTATCGATCTCATCAATGTTCACGACGTGGAGTTTGCCAATTTGCAGCAAGTGGTGGATGAGACGCTGCCTGCTCTTGTCGAATTGCGCAAGGAGGGCGTCGTAGGACATGTCGGTATCACCGACCTTCAGCCCGAAAACCTCAAATGGGTGATTGAGCACAGTGAGGAGGGTACGGTGGAGAGTATTCTTAATTTCTGCCACTATTGTCTGAACGACAACTTGTTGACCGAATACTTCGACTTCTTCGAGAAGCGTGGTATTGGAGTTATCAACGCCTCTCCATTCTCTATGGGATTGCTCTCGATGCGCGGAGCTCCCGACTGGCATCCTGCCACCGAAGCATTGCGCGAGGCTTGTGCCAAGGCTGCACGTTATTGCGATGAACAAGGTTATCCCATCGACAAACTCGCCATTCAATATTCCACATCCTGCAATGACCATATTGCTACGACTCTCTTCAGTAGTGCCAATCCGAAGAACGTGCTGAAAAACATTGATTATGTAAACGAACCGATTGATTTGCAGTTTGTAGATAAGGTGAAGGAAATAATCGGCGACCAAATGGGTGTGAGATGGAAGAATTCATAATTGATGCACATTCGCATTTATGGCTGCGACAAGACACAATGGTCGATGGTCAGGCGATAAGGACATTGGACAAGAACGGCTCAAGGTCGATGTTCTTTGGTGAGGAGCGACAGATGTTGCCGCCCTTTATGATCGACGGACGGAATACGGCCGAGGTATTCCTAAGCAACATGGATTATGCACAAGTGTCGGCGGCGGTGGTAGTGCAGGAGGTGATTGATGGTTGCCAGAACGACTATCTCACTCAGGTGCAGCGCCAGTGGCCCGACAGATTTTTCTGTATGGGTATGTGTAATACGGAGGAAGATGCCGTAAAACTGAAGACTGCCGGACTAAAGGGCATTGCCATTCCCGGTCATCGCATATCGACACCTCTTCACGACATGTTGCCGATGTTCAAGTATATGGAACGCGAGGGTATGGTGTTGTCGATATGTCTGGGTGAGGATGAGAGACAGATTGCCGAGATGGGAGAGATTATCGAGGAATGTCCTAACTTGAAAGTAGCGATAGGTCATTTCGGAATGGTCACCACAACAGCATTTGAGAGTCAGGTCAAACTCGCTCTTCGTGGCAATAACGTGATGATTGAGTCGGGTGGAATAACATGGCTCTACAATAATGAGTTCTATCCATTCCCCTCAGCCGTGAAGAGTATCAATCTCGCAGCCGATTGGGTGGGGTTCGACAGGTTGATGTGGGGAAGTGACTATCCACGCACCATCACTGCCATCACTTACCGCATGTCATACGATTTCATCTTGAAGTCGGGCGAAATGAGAGATGCTGACAAAATCGCCTTTCTTGGTGGTAATGCAAAAAGATTCTACGGTTTCCCAAATCTTGTGGAATTACCTTATATTAAAAATATGAGTGAATAAAATACAATGAAAGCAATACAGATAACAGAGGAGCGCAAGATGTCGCTCGTGGAAATAGATAATGTGAATGAACTGAAGCCCGGAGAGGTGCTTCTTAAAATGGAGTATGTAGGATTCTGTGGTTCTGACCTCAGTACATTCCTCGGTAAGAACCCTATGGTGAAGATGCCAGTGATTCCTGGGCATGAGGTGGGCGCTACCATTGTGAAGGTGGGCAGCGAAGTACCTGAAGGACTCAAACCGGGTATGACCGTAACTCTAAATCCATATACTAACTGCAACAAGTGTGCCTCTTGTCGCAACGGACGGCCGAATGCTTGCAAGGATAATCAGACACTCGGGGTGCAGCGTGACGGTGCTATGCGTGAATATCTCGTGATGCCTTGGGAAAAGGTTATTCCTGCGGGACTGCTCACTCCCCGCACTTGTGCTCTCGTTGAACCGATGAGTGTCGGTTTCCATGCCGTTTCGAGAGCACAAGTGACGGACATCGACGTGGTTTTGGTCATCGGATGTGGTATGGTGGGAATGGGAGCCATCGTGCGCTCAGTGCTCCGTGGTGCAACTGTTGTTGCTGCCGACATCGACGACAACAAACTCGCCTTGGCACGCCGCGTTGGCGCTTCATACACCATCAATAGTAAGACAGAGGATGTGCATGCCCGACTGTTGGAGATGACAGGCGGATTCGGTCCCGACGTGGTGATAGAGGCAGTGGGCAGTGCTCCTACCTATCAGATGGCTGTTGACGAGGTGGCATTCACTGGTCGCGTTATCTGTATAGGCTATGCCAAGACTGATGTGTCGTTCCAAACGAAATTCTTCGTGCAAAAGGAACTCGACATTCGTGGTTCACGCAATGCAATGCCTTCCGACTTCCGTGCTGTCATCCACTATCTTGAGCGAGGCACCTGTCCTGTGGATGAGTTTATCAGTATGGAGTGCTCGCCCGAGGAAGCCCCTCAGGCTATGGAGAAGTGGGTAGAAGCACCAGGGAAGGTGTTCCGTATCTTGGTTAAAAATTTGGTGAAAAGGTGATGAAATATAAACATGTTTGAAATGAAATTGCAAATATGAAAAGAATATACTTAATCTTGGTGGCAATGATCATATCCATTATTGCCATCGCACAGGTTAGTTCCACTAAAGTTAAGGTGGAATTTATTACTCCAAAAATTGTCAGAGTGCAGTGGTCGGCTGATGGTTCGTTGCCCGGCAACAACACCGGTGTGTGTGTATATGAGAGACAGAAGGTGAAATCGGAGGAGATTGTCGTGAAGAACGAGGGCGGTTGCATCTCGTTTATCGATAGAAAGACCGGCAAGACACTCTTGAGGGATGTGGGCAGGGAGTCAGAACCAGTAGTGCAGGAACGCATCGTTTATGACGATGCCACTGCCCGCATGGAGGAAACCGCCAACGGCAAGGTGACGGTGAAGGACATCATACGTCGCGACACTATCGGTGAGAGCACACGCTACATATCGCATTTCTCGTGTCCCGACACCAAGGCTTTGTATGGACTCGGTGCCCATATGGAGGATTATATGAATCTTGTGGGAAAGACTATGTGGCTCACTCAGCACAATCTAAAGGTGATGATACCAGTGCTGATGTCTCCACAAGGCTACGGTTTGCTTTTCGATGCCGGATGTGCCATGAAATATTCGTCAGACGGCAAGGGCTTTACAATGCAGATGGAGGCAGCAAAACAAATTGACTACTATTTTATTAAGGGTGACAGGATGGAGGATATTGTCGAGGGGTATCGTTATCTGACGGGCAGAGTGCAACTGCTTCCGCTCTATGCCTTCGGATATATCCAGTCGAAGGAGCGTTATGTCTCTTCTGACGACCTCATCAATACCCTGAGGGAATATCGCCGTCGCCATGTGCCTGTGGATATGATTGTGCAGGACTGGAACTATTGGCCTGAGGGTTGGGGATATATGAAGATGAACCGCAAGTATTATCCCGACCCAAAGGCTCTTGCCGACTCCATACATGCCATGAATGCCCGACTGATGGTGAGCATCTGGCCCAATCCGCAGTATTGTCCCGAGGAAAAGGATTTCCGCAAACGAGGATTTATGCTCGAACACTCGGTGTATGATGCCTTCAATGCAGATGCCCGCCGCCACTACTGGAAATATGCCAACGACGAGTTCTTCTCAAATGGCTTTGATGCTTGGTGGTGTGATAGTAGTGAACCCCTCGACGGCGACTGGAACAAAATACCTGAATCAATAGGCGATAAGCCATACGGATGGAACGACCATAAGCGCCGCTGGCAGCTCAACAAGGATATACTCAGCGATGCCTTAGGGGCAGAGCGAAGCAGTCTTTATTCACTCTATCACTCGATGGGATTATATGAAAACCAACGTGCCACGACCGATGTAAAGCGTGTGCTTAACCTCACACGAAGCAGCTATGCAGGTCAGCAGAGATATGCCACTGTGGTGTGGAATGGTGATACTCATGCTTCGTGGGAGTCATATCGCCAACAGATACCGGCAGGTCTGAACTATATGGCTACGGGCAATCCTTATTGGACCGTTGACGTTGGGTCTTTCTTCGTCAAAAACGACGGACGCAGATGGTTCTATACCGGTGAGTTCCAAGATGGTGTGAAGGATGAGGCTTATCGTGAATACTATACCCGTATGTTCCAATGGGCCACGTTCCTGCCTATGCTCCGCAGTCATGGTTCCGACACTCCACGCGAGATATGGCGCTTTGGCGAGGTGGAAACTCCTTATTACGATGCCATCCTGAAGATGATCAACCTGCGTTACACGCTTCTACCTTATATATATAGTATGGCGGCGGCACAGTATTTCTCAGGCTACACCATGGCGCGCCCACTTGCCTTTGATTATCCCGACGATGATGTTGTCTATGACCTCAAGGACGAGTATCTCTTTGGCAATATCCTCGTATGTCCTGTCACTCGTCCACTTGCTGAGGCAAAGAGCCGAAAGGTTTATCTGCCCAAAGGCAACCGATGGTATGACTTTTGGACAAATGAGTCATACGACGGAGGGCAGTGGATAGAGGTGGCTGTAACAATCGACCGTTTGCCTCTATATGTCAAGGCTGGTAGCATTATCCCAACATCTGATGTGGTAGAATATTCTGCAGCCCAAGCCGATAAGCCTATCACCCTGAATGTCTATCCCGGTGCCGACACCTCGTTCTCGCTCTATCAGGACTCTGGCGACGGCTATGCCTTTGAGCAAGGCGACTACTCCATCATCAAGTTCGAGTGGAACGACAGTAAGCAGCGGTTGAAGACAATAGCGGAGAAGAAATCAAAGAAACATCGTCGAAAGATAAATGTGAATATAATAAACACACAGAGGCACTGATATTAAGACATATAATTATGAAGATTATTACTACGATTTTGGCAATGGCTATGACATCCATTGCTTCTGCACAAGTCATTTCGCCCAATGGTAAGGTGGAATGGCGAGAAAAAGGTAAAGGTTTTGCTGTGGTGTATCACGATGACAACAACGAGTGTGAAGTATTAGACATTACCAATGTGGGTATGCTCATGAAGGATGGAGGTGGAAAGGAACTGACACTTAAGGCGAAGATGCCTACGAAGACGATAAAGGATTCCTATACGATGATAGGAGGAAAGCGCCACGAGTGCTCCAATGAGGCAAACGAGGTGACTTACTTTTATATTGATAATATCGGAAGACAGCAACAACTCATTGTCAGGGCTTATAACGATGGTGTTGCTTTCCGCTATGTTTTCGACGCTCTACAACACACTCGCCCCACAGAGGAACTGACCACTTATCGTATCACTGAAGGTAGGAAGCGATGGATGCAGAAATGGACAGAACCATACGAGGCGTTCTTCCCTCTATCCACCACTGGAGAGAGCGAAAACAAGCGTTGGGGCTATCCTGCATTGCTTCAACCATCCGACAAGGTCTTTGCACTTATTACCGAGGCTGGAATTGAAAGATACAATAGCGCGTCGTCGCTCTACAACGACCGCAACAAGGAGGAATTTCGTGTGGTGATGGACGAGAATCTGCAGAACACCACAGGCAAATGGCGTTCTCCCTACAGGGTTGTTATAGTTGGAGAACTGAAAGATGTGGTGTCTTCCACGCTCGTTACTGATGTCAGTGAACCTTGCCGCATAGAGGACACTTCGTGGATTAAACCAGGTTCTGTTTCGTGGATATATTGGGCATACAACCATGGCTCCAATGACTATCAAATATTAAGGCAATATGTTGACATGGCAGTGGAGATGCGCTGGCCTTACGTACTCATTGATGCGGAATGGGACGAGATGAAGAACGGCGGACACATAGAGGATGCCATACGTTATGCTCATGAAAAAGGAATCAAACCCATACTGTGGTATAACTCTTCCACGGCATGGTTAAAGGCTTGGGGCGCACCAGGACCGCATGAGCGACTCAATGCTCCCGAAAACCGTGAGCGTGAGTTTGCATGGCTTGAGAAGATGGGTGTGGCAGGAGTGAAGATCGACTTCTTTGCAGGCGACAAACAAGAGACGATGGAATATTGTATCGACCTTCTCGAATGTGCCGCACGTCATCATCTGATGGTCAACTTCCACGGCGCGACAATTCCAAGAGGCTGGCAACGCACATATCCCAATCTTGTAAGTGTAGAGGCTGTATATGGAGCGGAGTGGTATAATAATAACGCCACCCTCACTCCGAAGGCTGCTGCCCACAATGCCACGTTGCCATTCACACGCAATGTGATTGGACCGATGGACTATACTCCCTGCACCTTCTCCGACTCGCAGCATAAGCATATCACTACCCATGCTCACGAACTCGCACTGCCTGTGCTCTTTGAGTCGCCGTTGCTGCATTGGGCTGACAAACCGGAAAGCTATCTCGTGCAGCCCAAGGAGGTGAAGGACTTTATGTCGGCATTGCCCACCATATGGGACGAAACCCGACTGCTCGGAGGTTATCCCGGCGAATGGGTTGTCATTGCACGCCGCCAAGGCAACACATGGTACGTTGCAGGCATCAATGGAAAAGACAGCTCGCAGACTCTATCCTTCGATGCGTCTTTCCTTCCAAAAGGCAAATACACCCTTTTCACTGATAAACCAGGTTACAAAGGAGAACTGCCTGCCAACAATCCAACCCCTTGGAGCATAAGGAAGGGGAAAGGAAGAATCCCTGAAAAGATTATCTGCCAGCCAAGAGGCGGATTCGTGTTTGTGTGCCGTAATTAACTCGTATCTAAGAATAATTTGCCGATGAATTTGCCATAGTCGGCGGGCATCGCATCGGTATCAACTTGTCAACTCGTCAACTTGTCAACTTAAATAACTATGAGCAAAAGATATTGTCAGACATTAGAACTGAAGAATGACCCCGAACTCATTAAGAAGTATGTGGAGGCTCACGACCGTGAGCACCACTGGAGCGAGATTCGAGAGGGCATCCGTAGTGTTGGTATCGAGGAAATGGAGATATACATCCTCGGCAACCGATTGTTTATGATCGTCGAGACACCCGACGACTTCAATTGGGATGAGGCCATGACGCGCCTTGCCACTTTGCCCCGACAGGCGGAGTGGGAGGCTTACGTCACCCAGTTTCAAGGCTGCGACGCCAATGCCACAAGCGATGAGAAATGGCAGATGATGGAGCGGATGTTCCATCTGTATGATTAAAAATTTAATAAACAATATTGAGTATTATGAATAAAGTATTAATAACATTTATGATGGCATGTGTTTGCCAGGCAGGCCATGTCATGGCGCAACAGAACGATGATGTGTTGCCCAAACAATTACCTCCAATTCCCGACGTACCAGCCAAACAAGCTGTCAACTCAGTTAAGATGGCAGACTCAAACACGTTTATGGAGGTGAATATCGGCCTTCCTATCACTGACGGTCCGTTCAAACCTAACTGGGAGTCAATAGAGAAAAACTATCCTGGAACACCACAATGGTTGCGCGACTCAAAGTTCGGCATCTGGGTGCATTTCGGACCGCAATCAGCCGGAGAGAGTGGCGACTGGTATGCACGCAACTTATACAAGGAGGAGCATCATGCCTACAAAAACCACCTCAAGCGTTACGGACATCCATCGGAGGTGGGATATAAGGATGTGCTGCGCACATGGAATCCCACAAAGCTTGACCCGGAGCGCCTTACTGCCCTTTATCAAAAAGCAGGAGCACGCTTCCTTATGATACAGGGTGTTCATCACGACAACTACGACCTTTGGAACTCGCGCTATCAACCATGGAACTCGGTGAATATCGGTCCGAAGCGTGACTTGCTGCGCGAGTGGGTGGATGCGTGCCACAAGCATAACATGCGCTATGGAGTGACCTTCCATCATGAATATACATGGTGGTGGTGGCAAACCGCTTTTGGCAGTGACAAGAGTGGCGACAAGGCTGGAGTACCCTACGACGGCAACCTTACTCTCGCCGATGGCAAGGGCAAGTGGTGGGAAGGCTACGATCCAAGAATGCTCTATGGCATTGACCTCAGAGAGTATGAGACTGTGGAGAAGAACGCTCACAGCGGATGGTCGCCTGCCAAGGCAGGTATCTTCTGGCGTCATCTCGATTATGCCAAATGGTTTGCCACACAATGGGCACTGCGCATGATGGACGTCACTGCCAACTATGACCCGGACTTCATCTATACCGATGGTACCGTACAAGGTCCCTTCACTGGTGATGGCACTGGCACAGGATTCAAATGCAATGCCATGCAGACCGTGATGGCCGACTATTACAACCGCTGCCTCAAAAAACGTGGTGAGGTAAACACATTCAGCATCATCAAGTTCCGCCGTCCTACTAATGGTGCGGTGAACACAGCGGAATTCAACTTCCCCGATACCATCAATGCTTCACAGCCTTGGATACGCGAAGCTCCCGTAGGCGATTGGTTCTATGCCCCTGACTTTACCTACGATGCCTCTTCGATGATTCGTTTTATTATCGAAGCCATATGTCGCGATGGCAATGCTTGTCTGAACATCTGTATGAAGCCAGATGGGAGTATCGAGGATGCTTGTGTCACCATGCTTGAGGAAGTGGGCAAATGGATGTCGCTCAATGGCGAGGCTGTATATGGCAGCAAGGCATGGACAACTCTTGGTGAGGGTGAGATGGTGGATGGCAAACTTAAGTGCTTGCCTGGCGGCAGACTTGGGAAAAAGCATGCCGAATTTAAGTTCGACTCACAGGACATTCGTTTCACGGTAGGCAAGAATGGTGCGCTCTATGCCTTCACCATGAATATTCCAGAAGAAGGTCAGTCCGTTACTATCCATTCCATGGCAAAAGGCTCAAAGTATCTTGGAGGCAAGATAATAAAGTCGGTGTCGCTGCTCGGCTACAAGGGAAAGCTACGCTGGAAACAAACCGCCGATGGCCTTGTTGTCACTTATCCTAAAGGAGTCAAGCTGAAGACATCTGCAGTATTGAAGATTTCATAACATTATCCCGAGATTTATTTTGTTGTTTGGTGGATTTAATACCATATAATTCCCCCAAACAACAACTTTTTTATTATCATTTCCTCAGTTGGCTGAATTCGTTTTCTCATTTGGCTATTCCCTTTTCAGTGAGTACAATGGGTTGTTGTCTGAGGAATATGCTAGCCAATGGGGCATTGAGAACCAGCCTCCCACTCCTGCGTTATCTTCTCCCACCAATGCGTAGATATGGTCGCTAACGATAGTACATGCAGGGTTGGCAGTAAATCGGTCGGTGAATATCGGGTTCTGTCCTTTCACTCTGGAATTGCCCGTTCCGGCAATGTGTATGTTTCTCAATTCACCCTTCCTTACCTGGAGCGAGTTGGGGAAACTGCCTGGGAATCCATGTCCTATTACCCATCTCGTCACGTTGTAAGGCAGGCAATATCCGGGATAGGTTACTGATGTGCGTTCCTCACTTCCCGACGACAGTTCCTTGACATCAAGTGGCATCACCGAAGTGTCTGGTCGATAATAGGTGACAGCATGGAGTCAAATTGCTCCATGATTGAAAAAATGCCTCCAAAAGGTGTGAGTTTTTCTGATTTTATTTGTACCTTTGCCATGTCTTGTTACGATTTATGCTTGTTTTGAATTGCAACACTAAGATAAGTGAAAAATCTGACATGACAAAATCCTGGGGCGCTCGGCTTTGCCGCTTGCCACAAGCAAGAGCTTTTTGTTGCTCAGGAACTTATAAACAAAGTTAAAATCAAAGTGTTGCGGAATTTAGGGAGAATACTTCTGACGTTAAAACGAAACAACAATTATGGGAAGAACAAAATTTTCGCAACATGAGATTGATATCATCGCCATGCTCCTAAGGCGAAAGTCTGCTGGGACTCGCTTCCAGCAGAAAGCTATAAGGCATCAGCTGCGCGTAAACTTCGAGTTCAATATCTCCGACTTCAACGAGCCTGGCAAAGCGTTTGGTGACGAGGAGCTTCGGCAGGCTATCAGGCGCGGGGCCATACAGATACTTGATGATGCCACCATTGCCGCTATGAAGGAGAAACGGGCCAGGGACAAGGCTCGCGACGAGGCAGCAAGGGAACAGGAGGCACTTAATAATGGAGCAACTGATTGGAAGGAGGCTATGAAGGAGTGGGAAGCATGGAAAGCTGCTGATGATGGTGGCAAGGACCAAACATGAACAGCTCATGTACATAACTCTTTTCTCTTATCTCAAACCTTTTACTCATATTTATAATTCTATTAAGGTGGGTTCTATCACTTTCTTCACCTTGGACCCACTGACCAAGTGGCAGTAAGTGATAGAACCCACCTTGAACTTTAACCTTCTAAAACTACTATTATGACAGAGAAAGAACTTAAATCTATTGCTGAAAACTTCGAAATGGAAGGTGTTGTCCTTTCGGTGCTTCCTCTTGGCAACGGGCTAATCAACGATACTTACATTGTAAGAACGGCAGGTCATGACACAGACTATGTCCTACAACGCATCAACAATAGCATCTTCAAGAATGTCGACCTATTGCAGCATAATGTTATGACCGTCACAAACCATATCAGAAAGAAACTCGCCTCACAAGGTGTTACCGACCTTGACCGCCGGGTTTTGCGCTTTGTCACAACACGTGACGGAAACAGTTATTATATCGATATGAGCGGAAGGTTCTGGAGAATGTCGGTTTTTATAGCTGGTGCACATACCTACGATGCCGTTACTCCTGAATATGCCTATTGCGCAGGCAAGGCGTTCGGCAATTTCGAGGCTATGCTTGTAGACCTTGATGAACCGTTGGGCGAGACAATCCCAGACTTCCATAACATGGAACTGCGCATGAGCCAGTTGCGTGAGGCTGTGGCAGCTGATGCCTGCGGAAGGTTGTCAGAGGTGCGCGACATGATAGCCACCATCGAGGCTAATGCCTATGAGATGTGCAAGGCCGAGCGCATGGGGCGTGAGGGATTACTTCCCAAACGTGTTTGCCATTGCGACACCAAGGTCAATAACATGATGTTTGATGACGATGGCAATGTACTGTGTGTCATAGACCTTGATACCGTAATGCCAAGCTTTGTATTCTCTGACTATGGCGATTTCCTGCGCACTGCCTCGAATGCCGTAGCTGAGGATTGTCCTGATATCAGCAAGGTGGAATTCCGCCGTGATATATATGAGGCTTTTACTAAGGGCTACCTGGAGTCTGCTGATTGCTTCCTCACCCCTACGGAAAGGGAAAACCTGCCCTATGCGGTAGCACTCTTCCCGTTCATGCAATGTGTGCGTTTTCTGACGGACTACATCAATGGCGATTCATATTACAAGATAAAGTACCCTACCCACAACCTCGACCGGGCACGCAACCAGCTGGCTTTCTTCGAGAAGGTGAAGGAACTGAAATGACATGTGCCCAGTCAAGGGCAAAAGCTAATAAAAAGCAGTAGGACATGCCTGATGCGTGTCCTACTGCTTATATCATTCCTTGCGTTCTGTAATTATCATTTATCTGCTCAAGAGGAACTCTTTGAAGTCGCTGAATTGTGCGGACATCGGTACGGAGAGCTTCTTCCCCTTCATAAACTCGGCAAGACGCTCTGGTATCTGCACGTCTGCTTGCAGTATGCTGTCCACCTTCTCCTTGAACTTTGCGGGATGAGCAGTCTCCAGGAATACTCCTGTCTCACCCTCATGCAGCAAGTCCTTAAGAGCCTGATAACCGCATGCACCATGCGGGTCGAGTACATATCCCGTAGTGGCATGGCATTGTCTCATGGTCTGGGCAATCTGCTCGTCAGAGTATGTCGCTCCGCTAATCTCTGCCGATATGTCAGCATGACAGCCCTTGTATAGGTCGATAATCCTTGCAAAGTTGCTTGGGTCACCAACGTCCATGGCGTTTGCAAGTGTCTGGATGCTTGGCTTGGGCTCGTATTTCCCGCTCTGCAGATAGTTGTAGAATATGTCGTTGGCATTATTGGCGGCTATAAATCGCTTTACAGGCAGACCCATCCTCTTGCCGAAGAGTCCTGCCGTGATATTTCCGAAGTTGCCGCTCGGCACACAAATCACCATGTTGTCGCCCTTGCCGAGTCTCTTCATCTGGGCATAGGCGTTGAAGTAGTAGAATGCCTGAGGAAGGAAGCGTGCCACGTTGATGGAGTTGGCTGAGGTGAGGTTCATGTGTGCGTTGAGTTCGCCGTCCATGAAAGCACTCTTCACCAAGGCCTGGCAGTCGTCAAATACTCCATCAACCTCTATGGCGGTTATATTCTTGCCGAGAGTAGTGAACTGGCTCTCCTGAATGTTGCTCACTTTCCCCTTTGGATAGAGGACATATACATGTATGCCTTCCACTCCCAGGAAACCGTTGGCTACGGCAGAGCCTGTGTCACCGGATGTTGCCACGAGCACGTTGACCTGCTTCTTGCCTTCCTTGCGGATGAAGTACTGCAACAGCCTTGCCATGAATCGCGCGCCTACATCCTTGAATGCCAGCGTAGGTCCGTGGAACAGCTCAAGCGAGTATATATTCTCTTCCACCTTTACGGCTGGTGTGTCGAAAGCCAGCGTGTCGCAAACTATGTCGTTAAGAGCCTTTTCCTCAACATCCTCACCAAAGAAAGCCTGTGCCACGTGGCAAGCCATCTCCTGGAATGACATCTTGTCTATTTCCTCAAAGAAACTGCCGGACAGGGACTTTATCCGTTCAGGCATGTACAGACCTCTGTCGGGTGCGAGACCTCTTACAACGGCCTCCTCAAGGGTGGCAAGTGGTGCCTTGCCGTTTGTGCTGTAATATTTCATATCTGCTTTGTTGTTTCGTTTTGTCGGGGGATTATTGTGTCAGTCCCGCTTTAGTAATTCATAAACTCGTCCATGAACTCGTTAAGACGCAGCAAACCATAGCTTCCCTGTACGCATGCCACTTCGTCGAATGTCTGTGTGCCGTCTGGCTCTATTCCCTTGTGCCATATCAGGAACGGTACAGGCTCGTCTACATGAGTCCTAATCTCTACTGGAGTGGGGTGGTCTGGAAGAACGGCTATGCATACAGGCTCATCCCATGCTGCCACAGCTTCATATACAGGTTTAACAATCCTGCTGTCGAGATATTCGATGGTCTTTATCTTCAGTTCCAGGTCTCCGTCATGTCCGGCCTCGTCGCTTGCCTCAAGATGGAGGAATACGAAATCGTCCTTTGCCAGGGCTTCTATGGCAGCCTGTGCCTTGCCTTCATAATTGGTGTCGGCAAGTCCTGTTGCTCCGTCTACGATAATGTTGTGCAGTCCGGCATAGTGGCCAATGCCCCTTATAAGGTCGACAGCCGAAATCACGTCACCGCTCTTTACCTGCGGATAGAGGTCCATGATGGTTTTCATGGACGGCCTGTAGCCTCCGCTCCATGGCCATATACTGTTGGCCTTGCCATGGCGTTGCTGGTTTAGCGGATGGCTTGATAGTATGGCCTGTGATTTGATAATCAGCTCGTTGATGAGGTCTGCCGTCTGCTGCGGCGTCATCCTGCCAGTCTCGCTGTCATCGCCTGTAGGGTCATAGCCTGGTTCTGGCTTTACGAGCAGAGGCTCCCATAATTCGTTGGGATGGTCGTGTGGCGGAGCGCAAACTATGTGCTTGCTTGCCCCTTTAATTATTAAAAGGTGCCGGTACTGTATGCCTGTTATGAATTTCACCCTGTCGTTGCCCAGCCCGGCATCGAGAGCCTTTATCAGCTCGTCGCCTTGCTCGGTAGTCAGGTGTCCGCCGTGATGGTTCTTTATCCTTCCGTCCTCTATCTCTATGATGTTGCATCTTATCGCCATGTCCTCGGGAGCCATCTCGTAGCCTATGCTCGCTGCCTCAAGCGGGCCTCGGCCTTCATAGACCTTGTTGAGGTCGTAACCCAGAATAGCCGTGTTGGCAACCTCGCTGCCAGGCATGAATCCTGCCGGTATGGTGTGCAGGCGTCCTGTTTTTCCCTCTCTTGCGAGCATGTCCATGTATGGTGTGTGGGCATATTGCATTGGGGTCTTGCCTCCGAGTCTTTCCACAGCATGGTCTGCCATGCCGTCGCCAAGTATTATAATGTGTTTCATGTTGTTGTCCAGTAATCAGATGTTGGCAATTGACATAATGTTTGCAAACACACCGGCGGCCGTTACGCTGGCTCCTGCTCCGTAGCCCTGTATCTGCATGGGGTATTCCTTGTATCTCTCCGTGGTCAGCAGCACAATGTTGTTGCTTCCCTCCAGGTTGTAGAACGGGTGGTTCCGGTCAACGGCCTTTAGCGATACGTTTGCCTTGCCTCCCTCCATCGTAGCCACAAACCTCCATCTCTTTCCTTCCTGTTCCAGCTTCTGCCTCTTGTTTTCGAAGTCTTCGTCAAGCGTGGGCAGCTTCTGCCAGAAGGAGTCGAGCGAGCCCTCAAAGAAGCCATTTGGTATGAAGAGGTTTTTCTCTACGTCCTCCTGCTCAATCTTATATCCGGCCTCGCGGGTAAGGATTACAAGTTTCCTTATCACATCCGTTCCGCTGAGGTCTATGCGTGGGTCTGGCTCACTGTAGCCTTGCTCCTTGGCCCTTCTGACGGTTTCGGAGAATGGCACGTCGGCTGCAATCTCGTTGAAGATGAAGTTGAGCGTGCCGCTGAGTACAGCCTCAATCTTCAGTATCTTGTCACCAGAGTTGCACAGGTCGTTGATGGTTCCGATAATGGGCAATCCCGCACCAACATTTGTCTCGAAGCGGAATTTCACGCCTCTCATCATGGCTGTAGTCTTCAGTCTGATGTAGTTGCTGTATTTAGACGAGGCTGCAATCTTGTTGGCTGCTATGACGCTGATGTTTCGCTCAAGGAAGCTTTGGTATAGCTGTGCGATGTCTGCCGATGCCGTACAGTCTACGAATACCGAATTGAATATGTTCATTCTTATGATGGCATCGCGCAATTTCTCTGGCGAGCTTGGCTCAGAGGCCTTTAGCTGTTCCTGATAGTTGTCCAAGTCTATGCCGTCGCGGCTGAAGATGGCATTGTGCGAGCTTGCTATGCCGACAACGTTGAGCTTCAGGCGTGAATGTTCCTTCAATTCCTCATACTGAGAGCGTATCTGCTCTATGAGCTTTCCGCCAACCGTTCCGACTCCACAGATGAAGAGGTTCAGCACCTTGTATTCTGACAGGAAGAACGAGTCGTGCAGCACGTTGAGCGATTTGCGCAGGTAGCGTCCGTCCACAACAAATGATATGTTTGTCTCTGATGCTCCCTGTGCGCAGGCGATAACGCTTATGCCGCTTCGTCCCAGCGTGCCGAAGAGCTTTCCGGCAATACCGGGGGTATGCTTCATGTTCTCACCTACGATGGCTATGGTGGCGAGTCCACTTTCGGCGTGCATGGGGAACATGGCCCCAGTCTCTATCTCTTTGGCGAACTCGTTGTTGAGTACCGCCACTGCCTTGTCGGCATCCTGGTCGCGGACACCAATTGATGTGGAGTTCTCGGAAGAGGCCTGCGACACCAGGAACACGCTTATGCCTCTGTCGGCAAGAGCGGTGAAGATGCGGCGGTTAACACCGATAACACCGACCATCGACAATCCTGTTACCGTGATGAGGGTGGTGCCGCTAATGCTCGATATACCCTTTATGGGCTTCTGGTTGTTCTCTATCTTGTTCTTTATGATGGTTCCGGATGCCTCGGGGTTGAAAGTGTTCTTCACCCTTATTGGTATGTTCTTCACACATACGGGGTAGATGGTTGGAGGGTAGATGACCTTGGCTCCGAAGTTGCAAAGCTCCATAGCCTCTATGTAGCTCAGCTCGTTGATGGTGTAGGCTGTCTTTATAACCTTCGGGTCAGCGGTCATGAAGCCGTCAACGTCTGTCCATATCTCCAGAATGTCTGCGTTGAGAGCTGCTGCAATGATGGCAGCCGTATAGTCGCTACCGCCTCTTCCGAGATTGGTGGTCTCCTCCGAGTCTCTGTCGCGTGAGATAAAGCCGGGAACGAGCGAGATGCGTGGAAGGTCGGTGAATGTCCTTACAACCAATTCGTTGGTAAGTTCGGCATCCAGTACGTGCTTGCCGTTTTTGTCTACGGTCTTTATGAACTCCTGCGAGTCAAACCATTTGGCTCCCCTGATGAGGGTTGCCACAATGAGTGAGCTCAGGCGCTCACCATAGCTGACGATGGCGTCCTGGGTCTTCTCTGAGAGATCATGTATCAGGAATACTCCGAAGTAGATGCTGCGCAATTGCTCCAGCAGGGCGTCTACTTTATTAAATAGGTCTTCGCGGGCTTTGGTGTCTGTGATGATGGTATCTATCATCTTGTGGTGGCGGCTTACCATGGCGTCGAACTCTTCCTTCCAAGCCTCGTCACCCTTTAGTGCGAGCTGGGATGTGGCAAGCAGCTTGTCCGTTATGCCCCCGAGGGCACTTACTACAATTACTACAGGTTGTTTCTTGGCCTCGTTCTCTACAATTTGCTTAAGGCTCAGAATACTCTTTACGGAACCTACAGATGTTCCTCCGAATTTTAATACTTTCATTGTTGTTTTTGTCTGTTTGTTAATGCTCCCCATCCCCAGAACAAATGGGGTCATGGCAGAACTTGGGCGCAAAAATACAAAGAATTATTTTCACGACCAACGTTTTTTCGTAGAATTTGTGTAATTTTGTAGCAATATTCGCCCTTGTACTTACATTATACAATTTTGAGTAGGCGATTTAATCATGGTAGAACTATGCGTAATATGTTTGCAAACATCACATTCCTGCGTATGCGGAGACGGCTGTTGACACTTGCTCTTGCAGCTCTTGTCTCTTGCGCTATGGCTCAGAAACGTAGCGCCTGCGAGTATCGCATGGAGATACCTGTATATATTGATTCCATACAGGCCTCTCTACGCTATCCGTTGGCATGGACGGCAGTAAAGGGGGACGTCGGTTTCGATGACTGGCGCAGCAAGGCACGGGCCAAAGTCTTCGAGTGCATGGGACCGCAGCCTCCTGCTCCAGACGGATGGAATGTGAGGGTTTTGGCCGAGGAGCAGAGAATAGGCTACAAGGCAAGTAAGATAGAGCTGAGCCTCAGCAGGTGGTATCGCGTGACGGCGTATATGCTTGTGCCCGACGGAAAGGGACCATGGCCTGCGGTGAACCTCCTTCACGACCATGGGGCTCATTTGTTTATTGGCAAGGAGAAGATGATACGGCCCATCGCTGAGACTAACGACGTTGTGGAGGATGCGGAGAAATGGGTTCAGAACCTTTATGGAGGACAATATCTCGGAGACTTCCTTGCCAGCCATGGATATGTGGTCTTTTCTGCCGATGCTCCCCTTTGGGGAGAGAGGGGTAGGGCGGAAGGCGTCGACCGCAGCAAGTATGACATCATAGCAGGAAACATGATGATGCTCGGACAGAATCTATGTGCCTATATGCACTATGACGACATTCGCACAACGGAATTCCTTGCCTCCATGCCCAGCGTCGACTCCACGCGCATAGCTGCCGCAGGCTGCTCGATGGGGGCATACAGGGCATGGATGTTGTCGGCCTTGTCCGACAGGGTGAGGTGTGCGGCTTCCGTATGCTGGATGACGACTACGGCTGGCCAGCTGACGACACGCTATGGCAGGAAGGAGAATGGAGGCTTCGCTAACTGTATTCCCTCACTGAGGCGTTATCTCGACTATCCCGACATCGCCTCCCTGGCTGCGCCCAAGCCCGCCCTCTTCATAGCAGGCTCAACGGACAAGCTCTTTCCAGTGCCAGAAGTCAACAAGGCATATTCCGTCATGCGTAAGGTCTGGGAGGATGCCTCGGCATCTGACAGGCTCGTGACAGTGGTGGAGGCTCAGCCCCACGAGTGCAATCTCTCCAACCAAGCCGCCATCCTCGATTTCCTAAACAGATACCTGAAAAGATAGTGTTTATAGAATAATAACATGACCAACGAATACCAACTTCGACTACTGCCACATCAGGCTTCGTCCGAGCAATCCATTGCTGAGTATGTGGCTAAGGACAAAGGACTTGACGTCCGAACCATCACCGCCGTGCGCGTCCTCAAGAAGAGCATCGACGCGCGCCAGCGTACTATATATATTAATGTAAAGGCGAGAGTATATATCAACGAGCTGCCGCAGGATGATGTATATGCTCATACCGACTATCCTGACGTGACAGGCCGTCCGCAGGCTGTTGTCGTTGGAGCCGGACCGGGAGGACTCTTTGCTGCCCTAAAGCTCATAGAGATGAATGTACGCCCTGTTGTTGTTGAGAGAGGAAAAAATGTCCACGACCGCAAACGTGACTTGGCGAATATCACAAAGACACAGAAAGTAGACCCCGAGAGCAATTATTGCTTTGGCGAGGGTGGGGCAGGGGCTTACTCTGACGGCAAGCTCTACACGCGCAGCAAGAAGCGCGGTCCCATTGACAAGATATTGAATGTCTTCTGCCAGCATGGCGCTTCGGTATCTATTCTTTCTGATGCCCATCCGCATATTGGTACAGACAAGTTGCCAGCCGTAATAGAGAACATGCGCAATACTATAATAAGGTGTGGCGGAGAGGTGCATTTCCAGACAAAGATGACTGCCCTCGTGGCAGATGGGGATAAAGTGGTGGGCATAGAGGCAACAGACATGCTTACTGGACAGACGAGGACGTTCCGCGGTCCTGTAATCCTGGCTACGGGCCATAGCGCAAGAGACGTATACCGCAGCCTTGCTGCAGACGGAGTGGAACTGGAGCCTAAGGGAATAGCCGTTGGCGTGAGGCTTGAGCATCCGGCTCAGCTCATTGACCAGATACAATATCACAACCGGGAGGGACGAGGACGATATCTTCCTGCCGCAGAATACTCCTTTGTCACTCAGGTCGAGGGACGCGGAGTCTATTCCTTCTGCATGTGCCCCGGAGGCTTTGTCATTCCTGCAGCAACAGGCCCGTCACAGATAGTTGTCAACGGTATGAGTCCTGCCAACCGCGGGACCCGATGGAGCAACTCAGGAATGGTTGTCGAGGTAAGGACTGATGATGTGCCGGGCGATGATGTCCTGCGCATGATGGACTATCAGGAAGAACTCGAGCGGCTCTGCTGGCAGCAGGGCAATATGTCACAGAAAGCTCCTGCCCAGCGTATGGCTGATTTTGTAAATGGCCGCCTGAGCTACGACCTGCCGGCCTGCAGCTATGCTCCGGGTGTCATCTCCAGTCCCCTTCATTTCTGGATGCCAAAGCCCATAGCGTCAAGGCTGCAACAGGGATTCCGTGATTTTGGCCGCCGCAGCCATGGTTTCCTCACCAATGAGGCCATGCTCATAGCTGTTGAGACCCGTACGTCAAGTCCTGTACGTATAGTCCGCGATGGCGACACGCTCCAGCATGTTCGCCTACAGGGACTCTTCCCGTGCGGCGAGGGAGCTGGATATGCCGGTGGAATAGTCTCAGCAGGAGTCGATGGCGAGAGGTGTGCGGAGAGATGTGCGCAATATATAGCCGCTCGGTAAATAACGATACATGTTATTCGGTAAATAACGATACATGTTATTCGGTAAATAACGATACATGTTATATAGAAGCGAATCACGTAGGCAGCACGCGCTGTAAGCGCAAAAAGCGCATAGCCCAGGGTAGAGCGTAGCGGCACCCTGGGTGTAAGGGATAATGTTCCATGCGCGCTGTAAGCGCAAAAGCGTTATCTGTCCTGCTGTTATCTACGCTTTTGCGCTTACAGCGCGGAATTATTGAGAAGCCGTAAATCTAATTGTTGGGTAGTCACCACAATAGGGAAAAACAATAAAATTCCTTAAAAGGTTGATTTCTTTGGCAAATTCTTTTGCTGGTTCGGGAAATATTTGTAATTTTGCACCCTGTTTGGAATAAGTATCAAAAAACGAAAACAAAATTTAATCATAGCAATGTCTAAGATTTGTCAGATTACAGGCAAGAAGGCACAGATTGGTTGTAATGTGTCTCACTCAAAGCATCGCACAAAGCGTTCCTTTGACGTTAACCTTTTCAGCAAGAAATTCTACTATGTAGAAGAGGAATGCTGGATTTCCCTCAAGATCAGCGCAGCTGGTCTCCGTCTTATTAATAAAGTTGGACTTGACGCAGCTCTTAAGCAGGCCGTTGCCAAGGGCTATTGCGATTGGAAGGACATTAAAGTTATAGGAGATTAATCACGATGGCAAAGAAAGCTAAGGGCAATAGGGTACAGGTCATTCTTGAGTGTACTGAGATGAAGAATAGCGGTGTAGCTGGCACAAGCCGTTACATCACTACCAAGAACCGCAAGAATACTCCAGAGCGTCTTGAGTTGAAGAAGTATAACCCAATCCTGAAGAAGATGACTCTTCACAAGGAGATTAAGTAATTATAGGAGATAATATCATATGGCAAAAAAAGCGGTCGCTACCCTCCACGAAGGTTCTATGGACGGACGCGCATACACCAAGGTTATCAAGATGGTTAAGAGCCCGAAGACTGGTGCCTACGTTTTCGATGAGCGTATGGTTCCTAACGAGGCTGTTAAGGATTTCTTCAAGAAATAATTCTTTTCTATCTATACATGAGCCGCATGTCATTCTTTGGCATGCGGTTTTTTATGTTGTCTGTGGTATTCATGGTATGCGGATTTGGAAGTAGTGGGGAACTGTTTTGGTTAAACTATCTTAAACACCGAAAAAACATCTTTCTTATGCAGGATGATGTGAAACAAAATTTCTATCTTTGCAATAATAATAACGACTTGTGAAGCTTATGATAAAAAGAATACTTTATGCCGCATTCTCAATGATGTTGCTGCTGGGCGTTCCGCAGGATGCCTGTGCAGCCAGCTCCATAGAGATTATCGACAACGATATTGCCACTATCTCCATTTCTGTCTCTGAGTCTACACTCCGCGTGACGGGTGCCTCCGGACTCATGCTCACCATCTACAACGTGGCTGGAGTTCATGTGCAGAGCTTCCGCGTGGAGGGTGCTGACAGACATTACGAGCTCAACCTGCCCAAAGGATGTTACATCGTAAAGGTGGGTAAGGTAGTGCGTAAGATTTCCATTAAGTAATTTTCATTACAGACAGACTTTGCGCCCCTTTTGTGTCCTTATGCTGCTTGTCGTGCTTCTGTTGCAGTCGTGCGGCAGGCAGGAAGCAAACTCCGGCTGTAGTTTTTCGCTCGATTATTACAAGACGTTAGGTACCGCGTCCTATCGGGTGGACTCCCGTGTTGTGAGGGAGTCGATAAGGCGTATCATTAAGTCTGACGCCGACTCCATGGTGGCAGACAAGCAAGCAAAAAGTTATTATCTTAAAGGCAACAGCTTCGTATGGATTGACAGGCTCGGTGTAGACTCCCGTGCCGATACCCTGCTTGCCTATCTCCGGACGGTGGAAGCTGATGGCCTGTCGGCAAACAGGTTTTGTGTCGGGCTCATTGAGGCCGACCTGAACAGGATGCGCACCCTTGACTTTGACTCCTGCGGTAATGACATCAACCATGTCGCAGGACGGCTGGAGTACAGGCTGACCAAGGCTTTCCTTCGCTTTGCCATGGGCAACAGGTACGGCTTTGTCAATCCCTTCGACGTATTCAATAGGCTCGACCCTAAGGATGACGACTCCGTGTACGTCAGCTATCATCAGCTTTTTGACATCAGGATGCAACTGCCGAAGAAGGGGTTTTGCAAGAGCCTTCTCAGGCTGCCTTCTGCCGACAGCCTCGGTACATTCCTTGCATCGCTAAAACCTCAGAACCCTCTTTATTATACCTTGTGCGAGCGGCTTGCCCTTCCGTCGCTTACCAGGGTACAGAGGGAGAAGATACTCGTGAATATGGAACGTTGCCGGTGGCGGCTTGATGACTATCCACACCTGCACGACCGTTACGTATTGGTGAACATACCGTCGTTCATGCTTCGTGCTGTTGATGGCGACAGTGTATTCGAGATGAAGATTGGCTGCGGAAGCCTGAAAACCAAGACTCCACTGCTGACCAGCCGTATCAAGCGCATGGACCTGAACCCGCAATGGATTATTCCGAAAAGCATCATCCGAAACGACATCGTCAGGCATGCTGGCAGCGAGAGCTATTTCAGCTCACACCGCTATTTCATCCGAGAGCGCAAGACGGGCAAGAAGATGGCGCCCGAAGACGTGTCAGCGCAGATGCTGCTCAGTGGCGACTATCTGGTTATTCAGGAGGGTGGGGCAGGCAACGCCCTGGGCCGCATCATATTCCGGTTTGACAATAATTTCTCCGTCTATCTTCACGACACTTCCTCGCCGTCTGTATTCTCGCGTGCAGACCGTGGTGTCTCACATGGGTGCGTGAGAGTTGAGCGGCCGATGGACCTGGCGCGCTATCTGCTGGCAGAGCAGGCCGACGGGATAATAGAGAAACTGTTCTATACTGTTACTGCCGATGTGTCGCCATTGGGTAAGAAGCGTGCGGAAATGACGGCCGAGCAGGCTGCTGTAGCTGATACGCTACGCAAAAATATGCTCGTCAAGAGTCTGAATGTAGAGCCGCCTGTACCTTTATACATTACTTATTATACACTTTATCCTTCGTCAGATGGCACATTGGCGGACTTGCCCGATGTCTATGGTTATGATAAGGTGATTGCGAATTATCTGAGAAACTATCTGTAGGGAATGGCAGACACCATGGATGAGGAAAAGTTGCTGAGGATGCTCTCCGACCCGAAGACCAGCCGTACGGCCTTCGCCGCGTTGGTGAACCAATATGGTCAACAGCTGTATTGGGTTATACGCCGTATGGTCCTTGACCATGAGGATGCAAATGATGTACTGCAAAATACATTCTTGAAGGCATGGGCTAACCTTGGGGATTTCCATGGTAAGGCCAAACTCTACACATGGCTCTATCGTATTGCCGTCAACGAAAGCCTCGGCCACCTGCGAAAGAAGAAAACGGCCGACAATATTGCAACTGACGACCCGGCCGATGTGGCATCCACGCTTATTGCCGATACCTATTTTGATGGTGACATGACTCAGGCAAGGCTACAGGAGGCAATAGCGCGGCTGCCGGATGTTCAGAGACAGGTGTTTGTCCTGCGATATTTCGACGAAATGAAATACAGTCAGATGAGTAAGCTGCTTGGAACGTCAGAGGGAGCCTTGAAGGCAAGCTACCACATTGCTGTCAGGAAGATAACTGATTTTTTGAAGGATGAGGATTAAACTTTTTGCATAATAATTAGTCAAATAATTAAAAGTGGTTGGTTGCAGAACCTACCATAAAAAAAGATTACTATGGATGAGAATGAGAAATGGTTAAGAAGTCACTATGGCAACGACAATCCCTTCACGGTTCCGGAGGGATATTTCGAAAGCCTGTCCGACAGTATCATGAGCATGCTGCCGGAACAGCAGACGCATGTTGTCGACATGGGCAATAATTCCTGGAAGAGGAAGATTGCCGTAGCCTTAGCCGTGGCAGCCTCTGTGGCGGTCATCATTTCCGTGTCGCTTACCGTAGGTTACCGGCATGATACCGCCAAGCTTGCTGACGGCAGCAGCAATGCCATTAGCGAGCAACAGTCGGCATACTCCGACTATACTGTTGTTGACGAGATGGCCAACTATGCCATGCTCGACAATGTGGATATGTACGCTTACGTTGCAACGAATGAATAGAACAGATTTGATAATTATGAGAAAGACAAGTATATTGACTCTAATCCTTTTCCTGTGTACAACCTTTGCGTGTGCACAGGAACGCCAGAAGTTCGACCCGAAACGCTTCGAGGCCGACCTTGAGCAGTTCATTGCTACCGAGGCCGGACTGACAGCCCAGCAGGCCGCGGCCTTCTTCCCCGTGTATAAAGAGATGCGCGATAAGCAGAGAGTGCTGTTCGGACGTATGGGACAATACAGGCATGTGGACCCCTGCGACGACGATGCCTGCGCAAAAGCCATCAGGGAACTCGATGACTGTGAAATGCAGATAAAGCAACTCCAGCACCAGTACCATCTGAGGTTCATGGAGATACTGCCTGCTACGAAAGTGCTAAAGGCCATCAGGGCAGAGGAGAGGTTCCATAGACAGGCATTCAAGGATGCGGCAGAGCATAGGAGAGGCAACCAAAAGCCTCGCAAATAGATATGACGGCAGGAATAAACCAAGAGGCAAAACACCTTTTTTGACTATTATTCCGAAAAAGTTGTGGAAATATTTGGTGAATTGGAATAAAGATATTACCTTTGCACCGCATTTGAGAACAATGGATGGCAATTCAACGACAAAGCCTATGGAAGGATGGGTGAGTGGCTGAAACCACCAGTTTGCTAAACTGACGTACGGGTTTACCGTACCGGGGGTTCGAATCCCCCTCCTTCCGCCACTTGTCTCTCAAGCTAACGGTCGGTTCATCTAACGGTTAGGATACAAGATTCTCAATCTTGGCATAAGGGTTCGATTCCCTTACCGACTACCAGAAGCTTCCCTCACAATGGGAAGCTTTTTTTATGGCTCATCAGGCATTTCTAGTGATTACCACTTATGCGGCTCAGTGGAAAAAACATGGGGATGGGACTCCTAAATGAAGGCAATGCTTTGCGTTGGCGGATGCAAAGCTTTGCGTTGGCGGATGCAAAGCTTTGCGTGGGCAGATGCAAAGCTTTGCGTGGGCAGATGCAAAGCTTTGCGATAGAGTTGAACTGAACGGGCACAGAAAAGTCTGTCCTATTCTGGATAAGATAAAAGGGGGAAAGACTCACCCTACGGGGCACTTAGCCCCCAGGAAATTTCTATTGAACCACTTATGCTTCATTGTCTGAGGAAATTACAATTGAGTGGTTGATCAATTATTGTTGTGTGGACTGTGTATATTGCATACATTGCTGATAAGGTTAATAACCTTAAGGCCGTAAGGTTAATAACCTTTCACGTGTAAGGTTATTAACCTTATCAATGGTGCAAACATATTCGTTGACTATGACATACATATTAGACTCTCCTTAAAGATAATAATATGACATCACTCAATATTTCGGATGAACCTTTTTTATTTGCCTTCACTTGTTGTCAATAAGAGCCGATTAAAGGCATATCTGCATTCGGCTGGCGAAAAATGTAAGTCTTGATAAAATACACAAAGATGTTTTGTCATTCCAAACCTTTGTGCTATATTTGCATCAAGATTTCACACAATTTACGTGACATGGAGAACAAAATGCTAAAACGACTGCCTGTAGGCATACAGACATACGAGAAAGTAATCCCTACTGCGACAACACCGACTACGAGGGTCACTACCAGCAACTTCTCTATGTCATTTTCTCCCTTATGGGCAGGTATGTCGATGCTGATAGGCGAACCATTGGGGACTGGAAGATTGAGTAATAAAGTCGCATGAAAAGAGGAAGGGGCCATTTAAGATGAAGAAGATACTATATGTAATAATATTTTTGTGTATTATTTCAGCCTGTACCGGGCGGAGAGAGTACAGGGAGGTATTAAGCAATGCGCAAAGCGTCATAGAGGAGCGCCCAGACTCTTCCCTTGCCATTCTTGACACCCTCGGCAGGCATTCAGATGCTTTTGACGAGCATTTCCGTATGCAGTATCTTTTGGAGTTGACCTATGCCAAAGCCAAAATGGGACATTTGTTTGATACGGATTCCCTGACGAAAGCTTTAGTAAGCCATTTCGATGGTAATGGCACATGTAGGGAAAAAGCCTTGGCATATTACATGAACGGTTGTGCTCTATGTGATATCGGACAAACCCCGGAAGCCCTTCAGGCTTTTTATGATGCTATAGATAAGGCTGACACGACAAGAAGCGATTGCGACTATGGAGTGTTAAGAGGCATCTATGGACAGATGTCCACCATATTTCACCAACAGAATCTTCCTCTAGATGAAATATGGGCTTTGAGACATTATATTGAATGTGTACGAAGAACATTAAGTGAAAGAGACTATATTATTGCCAAGGGACAGATGATACGGCCTTATGTTTTGCTCAATGAAAAAGATTCTGTCCTCAAGATTTCTAATAACACTTACCATGAACTTATGCGTATTGGATACGAACAGGAGGCTGCAGGTGCTATGGCTACACCTATATATATATACATGGAACGTGGCCAAATGTTAGAGGCTAAGAAAGCAATGGATATATTTGAAAACAAATCAGGGCTGTTTGGCAATAATGGTAATATATCTTCAGGCCGTGAGGCTTATTATTATATAAAAGGTTTCTTTGAACTGGCGTCAAACGATATTAATTCTGCTGAGGAGAATTTCAGAAAAGCCATCCAATATGGTCATCTTTCAGATGGATATAAGGGCTTGCTTCGGGTCTATAGGGCAAAGAATATAGTGGATTCGGTATTTCGTTATTCGGAATTATATGAAGCGGCTCAGGACTCTATACACAACAGAATGCAAATAGATGCCATTCATCAGATGGCAGCCCTATATAACTATAGTAGGAGCCAAAAGGAAGCAGAAATTGAAAGAGAAAAGGCGAGGACTAACAGGTTGTGGATTATAGCAATTGCCACGATGGCAGTCATTGTTATTGGAGGTATTATCTTGTACTATCGAAATATTAACAAAAAGAAAAAACAAAAGATATCAGAACTTGAACGTGACCTTAATGTGATGAGGATTACCCGTGCGGAAATCCTTGGAGAATTACAGCAAATGAAGTCCCATGATTATGAAGGTGTCATTGCCTCCAAGGAAATGCAATTGTTAGAGCTTACAGAAGCCATTGAACGGTTGCAGGCTGAGAACGAAAAGTTCAAAGAAGGTTCTGCTGTCCGTGAAAAAGACAATTTGAAGCAGTTCCTCAATAGCAACATTGCCAACCTGTTCATAAGGAAAGCAACCGGAAAGACGGAGAGGGTAGTGCCTACTGAAGCTGAGTGGAAAATGCTGGTTTCCCAATTCAGCAATGACAATCCTGCAACTTATAATGCTTTTTGTTCAGGGAAGCACCTGTCCAAGTCAGAACAGCGCATTTGTATTCTCTTGATTCTTGATATACCCGAAAATGTCATTTCAAAAATGCTCTGTTCAACAGCATCATCCGTCTCCAACTTAAAGGCCCGGGCAAATGATAAGCTCTTTGGGGTTAAGCTTGCGCATCCATTAAAAAACAATCTTATACATGCGTTAAATTCAATTTGATGAATTTTGATGAACATATTTTATAACACGCTGTAACACAACTTGTTTTAGTATATAAAGTTCTGTTTTTGCTCAATTTTGGAGAACATGATTGGGCAGAAAAACTTGTACCTTCTTCATTGATTTCATATCTTTGCAGAAACCATTAACCGCAAAAATATGAAGAAAATTATTATCTGTTTAAGTATGTTTATGCTGATGTTTTTAGGTAGTGCAAATGACGTGTCAATGTGCTGCCAAATTGATCTTCAAGTTAAGATAACAGATCCTAGTAAACCATATAATCCTATTGGAAGGACTAGCGTAGCTATTCCCACAATATACATAATGGGGTGTGATTTATACTTTGAAGCACAGTGCGATGATTGTACCTTGCAAATAGTTAATAAAGATGGAAATGTTGAATACTCAACAGTTATACCAGCAAACACCACCTGTCTGGCGTTGCCATCTTATCTGTCAGGAGAGTATGAGCTCCAAATAATTCGTGGTCAGTTTTGCTTCTATGGCAATATTGAGTTATGATTTTTCCAAGCATTGCAATTGACTGTAATAAATGGAGGATGCCGAAAATCCATAATAGAGTAGGCTAGTTATTCGAATATAAAGAAATGAAAAAGAAATTAGTTGAGATTACGTTATCAGTGATTTGTGTTTCTGTTGTGTGTGTTATCTGTATACGAACATTTACCACCTCAAGTCTGTTAGGAAACAATATGCTCCTTATTGAAAATATAGAAGCATTAAGTGATAATGAACCGCACACAGAATGTGATGCGCCTGCAGACCCAAAATCGTGTTGGGCAGACGATAATGCTTTTGATTATCGTGGTATGTCTTGGACACAAACAAAGAAGGTGAAATCTTATGGTTCTTGTATGTGTTTGGGAGCAAGTTGTAGTTGTCCTAAAGGAAGTTCACCAAGGTGATTTTTAACATAAAATTCAGTCAAGATAAATGATACAATATATGTTGAACAGATTGTTACTTGCATGTTTGTTGGATTTAAATATATCTGTATACAATAAAAATTAATCATCAAGTAAAGGTATGACAAATTATATTGATGATACGAGGGCTTGGATTACAAGTAGAGCTGGGATTATAGATTCTCATGTGTACGATGGGCAAGTTTGCTATATAACAGGCTTATTGTATATGGGGATAATCTCTACTTTGCTGTGCTCTGCAATGTTTTTATTTTCCTCATGCACAAATCATGATGATGTTGTGATTTATTCAATAGAGCATGATGAATCTGACGTGATAAAGCAACCTTTGATAGATTGGACTATTTTTGGTGCATTATCTTCTAAAGAGGATTCCTTGTATGCTGATTCCTTTATATCTTCACCATCTTACTTTATGGAAAAGTGCAAGGCGGATACAGCAAGAACGTATTTGTTTTCAGGAAACTATCACCCCTTATACAATCAGCTTGACCTTAGAGAGGTATATGGTATTCTTCCAGAGGACACAACTCACTCATTAGAGGGGAAAGTAACTTATTTGCATTGTGAAATAACTTCGGATGACAATATGACATTATATCTTGAAGTAAAGTCTTCCATGTCTTATAATATATTTGTCAATACCGATACTTTGCTCAGGCGTGACATTCAAGGCCTAAACATCTATCCGATGCATCTGAAAAAAGGAAGAAACAGGTGCTTCGTAAAGTTAAATTGTACAGGAGGAGACTATTCTTTTGAGTCAACTGTATATGACAGTATCAGCATAGCTCGTCTATATGCAGACGGACAAAGTTGTAACATAATTTATCCCCAGATAGATTCTGTCAGCCACGTAGTTATGCTCACCAACGCACATCAGAACGTTATTAATTCGCCTGTGTCGTTAAAGTTTTATGATGTGTATGGAAAGCCTGTTTCTATGCCTGTGGAATTAAAAAAGGACTCATTTACATACTATGTGGATGGTTTAGAGAACAACACTTCATACATGTGTGAGATGACGATATGCGATTATTCCATACGCCAACCCGTGTTGTGTGGCAAAGATGACAACGCATATAAGAAGTTTTCGTTACTTCGGGAAGAACTTCCTGATGGACATCCAAGGTCTGCGGAAATTGACCAGTTGCTGTTTCGTCTCAACTTCTTATTAAATCATCCTACTCGTTATGATGGTGACTGGTGGTGGCAGTTCAAAATTTCACCCCTAACTTATCAGTTGGAGCACACGCTTAAGCGCTTGGAATGTGTGCGTGGTGAGGATGACACCGAAGCTAATGTGTTGTTTGTCACTTATCGCTCTGAGATTGATGACAGTCTGCAACGTTATATTTTAGCGCGACCTAACCACATAAATAAGTCTACACCACTACCTCTCGTTGTGGTAATCCGTCCCAACATAGAAAACCTTCATCATTTCTTTGCCTGCCCGCAATTAGCACGGCAATGGGCTGTCAATCAAATGCAAGCCCTATCGAACAAATACGGATTCCTTATTGTGATGCCTGAGATTCGGACGTACCAGCACGAAGACTTGCTTCCAATAGCAGAGGAGGAATTGAAGTTGGTCATAAAGGACATTCAACAACATTATTCCATTGACACATCAAGAATGTTTCTGCATGCGAATTGTAGTGGTGGCTACCGTGCTCTGCGATTAGCAACCGACTATCCGAAAATGTTTAAGGCTCTTGCGCTATATGCACCGCTTTACCATCGCTCCTTTTCAGATGAATGGTCTAATGAGCACAAGCCTGAACTATTTATAAACAAGCTAAAGAATGTTCCGATGTTCATCCATGGAGACCCTGTTGATAAGCATAGTCCTTATTCTATATATAAGGATCTCATTGACGATTGTAAACGTTATGATATACCGTTGACTCTCTCGTTTAAGTTGAACTCTGGCAAGTACTACAATGTTGTTCTTGTGGGGGAAGAAGCATTAGACTTTTTTGAAACATTACGGTAATTTAAAGTTAGTTTAACAAGGCAATATTGCCAAATAACCATAATAAACAGTTTCTAATGAAAAAGAATCTTATTAAGTCCACATTTGTTGTGGCAACTCTTGCCATTGCGGGATAAAGATAATCGGCTTAACTCCTTTACTGTCAATGCGAATGGACAGTTCTGTACAGCAATAAGTAATTCTAATATGTGTAATGGTTATCTTCCTTGGATAGAAAAAATGGCACAAAATTACCACGACCAATGAGTATGGCAAGTAAAGAAAAAAGAATAATACATTCTGGCTGCTAATGGGTTCCGTCAAATAGCTTCATAGTACCTTTTATAAGATTACATATTGTCAGTTTTTTTGTATGTCACTTATTTGTAGAACGATGAACTTCATTAATGAATGAAAACCACGTATAGGCTTATAAAAGTAACAGGTATAGCAGTATGCAGTAGCATACTGCTATACGGCACTTGGCTATTGCTTAGGGTGTTTATCGCAGATCAGTTCGTAATACCAACAGAGTCTATGGAGCCAACGTTTCTACCAGGCGATAGGGTTATCGTCAATAAAGCCATCATGGGGGCTCGTATTTATTCGGATTTTCATTTCAATCAAAAAGGAATAGAGTTGAAAAGCTGGCGCACACGAGGCTTGAGACGATTAAAGCATAATGACATCGTCGTTTTCAACTTCCCGCAGCATGATGACAAGATAAATTTTGTTATCAATCATGTCTATGCCAAGCGTTGCGTTGCGTTGCCTGGTGATACCATTAGTATAATGAATGGTCGGTTTGTTAACAACAATTATGATGGGGCTCTGGGATTATATTCGGAACAAGCACGTTTGGCAAATATTCCTGATAGCATCATAGATCAGTCCGTTCTAAACACATTTCCATACGATGCCAGATTTTCATGGACAATAAAGTACATGGGGCCACTTTATGTTCCACGTAAGGGTGACAGAATCCTGATTACGCCCAAAGAAGCTTGCCTCTATCGTCACATATTGGAATGGGAAACAGGCACGAATGTGTCATGTGATACCATCACTTATCATACATTCAAACACGATTACTACTACCTCTGTGGAGATAATGTCCTCAATTCCTGTGATGCCCGTTATTGGGGCTTTGTACCAGAGGAGTATATCATCGGTGTTGTCACGCATATTACTTATTCCATAAATCCCTACACGGGGAGACTCAGAAATGAACGAACATTTAAGCATGTATGATAAGTAGTAGATGGCCCAATACCTTTTGGTGAATTTTGGTGAATAAAATATATAACAAGTTGTGATACAATATATTTTAAGGTGTTTAGTCCTCATTTTGCTTAATTTTGATTAATATGATTTGATAGAAAAACTTGTGTGTTTTTTATTGTTATCATAACTTTGCAAAAACTATTAACCGCAATGAATATGAAGAAAGTATTTTTGTATTTCACAATTCAAACGCATCGCCAACAATCGTTGGGAGAAGCAATTGTGGTATCATTACCAAAGGAGCAAAGAATAATATAGCTTTAAACAGACATGAGAATTGTTTTAAGATACATATTGGCAACATGTTTCCTGTTGTCAAGCTTGCTCAAGGCATTCAGTATAAAGGCATTTGAGCAAGAAGTGCAACTATATGGAGACGTGTATATCGGGACATGGGTTCATAGTTATTCTTTGGAAATCGCAATATCCGTTTGCTTTCTTGAAGGGGTTGTTGCTTTAGTGTCACTATGGAATAGAATGACATTCGCATGTAGTTTGATATATCTTGCAATGTTGTTGTTCTTTGTATATCTGACAGCTACAAACCTGTTCATGCCTAGTCTATTAGGAAGTATAGAGAGTTGTGGCTGCTTCGGAGAATTAATACATTTTTCGCCAACGACCTCATTCTTGAAAAGTCTATTTCTCTTCATCCTGTCCATAGCAAATGTCTATTATTTAGTTAGAGCTACGAGGAAAAGAACAACATCAAATATATGAACAAGGTTAAACGATTTATAGCATATACAATGTATGGTGTAGCCACAATAATCGCAGTATATATATTGTGGTTAATTGTTCGTGTGTTTATTTTTGACTATTTCACTATACCTTCATCATCAATGACTCCTACCATCCAACCAGGGAGTAAAGTAATTGTGAACAAATTATTTATCGGACCACGTATTTATACAGATTTTAATTTTAATCAAGCAGGACAGGAACTACAATGCTTTCGAATGAAAGGAATCAGGAAAATACAACACAATGATATAGTAGTTTTCAATTTCCCGATCCACAAAGACAAGATTTCGTTTCGCATCAATCATGTTTATTGCAAACGTGTAGTTGGTTTGCCTGGTGATACTATAAGTGCAGTTGATGGGTACATTCGTAACAACAACTATCCCCATTTGTTAGGTCATGAAGGTCGTCAAAAACAGCTACAGACAAAATCAGAAAGGGAATTGAAACGCTATGGAGTCTATGACGTTGCTCCACGCCATACGTCAGAAATTAAATGGAATATTTTGAATTGGGGACCTATATATATACCTCGCAAGAACGATATCATCACTATTAAACCTCATGAAGCAACAGTATATCACAAGATACTAGAGTGGGAAACAGGCAGTAAGATACAATGTGATTGGAAAAGGAATATGGTGTATGCTAATGGGAAACCTATAACACATCATACGTTCAAGCATAACTATTATCACATCTGTGGAGACTATTCTCTTGATTCATTTGATTCTCGTTACTGGGGATTGGTTCCAGAGGAATATATTATAGGTGTTGTAAACTATATTTGTTAAAAAGATTATTGCGCGTAATATATAGAGGAAGCCGAAAATCTATAAAAGAGTAGGCATACAACTAAATTTTCAAAAAAATGAAGAAAATCATGAAGACTATGCTTGCTGCCGTTTGTGTGGTAGCCGCTGGAGTGGGTGGTTTCAAGGCATACAATGCTGTAAACCAGCCTGGAATGTACATGTTCATTGCAGGGAATGTAGAGGCATTAACAGCAGGTGAAAGTGAAGGAGATTGTATTGGGTCACAGTGTGGATTCGGTTCATATCAAGTCTGTTACTATGATTGCGGCTCCATCCATGGAGTATGTGGATTAGCATACAACAAGAATCTCTATTAATAACTAATTACAAAAAGAGGTTCTGTGTCTTTTCAGGATTCACCTCTTGTACAGGGTGCAGAACCTCCACATACTTTCGTTCTTATGAAAAGGATTCATTATCATACAATTTTATTTTTTGTAACATTATTATATTCTTGCTCCGAACATTCTAATTCTGCAATAAATGAGGTATTCATTGAAGGGAAAGAAGTTAAGATTGATACCGCTAATATGTATATGGGACCCAAGGTCTTGTGTGCAGATGTACTATATGCGTGGAATATGGATTTTCATGGCGGCAAGCTCTCTAACGGAAAATGGCAGAAAGCAGACAGACTATTAGCTTCAGGAAGCGGACATGATGAGTTCGGGTATATGATTATGACTATAAGTAATGATCGAGTGCTGCATGTATTGAATCGTTCTTGGACGGGTTCAAAATATCTCTCATTAGTAAAAATTCCGCATGGAGACAGTATTCCTGCTGTAAAAGACAAAACGAAATGGGAAAGATTTGATTTAAAGCAAATGCCATTATTTAGTCCGAACAGCAAAAATTTTATTGTCCTGTCAGATTCTACTATACTTATTGCTGGAACCCCATACAATGACATTAAACATATATTCTCAATTATTGACTTCAAAAATCAAGCGGTTTCCACTCTTGACTATTGGCCTGCTGACGAGATGAAATGCGATGATAGGAAAAAGAATAAACTCTTTACCGAGAATAGCTACATTCTGGAAAATAAGAAAGGTAAGTACTTATACATGAATAGTTATGTAAGAAATGCCTTCATCTTTACTTTTGACGGAACTGCAACGAAAGTTATAAGCCGTTTGTATTCTGATTCTTTTGGCGAGAAAAGGTCAACAGAAGTATTGGCATGTTGCGCAGATGAAAATAGAATCTATGCGCTTTTAAGAGATTCTGATGGCATGGGAACAAAATTGGAAGAATGGAAAAATCCATTTATCTTCGGCAATACCATAGAGGTATTCGATTGGGATGGAGTAAAAAAGCAGGTTATTCATCTTGACAAATATGGACAGAATATAATGTTATCGGAAGATAATAATACTCTATATCTTATTTCTGACTATTCAGAAGACACCTCAGAGCCCTTTATTTACTCATATGATTTGGATGATATGTAAAAAAATGATCTTTCCCACTCTTACGCATTAAGAGTCATCATGTTTGCAAGGGTGGGAAACTCTTAACTATTAAAAGAATTGAAAACAATGAGGCTGCCACGAATCTTCATGCTATTTGCATATTGTATTGTCATTTTCGCATGTAATTCGCATGAGAAAGAATTTCAGAATATAGAAGCGATGCAATCAGAAAAAACAACTATTCCATATGAACTGATGGATTGTTGGGCGAATGATTCTGTTCTGGAGGTTTCGCCGTGGAAAAATGCCAAATACAAATTAATCCACTACATTGATTCTGCATCGTGTTCGTCTTGCTATTTGCAAAAAGTAAAGATAAACAACTTCTTGTTTCATATGGAAGAATTGTCTAACAATGAGTTTTACAACGTCATAATATTAACTCCAGGAAGTAATGCGAAGAAAGATCTTGAACATCTGTTTTCTGAGAAATTGATACCTCAGACAATATTTATTGATTCTGCAAATACTTTCTTACAAAGGAATCCACACATTCCTTCTGAAACAATGTATCATACTTTTCTTCTTGACGAAAATGACAAGGCTATTCTTGTTGGTAATCCCATTACCAATAAGAAAATCAAAGAATTGCTCATGGCTATATATGAAAAGAAATTTGGAAAGATACCAGAAGGGGAATTCTAAGAAAAGTAATAGAAATTCATATCGACTCAAGAAACAATGCATATTCTATGTATTATATAGTCATTAGTACAAATATTCGTTGATTCTGAAAGAATAGCATAAAAAGAAACTTTTATTAAATGATAGGATTATTACGAAAATCAGGAAGTGAGATAATAAGGACTGGCATTGTTTGGATAATGATGCTGGCTACGGTTATGGCAGTAGAAGTCCGGTGGAATAAATGTGATTTATGGGTATTCTATGTTATTCCTGCACTCATGCTTTTTGGAGTTGTTTCAACGATATGTAGAAAGACGAGATTTCAACTGTCCATTTCCGATGTGATTGCAATTACATGGTTTGCATATTATTTGGGCAGAACATGGGTAGGAAATGAATGGTCTTGTCGTATAGAGTTTTTGAAGACTACAGAATTATTCCTGCTATATGCTGGACTACGTGTTGCTTTCGACAGGACAAAGATTTCTGCTTGGATTATCATTGGAAGCATTCTCACTTTTGGATGCTATGAGGCATGGATTGGAGCTTTGCAGATATATGGTATAGAAACGAGCCATAATAGTTTGTATGCTCTTACTGGCACTTTTCAAAATCCTGGACCTTATTCTGCTTACTTGATGATAGGAATTGTTGTAGGTTTGAGTACCTTGAAAGATATGTCAAATAGGCTTGTCGTAAAGGATATACCTAATGCATTATTTATGAAGAAGATTCCTGAAAAGTTTCATGGGAAAGTAAAGATGTTATTCATGACTATTGCTAAGCTGGAATGGAGACACATTGTAGCAATTATGGTTATTGTTATGGCAATGGTTATTCCCGCAACATGGAGTCGGGCAGCATTCTTCAGCATTGCCCTAATAGTGTTGTGGCTTTCCAGACAATACTATTGGAAATATAGATATGCGGTATGGGGGCTTCTGATTCTTGCATGTCTTGGATTCTATTTTATAAAGCAAGGGTCAGCTGATGGTAGGATGATAATTTGGCAATCGTCTATAGCATCGTTGTTTGACAGCCCATGGTTTGGAGTTGGCATAGGTGGTTTTTGTAATGCTTTTGCAGAAGGTATGTCAATACTTTACGAACGAAATGTAGATTTGTCCTCTGCTGGAGTTACAGATAATGCATACAATATAGTGGTGAAGATACTTGTTGAGCAAGGAATAATAGGTGTATTGCTAGCTATAACACTTAGTGTTTTAGTTTTAACCACGCTCTACCAAAATAGCAAACCATTGTTTTACGGTATGTCATCTTTAATACTGTTCTCAATGTTCTCCTATCCTTTCGACCTGTTACCTTACAAAATAATTGCTGTTATTATTGTCGCATGGAGCGAATCTACAAATTGCAGGAGACTATGTGACTTGGGACGTTATAAGATAATGCTGCTTTCGTTCCTTCTCATATTTCTTGCATGGCAAACATACAAGTTAGTGAAGGAAAGCTATGAAGCAGACAACGATTATACAATGATAAGAGGATTCCATGACCAAGCGTTCATCAAGGATTATTACGAGTTGCTCCCTTTGGAAAACGACAATCCTGAATTCCTTTTTGATTTTGGCAAGGCTCTAAGAGAGCAAAAACGATATAATGATAGCAATGCAATAATGAGAAAAGGGATCAAATGCAGTGCAGATCCAATGTTTTATGTTCTTATGGGTAACAACTATCGTGACATGTCGCATTTTAATCTAGCGGAAGAATCTTATAATAAGGCCTTTAGCATTATGCCGAATCGTATTTATCCATTGTATCAGTTGATGATGATGTACAAAGATAATGGTGAGATAAAAAAAGCAAAAGAGTTGGCAAAACGAGTATTATTATTAAAACCCAAAATTGAATCTCCAGCGACAATAGAAATGAAGAAAAGTGCACAAATTATAAGTAAATATTAGGCAACCCTTTACACAAAAGTGAATATTTGGAACGTTACATTTAAAATATACACTTTTGTGTTATGTGCGGATTTCAATGTATATTTAATTTTGTGACACAAACTAAAAAGTATAATTCTATGAGTAGTTATTACCATCATATCGTTACATTATTTCTGTGTTTGACTAGTGTTATATGTTCTGCCCAACAGCTAACACTCTCCAACGCTATCGCAATAGCGCAGGAAAACAGTCTCGATGCCCAGATAGCGAGATACAGCTTTATGGGCAGTTATTGGCAGTATCGGACATTCAAGGCACAGTTGCTCCCATCTCTGAACCTCAGTGGTGGACTTGGCGGTTTCAATCACTCTGTCATCGAGACTCGTGACTATGAGACGGGACATGTGAATCAGGTAAACAACAATACGATGACGAACTCTGTCACGCTGTCAATGGATCAGCAGATAGCAGCTACGGGTGGTAAGATCTCCCTGCAGTCGTATCTCTATAGGCTGGACCAGTTCACTTACAAAGAGAAAACATACAACTCACAACCTCTCCGTATCAGCTACACACAACCATTGCGCTCATTCAACTCCCTAAGATGGGAGAAGAAAACCGCACCTGTTGAGTATCAGATAGCAGAGCGGGCATATATCACTTCCATGCAGGATGTGACTATTAAGGTTACTGGGCTGTTCTTCAATGTCCTTTCGGCACAATCAAATTACAAACAGAGCCTCGCTACTGTCAGCGACCGCGAGAAACTGTATGAGATGGCACAGAAAAGACTTGAACTTACCACTACCACAAAGAGCGAAGTTCTTCAGATGGAGTTGTCATTGCTCAATGCGCGCATGGCGGTAACAAAGAACAAGATTGCACTTGATGATGCAATGTATGATCTTTTCTCTTTCCTGAGAGTAACTGATTATTCCAGTGCAGAACTTGTTCCGCCATACACTACACCTGATGTTATCATAAGCACAGACGATGTGTTGCAAAAGGCAATAACAAACTCATCGCATCCTCTTGAACAGAAGCTGCAGATGCTAGAAGCACAGAAGACATTGGCACAGGCAAAGTCAAGCCGTGGAATCCAAATGACACTGAGTAGTGAATTGGGATTCTCTCAGACAGGAGATACCTTCAGCAAGGCATATAGCAGGTTGCGAGACAATGAGATCGTCGGACTGTCACTGTCGTTACCAATCTTTGACTGGGGTGTCAGCAAGGGAAAGGTAAAGATGGCACAGGCTCAGTTGGAGGTTGTAAAGACGAAGATAGAGCAGAATCACCTTGACTACATACAGGAACTTCGCAGGAAAGTTACCCAGTTCAATGCACAGCCATCCCAATGCCGCGATGCGTTAAGAGCACAAAAAATAGCGGAAGAGCGATATGAGATAACTCTTAAAAGATATGAGACAGGTGCTATATCCGTGACCGACCTGAATACTGCCCAACAGGAGATGGAATCTGCAAAGGCTCAATATATCAGTCAACTGCAGACATTTTGGAACGACTATTACTCATTACAGAAAGCTACACTCTATGACTGGCAGAACAAGCATGACATAACGGTTGACTTTGAAGCTTTGCGTGACAACAGTCGCACAAATGTAGTCTCACGTAACAATATGGGTACTATTACTCCGAATTCACTAGCGAATTTCAAGTAAAAGCATGCATATTACAGAGAATTTGCTAGCAAATAATACACACTTAACAATAAATCAGTATGACAAAGAAGGGTTTTAAGGTAACGATAGGTGTAATATCCTCGCTTATAGCCTTCGCTATTATAGGTATTCTTGTATATACCTTAACTCATAAAGAGCAGGAGGAGGAAGATACGCAGTCTGCTATAATGACAAAAGAGGAAACCATTGTGGAGGTTGATACGATGGTTTTACGCAAACAGACATTCCTGAAGCAGATTCTATGCAATGGAAAACTGACTGCTATACGCAGGGCAGAATTGGTTTGTCCCAAAGCTGGCGAAGTTCTGCTAAGTGTCAATGTCAAGAATGGGCAACACGTTTCTGCAGGCACTTTATTGGCTGTGGCAGAGACTCGTGACAGGAAAAGGGAACTGGAGAAAGCCAGGCACGATCTTGAACGTGCAAGAGTAGAGTTGCAAGATAAGTTGATAGCCCTTGGCTACGATGGAAACGAGAAGAATGTTCCTGCTGACGTTCTTCGCCGTGCAGAAGTCACTTCTGGTTATTACTCTGCCAAATATGCTCTTCAAACTGCCGAAACCTCACTCTCCGATTGCAAGTTACTGGCACCATTCAGTGGAAGGATTGCCGACCTTCAGGCGCGTCCGCATCAGCGTGGTGATAAACTATGTACTCTTATTGACGATTCTTTCTTTGATGTTGAGTTTCAGATATTAGAAGCAGAATTGGCATCCGTATGTCTTGGAACTCAGGTGCGAGTATCCCCCTTTGTTGATGAACAAATATCACTCATCGGCAATGTTACAGAGATAAACCCTACGATAGACAACAAAGGACTAGTAACCATAAAGGCAAGGATAAAAAACACCTCAGACAAGTTGCTTGATGGCATGAACGTGAAGGTGATAATTGAAAACGCTGTACCTGACATGCTGATTGTACCTAAAGAAGCCGTAGTAGAACGTGATGGGTATCATGTGGTCTTTGTCTATGACAAACAAACGCATCGTGCCATCTGGACGTATGTTGACATTATGTACAGTAATCTAACAAGCTTTGCCATCACTGGTTGTGAGCGAAAGAATACAACCATCAGTGTTGGTGATATTGTCATTACATCAGGCAACCTGAACCTAGCTGACGACACTGAGGTTAAAATTGTAAAGTCAAAATAATAAGGGCATAAGCCCGCATAACAAAAAAATTAATAATTATGAACAAGAAAAAAAATCTTAAATTTGCATTGGCTACAATATGTATTGTAGCAACAAGTGCAGGTGCATTTAAGGCATCATTAATTTCTGACACCAACATGTCAGACTCTCTCCTATCCGAAAACGTGGAGGCATTGAGTTCACGTCTAGAAACAGGTAACGGTTATGAAGTAAAATCAGAAAGTTTATGCCCTGGTTCTAATTACAAGAAAAAAAGAACTTGCCAAGTAACGACAAGAAACACTTCATGTACAGAGTCTGATTGTTTTTACTAAACAAATATTCTAATCTTGCTATAACAAGGAATTAAAATCAGACATATGTACTTTTGAGTCCGTAGCGAAAGACTTATGCGGTTTCAAATCTAAACAGCACAGTTTTTAAAAGCGGACTCATTTCTATATCAAGTACTGCTAGAAAGTGTGTAAGTAACGAAGGTTTCTATCTAAACCTACATTATTATTACAAACATCAAAACAGTTATAGTATCAAA
>NZ_NPJH01000072.1 GCF_002251365.1 Prevotella sp. P3-122
TCCCAGAAGGACGACACCGACATGCAGGCGGGACTCGAGCAGACTCTCGCTTTCGAAAAGGGAATGGCAGGAAACGATGATGCACCCGATGCCGACGAGGGAGCTATCAGCATCCTACAGCGAACGGCACGCCAGGCGGCATTCAAGCCAAGATTCTCCAAACGCAAATCACCCAAGAACTCCTGGTAACACCTCAAACACCCTCAACACCCCCCACCGGGGGGCAGGGGGGCTTCTAAATCTAAAAATAATCAACTATGTTCATCACAGAAAAAGACTACAAGACCGTCATAGGCGACAACGCACTCAAGGTCATAAGCCAGACCTCACAGGAGGTCAGAACCAACGCCGAGTATCAGGCACAGGAGGAAATTGCATCCTATCTCAGGCCACGATACGACACACAAGCCGTATTCGCCGCACAAGAAGACAACCGCAACAGGCTCATCGTAATGATAATGTGCGACATCGCGCTGTACCACATGGCTGCGGCACTGCCACAGAAAATGGGTACCGACATCAGAAAGGAAAGATACGAGCGGGCTCTCAAGACCCTCCAAGGTATACAGGCAGGAAAAATACTACCTGACCTACCACAACCTGCAACAACAGACGGTTCATCACCATCATCACTCAACTGGGCTGCAGAACCAAAGCTCAACCACTACTGGTAAAACCCCAAACACCCTCAACACCCCCCACCGGGGGGCAGGGGGGCTTCTAATCAACAATCAATATGAACATCATCAATTACATCAACAGCATCTTCGCAAGGCAAGACAACACCCTGCACACACCATACGGCAACATCAGCCTCGCAAACCAAACAGACCGTAAGAGAATTCAGAAAATGGTCATACAGCTACAGCGATACACCGATGCACTCACAAGGCGCGACATCGCAGACTGGAGACACGCATGGCAGAAGGCTATCAGCGTAGACAACCCTAACAGGCAGATGCTATACGACATCTACCGAGACGCACACATCGACCTACACCTCTCAGGATGCATCTCACAACGAGAGGACTTCGTCATGGCACGATCGTTCAAACTCGTCGACCAGAACGGTAACGACATCGACAAAGCTAAGCACTACCTCGACCAGACATGGTTCAAGAACCTGCTGCGACACTGCCTCGACAGCAGGTACTACGGACACTCACTCATCGAACTCGGGTCCATCACCACCGACGGAGACGGATGCATATCCTACGATGCCGTCAACCTCATACCAAGAAAGCACGTCGTTCCAGAGAAACACCGAATACTCCAGAACCTCGCGCAGCACTGGTCACAAGGCATTGACTATCATGAAAAGCCATACAGCGAATGGCTCATCGAGGCAGGACAGCCTGATGACCTCGGACTCCTACTCAAGGCGGCAACGCAGACCATACCTAAGAAGAACATGCTCGCTTTCTGGGACGCTTTCGGAGAAATATTCGGAATGCCTATGAGAATAGCACGAACGTCTTCACGTGACTCCAACGAAATAAAGCAAATAGAGGACATGCTCCGCAACGCTGGAGCATCGCTCACTATGGTTGCACCAATCGGAACAGACATCGAACTCCTCGAAACGGCTAAGGCCGACGCATTCAACGTATACGACAAACGGATAGAACGCGCCAACTCCGAACTCTCAAAGCTCATCATCGGACAGACCATGACCATCGAGGACGGATCGTCACTCTCACAGTCGCAGACGCACCTGCAGGTATTCCAGAACCTCGTCGACGCTGATGCTGACATGCTACGCGACATCATCAACAACCAGCTGCTACCAAGAATGGTCAGACACGGATTTCCACTCCACAACCTCAGGTTCGAATGGGACTACTCCGTCGACTACACGCCAGAGCAGCAGCTCGCATACGAAACAATGATTGCAGACAGATACGACGTAGACCCCGAATACTTCGCAAACAAATACGGAGTACCTGCCAAAAATACCACTACAACCCCGCAAACCTCTCAAACCCATCAAACCTCTCAAACCTCTCAAACCCATCAAACCACTCTATCTCATCTATCTCCTCTATCTAATCTACACACACCCCCCACCGGGGGGCAGGGGGGCTTCCCCCCCACCGGGGGGCAGGGCGAATTTACACCTTTTTTCGACTGAGCCCCAGAGACTATCTGGGGCTACACCTCCGCTATGCCGCTCTCATCACAGACCACACTCAGCTATCTACTCTATCTAATCTATCTACTCTATCAAAACTCTTCCGCAACATCATGCGAACCCTCCACCAACAGAAGGGGGCGCAACTAAACATACAAATTCTCGCCGAAGATAGCGTACAGCAATTCATCACCCAACATGCTGCCATTCTCGACTCGGCTTTTCAGGATACGCCCATGTCCGACAAACTCAGAAGCAGCCTGCAACAGTCTGACTACATCTTCTCCGGCATCAAGACTTTCCATGAGCTCAACGAGGCTTTCCCATCACTCATCGACGAGAACGGCGTTCGAAAACCGTTCGAACGATTTTTCAACGACGTTCGAACAATACATGACACATACAACCGAAACTACCTCAGGGCGGAATACAACTTCGCACACGCTGCTGCCGACATGGCTGCCAAATGGGAACAATTCGACGACTCCGACAGATACCTGCTACAATACCGGACCGCAGGAGACGCCAAGGTCAGACCCGAACATGCCGAACTCAACGGAGTGACTCTACCTAAGAACGACTCCTTCTGGGACACATACTACCCGCCTAACGGATGGAACTGCCGCTGCACCGTCGTTGAGGTCAGGAAAGGGAAATACAAACAGACACCACACGACCAGGCAATGGCAAGGGGAGCTAAGGCTACTCTCAAGGACACCAAACGAATGTTCCAGTTCAATCCCGGAAAGCAGCAGAAAACTTTCCCAGACTATAACCCCTACACCATCAAACAGTGCAACAACTGCGACATAGCAAAGGGAAAACTCGATCTCGCGTTCGTTCCTCAGAACGAACTGTGTGCTGCCTGCCAGCTTATGCGTCAAATGGAAAATGGAATAATAGACGAAAAAGTTAGCCGCTCAAAGATTGCTAACGCAAAGAAGTCTCTTGAAAATTGGTATAAAGACAATTTACCTACTGTACCCTTTGGCAAAAACACTGCTAAACGAATTGAAGTTAAAGCAACTGACGGCACTCACATTATTATAAAACGCTCTTTCTACAATGAGACAATCAACAAATATCAAAACGATCCAATATATCCTTTAAAACTTGAATATGCCAAGAAAGCTCACATTCTTATCACAAAAGCAAGGCTTATAAACCCACATGAGGAAAGTATTGATCATACAGATTCGTTCTTTAAGGTTTATGAGATTATTGACGATTGCTATAGAGTAGAAATAAAAGTAAAGTGTAACAGAGATGGGAATTTCATGCACATACTAAGAGCCTATAAAAAATAAAAGCAATGCACCCGTCGCCTTCCTCGTGTGTCTCGCAATAGCGGACGAAGGATAACTTGATACATTGCTTTGCCGCAAAATTACAAAAATAATCCGCTACTTCCAAACAAAGCAGCGGATTTTTTTTCTTTTTTCACTCTTTCAACCATCTATCTCATCTATCTACTTACAAAACCTACAAAACCTACAGAACCTACAAAACCTACAACAATCATCAACAATCAATAATCAATCATCAATCACCTTCCTCTCTCCCCTGTGAACACCGCAGTGGCAGTTCGGACATAGCAGCACCAGGTTGCTCTTCTTCAGCATCAGCTCTGGACGGACGCTCACCGGCTCCTTGTGGTGAATCTCCATCACATCCATTCCGAACTGCTTGCCGCACAGCCCGCAACAACCATCCTGCTCACGGTAAAGCACCCAGCGAAGACGCTTCATCTGTTTGCGAACGCTCGTACGCTCCGTTTCCCTACGACGCTTCAGTCTCACACGTGACACATAGAAGTAAACTCCGAACAGCTTGAAATGAAAACTACAGCTCATTCCGACACCTCCTCTCTGCCAAGAACCGACGGAAGTCTTATCTCACGCGTCATCAGGTCGGGGCGCTCACGGATCCACGTCATCTCAATAACCTCGATGCCCTCAATCAGCTCCTCATGGTTGTGGTTCGTCAACGTCGACAACAATCTCAAAGGACTGTAGTATTCACTGCCGCTCATGCCCAGGACAACGCTCGATACCCACATACCAGTCACGATGTTCTCTAACTGGTGCTCCAAACCGGCACTCACGTTCGTGACAACGTGAAGCCTCACCTCGCCCTTACCTACATAGCTGCCCTCAACCACCTTCTTCCACTCTATATCTCCGAACTCAACAAAAACAGCCGGACACTCCCAAGCCTCTTCCTGATCGATGAACTCCACATTGTGGTTCCACCAGCTGATATGCTTCACCTCAGGCAACAGCCGCCGGCACTCAGCATAGAAATCCTTATAAAACTCATTTCGTACCATAACTATATCATTTTATTATTATTGTAAATACATCTATCTCCTCTATCTCCTCTATCTCCTCTATCTAATCTATACCCCCCACCGGGGGGCAGGGGGGCTTCTATCTCCTCTATACTCCCCCACCAGGGGGCAGGGGGGCTTCAAGTCGCTCCAGTTCCTCATCTATCACACGCTCAACTATCTTCGACACGCCAGCAGACCAACCAAGGAACATTCTACGTGGTATCACTATCTTCGAACCGACCTTCTTCAAAGCCATCTGATGCCAGAACTCTGCAGCACCGCTCAGACGGCGGTTCTTCTTCGTATTGCTCAGCCTCCCGTCCTTCTTCCTGCCAAGACCGCCCTGGGCCTCGTAGTATTTTGCCCAGAAGAAACGCTTCATCCGCGCTGTCACAACTATCTCACCGCCTTCGTTGTGGATGCCAGCATACGGACGGTCGCTCCAGAACTCAACACCGTCACCACGAACACGGCTCCTCAGGCTACGACGAAGGCTACCTGTATCTATCAGAGTGCTCCCGCCACCATCAGCCGACCGGCGGCTGCGTTGCCACGACTCACCGAAAAAACCCTGACGCTCGAAGTTCCGGTCAAACTCCTCGCTAAGCTCAACCTGAATGTCACGCAGTATCCTACGCCTCATCTCATCCATTACATTTCCCATACCTATAAACCTCAAAACCTTAAAACCTCAAAACCTTAAAACCTCAAAACCTTAAACCTTCTATCTCCTCTATCTCCTCTATCTCCTCTATCTTATCTATACCCCCCACCGGGGGGCAGGGGGGCTTCTATCTCCCCAAAATTGAACACCAGCTGGGTGAAGCTATGCTTCGGCAATGCCTTACCCTCATCTGCGCTTGCCTTCAGCATATTGTAGAAAGTACGTTCGCTGATCGCATACACTGGATAGATGTACCTGCGCCATATCTCACGGTTCGACAAACCGCTGCGGCACTTGCTGTCATAAATCCGGTTTATCTCCATCACTCGCTTCTGGTAACTCAGTCCTCTACGCTTCTCCATACTGGTGTCCAAAATTAAACATTAAACATCTATTCTATCTACTCAATCTTATCTATCTCATCTATCTGCTCTATCTCCTCTATACCCCCCCACCGGGGGTCAGGGGGGCTTGGCATTCACAACGCTTCCTCCTTCTTCGGTTCTACGTAGAATGTCTCGTCCTGCACTACCTGGATGCCACAGCGCATCATCCCCTCCGTCATGCGGATGCTCCCGTCGGGGGTGTTCAGTTCCTCGTCACGGTCGGCAAGCAGCTTGTCCTTAGCTATCTCTTCAGTCGTGCGGATGTAGCGCGGAAGGAACTCCTTCACCAGCTGCAACGCACTCGCCCACGTGAAGCCCTTCAGTGTCTTGAGCTTAGGTGTGCCGGTACGGAACCCTATCACGCCGTGCGACATGTCGAGGCTCTTCTTCTTCATGAACAGCTCCGCCTGGTTCTCAGTGGCGTAGGTCTGGAGCGTGTCGAAGGCGCACTCACGCTCGCACATCAGTTCACCCAACTTCTGCTGGTGCTTCTCCCTGATCTTCGCACACTGAAGGTCTATCTCAGCGTTGATTTTCTCAATCTGGGCGTCTGCCTTCGCATACTGCGCGAACGCCTCTTCTGCCGCATCACGGCTCACTCCCGTCACAACGGTCTTCTTTTGTCTTTTTGTTGCCATAGTTCTAAAAAAATTAAATTATTATTAATAAGGATAATCCCCAATATCTATCTCATCTATCTTATCTATCTCCTCTATACCCCCCACCGGGGGGCAGGGGGGCTTTCCTCATGCCTCACCCACACTCATCAACATCTTCTCCAGTCCGCTCACATCAAGCAACGTTCCCGGTGCCTCAGTCTTACGCCCAAGACCGCCCTTACGCTTTATCGTCCGGAGCTTCCTACCAAGGGCAACCAACTCATCATCACTCAGACGAGCAAAACGCTTGCCCGCGATACGCACATCCTCGCAGAAAGCGTCAACACGACACCAGGAAGTAGTATCCACACCAAGCTCCTGCATCAGCTTAAGGCACATGCTCCGCCGCTTACGCAATAAAGCACCCGCAACCTTACGGCGCTCACACCTGCCAACCTCACGCTCCAAAGCCCTGCACAGACTACCATACTCACCGGCTGTCATCTCACGAACGCTCGCAGTTCTGCCAAATGTATACTGCTTCACCAGTATTCGCTTCAGCTCATCACGGTCACCATCGAAAGGCAGCTCTCTCAGCAAACCGTAAAACCATCCATAATTCCTGTTCTCTTCCATAATCTATCTCCTCTATCTTATCTATCTCCTCTATCTTATCAATAATCAGTAATCAGTAATCAATCATCACACATCTACTCTATAACCAACAAACTCCATCCCCTCAAACATCACCGTCAGACCGCAACTGCTCGCCACATCAAGCTCAAGCTTCGCACCCTTGCTCTGCTCCCAACCACGAAGCATGTAGATAGCGTCGCAATCAACAAGCATACGTATGTCAGCACGCATGTGCTCATGCCAGTCAGCATCATCCGAAACACCGTTGTCAAAAGGGTTCACTGCATCGTAACCCTTCAGGCTCAGGTAACAGCCGGCTGCCTTGAAAGCAGCCTTACGCTCAACAATATCATGGTGCGCTATCGCACCGCTGATATAAACTCTTTCTTTACGTTCCATATCTTCCTTTGTTTATTGTTATTATTAATGTTCTCTATCTCCTCTATCTTATCTATCTCCTCTATCTCCTCTATCTCCCTACAGAACCTACAAAACCTACAAAAACCTACACCCCCTTAAACTATACATTGTTCGTCGTCCGCAGCACTCCCTCCTCCCATACCACGAAACTATTGCCCGCATCGGGATTGAACCGCCCCTGACAGTAAGCCCGGAAACCTACAACCCTCACCTTCACGTCAGCCAGATAACGCAGCTTCTTGGCAGGCTTGCCCATAGGCTGGCCCTTCTCCTCCTGGCTGATGAAGATGAAACACTTCCGCGGAAATGAACGCACCAGCGACTCCGTCTCAGGATAATCCCAATGAGCCAGCTGGAAAGAGTCCACGATGATGAACTTCGCCGAGTGACGCTTCTTCAGACGCTCCATCAAGTCATTCATCGTGTCGTTCGTCACCACCCGGAACCAACCCTGACGCTTGTCAAGCTCATGCCGAATCACTCGTTCCTGGAAACTCTGGTTCAAACCCTCCTCATAACTCAGGTACAACACCTGACCGTAATTGGTAAGTTCGTAGGCCAACTGCATCACGAAACTGCTCTTGCCATTCGCGCTCGCACCGCTGATGAACCACGTCGCACGCTCCTCAGGCAAACCGAAGCATTCCGCCCAACGACCGCCCCATGGAAGAGTCTTGTACGTCTTCTTCACTATCTCTCTCGGACTGTATGCTCGCTTCATAACCCTCTCTTTATCTTTTCTATCTCAGTATATACCCTACGAAGACCGCCACCGCTCTTCCTCACTATCTGGCCGATGTCCGAGCCGTCGGGGGCGTTCACCCTCGCCACGACACGAGCCTGCTCTAACAGGAACTCCCTCCGGTCGTCCTCCTGCTCAGGCGTAACCCGGCTGTACTTCCCGCCATAACGCGAGAATATCTCCGCATAGCCCACCTTCCGACCCTCAACGTTCCTCTTGATCTTTGCTGCCAGACCGTCAGCACCCATCATGTACCACCCGCAGCACATCTCCGTAGCGTTCCACAATGCCTTCAGCTCTAAAAAAGCCTCATACTGCAAGTCACCAGCCTCGTCCAACACTACCAAAGGACGCTCCATCGAACGCAGGTAATACACCAGGTCCTCATAAACATCCTGATACTTAACGCCACCGTCAAGACCAAACTCATTCGCGATCTTCCTAACCATCGCACGCTTCGTCTTCACCTGGCTGCAGTCTATATACACAGCATTCCGGTGCTCGTTCACATACCATCTCGCCGTGAACGTCTTGCCGATATTCGGCACGTCACACAATATCACGCTAAGGCTACGCTCCTGGCATACCTCTAACTGAGTCGTCACATACTTGAACGTCTCCGTTCTCGCACCCTTCCACTCGATGCTATCCCTAAGACTCACATCAAGCCTCCTCGCAATCCTAACCCAGTTCGCATCGCTCAGAGCCTTCTCCAACTGGCCCTTCTTCAGCTGGTGGTAAACACTTGCCGATATACCCAAAGCAGATGCGTGCTTAGCGTCGCTCGGGTAATTAGACCTATTCAACTCGATGGCGCTCAATATCCGCCCCTTAATCTCTTTACTAATCATATTATAATGCCGTTTTAATGGTGTTACAACTCTATTCAAACCTCAACCGTCAACCTCTTCAACCTCCTCAACATCCTCTATCTCCTCTATCTTATCTATCTCCTCTATCTTATCTATCTCCTCTATCTCCTCTATCTTATCCATACCCCCCACCGGGGGGCAGGGGGGCTTCTATAAACTCTCAAAAGCCCTGCTCTCTGTCGTTTCAAATACAGGCCTTTCTTCTATATGCTGACCTACCACCGAAACTGCCTCCAGTTCTTCAGGTTCTGGTTCACGGGAGGGCAAAGAGGTCTTCCGCATCACCCCCACACGCTCAATCTCATGCTCCCTCACATACTTGCCGAACTTCGCAATCTTCTTCCGCTGCTCGATGTACTTCACCGTGTCCTCATCAGTCTGCTCGGCCATCACCCTGTTGTAAGTCTCCACCTTCTCCACAGTGTCGATATACTTGTCGCCCTGGAAGATATACACCTCCGTCGGCTTGCCTTCTCCGTCAGGCATGTAGTAGGCAGTCACCTTGTAGTCGTTTGGCTTCAGACGCTCCAGGACACTCGTGTCGCTCAGCCACCAGTCCTCGTAGCATACCCTCACTGTCGAGTTCCTCCGGATGCTCGTCTCAACCCTCTCACCGATATACCGCGCCAACGTCACCTTGTCCAACGGTTGCAGGTTAGGGTTAAGACACTCACAAAGCACCTCCCACCTCGTCATGCCGGGAAACATCTTCTGATTCGGGTGCAACTGGTGGTTCCACTCCCAGTTGTCCTTGCGGTCATCTGCCACCAACTCGTCAAAGCCGAAATACTCCTTGTCCTCGTAGGTGTCGTTCCACTCATCGCTCACCTTCTTGTATTCCTGCCTCCACTTGCCCTTGCCGTAGAACCTGCCGATGCCCTCGTGGTTCTTGTGGATCACGCTCCGCTTCTTCGCACCGTTCAACGGCTCCGCATACTTCTCCTGGGAGTTCTGAGGCGCACAGTAGCGTATCCAAGAGAACGCTACACCGGCCTGCAAAAAGCCGTCCTTGTACTTCGACATCAGGTGGTTCTCCACCTCAATACCTGCCGGCATACCCCAGCCCTGTTTGGCGCACAGGCGGAACATTTCTCGGAAGCAGTCCACTACCAGGTCATCGTCCTTCTGACGCGCATAACTCGCACCGACCACGCACTGGCTCACCACATCGTAAGCATAGTAAGCATGAACCCGCTGCTTCGTGTCCTTCAGCTTCCGAGTCAGGTCCACGTCGTCCATCGTTATCTGACTCAACGACCACTGACCGCCATGGCGGTGAACGTGAGGCATCTGCTCGTGCATGAATGTCGTCCAGCTCGTCAGCTTCTGCTCTATCAGCAGCTTGTTCGCAGGCTTGTTCAGGTAGTTCGCTATCGTGCTCTCGCTCAGTTCCTTCGGTTCACCGGTCTTCTTGTCCACGAAGTCGTCTGGATTCATCAGCTCACCCGTATTCAAATCATACACATCCAGCTCGCCGCATACAAACGACAGGTAGTTCTCGTGTGTCGTCGTGTTGTAGGGCTTGGTCGGCAGAACAGCCAAACTCAGTATCAGACGCTCTGTCTTCCAGTCAACCTTCCGCG
>NZ_NPJH01000073.1 GCF_002251365.1 Prevotella sp. P3-122
AAAAATAAACGTCAAAAAAATCTATGACGTTTATCCTAAAGGGAAACCTCCAAAAAATGAACGTTTCGTTTTGTGAAAATGAACGCTTCGTTTAATTTCTCACGAACATTTCGTTTTGCGGATTATAGGTGTCGTTAATCATGATTCAAGCCATGTCAAAAGTCAGTGTCGGACAGTTCTGGCGACAAGCAATGCAATAACCTGTCTATGGCATTGCGGCATGCGGCATAGAGGTGGCAGGACAGTGATACAG
>NZ_NPJH01000074.1 GCF_002251365.1 Prevotella sp. P3-122
CATTTTTATAAACGTAAGTTTACTATCAAGACAAGCAATATGACCAGTTATATTATTTATCCCAATAACTTTGATGATATAAAAAAAATAAGCGGAATATCATTGAGATGGTATGCAAACAATCCTTTGCTCAGTCTAAAGACTAAGATATGCTCCGTGTTTTCAAGATTAATGTAAAGTTGAATGGAAGATAACAATAAACGGATATTAAAAAATACAGTTTACCTTTATTTACGCCAATTTATAATAATGGCATTGAGTTTTTTTACTACAAGAATTGTTTTGGAGAAACTTGGTGCTTCTGATTACGGCGTTAATAATGTAGTAGGAGGTTTTGTCTCCATGTTTACTGTCTTGAACAGTATACTTCAGACCGGAACCCGTAGGTTTCTGTCCCTGAATTTGGGTAAGGGAGACGCCCAGATATTAAAAGATACTTTTTCTACAGCTTTTGTAATCCATTTGATTGTAGGAGTTGTTGTAGTAGTGTTATTGGAAACATTTGGAATATGGTTTCTTAATTCACAACTAAATATTGCTCCAGATAGAATGGGGGCAGCTAACTGGGTCTTTCAGTTTTCTGTACTTACAGTCTTTCTGAGTATTACGCAAACGCCTTATGCAGCTGCGGTCACTTCCCACGAAAATTTTAGTATATATGCTTTTATGAGCATATTTGAAACCGTAGCGAAAGTTGCAGTTCTGTTTTTGCTGATTTTTATACCAGGTGATAAACTGATAATTTATTCAGCGTTGTTACTTGGAGTCTGTGTTATTAACATCAGTGTATATCGTATTTACTGTATCAGAAATTTTACAGAATGCCTATTTTCTCTAAGAGTGAATCGTAAATTATTGAAGGAAATGGTGAATTTTTCAGGATGGTCAGTTGTTGCTAACGTTTTTCAAGTGGGCAATACTCAAGGAGTATCGATTTTGTTGAACATATTCTTCAGTACGTTGGTAAATGCAGCAAGGGGCTTGGCTAATACAGTTACGTTCACAATAAGCCAGTTTGTAAATGGCTTTATAATTGCAGCAGAACCACAGCTTGTAAAGTATTACGGAGCAAATGATAAAGAACACTTTGAAAAATTAATTTTCAATATTACACAATATACATTGTTCCTTCTTGCTATATTTGCCGTACCAGTTTTTATGGAAATTGATTATGTATTAAAGATTTGGCTGACGGAGGTTCCACAATATACATCAGCATTTATAAAAATTACAATCATTTCATCACTTATTGTCAATTCATATATTATGATAGACAAAGCGATCATAGCTTCTGGACATATCAAGCAAATGGCTTTAATTGGAAATACTATTCCTGTTATACAATTGCCATTAGTTTACTTGTTCTTAAAGTTGGGGTATAGTCCCGTTGTTACTTATCTTATAACTTTGGTTCCTCAGATACTTGGAATGTTTGCAAATTTATGGATTAGTAAGCGATATATTAATTTCCCTTCTGGTAGATTTTTTATTCAAATTATGGCAAAAAATTATCTATTGATAGCAATAGCATGTATAATACCATACATTGTCAGAGAGATGATGACAGAAGGATTGTTGAGATTTCTTGTTGTTTGTTCTTTAGCTGTTATTTGTACCATTGGCGTGATGTATTCGTTTGCAATGAATGCAGAAACGAAACAAATGGTTAGACAGAAATTTGTTGGAAAGGTTTTTAAACGTTTTCGTTAGATGCAGAAAGTTTCAATAATCATACCTGTATACAATGCCACGGATTCAATTAGGAAGATGCTCGATAGTATTCTTGCTCAAACCTTACATGAATTTGAGGTGCTTATGATAGACGATGGCAGCACTGATGAGTCGGGCAGGATACTCGATGAGTATTCTGCTAAAGACAGACGCTTTAAGGTCTTTCATAAACTGAATGAGGGGGTAGCTATGGCTCGTCAGTTGGGAGTTGATAATGCCAAAGGAGAATTTTGTATTCATGCTGATGCAGACGACTGGATGGATTCCACAATGTTGGAAGAACTTTATGCAAAGGCAAAGGCAGAAGATGCCGATGTTGTTATTGCTGATTATTTTATTAGCTCCAAACATGGTGAGACTATATGTAAGCAGCAGCCATCGGAACTTTCTCCTGAGCAAGTACTTCAAGATATGTTTGCCAACAAACTATTTGGTGCATTGTGGCATAAACTTGTTCGCACTGACTTATACAAGAAGTATAATGCAAAGTTTTTCAAAGGAATAAACCATTGTGAAGATTTGCTTGTATGGGTGCAATTATTACAGCATCCGGAAGTGAAAATAACATATCTTCCAATGGCGTTTTATCATTATGTGGCAAATGACACTTCTATAACCCGTCACTTCACACGTAAGACATACGAGATGCGTTTGCGGTTTCGGGATAAGCTACGGGAGTTGCTCCATGTAGCAGATGCCAATAGCATTATAGAGAAAGTTTCTTTTGGAATCTTTACGGAAGGATTTATATACGATGTCTTGACGAAAGAAGAAACAAGGGAAGGATTGTGCCTATATAAACAACAGATTTCGGCATTGAAGAGCTTGAAATGGAAACTCGGCTTCTTTATGTTACGAATGAGTATGTGGAGAATGGCACATAGGTTTATTCATTATTAAGATTAGAGAAATGAGAGTAGTAGATACATTACAATATTATAAGGAATGGTATAGACAGCATCGTAGAGGTTTGCTGTTTTCAAAAGATTATCAGACAAAACTATATAATTGGTTTCCACCTTTCTTTGAACAGGATTTATGGTTACCAAAATTTATAGAGGGTAGGGGATTATTGAAAAATAGGTCTAAGTTAAAAGTTGGTGTTTTTACGATATGTGGTCCACAATGGGCTATAAAATATCAGCCCTGCGATTTCAGGATATTTTTTGCCCGTGAAAATTTAGCCTTTCGTAAAGAATGGCATGATTTCATGCTCAATGAACCCTCTATTGATTTGTCAATTGGTTTTGATGATATAAATGATAATCCTAAGTATATCCATATTCCATTTTGGATAACTTGGGCTTTAGATTCAATGGAAACATTCGAATCTATTAAAGGTAAGATTGAAAAATGGAACTTGCCTGTAGGTAAATCTTATAATAATCGCAAATTTTGTTCATTCCTTTGCAGTCACGGAGATAAAGGGCGTGAGATGATTTTTAATGATTTGTCAACTATTGATAAGGTTGATAGTTGTGGGCGTTGGATGCACAACGATGATTCTCTGAAAAAAGAATATGGTGACGACAAAGTTAGGTGGTTGAAGAATTATCGTTTCAATCTTACTCCGGAAAATTCAAACGCCAAGGGATACGTGACAGAGAAACTTCTAGAGGCAATACAAGGTGGCTGCATACCAATTTATTGGGGAAGTGATAATAATCCGGATTGCGATGTGTTTAATAAGGAAGCTGTCGTTTTCTTTGAAATGGATAAGGACAATACTTCTACAGTAAAACTTGTTTCCGAGCTTAACTCCGATGAGAAAAAGTATATGGACTTTGCTTGCCAAAAGCGATTCGTAGAAGGGGCTGAGGACGTTATTTGGGGATATTATGAGACTTTGGAGAAGAAGTTGAGGGAAATAATAGCTAATGTGTAATGAAAGAGAGATTAATACATATAGACAATGCAAAGGCTGTAGGTATGATGCTGATAATAGCTTCTCATATCATTCCTTCGGAACCGTTTGTCAAAAGTCCTGTCTATGAGAATTGGAACAGCATATTGAACTCCTTTTATGTTCCTCTTTTCTTCTTGTTGTCCGGTATGTTTGAATCGACAGACGTCAATGATGGAAAACTTTGCAGGCGAATAGTGAAGTTGGCAAAATATATTTGTTTGTTTTATGTATTCGGTATTGTAGCAGACGGCATTGTTAATGGTCATTGGTCGTTAGTGTCATTCAAGACCCAGACTACGATATGGTTTTTGATAGTTTTGTTATGGATAACTATTAACGTGGGAATAGCAAAGCGTTTCAAGTGGCGCAATTATATATATGTGTGTGTCGTTTCGGGGGAGACTGTCCGAAAACTATAGCCACGTAGGTTAGATTCGTTACCAGTCGTGTGATTTTGTTTGTTTTGTTATAGTTGTTTAACTCAGAATCGTCTTTATTCTCAAGTATTTTTCGTACCTTTA
>NZ_NPJH01000075.1 GCF_002251365.1 Prevotella sp. P3-122
TACTCGAACGCTTTGTGATAGTTAAAATTGAAACAGACGAGCGTGATATCGATGCCATGTCCATGACGATTCATTTGGATGAACGTATGAATACGGCGTATCAAGAGAGTGAAGACTATGAGTCACTTGGGTTTATGGATGCCGTTTCTGTCACCGACTTCCCGATCAGAGACCACAAGGTAGTGTTAAAATTACGACGTCGTAGATGGAAGAACAAGCAAACAGGAGAGAGCTTTGTGGAACGAATCAGCGTAACAGAGAAAGGGACCCGCTACTCAAAAGAGTTTGCGGCTTTTTTAAAAGAGACGTATGGAGACATCCCCGGTGACCTGCCGTACGCTTGAGGAGTTTTATCACATAGACGGGCATTTGTTTGAGAAGCAATACAAAGAGTCATTAAGTGGCTTTCGCAGCTGGGAGCAATTGGACCATGCAGAAGAATGGTTGCTGTTTGCCGATAACATAGGTCCTCGTTTGGCTATTGACGAATCGTCGCTATCCAACGGAGAGTTGTATACCTTCATAACAAACAGAGACGCCCGTACACGAGAACAGAGTCTGGTCGCCGTTGTTGCCGGGACAAGGTCAGAAGACATCATAGCCGTCTTAAAATTGATTGACGAGGACAAGCGCAACCAAGTGGAGGAGGTTACGCTTGACTTGTCGGATTCAATGCGTAGAATTGTACGCACAGCGTTCCCAAGAGCAAGTCGCGTCATAGACAGATTCCACATACAGAAACTAGCCTGCGATGCCGTACAGGAACTTCGTATCAAGCACCGTTGGGATGCTATACAACAGTGCAATGACGAAATGGAAGAAGCTAAACTTTCGGGCAAGCCGTATGAGCCTTTTCGTTATTCCAATGGCGACACAAGAAAAGAACTGCTTATAAGGTCACGCTATCTGCTCTTTAAGTCAGCAGACAAATGGTCTCCGACACAAAAAGAGAGAGCGGCCATTCTCTTTGACAATTATCCTGATATTAAGACCGCTTACGGCTTGTGCCATTCGTTGCGGATGATCTTCTCCAAGAATACGATTAAAGACGCTGCAAGGCTTTCTATGGCTCGATGGTACAACAAGGTTGAGGAGGCGGGACTGCACTCGTTCAACGTTATTGCCGCTACCTTCTACGAACATTATGATGAGATCCTTAACTTTTACAACAATCGTTCTTCAAACGCATT
>NZ_NPJH01000076.1 GCF_002251365.1 Prevotella sp. P3-122
TAAAGGTACGAAAAATACTTGAGAATAAAGACGATTCTGAGTTAAACAACTATAACAAAACAAACAAAATCACACGACTGGTAACGAATCTAACCTACGTGGCTATAGTTTTCGGACAGTCTCCCCCTTGATGGAATTTTGCACCAAAACCGTTGCCGTTGGCCTTGTTCCTTTGCTTATGCTGCAATAACTTCTCAATGGTCTCTGGCTTCAAATAAAATCTGTCTGGCACTTCATCATCCAGAATGTGTTTAAGCAAAATGCCACGGTCTTTCGGCTGTGGTATTGCACTTTCCGGCACGTCAAACAAATCGGCTTGGAATGTTCGTATATTAGTCCAATAGATGCGCTTTCTGACTTGTGCCGATACCAACGCGGAATTGATATGCACACCTTTCACGCCCAATGCCTGGTCAATGACGGCCTCCCATTGCTTGCCCATTTCCACGTTTTCCAGCATGAAAAGCACGTTGGGGTTGGCCTCTCTGACCTCTGCCAAAATTCGCACGTACTCCCAAAACAGATAACTTTGCCCTGCAAACTCAAATCCTTGCTCTTTCAGTTCCATGTAACGTGCCAATGTCAGCACCTTTTCATGGGCTGTCGTACTCATGCCAACACGCTTGCCTGCAAAACTGAACGATTGGCACGGGCTTCCTCCAATGAGCAAATCAACATGCCCCAACGTCCGTGCCTCGACGTTACGCACGTCGCCTAATTGCACGGTGTCCGGGAAATTGAGTTGAGTTTGTTTGATTGCCCATTTGTCAATCTCGCTTGCATAATAGCGTGTGACGGGTATGCCCATATCGCGTAATGCAATCTGGCCACAACTCATGCCGTCAAATAAGGATAAAACAATCATAAAGGGGTATGCTTGATTATTTGTCTGCAATTCGCTTTCCAACTCGCTTCGCACACGGAATTTGTACAACCTATCCATCGTCCTTTAGGGTCGTACACATTATATTGGGGCCATTGGTCGGTAAAATCGGCCACGACTGTATGACGGTCGTACTCATAAACGACTTGATGGAAAAGGTCAATCACAAATGCCATGATGCTGCTGTCGGTTACTTGTTATCTTTCACATTCTGGGGTTGTTCGTTACTTTCCCCTTCCCTTGTGGTAAAGCGTATTCGGGGAATAACTCTAACTGTACGAAATGCCGTTTTTTGCTTTTTAGTTTTCATCGTCCTGGCCCTCCATCGTTTTGAGAAAATCATTTGCTTCGTTAATAATGTGTTGGCGTGTGTCACCATCGGAAATGTCGCAATGCTTTTCCCAAATGGTAATCCAGAAACACCACACTTTCACTTGTACCTTGACCACGTAATAAACGGGATAATCTACATTATCAATAATGGCTGCACCGTTGTTGTCATTAGCCATCTGGACTGCAACCTTGGTGTCAATGGTCTCTTCAATGGCTCTTGTTTGCCTTGTATGCTTAAATGTTACTTTCATTGTCGTTTGCCTATTATCGGCACGGCTTTCGCCGTGCCAAAGATTAAAGTTTGAAGATTAAGAAATAAATGCTGAGACGGGGCGCACTCGATACGTGCCCGTGGCCTTAGTGATGGTGTTCATGCCGCCGTTGTTGAGGTTCAGAGTCCATGCGTTGGTCGCGCTGTACTCGGTCGAAGTCCAATACCAATCATCGGCAATGGGTTGGCCACCTGCTTTTTCCAATGCTGCATTGACCTCCTTACGATGTGTGAAGATAAACAGCATTTCACCAATGCTTGGAATGTACCAACCATCGCTCAGGCTGATATTGTCAGACAGTCCGACGGCCTTTAGATGTTCGGTGTTCTTCTGGCCGTTCCAATCGGACACGGCATCAATGCAGGTGTCAATGTAGTTGCCTTTGAGGTTCGACGGGTCTTTCTGCTTGGTCAACGTCGTTTCCTCACCATCGTTGCAATCTCGGAGTGCAATAATGATACTGCGTTCACCTTGCACCAACAAAACACCCATTGCATCCTCTGGGGGTGTCAACGTGGCCTTGTACGGCGCAATGGTCTTTTTCTCATCGTCGCAAATGTAGTAAACACCATCCTTTGGGTGTTTGCCATTTGTCGGTACTGATGGGGTCGGGGCTTCATCTTCCACCATGAATTTGTACATTTCACGGCAAACCTCGATGCTCTTTGGTTCGTCACTGATGGCAAACTCTTTCAAAAGTTCCATCTTTAGTTTCTGATTCTCTGTCATACAATAATTAAATTAGGGGTTGTTAAACTAATCTTTCAAATAATAAGGTGTGGTGTAACCTGCACCTTTGAGTGGTAAATCCGCACACCAACCAATCGGGGTGCTAAACAGTGCCTCAACGTCGGCCAACGTCTGGTCGGGCGTTGCCTCAACAATAATTTCGTCATGGATATGGAAAACCACGTTGAGGTGCTGTTGCCTGGCCCTCAGAATGACAATGCCCAAAATGTCACGGGCAATGGCTTGCACAATGTTCTCTGTGAGTTTGCCGCCATACGTTCTGACGTTGCCCCATTTCTTAGTGGTTTGGTTCAAACCCTCATACTCAATAATTTCATGGTCGCCACGCCATCCGTCACCATATTCAATGCCAACATTCGCTCTGGGGTAACAGATAACACGGCCAGACGGCAATGTTATTGTCAGCATCCCCCATCGCTTGCCAATCTCAATGCCACGATGTACGGGTACGGTTTTTCCCGTCTTTAGGGCTGTAATAGCAGCTTTCTCGATCGTGGCCCACATCTTCACAATTTTGGGGTTGGAATTACGCCAAAGATTCACGATTTCCTTTTCTTCGGATTCTGCCAAACCTAAACGCTTGCCACCCATTGCCTCCAATGCAGACACACCGCCTCCATATCCCAATGCCAATGTTGCAATCTTGCCTTTCTGCCTCAACTCAGCATTTTGGCCGTGCTTCTCTACGGGCTTGTTAAACATCTGGCTTGCCGTGGCACAATAGATGTCGCCGCCTTTCCGGAACACGTCCAACACCCATTGCTCACCTGCCAACCATGCAATTACACGGCACTCAATGGCTGAAAAGTCGCATACATGAAATGTGTGGCCTGGTGCTGCAATGAACGCTGTGCGGATTAACTCACTGAGTACATAAGTGACGTTAGCATAATTCATTTCAAACTCTGTCAAATCACCCTGACGTACCAAATAACGGGCATCGTCCAGACTTTCCAAATGGTTCTGTGGTAGGTTCTGTACTTGCACCAATCGGCCTGCCCATCTGCCTGTACGTGCTGCACCGCAAAACTGCAAAAGCCCGTGAATACGGCCATCATTGCAAACGCATTTCAACATGGCTGCATACTTCTTATTGCTGGTCTTACCCATTTCACGGCGCAATGCCAAAATCTTCTGGGCCTTTGGCCAATACTTCAATTGGCCGTCCAACTCATCCAGATTCTTTTTGTTGAGGCTGGCCACGGTCATGCCCGTAACCTTGGAAATGTAGGCTTTCAATTGGGCTGGGCTGTTGGGGTTCTCCAATCCGCTTATGGTCTTTGCCTCTTGCAGCAACTCGGCCTTAAACTCATCGTCAAACCTTGCAGCGGCCTCAACCAACGGCAAATCAATCATCACGCCACGGTCGTTGATTTCTTGGTCGGCAATGTACAACTCATCATCAAATGCAGGGGCCTCCAGACGGCGCACTTTGGCCAAAATCTGTTGCTCAACCTCCACGTCTCTGATATTGTACTTTTTGAATACCTCCCAACGGTCGGGCGCGTCGCTTGGCAAATGCCTCTTTCCGTTCTTGGCCGGGATGGAGAAATAACGGATTAGGATTTTGCCCTCTTTCATCTTACCATCGGCCAATTTCAGCACCTCACCGCATTGCCCCAATGACAGCGGCAAACCCATACGGGCTGCACGTACCATCGTGCATTTCCATTGTGAGGCTGGCAATGGCTCTGGCAATCCCATCCACTTGCTGATGCAAATACGCTCAAATGCAGCATTAAACGCTGTCTTTGTCACGGATGGGTCTGTGAGTGCTGCCATAACATCGGCTGGCAATTCTTCACCCTGCGCCAAATCCACACATACGACGGGGCCACCATCCACGCTATATGCAAAAAGCAATATCATGAAATCTGGGGCTTCAACGTATTTGTAAACTCCGCAATCGGCCAAATCGTTGCTGCTGTACGTTTCGATGTCAATTCCTAATTCTTTCATTCTCTCTGTTATTTAAGAATGGCCGTGGGTGTCCTAAGCCTTTAATCCCATGTGGGTGTTACCACTACCACCACCCACGGCCAATCATTCACGGTTTACAAATCCTCATCATCTTCATCATCCATCGGGATATTGCCAAATGCTTCGCTCTGGCTGACGCTGCCGCCAAACTGCTCATCATCCTTGCACTTACGCACGGCCTCCAAAGCTGCTGCAATGCCACACTTACCATTGACCTTGTAGCCATAGAATGTGACACATACCCATGCCCACACGCCGCTGTAAATCTCATCCTCATCAATGATGGGCTGGCCGCTTCGGTCGGTCACGCTGGGTTTCTTGCCTGTCTTGGCGTTGATGTAAACGTGGCCCTGGTAGGCTTCATCGTCTTTGCTCTCACCATCACGCAATGGGTAGGCATCCGATGTTTCGTCAATCTTCGGCTTCTTACCTCCCCAATACTTTGTAATGGCTTGGTCGTAGGCGGCTTTGATGCAGCCTTTGAGGGCTTCAACCGTCTCTTTCTGGCTCTTCGGAATTAGTATGCCCGTTTGGTACTTGGCACGGCTATCGTCACCATCGGGGCCGGTGTACTTCTCGAAAAGATGTGTGTAACTCAATCGGCACGGGCCGATTACAACTGTACGCTCGTCGTTCTTGGGCAAAATGTTTGGTTTCATCATAGTTGTAATGAAATTAAAAATTAAACTTTAGTTATTATTCGCTTAAATCAACTTTGGAAAAATCGTCGGTGTCTAACTCCGGCCTCTTGTCAGATTCAGGCACTAACGTCGGCTTGCCTTGGGGCTTGTCAATCCACTCACCGCAAATCTCGGCAAATCGTTTCTTGCCAATGATTTTCTCCAAATCGGTAATGGTTTTCAGTTCCCTTGGCTTCATGTAGGCATCTTCGGCAAACTCTGCCTTGGATAATGCGCCCATCACGGCCTCTTGGTCTGTGATTTTGCGGACACTGCGCCCTGCAACCAACTTGAAACCTTGGTACTTCTGGCCGTTCAATGCCTGCTCCAATGTGTACTCATCCACGCCCTTAATCCATGTCTTGATTGTGTCTAACATGGGCAAAACGCGGCTGGCCATTTCTTCGGGGCTGATTGTCTTTGGGTCGGGGTGCTGCTTCACGGCTGCAAATGTGAGGTCGGCCAATGCCTTGCAGGTCGCTTTGACCTTGCAGAATTGACACCATTCGCCGGGTATCTGGTGGCCTTTACCCTCAAACGCTTCTTTGGCTTTCGGCATGAGTTGGTACGTTGCCCATGCAAGCAAATTAACGGTATTTAACTCATACTCGCTCAGGTTGTCAATACGTGGCTGTACGATGGTCATTCTTACACGTTGGATATTGTACTCAAAACTAAACTGTGAGTATGCGCCCAAAGCGTAAATCTGCATTTGTGGGTTCTTGACGGATGACACCTTTACACCTTTGCCATACTTGAAATCAATAATCTCCATCGTGCCATCTGCAATGATAACGGCATCGGCCGTGCCAAATGCCTCTGGCATCCACTCTGAGAAATCCAATTTGACCTCAACCAACAATTGGGCATCGGGTGTTTTGGCACGGGCGGCATTGTACTTTTCCAGCACGATCGTTTTGTACGTGTCGGTGTACTCATCCATTTCTCCCGTGTGGTACTTGTCGAAAAGCTGCTTAATCTCGGCATCCTCATCGACTGTTGGCAAACCCAAAAATCCTTTGAGGTGCTTGGCGCAATAGGCGTGTGCCAATGTACCCTCTTCTGCAAAGGTGCTGCCGCTGTCGGCAATGTTCTCTTCCAGACGTGGGGCGGCTGTGCAATTGAGCCATCTGTGGGCCGCTGACGGGCTTAATAATGCGTGTCCTGCCATAACTCAAAATGCCTCTTTAATTCCGATTGTGCCATCTTCCAATACTTCCAGACGTTCACACTCTGCAATGAATTGTCGCGCCTCATCCTGGCCCTTTTCTGTAATGAGGGCTGACGGCTTGTCTGAGCCTAACAAAGCGGCTGTGTTCTTAAACCACGATGTCAGTTGGCGGTGGTACTTCTTATAAAGTTCTCCATCCGTCTCGTCTTTGTAGTTCTCGCCCTCGATACGCTGACGGGTTCGGTGCATGGCATCGCGGATGTCTTGCTCTGTCAGTTCCTTGGGTTCTTCCTCGGCTGGGGCTTCGGCCTCTGCCTCTGGTTCGGGTTCTGGTGCTGCCTCTTCTGCCGGGGCTTCAACCTCTGGGGCTGGTGCTTCGGCTGTTTCTGCCTTACGGCCACGCTTCTTTGCAGGGGCGGCGGCTTCTGGTTGCTCACTTGCTGACGGTTCGGGATTCTGGGCCTCAACGGTCGGCATCCGTCTGTGGCCAATGACGGCATTAACCAATGCCACCAATTCAGGCGTTACGCCTAAATCCACATGAATGTGTACGCTAAAATCTGTTTTCATACGACTGAAAAATTAAATGATTATTCACTCATTTCTTTTGCTAACTCTCTGATGTCCTTTGCCAGAATGATTATCAGTCCGATGCAAAGTACAATTTCAATGATAGTTCCGATTATTGGCATAACTTATAAATAGTTTTCTTCCCAACATTCGACAATCCATTTGCCCGTTGTCACTCTTCGATTGTCTGCCTTTCGCACACGGAATTTGAGGCTACCACTGTCAAAATAGCGATATATGGTGTGTCGTTCCACGCCTAACGCTTTTGCCGCTTCCTGCACGGTGTAACGGCCATCGGGTTCGACTTGGGGCCTGGTGTTAATCATATCGCGCTCTTGGTAATGGTTAATTCATTCTTGGCATAATCCGTTTGCACACTGAACTTGCACCCTAACAGATTTTGCATCTGGTAGGCCGTGGATTTTCCGTTGTCACACTGCTGGGCGTTTGGCAGAATAAACGTGCGTGTCTCACCCATCGCCATGCCTCTTAAATCTTCTCTGGTTATTCTTTCCATACGAAATGTTGTTTGGGTTACTTGAAATCAATCTCTTCAATCAGCCAATTAAGCACATACATACGCTGCTCGTATTCCTCTAAATCAATGCAATGCTCTTGGCTGTCTGACGCTTGGGCCAAAATCCTAATCATGACCCTCAATTTTACCAACTCTTTTTTTAGGTCGGTGGGGAGGTACATCGTTTGACCTTTTAATACGATGTGCTCTTTTTTTTGCTCTTCTGTTTGCATAATGCGACGATTTGTGTTAAATTTTACTTAAATTCGTTACTTACACACGTATACTTTATACTTCCCTAAAACTATGACTATAACTATCTAAATATCAACACAATTCAAACTTGCATAAATTTACGACTAACACAAAGGTAACATATTCGTCGAAAAAAATTAGCCTGATTTATAATTGAAAGACAGTTGCAAATATACTACTTTTACCTTTTCCTTGGAATTATTTTTTGCCTTCAAAGAAAAAAATAAGACCAATTATCCGCTTCCCTCCTTTTTTATACCCATCCAAAATCGTCTTTGCTTTCGACCTTGTTCAAAGATATACATGAACAGGTCAATAAATATGTCAGTCAGTTCATGTATATATAGTACATGACTTCTGACTTGTTTTGTCTTTTGACCGAATTCGATTTCATTGTCATCGTAGAGCCCCGTCTTTAATCAAGTCAAAATATTAGTCAGTCAGTTCGTGTATATATAACACGACTTTCTGACTTGTTTCGTATAAGGTCTTTTTTCTTTTTTTTGAAGGTCTCTTCTTTTATTGTTTCCACGTTGTGTTAATGATGTTCCATTTATAGAGATTTCAGCATTTACGATTCCCACGAAAGTTTGTTTTCGTGTGCAAAGTTACGGAGAGAGAACGTCCACCAAGAAGCGTTCCCTATCTTCAGCAAAATTTGACGGAAACTTTCCGCAATCACAGATTCCGGCATTTTATAAAATTTTATCCTTGATTTCTTGTCTGTCGTCCTTTCACTCTCCGTCTGAGACGGCACATGAAAACAATCCTTTCAGGAGAAGTCGAAAGACCTTGAGTAAAGGGGAACAAGTTTAACAAATTAAAGTTTAAGAATATGCCTAACTGGTGCTGCACAGCGTATGCGATAGAGGGCGACGCAAAGGAATTACAAAGCCTCTATGACTTGATGAACAAGCTACAGGAGTCAAAAGACCCTTCTGTTCCGAATGGATTTGGGACTACTTGGTTGGGATGTCTTGTTGATGCCCTTGGCGAAAAATGTGAAGATGTATCTTGCCGTGGAAGCTGGAACGATTTAGAGTTTGACGGCAGAGTGCTTACTTTCAATACAGAAACAGCATGGGCTCCATGCAATGAGACGCTCGATGTGGTATGTAGGAAATATCCGACATTAAACTATCTATATCGGTCGGAGGAACCAGGAATGGCTCTGTATTATACCAATGACGATGAAGGCAGATACTTTCCTGATAGATTTGTTGTCGAAGTGTGCATTTCAAAAAAGGAATACTACACCGAGTATTTTACAGATTTGCAGAGTGTATATGAGTGGTTGGAGGAAATCTGCGATATGCAAGTCCAGTCAAAGCTAGATGTGGATGCGATTGTAGGACAATGGAGAAAAAAATACGCACATGCCTACTGCTATATCCACGAGTACAAAATTTCCGATTAACTGGATTTATTACTAATGCACAGAGTGTTAATTAGGAATCGCTAATTTACGCTAATTGAAATAGGGCCGTAACATAGCCCCATTTCAATTAGTGATAAATTAATTAGTGTTGTAAGAATTGAAGCGAATAGATTTAGTGTGGCATTATTTTTTTTCCTTAAATGGAGATAGTTTTATTGTACCATACCTATCTGGCATTGCTGCCGACGAACAATGAATAAAGGAATTGCAAACATGAGTAGAGTAAACATCCCCATATTTCGCAAGCCAATATACTAAACGCCCACTCGGGTGTTTTTTGTTCCCAGCAGCAGATATATAGCATTTTTTCGGAGAAAGATTCTCTATGATTGACGTATTCAGATTCCTACGGCTTCCATGATGAGGAACTTTAAGAAACTCAACATTTCTCAACCATTTATATTTGTCCAGCATCATCTGAAGAGAGGTAGTATTTGCGTCTCCAGCAAAGAGTAGTCTTTTACCATCACCAGGCTCGTACAAGACAATAAGGCTGGAAGCATTGTAAGGAGATGGGTCTTCTTCATTGTCAATCACACTCTTTATATCCTTCTCATCAATCTTGAACGCATCGTCGTATGCTTCTTTTGAGCTATCTTCGTATGTCTTTATACCATAGTTTGCCACCATAGCCTTTACTACCTCAACATAATAATCAGCAGAAGGACCTACAACACATATTGGAAGTTTATCATGTTTGAAGCCATCTACAACATTGTAAACGTCACAACCTTCATCAATGGCCAATTCGATCAAATTCAAATTATCGTCAGTTGACTTATTCCATATTTTACGAACAGCCGATACAGCGTTATCGTGGTTACGATAACGCTGTATATCGTTTTCGTCAATGAAAGATGCAGGATCTGTTAGCCATAATTCCTGGATAGTAATTTCTTCGTCTAAAAAGAGGTCAAAGAAGCCATCTTTATGGTCACTGTCTGGATGTGTACATATTGCCAAGTCAATATAGTAACTTCCATAATAATCATTCAGATGCTTTTTTATTATAGCAGCATCACCTGCATTACCAGCATCAATCAGTACGATGAACTGTTCATCACCAATATAGTGTCTGATAAGTATTGCATCAGCATCTCCTACTTTCAGGACTTCGTATTCATATTTTAGTCCATTTTTAGTCTCTTTCATATTCTTCTCCAGTAATATATGCGTTATACATAGCCCTTGCATAATCATTGGCTTTAGATTTGTAGGATGTATAATCTATTAAACCAAACAAAACCTGAACAAATAAAGCCACCAACAATATCCTTGTGTATGGCATATCTAAGATTAGATTCACAATAAGTGCAAGAATGATTGTGCCGATAGCATACACACAAGCTCCAAGATAATTACGACAGAATCCGTACTTTCGATTATACTGCTGAAGATTTTCGTTTTTACGAGTCACCTCTCTTATCTTTCCAACAGCATCAACAATAGCACGTTTAGCCTCGGATGGATTCGCAAGTTCTTCATCTTTTGACAATAGTTGAATACCAAAGTCAGCCTTCACTTTTGCCGCAATCTGTTTTATTTCAGTTTCAGACTTCCTCATATCACTGCTCCATAGAAGAAGTTTTGTTGTTGGCATCTCTGTTTCATCTTCCTTAAACAGGCGGAACTGAAACAACAGTTTAGAGGCATCGATAAAAAGTTGACGCATCCAATAGGCCAATGCGCCATAAATCAAAGCCACCGGGATAAATAATCCGATTTTTGCAATTATCGACTTCCATACCTCAATGGTATCGGGTACAAATGATGTAACATACAATGTAGTCAAGATGATGGGGATTATCATTCCCACGATAGCTGGATACACTCTTGCCTCTTTTACGTACTTATTCATTGTTTCTTAAATTTAATTTAATGAAAAAATCGCAAACTTCATGCCAAAGTCATTTTGGCTAATTCTATAGTATTTCACAATCGAGGATGTTATAATAGCATGTCAGGTTCTCTGTCGTTATGACAGCATTTAGGACATACATAAGAACAACTCCCCAAAACTGTGAATAAGAATATAAGCGTGGCGGGTAATATAAATGAGTTTAAGGCAAAATGATGAAGAACATGAGGCACAACCTCATTACTGAATTTCAGTCTGCCGACAGTTGCGCCATGTTATAAGGTACAAGGATTTGTTCAAAACCTTTGCAAGTTATCCGGTTATAATCTTTTTTCTTTTATAAGGCTTCCAGCAGCTTTTTCTCTGCGCCCTGTGGAGGATTCTATTTTTCTACGAAGGTAAATCGGCTTTCCCAATCATGTCAATGCCGACTGTAGTCGCGAGTGAACCGTAAAATCTTCCTCTTCTCCGTCGAGCGTATTTTTCGTATCAGCCTTGCAGGATTGCCCCAGCCTCCTTCTTTATTGCAGAAAAATAAATCCCAGCGGTCGCAAACAGGCCGAATAAAGGGAAATAATAACAATCAAAATTTATAAGACAATGAGCAAATATGATTTTATCAAGGCAGGCAACCTTCTTTATTGGAATGACCCCGATAACGGCATATCCAGCGGTGACTACAAAGTCATTTCCGTTCCTGAAGAAGTACATGAGGACAGCATTATTCTGATTGCAAGCCGCCATTCCGAAGCGGAGGTCTTTGCCTCAGAATTATCACCGATACCCCAGACAAGAAGTCATAAAGAGGAATTTCTGAAATGGAGAGAGAAACAAGAAGCAGACGGTTCTGTGTTTTACAACAGACTTTCGGATGTTATCGCTACCGAATTTGATTTGGAAGTAGGCGACATGGTGGCGTTCACAAACGATTACGGTGTGGTCTTTGGACCTTGTGAGATATTGGCTTTCGGCAAGCCATGGAACGGTGACAGATGTGTGTACCTTGACAGTGATGCCTATTGGTTTGCAGACCGTCCGAGCCAACTGACACTGATAAGCAAGAGAGCTTCAGAATAACAGACCTAAGCATAGACCATCCGTTATAATACGGGTGGTCTTATACTTCAAAACCATATCCGGGCTATCCCTTTTATAATTCCGTTTCATGCTTATCCTATTTTACCCATCCAATATCCCTGTATAAAGCCGGATCTGCTTGCCGTGACATCGCCACGGTTTGTTTTCCTGTGCAAAGTTACGGTGGACGAACACCGCTCAAGTACCGCCGTGCTACCTCCGATGAAATTTGACGGAAACTTTCCAGAATCAGAGATTCCGGCTTTTCATAAAATTTCATTCCCGGTTCCTTGCCTTATGTTCTTGCCTCCCCCGTTTGAACCGCACGTAAAACAAACCCTTACGGCGAAGTTAGAAGGCTTCAAAGGCAGGGAAATAAATAAACTGAAATATGAAAGTGATATGTACAAAATGCGGAGGTATGAATGTGGCGTGTGAAGCCATGATTAACCCCAATGACAAATCTTTCCGGAATTATACGGACGAAGCGTTTGTTTATGGATGGTGTGATGACTGTGGCAACGGTGTTGTCCTCTCTGATATTGATGAAATCAAAGAGGATATAGACAAACTCTATGCAGATTTTTGTGCCGAGCATGGAACAGAGCCGCTTTATGCGATGTGTGAAATCGTGTGGAAAGATGAAAAATTTGTCGAGCCGTCCCCTGTAACCGTAAAGTTGTCCTCAGATGCGGACGATGCCACTGATGAAAAGATATTCTTCTATTGCGATGGTATCGAAGACCTTAAATCTCTCGCTGAATTTGGTGTTGAAGATTTCGTCCTTACAGCCTGCAACTATTTAACCAATGATTTATAACAAGATGAATAAGTACAACTGGAAAGGCTATGATTTTATAGGGACAGTACCCGAATTTGCAGAAAAGTTCGGGTACTGCAAGACCCCCACTTTTGTCAATGCGGTAAAGCGTGTTCCCCGACATAAATACAACTGCATGGATGAAATGGAACAAAGAGCCTATGAGGAAAAACGCAAACGTGCGAAGCGAGCCTACTGCATCTACATGAACGAAGAGATGACTGACAGCTACATCGTCACGAAAGAGGAATACTTGGCAACAAACCTCCCGATAAAGGAGAAGCTCCACGAACCGTTCTTGCTCTCGTATCGTAACAGGGTATTGCCATATAACTTCATCGGAAACAGCCATGACGAAATCTCTATCAGGTCAGCCATGGTGAAATACTCTGCCGAAGCAGTGAAATTCGCCGAACAGCTTTTGCTTGCCGCAGGATATTTCAACGGTAGCAACTCTGTGAAAAAGCCATTGGTAAAGATAAACTACACTTCGCTATACCTGACCTATGCTAACGGCATCAGCATTACCTTTGACTCTGAACGGAGCCGTGACGGAGTGGACAACTGCCGTCTTTCGATTATCGACTTTAACGGAGAACGGATTTACAACGGGTGGCGGAGATTAAACAGCGTCGATGAAATCCTGTACTATACCACCATAAACAAGGACAGCAAAGACGCCTCTTGCTATTTGGGGGGATAATGACGGACAGGCAGGGAAGCCCCTGCCTGTTTTCTTAAATCATCCGTTGCCATTCCTCTTGTATTCCACGGAGTTCACCTGTGGTTATATCTACGATTTCCTGTTATAGCCATACATGACCGTCCATTTATATAGTCAGCTCCGTCCTTTTCTATTTTGGATTTATCAATTCCTGCTTGTCGGTCGGGGTTACAGAATATTACGGTGCAAAGGTAGAAGCCGCTGTCAGATCGTCAAGGTCTGGCACACGGTGTTTGTCACTGCAAGATGGAGACTTCGCTCTATCTTTCCCTCCAAAACCTTGCCTTGTCTGCCATGCGCCACCTTTACAGGCACTGTAATATTCAAAATCCCGACGCACAAGCGAAAAGGCAGGGATAAAAACCAATAACTTTAACACAGACAAAACCATGTATGAGACAGAAGAAACATCGGACATCATCGGCGCATACTGCACGCTTATAGAGGACTATCAAGGCATCTGTGACGGTCAGATTGTTGGAGATTACGGCACAGAGGTCGTAGTACGGCTTTCAAACGGCATAGAGATGGCAACCCATCGGGACGAAGTGATTGTTTTCGATTGACACGTGCCAATGTATGGATGCGGCAATCCGGGCAACATGCTCGGATTGTACCGTCCTGGTATTTCCTGTTATATTTCTTTTTTGAAGGTCACCCTTTATACTCGCCGGACACGGTTGCGCAGTGATTCCCTCTTTTACCTGATAATTCCTTTGTTAATGGCAGACTGGTTCGCCGAGACAGTCAGTCCGTACCTTCCTTGAAGACACGCCGGGAGCGTGCATTTCCTTTTGGGCTTGCTCTTTCTACTTTTGCCGGATATATTCTGTAGGCGGTTCACCGGATGTGGCAAAGACTGCGGCACTTTATCCGTCATCTTTCCAATCATCCATTATCCGTATGGGCATCGACCATGGACCAGCCTTTCTTGGGTAGCGGTCTATATGTCCACGTACAGCCGCACTCACATATACAGCCTCGAGGCGTCTCTTTGCTGTCGGTACTGCGTCAAAATGAAAAGAACGTGCAATATCCGGTTCCCGAGTTTATGCGGAAATCGCTATGACGTACAGCCAACCGGTAAAGTATGGTGTCGTCAAGTCACCACAACAGTATTACGGCGAGTCATACACACTTATTTTTCCTGATGCGAAGTTATGATCATGGCGGAGCTTTAGCTCCTACGGGACGGACATTGCCTTTGACCAACGGCTTTCAACAAATCTTCCTTTTTCTTTTCACAGGCTCAACAAAAAGAGTATTTGCCGAACCTTCCGCTGGTGCTACCCTATGCCCATGTCATCTTTTTGCATCGTAAAAATTAAATGTTTAACTCTTTAATACTTAAAGTTATGGCAACTTCAACAAACAACACCAACTCTTTCAACCTCAGTGGCTTCGTAGCCGTCAACGCAAACATCCGCAACTTCGAGAAGAACTCGGTTGCCCGTTTTCCCCTCTCCATCAGCCGCACGGAAACCAACGGCGACGAAACCACCCGCAAGTCGGCCCTTGTAAACTGCGAGTGCTGGCGCAAGTCCGAAGAGGCATCGACCTTCGAGCTTCTCAAGAAAGGCAAGCTCGTCCAGGTTTCAGGCTTCATCCGTCCAGAAGAATGGACATCGGAAGACGGAACCAAGCACAGCCGCATCGTCTTCGTTGCAACATCCGTCAGCGAACTGTCCACCGAAAAGAAAACCGATGGCAAAAAGCCAGCGAAAGGCAAGACTTCCAAGAAGAAGGCTGCGTGACGCTTCCCAACCTCTCTTCTCAAAAGACGGCTACGGCCGTCTTTTCTTTTGCTCACCGGCTGCGACCAAGCCCTTTATATATTCTGATTGTCACCGGTTGTAATATCATAATCACCGTTTATATCTCATAGTTCATCCGGCGGCCGGTCATCCGTTTTCTGCGGCGAATTTGGAGGTGGCAGGGCAAACATCAAGGCACACTCCGTTCTGAAGGCCTTGCCTAATTCCCCTTATGACCACCATCCCCTCAATGCCGCAAGAAAACAGGAATGGCCGAACCGCAAGCCGGGCTAAGGCAGGGAAAAGGTCATTCCACAAGTCTAACAGTTAAATTCAAAAAAATGGAAAAGAGTATCGAAAAAATCCCGACCTACGCATTGCCTTATCTGGTGAATGGCGATGCAAGCAACCTGAACGCTGACGAGATTAAGCAGATTGACGACATCTGCCGCGAACAGGGCATCGAAGTAGTCGTCCCCATCACAGAAAGCGAAGAAGGGGGCGCGGAACCGTATTTCAGCAGCGTCCCTTTGTTCGGGCAGCCGACCGAAGTGGAGGATTGCATCATAATCTATAAGAACAATGATTAGTGCCATGAATACAGATGACCGCAACATCGTGTTCAGCAAAGCCAAGCTGGATGAAATAAGGCAGGACGGGCAAACCGTTCTGTCAAGTAGTGACGGCGTTTCTATTCCGATGATATTCCGCAATCTCAGCGGTAAGAATTTTTCGGGAGCGGAATACCTGGACTATCTGAAACACGTTGCATACGGTGATATGGGTTTCGTTCCCGGCACAATCACGTTGTGGCACGGCGGGGTTCAGATGGCGGAAGCTGTACTGGAGAAACCGGCATACTGACAATCAAACCTCTAAAATCACTGATTATGGAAAAAGAAAAAGTGACAGCCCATGACGAGGAACTAATAGAACTCGCATACTCCACTACCTACCGCAGCAGCATCCGCACGATGATACAGGAAGCCGACACAGAACGATGCCGCATAGTCCTACGGCGCATCATGGAAGATGCCGATGTGGATTGGGAAGATTGAGCATGACAGAGGGACTGCTGACATTCGGCAGTCCTTTTCCATGCGAAATCCATTTATAGCAGACATGATGTCCTTGAACGAGCCTTTTATAAGTTTTGGCAACACCGGCGGGCCACAGGGACACCCGATGCTGCCAGGCACGCCGACGCCCTGCATTCCGTTCAAGTCCAGGCGGCCTCCGGCTCAGGGCGAGCGTTGGTCGGCAGAGTGTGTCATGCTTCCACACACAGCCTGTCGGTGACACCCACGGTTCGCTCTTCACCCCGACTCACCCTCCACTCCGGGTTGTCGTGCCAGTGCTGTTGTCAGCCCCGTGACTTCCGCCTGCTTACTTTTATAACATATAGCCCATTTTATAATGACACTTGTCCGACATGACCGATTCTCCCTTTATAGCCTTTCGGCAACACTGGCGGATCGCAAGGACACCCGATGCTGCCAGGCACGCCGACACCCTGTATTCCGTTCAAGTCCGGGCGGCCTCCGGCACAGGGCGAGCGTGGGCCGGCAGAGTGTGTCATGCTTCCACACACAGCCTGTCGGTGACACCCACGGTTCGCTCTTCGCCCCGACTTCCCCTGCACTCCGGGCTGCCGTGCCTCTGCTGCGGCCAGTCCCGCGACTTCCGCCGCTGCCTTTTATAATCAGACCTTTTATAAAAATTCTCCGCCATTTATAGAAAAATCCTTTTCTGTCCGGAACCGTCACTCCCGGTGGTTATCGGCGCGAAGTTCGGCATCCGGGCTTATAAGCCAAGGTTGTACGGAGTTTCTGCGAGATTTTACGGACAGGCGGTAAAATCATCTTGAAAACCTTGTCCCTAAAGCCTCTTAGATGCCCCTGTGTTGCGCAGATAACCACCTCACGGACGGCTCCGGAAGGAGCAGGAAGTGAGGGAAGAAATAAATCTTCAACATTAAGGTCAGATATGAGATACAACAAGAAAAAGGCATTAGCCGACAACGTAAACGCCATAGAGACAGCTTTGGCGGTACACGGTCAGGGCAGACAAGCCACTGACAGCGAGAAAAAAACATTAGCCCTTTATTCGGGGTTCGGAGGCATCAAAGAGGTGCTGAACATCGGCACGGACAAGCCCATGCCCGACGGCATGGCAGAGCCTATGAAACGCTTGCAGGAAATCCTGCTTGCTTTTGCAAAGTCCGACATTACGGAGTACAAAACCCTCATTGACAGCATAAAGTCATCCGTGCTGACGGCGTTCTACACTCCGCAGTTCATCATCGACACCGTGGCGGCGCAGATACACGCCACTTTCAAGGACAACGGTATGCAGATGCGCACTTTCCTTGAGCCGAGCGCAGGGATTGGCGGCTTTATGAAAACCGCCATGCAGGGAACAAGGGCATACGCATTTGAGAAAGACGCCATCACAGGGCTTATCCTCTCGCTTCTCCATGACAACGCCACCACGATAAGCGCAGGATATGAGACTATCGGGGAACAAGACCTGCAGGACAAGGGATTTGATGTCATCGCCTCAAACATTCCGTTTGGAAACTTCCGTGTGTTCGATGCCGATATGTGGAAAAAGGGCGGCATATACGAGCAGTCCACCAAGACCATACACAACTACTTTTTCATAAAGTCCATGGATTTGCTCAACGAGGGCGGCATACTCGCTTTCGTGACCTCAAGGGGCATCGCCGACACTCCCGGCAACAAGTTCGTGCGCGAGTACCTTGTGAACCATGCAGACCTCATAACCGCATTACGGCTTCCCGACAACATCTTCATGGAGACCGGCGGCATAGAGGTAGGCACTGACCTGTTGGTGTTCCAGAAGCACACACGGAAAACAACCCTGTCACACCGTGAGCAGCTGTTCATGCAGGTAGGCAGGGAAAACGGCACGGACGGTATCGTGACGGAATATGCCAACAAACTTTTCATGCAGCCCAAGACGGCACTTGCCACCGACAGCCGTATTTCCATGAACCAGTTTGGCAAGTATGTAAGGAAATACCAGTGGCAGGGTGAGGAAGCGATGATGCGGCAATACTTCTCCGCATTGCTCAAAATGGACTTCAGCCGTTTCTTCCGCAAGAGCCTTTTTATCAATGACGGACAGGACACCGCACAGGGGCAGATGTCGCTCTTTGACCTTTTCGGTGAGGAAATAACCGCCAAGCCCAAAGATATGGGCAAACGTGCATACACCGACACCGTGGCATGGTGGATGAAAGACGGCGCAATGGTGATGTTCGAGGGGCAGCTCGGCAACCTCAAGATGCGCAAGTCAAGCCGTTATGCCGATGTAGCCGTGGATTTCGTGCCTATGGCTGATATAGAAGCGGCGAAAGAAAGGGCAAACGACTATTTCCCTATCCGTGAGACCTATCTTGAGCTGTCAAACAAGGAGCGTGAGGAAGAACAGGAACATCCTGAACTGCGGGAACGGCTTAACGCCCTATATGACAAGTTCGTAGCCAAGTGGGGATATTTCCATGACAACGACAACAAGGAGTTTATCATGCTTGACAGCCTCGGTGTCGAGGTGTTCACCATTGAAATGCAGTCGGGCGATACCATAGGCAAGGCTGACATCATGCGTGAGCCGGTGGCGTTCAAGAAGATAGACACCATGACCGTGCTTTCTCCAATGGAAGCGTTGGCGACAAGCCTCAATTTTTACGGCAAGGTGGATATGCCGTTTATCGCACGAAGCTCGGACAGGAGCGAGACGGAAGCCATAGACGACCTAAAAGGCGAAATATTCTACAACCCCATATCGGGAGAATGGGAGAACAAAGGTAAGTTCATTGCCGGGAATGTGATTGCGAAGCACAAGGAAATCATGTCGCTGCTGCAGGAACTTGAGGGCAGCGAAAAGGATTATACGGAAGCCTCGCTGAAAGCATTGGAAGAAGCGACACCCGAAGCAATCCCTTATGAGGAGCTTGACATCAATATGGGCGAGCGTTGGATTGACTCAAGCCTGTATGCCGCTTTTGCAAAAGAGCTTTTCGAGACCGATACCATGGTTATGTATTTCGATGTGAACGACACCTATGTTGTTTCCTTGCAGGGATATTCAGCTGTAGCCTATCACACCTATTCTGTCCGCAACTATAACGGTGAGGACTTGTTTGTTCACGCCTTGCAGGACACCGTGCCCGAAATCACCAAAGAGGTGTACCGCAATGGTGACAAGGTGCGTGTGCCGGACGAGGAAGCCATACAGGAAGCGGCTACCAAGATACAGGAAATTCGCAGCAAGTTCAATGCGTGGCTTGACAACCAGCCCATAGAGGTGCGTGATGACCTTGTGAGAGCCTACAACGAGCGTTTTAACTGTTATGTCCGTCCTCATTATGACGGCTCGGCGCAGACATTCCCCGGTCTCTCGTTTGAACAGTTCCCTTACGATGACCTCTATTCCTCACAGAAGGATGCTATTTGGATGATTAAGCAGAACGGCGGCGGCATCTGCTGGCATGAGGTCGGTACAGGAAAGACCATGATAATGTGCGTAGCCGCATACGAAATGAAGCGTCTCGGACTTGTGCGCAAGCCTGTGATTATCGGGTTGAAAGCCAATGTGCATGAGATAGCAGACACTTTCAGAAAGGCTTATCCGTCAGCGAAGATACTCTATCCGGGCAAAGAGGATTTCACCCCTGCCAACCGTAAAGAGGTGTTCTCAAAAATCCAAAACAACAACTGGGACTGCATCATTCTCACACACGACCAGTTTGCCAAGATACCGCAGTCTGATGAAACGATGTTTGAGATATTTTCGGAAGAACTGCAGGATGTCGAGCGTAGCCTTGAGGTATTGGAGGAAAGCACCATGCGTTACCGAAGTGGCAGGATGCAGAGCGGATTGGAGAAACGGCAGCAGAACCTACAGGCAAAACTCGCCAACCTACGCATGAGCATCAACAGCCGCAAGGATGACACGGTGGATTTTCACTCCATGGGAATAGACCATATTTTCGTGGACGAGTGCCACATGTTCAAGAACCTTATGTTCCAAACACGCCATACGAGGGTTGCGGGCATCGGCAACACGAAAGGCTCACAAAGGGCTGCGAACCTGCTTTTTGCTATCCGTGACATACAGAAGCGTACAGGGCGCGATTTGGGTGCAACATTCCTGTCGGGTACTGTCGTAGTCAATGCCCTTACGGAGCTTTATGTGATGTTCAAGTATCTGCGTCCTGATGAACTGAAACGGCAGAGGATAAGCTGTTTTGACGCATGGGCGGCTATATTTACCAAGAAATGCGCCGACTACGAGCTGAACGTGACAGGAAACATCAAACGCAAAGAGCGTTTCCGCACCTACATCAAAGTGCCGGAACTCGCCGCTTTCCTGCGTGAGATAACGGACTACCGCACCGCCGACATGATTAACCTCGATGTGCCGGAGAAGAACGTGCGCTTCCTTTCCCATGCCCCGACCATGGCACAGGAAGAAATGATAGGACGGCTTGTGTCATTCGCCAATTCCGGAAATTGGACGGATCTGGGACTTGACACACCCGAACCGGACAATCTCGACAAGGCTAAAATGCTTATCGCTACCAACGTGGCAAGAAAAATGGCTCTCGACATGAGGCTGTTCGGTGACAAGTTCCTTGACGATGAAAACAACAAGGCTTCCATATGCGCAAGGACGGTCTATGACTACTATGTGCGCTCAAACGCAAACCGTGGCACACAGTTCGTTTTCAGCGACCTTTCCACCTACAAGCCTAATGAGTGGAACATCTATTGCGACATAAAGGAGAAACTGATAATGCTCGGCATCCCTGCAGGTGAGATACAGTTTATCCAGTGCGCCACCACCGAGAGGGCGAGGAAACGGCTGTTTGACGATATGAACACAGGCAGGGTACGTGTGCTTTTCGGCTCTACATCCATGTTGGGTACAGGTGTAAACGCCCAGCAGAGGGCTGTTGCGGTGCATCACCTTGAGATACCTTGGCGACCTGCCGACATGGAACAGCGCAACGGTCGGGCGGTACGCAAGGGCAACACCGTGAAGCTGTGGGGAAACAACACCGTGGATGTGGTAATCTATGGTACAGAAAAGACACTTGATGCCTACAAGTTCAACCTCTTAAAGAACAAGCAAATGTTTATCAATCAGATAAACAACGGCACGATAGCCGTGCGCCGCATCGACGAGGACAGCATGGACGAGGACAACGGCATGAACTTTGCGGAGTTCGTGGCAATCCTTTCGGGAAATACCGACCTGCTGAACAAGGCGAAGCTCGACAATAAAATCATGCAGCTTGAAAAGGAGTTTGCCATATTCAAGAAAGAGCGCGGACGTGCGGAGCGCAAGATCGCACAGAACGGACAGGACACGGAAAAGGCGGCATCCTTTATTCAGCGTATGGAAGATGACCTTGAGTATGTGGCATCATACAGCGGCGACAAAATCGTTTCCCTGCTCTCAACCGGCGAGGACACGGCGGAAAAGACAGGCCGTGAGCTTCACAGGATAGCAAAGACATACAGAGGGAACGCCTATACCGTCATCGGCTCATACATGGGGCTTGACCTCTTGGTAAAGAGCGAGTATAACCTTGACGGCTCATTTGACCGCAACACTTTCTTTGTCGAGGGCAAAAGCGGTCTGAAATACCGTTACGGAATTTCCGGTGCATTGCCATTGGGCTTTTCAGACACGGCACTCTATCCGCAAGCCACGCTTGACAAACTGCCTTCTATCATAAAGCAGCAGCGTGAACGCATAGCCAAACAGGAAAGCGAGCTTCCCACATTACAGGCTATCGTCAGCCGCACATGGGGCAGACAGGATGAACTGACCACACTCAAACAGGAATGTGACGAGTTGAAAAAGCGGATTGAAGAGAGTCTCAAGGGCAACAGACCGGAACTGGAAGAGGCGGAAACAGACACGCCCCCGATACCCGGCAGAAGAGCAACTGATTACGCTGCCTGATTACAATATAATTTCTGACCTTTCCCTCTGTTTGGTTGTGATAACCGGGCAGAGGGTTTCTTCTGTATAGAAAAGATTGTCTTGGGTGTTTCCCGGACTACCCTCCGGCATACCTATTATACATATCAGATACCCTCTTATCCACTGTCCACCGGTCCCTTTTTACATAGTGGGAACCACCTGATCCTACTTGCCTTTTGTATGTAGAAGCACCTGTTATACTAATCTTTTTAGAGTATCTTTCCTTGAAAGCCGTCCGACCGTGGTTTACGGCGCGAAGTTCGGCATCCGGGAGCGATGTGCAAGGTCAGGCTTTGTTTCAGCGAGATTTTGCAGCATGGGTGAAAAATCATCTTGAAAACCTTGCCTTTCGCCCCTTGACGATGCCATTGTTATGCGCAGATAAACCTCTTGCGGAAGGCTTCGGAAGGAAGATTCCAAGATAGGGAAATAAAAATTAAAACAAAATTCAGCGATGCGAACAAAAAGAATGACAGCAGAACAAGGCAGAAGATGTGGCATCAGCCGCTTCCCAAACTGCCACTGCACAGGCTCAATAAAGGGCATGAAGAAACTCTATTACGGAAATGATGCGCTTCTTGTAAGGTGTGGGCAGTATGTCTATAATGTGACAAGCGAGCCGTCAATATACAATCAAGCAACAATATAATTTCATACGGACATGAAACAGATAATATGGACAAGTGACTATCTTTTAGATGATAAGGCGAGAAAGGAATACGAGAACTCACAGCGTTACCTACTCGATGATGACGATTACAAAGTCAGCGATACGGAATGGGCAGAGGTTGTCAATGATAATCTGTCGGACGAGCGCATGAACCTTGACAAACAGATAGAAGGTGTTGTCATAGCATTTGCCGACCTCGGTTTATGGGACGGCAGACGGCAAGGGTACAAGATACTCGGACATAACATCAACGGCATATTAAACGTGTCGGAAGATGATAACGAATGGTATGGCGACGGTTTCAACATCCGTGGCAGCCTCTCACATCATGACGGCACCCATTATGTACTTTACCGTGTGGCGAAAGACATTGACGAGGCGGAACGTATAGGTGAAATGATTTACAACCGTGAAATAGACGAAGCCGGCTTCCGCAAAAAAACACGCTCGCTTTATCCGTATGTGGCGGAGATTTATGGGTGGAAAACAGGACGTTTCAGAAGGGCTTTTCAAAAAGCGGTGTGACCGATGACACGCTGATTTCTCCATGAGGGGTTGTAAAAATCCTTCATGGTGGAACGGCATGCCGTCCTTTCCCTTTATATCTCCGTTTGCCATCCGACCTGTTATACGGAATATTCCCTTTTGTGACATAGGCTTCCCGCCCTATAATAGCGGAATGTCTGTAAATTTCCAGCAAAACATCAGGAGCGAGGACCGGATGACCGGCATCACGCTTCTTTCTTTTTTGCAGGAAATCTTATCGGCAAACATGACACATGCCGTATGCTGACACAAACGGCAAGAGTCATTCTTCAGTTTGCCTGGCAGACATCATATACCCACCCGTGCCTATGTCTTTCAAGTCGTCCAGGTGGCCGATTCCTATTTTTATCCAACAGATTTCATGGTAAGGACTTGCCTTTAGTCAATAGCCACCTTATTTATCTCGGTCTGCAGTATATCGAGGAATTTTGCGGCATGGGCACCGTCCATTTGAGTGTGGTGGAATTGGAAAGATAAAGTCAACTTTGTTTTGAACCAACTCTTACGGTATCGCCCCCATATCATAAACGGATTATTGAAGATACCACTATACATCCCCACGGCTCCGTCGATTGCATATTGGGCCAATGCGGATGTGCCGATCACCATGCTGTCGGTTATATCATGATTCTCGCAAGTCTCCGCCACTCGTTGCGTCAGACGGAGATAATTGGCATTGAATTTAGCCACATCCGGAGAATATGGAATGTCGCATGAACTTACTTCTCCGGTCTTGTTGGCAACAATGGTATTGACCGCTATCGAATCATAGCGGACAAGTCTGTCGCCCACAGGAAGCATAAAGAACTCTCTTACCTGGCTTGCCGCTTTGCCGATACACCAGCAAAGCAGCATATTGAATTTCAAGCCGCTTCGTTTACTGATTTTTCGCAATTTACTGACATTTATGGTACGAAACAATGTAACCATAGGCATTGGGACATTCATCCACATTTCAAATGCGTATGCGCGGGTTGTCTCCACAGGATTGACTTCTTGCATCATTTTTTTGATGCAAAGTTACGCAGACATTTTTGCATGGGATAGAAGAAAAGAGACATTCACACCGGATGGGTGAACAAATCGGAATATGGCTCACAATGGTTCAATAGTGATTTGGGTGTGTAGCCACTCATAACCTTGAAGTCCCGGATAAAATGCGACTGGTCGGTAAAACCGCAATGGTAAGCTATATAGGCATAATCCCGTGAACCGCATTGCAACATCCTGAGCGATTTTTGAAATCTGACAATCCGGGCATATTCCTTCGGATTCATGCCCACCTGTTCACGAAACACACGTTCGTATTGTTTCTTGCTCAGACAAGCGTTGTCGGCAAGGATATTGATTGGAATGGCCGAGGTGTTCAATAGTTCCCTTATCGAATTGCCTATTCTTTGAATATTCAATGTCGGTTTTACTTTACCCAGCAGCCACCGTTCAAGGATGCCAAGGGATTCGTCACTACTTTGGCAATCGAATATCTTTGTGGCAATCTCGCTGAGCTGTCGGTTATCAATATCATATCCTGAAATCTCCCGGTTGTAAAAGGCAGATGGCGGTGTGTCTATGAACATCCCTATGGTATGCGGATAAAACACAGCCACAATCATGTCCAAATTTCCATCCGATTGAATATGTGACGGGAAATTCACTTGCCCACTTATAGTAAACCTGTTCTGGAGACTATTTAGTTCGGGAACATATAGTGGTGATTTGCGGTGGAATATAATCTGAAGACAACCAATGGGAAATGTCAGGACACTGAACGGCTCATCGTCCTCCAGCATCCAGTAATAACGCACATACGGGCGTAACTCTTGTTTCGGTTGGATAATCCTCATGACATACGTGTTTTGTATGTGAATACTGTTTTCCTTTATTTTGCAGTCTGATCTGAATGTCTGGAGATGAACTCAACAGATTCTTTCACGGAACGGCAGAATGCCGTCGGCTGTCCGGCAACCGTTATAAACAGATGGACTGATCCGGGAATCAGAACATATTTCAGCTCCACCCCAAGTTGCGTCAGCCTGTCTGCGAAGCCTGCCCCTTGACACCGGAGTATGTCTCGTTCAGCCGCCACAAGCAATGTTGGTGGCAGTTTGGCAAGAGCCGAATCAGCCGCTTCTGCAGGAGATACCAACGGATGGTGTGGTTCTGAGGTATAAGCATCGTTGAAAGCGTTCATTAGTTCACTGTCAAGTCCGAACCCTTTCCCGAATTGTTTCCATGATTCAGAGTCGTCTGCATAAGCTTTTGTGACAGGATAGAAGGTAATCAGACTGTTGAAAGTATTCTCGGGGAAACTCAGTGCCACGGCTATGGCAAGATTTCCGCCGGAACTGTCTCCACCAACAGAGATGCTGTCACATTTCCACTCCGTCATCTTGCTTTGAGCAAATTTTATGGCATCAATGCAATCTTTCAAACCTTCGGGAAAAGGATGCTCAGGCGCAAGCCTGTAATCTACGGCAAGCACAGCAATGCCCTTCTCAGCCATTGCTGCGCAATATCGGGAACAACTGTTTACACTGCCAATCACCCAACCGCCACCGTGGAAATAGACAAGTAGTGGTATCGTGTCGTTATCATAGCGATCGCTACGGAAGAATGTCAGGTTGTTGCCTATGTCAGTGCGGGTCACTCCAATGGGTAATTCAGCTGCCAGGTTTCTTGCATTTCTTACGTTAAAAAGCAAGTCGTCATCGCCGGCAATCGCCTTGCGGATCGCTTCTGTCTGGCATTCCTGAAGTTTGTCCGGCATATTGGCAAGAAATGAATCGGCTTCAATACGTTCCGTATTCTTGTCGCAGTCGGTATTTGCGGAATATAGTGAGCATGCGCACCATATTACAAGTGCAACAATAAGCAACCTGTTGAATTTTGACATCAAAAACATTGATCTAAATGGAATTATCTTTATAGAAAAAAGAGTTCTTTATGTTGTCTATACTTCTTTTGATATATATGGAGGATAATCGTCTTTTGATAATCTTTTTTCCAATGTTTTCGGATTGACATCCCAAAGTGTAGGAAGATACTCATATACAACTTTTCCTTCATTAAGATAAACACGGATTCTGGAATCAAAAGCTACAGGCTTATATTTATCCTCATCAATAGGATTATCCCTATACAGTAATTGGTTTTCCTGCCAACAGAGTTCCTTTCCATCAAAGACGACATCAAATATACCACATACAACTGCATCCATCGTTTGGTTTTGAACTGTCGTGGAAACACAATGCATATACCCTGTTAATTGATTTGTACTTTTCCTCATTGCCAATTCATAACAAAACACACTTGTACCTGTATAGTCTTTAGCGATGGTAGTTCTCACACCGTTCTCATCTAAATTAAAAATCTGTTCATGGGTTATGGTAGTGAGATTAAACTTAAAGCCATTTACTGTTCTTTCCAGATTGGAAAACACCATTTGGTCGCTGTATATACCTTCCAAATTCCCATCTCCAAGTGTATAGACAACCTCATCAGTAGCCAATTTCTTGCCAATAAGGTGATTCTCTAAAAAGTGAATAATTTTATCTTTCATATCTAAACGATTATTAGTCTTTCCAGTATTGGAATTGAATATATTTTCCATATATTTTACTTTACTGCTTTTTTATTGCATGACATTTGCGTAAGGTCATTTCATCGGCAAATGCCTGTTCACCACGTTCACGGATATAGTTGATACATGCAGGACGGTCTGACCCGAACAAGAGACCTAAAACATTCCCTATGGGATTGGAGAAAATCCTGCAATCTGTAACATCCCTATCGCACTCAGCACAGGTGTGAAAACCGCAGCCTTTGGCACATGTCCTGATTTTGCACCATGAAGTTTTCTCATTAAGGTGGCAACCGGGGCATTGTTCCGTAAGATACTTACGACATGCGCCACAATACAGCCCGCACGCAGCTATCAGTTGTTTGTTTGCTTCAATCTTTTTCACTACTATTCACATGTGCGCCCCATAGTCCAATAAGGCTGATTATTAAATGCAAAAGCGCGGACCGCAATACCACTTCTAATTTGGAGGTCGTAGGAAACCTTGCATACAGATGTAGTAATAGCAGCCCACGCTATAGCGTGAGAACCACCATGCCATCTTAGTATGCAATTTGAAAATTTCCTACGTTTCCAAATACCTGATGAGCATAACGCTTCTTATCTTTTCGTATGTTTCGGACAAGAGTTGCCTCTATCCGGGTGCAAAGTTACTCATTTTTTGCGGCAATCTCTTATAATTTAATGGCTTTCTGCGTTTGGGCTGTAAGATTTTGCCTCACATCGTATTCTCGCACTCCCCAAAATCCAGTTATATGAAATCAGAACACGCTATGTTCTGAAACACCTCTTCTATATTGTCTTTTTTGTGTTCGTTCGGTTGGCCGGCCTCAGATGATTGTTTTACCGCGAAGTTAAGTCCGTCCGGCAACCGTCAAGGCCATACCTGTCGGTGACTTCCGAAAATCTTCCTCCTGCGGAGCGTATTTTCGTGTCAGCCTTGCCTTTATGCCTGCCGTTAGCTTCGTGTTTGCAGTAAAAAATTCCTCTAAGTCCGGAACACACCGGAAGAAAGGGAAAAGTAAACTTAAAAAATATCAGTTATGGACAACAGGCCCAACAAGGAACAGGAACTTGCAAAACAGGTGGAAATGGCTCTAAACTCCTTCAGCTTCAGCCCCAAACTGTTTGCAGCAGTTATCCCGACAATGCACCGCACGTTACAGCAGTCGCTTTGGCGGCTCATAAAGGAGTGCATTAAGGTTATCGCTGACGATAAGACAGGACACGATGACCGCAACATGGCGTCACATCTTGAAGCCAAGGAGATGCTTGAATACTTAAACAAACATGGACGGCACATTCCGTTCGTATAAAATCTTATGGATATGGAACAGACACTCTATCTACTTACAACCCTCATTGAAATGCAGGACAGCATTTCTGACGGACACGCCCCATATCGTTCACTTGACGATGCGATGAAAGCGTTTGAAGATGAAATCGCAGATTGCCAAGAAAACTTCAACGTGCAACACGGTAGCACCCTGATAGACCTGCCACGGTGCAAGGAATGGAGAACAGAGGACGGTTACGGCTATACGGTGACAGTCGAAGAAATGACACTGCTATGAAAAAGCCAAAATACAACTACATCTACAGACTGATTGACCGGATAACCAAGTCCGGTCAATCAAATAATGACAGTTTTACCTATTACGGGCATCTTGTGGAACTGCAAAGCGGTACAAGAGGCTATGTTTCTGTGACACTGTACAAAACAGATGACAGATATGGTGGTGAACTCGCAGATTTTAGTTTCGACTATTGGACGCTTGAACTGCATTTTGTCAGCACAGTAGGAAAGGCTCTAACGGAAAGCATCATCTATGCTTTCAGACATTTTTATACTCCCCGGACTATTCGCATATCATACGATGAATACGAGTATGAGGACGAGGATACGACCTATGAGTATGACGAAACAGATTGGGACAAGCCGCCTGTAAAACGGTTCAACAAGTGATAACCATCAAACAAAAAGTATTATGACATTCGATTACAACAAGGAACACAAGACATCCATGTCGCTGGTGCTTGAGAACGGTATTTCAGTAGAGGGCGAGTTTATCGACCTCAGAATAACAGTCGATACCCTGCCCACAGGGAAGCAGTGGTATCAGATACGCCACTGTGACGATGATGGCTCAGAACCCGCATCGCTGAAAAGGGGGTGCGTGGTTGTAAACTTTTTCGGCACTTTCATCTGCGACCCGATAGACGAAATGAAAGACGGTGACGAACTGGAGATAACAGAATGGGATTGGTAAATGACCGCCCCTGTATATAACTTAAAACATGGATATATGAAAGTAAAGAATTTTGCGACATTCGGGCTGTTTGTTGACGGCGAAATGATAGACAGCGGAAGCATACACGCTATGGAGAACGAGGCGACACGAAGAATCTTAAGCGGTCAGTCTGAAGCCGCCCACATATCTGTCTTTGACTTCGACGGCGACAAGGTAGTGGAGAAAGTACCTGTCTTATCGCTCCGCAGAAACAATGACGATATCATCATCGCCAATATGCTGTTGCCCGACAATTCCGAAAACGTCAGGAAAAACCTCACGCTGATTGAGATAAAGGATATTGTCGATGAGATAATGGAGTGTGACTCTTTGGTTGACCGCACCGAGTTTGACACGGTACGGTGCAACATCGGCGGCGGTATGCTGTGGCTCTGCGACCTTGAGAAGCTCCAACGGCATTTCGACATAAAGGGTGTTATCGCCGAAGGAGATAATATCGCCCTGCTTATCCGCAATTACCAACTTTGACCTTTTTCCCTTTGCCTTCCCCACCGAGGCAAAGGGAGCATGCTTTTTTATAACGCTGAAGCGCAACCCCTTTTTAATGCGTAACAGTCCATACCTGTTTTATCTCCCGGTTTTATCCGTCGTACCTGCCTGTTATAGTTCTCTGCCATGATTTCATACATACCGCCTTACCTCTACGGATTATTTCTGCAAAGGTAGCGGCAGGCCTTGTCAAACGGCAAATCCCGGACGGCAAGCCTTATGGGAAATCTTCCTCCATTTGTATGGAGTGTATTTCTCATCCTTGATTTGCCTTATTGCCGCCATGCCCCTTTGCCGGCAGAAAAATCCCTCGCGGCAAGCCGGACAGCTTCCGAAAAAAGGGAAATGATAAAAATTAAACATATCGTATTATGGCAAAGGTAATTGATGAGAAAGTCAAGAGACAGCTGGAGAAAAAGACTACGTTCTTCCTTAAATACTTCCCCGTGCGCATAAAGAACGTGGGCGAGGACGCTGTGGAAGCACGCAAATTGGTCTGGGCGTTTAAGGATGCGGAAGACGGAGCATGTGAGAAAGTGGCACGGATGACAGCCGACCACATCAGCAAGGAGTATGGAGGCAGAGCCAAAGACATCGTATTTGTCTGTGTTCCTGCAAGCACGCAGGAGCAGAACGAAAACCGCTACCGAAAGTTCTGTGAGAGGGTCAACGAAATGACAGGCATCCGCAACGGCTTTCCACACGTGAGAATATCGTGTGACAGGCTTGCAGTGCATGAGCACCGCCACGACAAGGCTGTCCGCACGGCACAAGTGATAGAGTTTGATGATGATTATTTCTATGGAAAGGATGTCGTGGTCATGGATGACATCATCACCACCGGCATGAGTTACGCATTGTTCGCCAACCAACTTGAAGTGTTCGGGGCAAACGTATTGGGCGGCATCTTCCTTGGACGCACACATTACCGCTATGGGAAATAACATAAATCCAACTGCCATTGACAGGCGGTGTTCCGCGGCCTTTACGGGACACCGCTCACTTCCCAATGGAGGAACGGCAAACGTAAAGGCTGCCTTGACGGAGCTTATCAGAGATTGGCACGGAGAAGGTATCACCAATTATATGTGCGGCATGGCATTGGGCTTCGACCTTATGGCGGCAGAATGTGTGCTGCAGGCAAAAGCGGATTTCAACGACATCACGCTTACAGCCGTTATACCATTCCGCGACCAGTGCGAGATGTGGAATTGGAATGACCGCCAACGCTACCATGCCATTTTACAACAGGCGGATTTTCACATATTGCTGAGCGAGGTGTATTATAAAGGCTGTTTGCTTGTGCGTAATGACTTCATGCTCAAACATGCGAGCCGGATTGTTGCCTACTATGACGGGCGACGTCGTGGTGGCACATACTATACCTGCAACAAGGCTGGAGTCATGAACATTCCTGTCCTTAACTTGTATGACCATTTGTCGAGATGATATACAATGGGATAATCCGTCCGTGGAGAGGGAAAAAACCTCTTCACGGAAAGCGCAAGGCTGCCCTCTTATATCCTGGCCGGTCATCCAGGCCGTCTTAACCTGTTTTATCGCATTTACCTTGTTTACAACCTCTCGGTGTTATCTCACTTATATCATTCGCATTCTCTGGTCTTGCCCTGGTTCTTTCCCTTCGTCACCGGTTTGGTTTTATCAGATGCGAAGTTCGGCCGGCCCGCTTGATCCGGCGGCTTGAAGTGCATTTCTTGCAAAATCTTCCTCCAGTGGAGAGTATTTGGCAAGAAAAGCCGTCGTATGAAGCTGATAAGACAGCCGTGTGTTGCATCTGTAAAACCCCAAAGCGGTTCCGGGAAAAAGGGACTGAAGAAAGGGAAAAATAAACATTCAATAATAACCCATAAAATTACAAGGAAATGGAAGCAACATTTAATCAGACAGCAGTAAAGGACATCACAATGGTTGCAATCTCCGCAATCCGTCCTAACAGTTTCAACCCACGCAAGCACTTTGACGAGACGAGTTTGAACGAACTCGCAGACAGTATTCGTCAGCAAGGAATACTACAGCCTGTCACCGTGCGCCCCACAGCAGACAGCAACGGCTATGAACTTGTGTTCGGTGAGCGAAGATACCGTGCTGCAACGATTGTCGGCATGCAAGAAATCCCTGCCATAATCAACGACCTTTCCGATGAAGAAGCCGAGGAAATCGCCATTACCGAGAACCTCCAACGCAAAGATGTGACACCCATGGAAGAAGCCAATGCCTACCAACGGCTCATGGAAAGCGGACGGCACGACCTTTCTTCCCTTGCCGTGCAGTTCGGCAAGAGTGAGGCTTATATCCGTACAAGACTGAAATTCGCATCGCTTATTCCCGAAATCGCCGCCTTGTTGGAAACGGACGAAATCACGGTCAGCATGGCAAGCGAAATTTGCCGTTATGGTGAGGACATACAGCGTGAGGTGTACGAACAGCACCTGAAAGAAGATGTGACATATAGCAGTTGGCGAGGACAGAAAGCCTCTGAAATCGCAAGGAACATTGAACGGCAGTACACCGCAGACCTTGACCGTTATTCTTTTGACAAGACCCTGTGCCTGTCATGCCCCCACAACACAAACAATATGTCGCTTTTCTGTGAGGGTTGTGGAAAATGTGCAAACCGTACCTGTCTTGCCGAAATGAACGCATCGTACCTTGTGGAGAAAGCCCTGCAGGTATTGGCAGAAAACCCCACTGCAACGCTCGGACATTCTGACTATGACTACAACCTTACCGTTGTGGAGCGTCTTATGGCTATGGGGCATGAGGTGGAGAGTGCCATGTCATACGGTACGGTTTATCCACGACAGCCCGAAGCACCCGAAAAAGAGGACTATGACAACGAGGAAGCCTTTGAAACCGCATACAGTGATTACGAGCAGAAACAGAACGACTATAGGGAAAAATGCGCTGAGATACACCGCCAAAGCGAGAATGGCGAAATATCGCTCTACGTGAAAATAGGAAGCAACAACATAACGCTGTGCTATGTAAAGAAGAACAACATCGCAGACGATACGACACAAGGACAGCCACTTTCTCCTGTGGAAAAGCTGGAGAAACAGGACAAGCGAAACAAGGAAATCGCCCTCGAAAAGACTATCGAGGACACCAAGAAGCAAATCCTTAACATAGATGTGGCAGAAGTCAAGTTCGGAGCGGACGAGGACAGAATGGTTTATTTCTTTTTGCTGTCAAGCCTACGGAGAGAGAACTTTGCCCTGTTAGGTATATCCGAAGAACACTCCCCATACCTCAATGACGAGGATAAGATGAGCATCATCGCCAATTTGACGGCAAAGACGAAGGCTGTTATCCGCAGAGATTTTCTGATAGCGCAATTCAAGGACGCATACAGGAACAATGCCACAGCAGACCTTATGCTTGACTTCGCACGTAAGCACATGCCGGAAGAACTCGCAGCGATTGAGGACGGCTATAACCAAATCTATGAGAAGCGACACCAACGCATTGAGGAAAGGAAAGCCGCTATTGTGGCTAAGGAAAAGCCAACGGAAGAAAATGACGGCACAGCAGAGGCGTCCACCGAAGAAGCGAAGCCGGAAGAAGCAGCGGCATAATGAACGACAGGCAGGGTGGAGAAATCCGTCCTGCCTGTATGCTTAACATACCGTCAGATAACAACGTGCGGCGACACTTCCTGTTATACTAATTCTCAATTCATCTTCCAGTAATAAACTTTTATACGAATCACTTGGGGTTCTTCCACTTATACACAATGGTGCTATATCATGTCAACCGTCCTGTCGGCTCTGTTTTTCTCTTGCAAAGTTACTGCGAGGTGAATTTGGCCCAAGTACCGCCATGCTATCGAGACTTTATTTTGCGGATGCCTTCCACGATTTGTGGCCAAATCGGGTATTCCACAAAATAAAGTCTCGATTCCTTGTGCATATTCCCCTGTCATCGCAGTGATGGACGCAAGTAAAAATCAAATCCCGACCGGACGGAACGAAGATCCTGATGTAAGGGGAAATAAAAATTATTCATAAACACTTAAACATGAGCGTCTATATGGAAAAAGATTATGTGATGTCTGTTGCTGAAACGGCAAGGCAACAACTATTTGGTATGACCCGGACTGCTGTTCTAATGTCATGGGGCATAAGTGGTTTATATGCCACAGAGTTCAAGGACATGCCGGCATTGAAACTTAAAGTCAACGGAAGATTGTTCAAGGGGTTTGTAGTAATAGCCCTGAACGGAAGCGACTATTACGAGGTCTATCTTACAAATGATACCGAGACGAGACTTGTCAGCGATGAAGTCTGCTTTGACGAATTTGGAGAACTGATAGACCGCCATATCGAGCGCGGAGACAATCAAGAAGAATACGATAAGTTTTGTAACAGCCAACTGATGAAGCTCGTGACGGGTTAACGGGTTATGACAGATACAGGGCGGTGAGATGTCCGAGGATGTCTCACCGCCCTTACAAGCTACAGCCGTAACCGTTTATAATATAAAACTACCTGTTGATTTTCCTGACATTAGTTAGTCCTACCTTTTTTACAAACGAATCAATTCGCTTCAAGTCTGCAGGAACGTGATAGAATATTGTCCATGGTTTATCAATCCCGATATGTTTTACAATTTCTTCCATGTATGGCCAATCAACTTCGTAAAAAGAATGTCCATAAACAGCAACCTGTTCTATATCTGATAAACTATTAAAGAAGTTCTGGTTTTGATGAATGATAGCGTTCGAGTCTTTTATTAAGCCATTCATCCACGCTATTATTTTTTTCCAGGTTTGTTGCAGGTATAACATTTGGCTTTCATCATTATACGCATCTTCAGGATCTCGGTAATTATTATGCCCCATAACATATTCTTTATCGGATAATCGTGACCCGTGAATATGTAATATATTAGATTCTGGTATAGCATATATCCTTTCCAGTGTTTCCGTATAATTGAATGTCAGATATTTGCTTTCTATAGGTAAATCACGAATCTTTTTAGCCCCATTTATATTGATACTATCCACCCAACTCCTGAATTCTTCAAGGAACTCATCTAATATGGGTTTGAATATCCAGTCTGGGGAATCTTCCACTGCTGCCATAGAACGGGTCGGATGGTCATAGTCGAAATTCTCATCAGGTTTACAATACTCCAGAATACTATCTTCATCATATTCTCCAAGGGCTGTTTCAATATCACCCCATACATCCCGCTGATTACTAAAAAAAGTGTCCATCAGACCTATAAGGCGATGCTTACCGTTCTTTTGTAACCATTCTTTAAAATTGCTATAACTGGATTCAATACCGCTTGCCAAATCAAATCCATTGCCTATAACGATAAGTGTCTTTTTATTTTGTTGCTTCGTTTCCGGAAATAAATAATTCATATAATGTGGTGTTTGTAAGAATCTATATTATTTTACGTGCATGCAGATTTCCCAAAGCTGATTGATACATAGCTTCATTACATAAGTGATAATATATTTTCAGCCTATTGGAACAGTCTCACACCTATTTTTAGAGAGCAGGCAGAAAGACGTTCCTTTTTATATGCTCTCAGTCCTCCTTTTTCTTTCGAGGGCCGAGTGGTCCTTTCCAGCGACCGCGATCAAGCTGCACATTGGCTTCGTTCAGGATGCGGAACACGCTGCTCCGACTGCTAAATCCAGACTCCTTGAAAATTTCATCAATGGAGAACCCTTCGAGATACATGTTGACAATACGCTTGTTACGCTCGACACGCCCCATCGCTTTGTCGCTAATGCTCTCGATATGCTTCTTTATCCTGCTTATATGGTGTGAGGACTTACGGATTGCGTTTGCCTCCTGTGGTAGCAGGGCAATGGCGGTAAGCACGTCACTTGTCTGCGTTCCGGGAAAAAGCTCGTTGCCCGAATCAATCCTATCACGGATGGACACCAGTCTGATGTTCTTCACCCGGCAGAACTCCAGAAAGAAGACGAGCTGCCTCGCACCACGCAAGGCATTCGACAGTTTGGGTATGACAACAGTATCCCCGAACTGGACACGCCCCATAAGGCTGTCCCACATTGTCCTCGCCTTGTCCGCAGACAACAATTCCTCCCTTACAATCTCTACACAGCCGAAGTCTTCCATCCATCCGCTGTCCGCAGAGAAGTCCTCGTAACCGGGAGCCGTCATTATATATCCTATTTTTGCCATCGTGTATAAGAGTATGATTTCGTCTGCAAAGTTAGCTAAATAATCCGACAACTTATCAGACTCTTCCCAAAATAAGCCATTCTGACGCCATTTTTATGATTATTTATCGAATATAACTGCTAAACGATATAAAGTTCATCATATTCACAGATTATTATCTGTTGTCAACAACAGATTTTTCACAGCAAAAACCGAGTATGATTACACTCATTTACAAATTGTCTTTCAATGTCTTTCCTTTGCAACTTCAAAAGTTACAGCCATTTGCAAAAATCGCATTTAGAGTATGATATTTCAATTAAATATAAATATAATCACGATTGAACTTATATCTCGAAATTATACTCTACTTTCGCAGCATCAAACAATCGCTTGTGCGACAAAAACAGATATTGATATGACTGATTATCCGTCAAAAAAGACAATGGCGCGACAGATTGCCGCCTTGTTACCAGTGTTCTTGCTGGGAATGTTGGTTTCCGCCTGCAACGGCAGTGATTCCGAAGCAAAAAGTTTTTCTGGTGCCAATGCTGCGTTGGAAGATTACGAAGCCTTCCTGCGCTCTGTATCCAAACAGAAGACACTTTCAAACTCTGAGCTTGTATCTTCCGTCTTGGAATGGAAAGCTCTTGATGATTCGGTGACAGCTGCCATGTTCCGTGACAGCGTACATACGAACCGTGCAGTTGCTGATTCGACATATTTTTCCCTGCGCGATTCCATTACTGATAAACTGACTTCGCTTGTTGACAGCCGTAAACGGTCGTTTCAGGATTATCTTGACTTCTCGCTGGCCGTCAACAGACCGAGACTTGACTCGCTCTCAAACCAGTTGATGATGTCAGCACACAGATTCTACGCCTCGATGGATTCCGTTCCTGTTTTCAATATGGACAATGTTTCTACCATTCACAGGTATGAAGACATCCTCGATGATGCAACCCGCCGTGGGATTCATACAAAACGAGACCTGTTCTTGTTCCTTCGGAATGAGGACAGAGCCTTCCGCTCTTTTCTCGTTCATCTGCCGACACTCGGTGGCATCCCTCTCGCCAAAGTCCGTGACGGCTCGTCTGCCCTGATGAAAGAGATGGTCGAGTTGTGCCAAGGAGATAATCCGGCATTTACCACTTCCGAAGTTATCATACTGCTTACGATGCGCAATAACCGACGTCTGTTGCAAAATGCCCTGCAATGCGTGAACGACATCAACAACCGCAAAGTCAAGGGCGGAGATCAGGCGGCAGCCTATCTGTGGATGCTGTTACAGCCATGGATTTCATTTGACGGCTTAGCCCTCTCGCTTATGAGCGAAGCACAAATAGGCACACTGAAGATATTGGCCACAGAAACGCCGAAGTGCGTGGTCAAACTTGGGAAACCGCAGTTTCCCATTGATACGGACGAGCTTCCCTCGCTGCTTATCAAAACCACCATCACAAATCTCTGACACGAAAAACGAATACAATTATGCTTAAACACAAAATTGAGAGATTCATCACATACATCTCCATGCAGATGCCATCACTGATGTCACGCGCGAACTATGCCGGTGCAGAAATCTTCGACGGCATGGCCATCCTTGAGTTCAAGTTACCGAAGCCCTGTGACATAAGCGACCTGCTTGACGAGTTTGACGACCAGATGGAACTGATTATCCTTTACCATATCATCCCGTCTGAAGCAACAGTCATGGGACACCAGTGCTGCGCCTATTCCAATCCGTCATTCGACTATCTGTATAAAGTCAACGGCATCAGTGATGACAACGGCATCTGCGATACGCTGTATGCCTCGCTTTACGATTCGCTTGAAAATTTCGGGCTTGACCTGCAGGCAGAGCTTAACGACCAGACGGCGAAAAGCAAGGTTGTCTTTGCCCGCAAGGAGGAAGATCTCCTGCGCGATTTTATGAAATAAAACCAGAACCATTTGTAGGATGAAAGAGACCGCTTACAATAGGATTGTCGAGATAATCCGTGTAAAACACACCTGGATAACCGTGCTTCATGCCGACAGGGGACGCAACATGATGGTTCAGGTAGGACGTGAACTTCGGGAAGTACGTTGCCGTGTGCTTACACTTGTCGCCCTGCGTAAACACGGGCTGTATGGGAAAGGTCATGTGTGGGACATTCCGGAGTACAATCTTGAAAAGGCGGTGCGCTCACTCAAACGCGATCCTCGTTTCAAGGAGCGGTGGAACAAAGATGCAATAAATCCTGATGACATTGAAGAGATTATAAACCGTGCATCCTATGGATTCATCCGGCTCGAACTTTCCGATTTATAACTGACAACCCAAATAACACAACCATGCTAATAAAGATTCTCTACACACTGATGTTTCCGACATTCCTTGTCGTACCGTTCCTGTATAAAAACAAACGGCCTGCCATGCTCATCTTCTACCGTAACATGGCAATGAGTTTCGCTTTCAGAAAAGTGTACACCAAAATGTTGCTGCTTTTTCTGCTGGCATTCCACTTCTATCACCTGACGATTTTCCAGAACCATTATGACCTTATCCCGTCATCGGTACTGTGCTTTGCGATGTTCTCCCACAATCTCTGTGAAAGATTCATCGACTTCCTTCAGGATCGCCGTGTCCTGTGGGTCGGCATGGTTCTCTCCTTGACGTGCCTCTTCATTCCGCACTTCATGCCTCTTGGCTTTTCCATCGGTGTGCTGCTCTGCGGAACAGTCTTCTATCCGTCTCGTCTGCTCAGGGACTTAATCCTTCTGACGAAATGTGCGTATCGCCCGGATTGCTACGAAGACCTGCTGGAGCTTTCCGAATTATATTTCCGTTGGAATGAATCAGGAAACTCTATGTTGCAGGAATCAGAGCGAGAACGGAAGCATGTGTTTAACGAAGAAATAGAGGATGCGGAGTTTGAAGAGATCGGGCATGAACAGGACGAAGCGTAATCATAAACCAGAAAATATGAAATCAGAAAATACTTTTAGTCTCACCTTAAACATGGTCCTGCTCCGCAGCCTTCAGGAAGACAGGCCTGCTGATGGCGGACGGCTGTCACGTTACAGCGCGTTTGTCTATTTGTTGGAACGTGCGAACAAAGAGCCGGGCAAAGCTATATCCTACGGACAGGAATTTCATCTTTCCGTTGGCCAGCTTGTGACTTCATATAGCGAGCTTGCTGTCGTTTGGGGATGGTCACGCGACAACGTGCGCAATTTCTTTCTTGAGATGACCAAGACCGGAGCCATTTTGGTTGAACGCCAGGGGAAGGCGACGGTCATATCCATTCCCGTATGCATGACCGGCACTCCGACTCTCACAAGGCTTCCGTCCCGTGAAGAACGTGACCGTCTGCGTTTCATCTTCGGCACGATGTCCATCGAGGAGCTGGCAGACATGTTCGATACTGTTATTTCAAAGACCGAACAGGATATCGGAAAGCTGGAAGCTGACGACCCGCACGACATTAAAATCGGACGACGGCTGCACCGGTTGGTCAATCACCTTGTGTTGCACCCCTCCGGTTTCTTTCCAAAAAACGACCGTGTGGCGGATGCCTTGCGTTGTCTGTTCATTGATGACTGCGATTCCGATTTTGCAAGGTTCTTCACCTTGCTTACCATCGGCGGACTCAAACTGATAGATGACCGCTGCGACAACACGGAGTTCCCGCTGTCGTTACCGGACACTACGATGCAACGGCTCGCTACGGTCCTCGAATATTATTCTCCTTTTATAAGGCACGGTGTCCTCACCAACCCGACCGCCTTTGGCTGTCAGGAACGGGCTGCGCCCGAAGCAGGAACCGATGCGATTCCGCATACGGGATAACGCGGCGGCTTGCCGCCTCATTATCGGACGGGCTACGCCCAAAAAGGCCGCTTTGCGGCTGTTGGGAAGCATAATACCCCGGATTTTCAGCAGAAAACCGGGACAGACCGCCAAAAGCGGCAGCAAGCTGTGACGTTATGGAAGAATTTTCTTCGCAAAATTCAAAAAAATGAAGCCGGATGGCTCCAAAAAAAGCCTTCGGGAAATCAAAAAAAACGACTAAAAAAATCATGGCAAATTCACCAAAACAAGTCATGGATCTCAAGGTTGCAAAGGGCTTCACCGAAGCCCAAAGCGACGAGCATAAACGCAACTGGGACGACAAAAAATGGGGCCGGGCATCGGGATATGGTGCTTACGACCGCACACGAGACGGCCTGAATTTTGAGATTGTGAAGGGAAAAATCATCCCTCTCGATAAGAAAAAATCCATTCCTGGCCGCATCCGTGAGATACTGTCGGCACGTGGAATCAAAGACCCTAACGAGGGATTGCCGGAGCCGAAATTCCGTACGGTGGTGAACTTTATTTTCGGTGGTTCACGTGCAAGGATGCACGAGTTAGCTTTCAGAACTCAGACTGTAAATCTGAATAAGGATGCCGACAATTCCCATATAAAACGCTGTCCGGACATTGAAAAATGGGCACTGGATGTGTATCGTTTTGTCGCCGACAAATGGGGCGAAGAGAACATTGCCGGATTTGTCGTGCATCTCGATGAGACGAACCCGCATTGCCATTGCACCTTGCTTCCGATCAAGGACGGACGCTTCGCTTTCAAGAAAATATTCGGAGGGAAAGACCTGTACGACTACAAGGACTATATGCGGTCGCTCCACGATGAATTTGCAAAAGTGAATGAGAAATGGGGACTGGTGCGAGGCTCCGACATATCAAAGACTGGGGCAAGAAATATCCCTCCGCATGAATACAGACGGCTGTTGAGCAGGGAATGTGCAGACCTTGAGACACAGATAGAATCGGACAAATCGTTGCTGCAACAGTTGAAACTTGAAGTATCTCATGCCGAAAGAAGGGTAAAAGGACTGACCACGATGATATCCAATCTGGAGAACCGAAAGGCCGAACTGGAGCAGGAAATGGTGCAGCTTTCCAACGATTTGCAAGCCGGAAAAGGAAATGCAGACGAGTTGCAAAGGAACATTGACAGGCTTAGCAAAGACTATGAGAAAGTGCTGGATTCCCTTACGGATAAGCGTCAGAAACTGACCGAGGCAAGTCGAAAATTATCTGAATACCGGGAGCTGGAGGAAGAATCAAAAGAGAAAGCCAACGAATACCGGCAACAGGCAGAGGACTACAAGAAAGATGTCCGAGAGGCATCCGGCGACCTTGCCCAACAGGTTCGTTTTCGCATTGCGGATGCTTTCGTGAATGATGTCATTGACAGCCTTAAAAGCATTTTACCAACGCTCGGCGAAGCAGGTTCGGCATTTGACAACACACTGCTCGGAGACCTTGCGGAACGTGGCGAGGAGATTCTAAAATGTGCTGGACTGTTGTTCGCCGGATATGTTGATGGCGCCACAACTTTTGCCGAGGGACACGGTGGCGGCGGAGGCGGAAGCGGCCTGCCATGGGGACGGAAGGATGACGAGGACGACCTTCTTTGGGCACGGCGTTGTCTCTTCCGTGCGGCAAAAATGATGCGTCCGTCAGGCGGAAAATCTGTAAAACGTAAATGATATAACTCTAATTCAAATAATTCAAACGATGAAGAAAATCTTATTTTCAATGCTTGTGACCTTTGTGGCACTGCTTGACGCGGATGCCCATGCAGTTAGCCATGCGGAGCTGAAGTTGAAGGAAATCGAAGCCGGACAAAAAGAAATTACGCTCCGCAAAAAGCCGACGTATCTCTCCGGTGCAATCATTCCTTCATGGACAGACAACTGGTTTATAAGCGTCTCGGGAGGCGCATCATCCTTTATCGGTTCGCCGTTGGGATGCGATGATCTGTTCGGACGCATCAAACCCGCCTTACAAATATCATTAGGCAAATGGCACACGCCATCGGTAGGAAACCGTCTCGTATTTCAAGGTTTCGAGTGGGAAAGCGGGGCTTTGACGAATCAGCGATACCATCATTATCATGCCGACCTCCTTGTAAACCTGATGCCGTCGATAGCTAAGGGCAATAAGGAATGTCGGTGGGATATTATTCCCTTTGTCGGTGTCGGATTGATTGACAATCGTGATGCCGGACGCAATCCTTTCGCTTTCAATTATGGTGTCCAGGGGCGTTTCCACATTGCCGACGGCTTCCATATCACAGCCGAAATAGGCAATGCGACCACGTTCAAGGATGCCGACGGTCTTGGTTCTACACGAGAAATCGGAGACCATCTACTGACGCTTTCTGCGGGTGTCTCATGGACTTTCGGAAAGAATCGTGGATGGAAAAAGGTCATTGACGCACGGCCTTATGTCATCCTTAATGAGCGACTGGAAGCTGCGGCATACGAACAGGAAAAGGAGAATGAAAGGCTTGTCAAAAAGAATGAAGCAAAAGACAGGCTGATTGCAGAACTCCGAAAGATTCTTGAAATCGAGGGGCTGCTTGACAAATATGCCGGATGTTTTGAACGTGTCGATGACCACGGTAATACCTCGGCAGGAGGCTATACCATGAACGACTACAGCGGGCTTAACTCACTTAGAAAACGCCTCCGTGATGGTAAAAACACCCGTAACGAAAATGATAACCAATCCGACAAAATAGCGTCTTGGAATGGCAACGGAAGCACGGCTGAAGTCGGTAGTGACGGGAACAAAAACAGTTATGCGGATGATGCCATTAACGGCAATGCCGCACTTGGCGCACCGATATATTTCTTCTTTGAACTCGGCACCGACAATCTTGTGGAGGAATCACAACTGGTGAACATCGACGAGATTGCACGTATCGCTAAGAAATACAACCTTAGAATTGAAATTACAGGAGCGGCTGACAAAGCCACCGGAACGGAAATGATCAACTCAAATCTCGGTTCCCAAAGAGCCGCCTTTATCGCCGGATGCCTAAAAGAACGAGGTGTTCTGGAAAACAATATCAAGAAAATCTCAAGGGGCGGTATTGATGATTATACACCGGGAAAAGCAAACAGAAACACTATCGTAAGACTTTTCTTGCCATAAGAAACGAGCACTAAGGAGCTAACTTTTTCATTTTTTTTGCAGGCAGTCCTGACCGTGAGGTTAGGGCTGTCTTTTGCATAAACAGACATACAAAAAATGACTATTAAGGGAACGTCGAGGTACAAATATTTGCGCTTAAAACGCCTGATTATACAAAAAACTGAGTTTAGATACTACTATGTCTTGTGGTCGTTTCAATAAACAAAGGCGGCTTTACACTTGAAAAATCATCAAAATTTCAAAGGTTAAATGAGGTATTGAACTATGCAGACTGCCCCGACCGCAATGGCCGGAGCTGTTTATTCAATGATTGTTATACATCGTCTATTTCCAAAAATCATCCTGTTCCCAGTCGTTAGGAAATAATAAAATCAGTCTGAGTTTACGGTCAAAACGATACATGTACATCGCATTTTGGAAAGAGACATAGGATTTATATTGATGTTCGGTTTTAGAAAATTAAAGTAAGGGAAAAAGTATGCGGACAACCTGAAATAACCTAATATATGCCGATTTGAGCATTGCGAAGAGGCTTGGTTGCTTCTATCGGGTGTAAAGGTAATAGGCTTTTTCTATCTGCAAAAGATTTATGTCGTTTCGGACAATTTCGAGGCGATTTTTATTCAGCTCGCATCCGAATACATAAAAATAAATGGAAAATAATCCGCTAAAAACTTGTGTATGTGCAGATTATTTTGTATCTTTAATATGGCAAATACTAACTTGAAAATAACAGAATATGGAAATAATACTTCTACTATTGGTCGGATGGTGGCTGTCGGGAGTCCTGGGCTTCCGTGAGCGTAAGAAGCCACGACGCAAACGTAAGCGTTCATTCTGGAAACCGGACATGGACGAATATGACTGGGAAGAGTTCAACAAGAGGAATGGACGCTGACACTTCCATGACTGCATAAAAAACAACCCGCCTAAGACAGGTCCCGGCGGATTGCGAAAGGTTTTACTGTGTTTAATCAGCGGCTGCGGTGAGTCCCTTGGAACGGCACTTCCTCGTCCTCACGCATCATGTCGAAAGGTGTATCCTCTATATGAACGACCTCTGTCGTGTTGCCGTCATTGTCGATGTCATAGACATCAGGGTATTCGGTCGTATGTCCGGGAGTGGCTTGGTAGCTGTCTATCTGTCCTTGAACAATGTCGATGCGGTGGCTTATCATGGAAGTTGCACGACGTACATCTTGCAGGGTTGTCTTGATGAACTCGGGGGATTCCTTGAGGCTATCGAGCCATGACTTGAGGTATGCTGCTGATTCATCCTTGACATTCTTCACGATGCCGTAGCGCGAAGCTACAAGGGCACTGCCTAACTCAGCCACAAGTTCCTCACGGGCATAATCATCCGAACCGAATGTCGTTGGCTTCAGCCTGTTGAGACGGTCTTCGGACCCAGTCGAATGTGTCATTTCGTGGAACGCCGTTCCATAGAACGCCTCCCCGTTGATGAACTGCGATTTCTCCGGCAGAACTATCTCATCCTTTGATATGGAATAGTATGCCTGGTCCTGATGTGTCGGTTTAATGGGGCACAGCCACAGCCCATGTTTGATTATCTCATCCATGGCAGGAAAAGAGAATTTCTCACTATCAAGGGATGCCGGTCTGGTGATCTGGTTCTGTGCTTCCAACTTAGCATACAGTTCAGGACGGGCCTCTTTCAGGTTGGTCTGATCCACGTTGAACACATTATATACGTTCAGCTTCGGATAGACATTATACTGTTTTTTCTCTTCCTCGGAGAGTCTCTTGTAATCCTCGTATTTGATTTTCTCTTTGGTCTCGCGGTTCACGACCGTAAAGCTGGTGAGGAATATCGGGAATGACTTCTCTCCCTTGTTGACTGTGACGGCCGGGAGTTTCTCTCCGTTCCCATCCACCAGCGGCTTGCGGCTGCCGTCCTTCCCTACGGAGTAATTCATGCCGGTTACACGGTTGAAAGTACAGAACACAGGAAGCTGGTAGTTGTTCTTCTCACATAGGAGCATGAGCATCACGGCGTTCATACCGTTATACTCCCTCCCGTTCAGGTTCTTGGGCCATTTCAGGCTGCCCTCGGTAAACCAAGGTTTATGCCAATCAGATTGGAGATTTTTTATTTTCTCCACCATCAGGTCTGCGAATCTGTAGAGAGCACGGTCTTCGGCACTGCGTCCGTCACCGTTGTCGTTGTATTTCCTGTATGCCATATCAGAACGGTGGGTTTTCGTTGTCCTTTGTCTGTGGGAATGGCTGGCGTTCCCACGGTTTGACCTCTTCCAGACGGCAGTCAAGGTCAATACGTCCATTGTATGCCGATACCGTCAGCTTACCGGTGGCATGTATCTTCGCTTTGGCTTCGAGGAATGCTTCTTTGACGTAATCGAACTTGATGAAGCGTACCCATGTAAACTGCAGGGCATCCCCGGACTTTTCTGTGGAATATGCCGAAAACGACACATATTTCCTGTCTTTCTTGTCGGTTTTCTCATCGACACCCTTGCCGACTGTACCCTTGAACTCCATAGTGCCTTCAATGGCATCCTTGGACGATTCGGGGCTGAGATTCACCGTGTCTGCATGGAAATTGAAATAGAGGTTGTCGCCGGTCTTTCGGAAGGTCAGTGTTCCCGTCGCTTCTATACGTGTTCCTGCTGCAAGGGAAGGCAGCTCTGATTCCTCCCCGTCCTTGCTTACGGATATGGACAGTTCCTTGCCCGGCATATTGTTACGCGAACCGGGAACAGAGAGTTTAACAAGGAAACCAATGAATTTGTTACCGTCACCAGACACACGGATTGTTGCCGGTTTGCTGATGATGCCGTTGATTGTTGCTTGTACTTTAATCATACTGTTTTGTTTTAATGGTGATTATCTGATTGAAATATTCTCTGATTGTGACTGCTGCGATATTCCCTGACAGTAATCCTGCGACAACTGGGCGTTGAGCGCGATATTACCGATGATACCGGAAATACGTTCTTTCTTTTCGTCAGCGGTCAGGGTACTGTCTGACAGGACGAGGTTCATACGGTTCATGTCTGACGAAGACAGCTGTGCCGTGAAACGGTTTGTTCCGGTATCTACGGACAGTAGCGGAGTTTCGCCCTCCTTGACCATAAGCGTGCATTCTCTCATTCCCTGCACAAGCGGTGTAAGGTCTATGCGCTTGTCGATGGCAGCGGCTGTTGCAGATGCCATTTTCTCTTCTTCCGTCTTGTTATCTATCTGCACGGCCAATGCCATAAGGGAAGTGAATAACGTCATTACCATCTCCATCACCGGGTCCTGGCCGTTTCCGCCCATGCTGATGCCGCTGTCCTCGGATGAAAGCAGCTTCTTCATCCATTCTTCCGGGGAAAGCGAGGTGTCTATTGCCGGACTGTCAGGGTTCTGGCTTTTGTATTTCGCCAACAGGTTCTGACCATCGTGCATGGCGGTGAGACGGATATTTCCTTTCTCTGCTATCTCCGCAAGATAAGCTGCGGGATCCATGTCCCTGGCCGTACCGTCCTCCGCTATCTGCTTCACGCCGAAATGCAGATGCGGACCCGTGGTGCGTGTTCCTGTATTTCCGGAAACGCCTATCTGCTGTCCGGCATTTACTGTATCGCCGACCTTGACAGAAAATGAATTAAGGTGCAGGTAGCTGACCTGTACCTTGGCTCCGCCTTCACGAGTATATTCTACGGTGACGGACTTTCCACCGGCTGTGTTGGCGTTTTCATTCACCGCTACTACCTTGCCGTTCTTTTCCGTCGCCAGTACAGCCTCATTGTTACATTGTATGTCCATCCCCTTGTGCATCTGCTTTTTGGAAGGGTCTGTCGGGTCGGTACGCATACCGAAAGGCGATGTAACGAACAGGAACTCTTCACGTTTCAACGGGAAAGAGTAATCATGTTCCGCACTGTTGTTATTGCCGGACTGCAACTGTGGTGTTCTTTGCCCCGGTTTCAGCCCTTTGGCGTTCATCTCTTCCATTACCATACGGTCATAACGCTGGAGGTCGTTACGCTCGATAATGGATATAAGCGCGGGCGCATATTTCCCGGCCGTGGCATATCCGGCTTTGTCAAGACCCTGTGCCCATCCCCTGTAATCGTCCGCATCAAGTTTGAAACAGGATGCGTACCGGGAGTTTTCTTTCAGAAATCTGGAGTGATGGGCATAGGAATCGCCCACACTGTCGTAGCTGCAGAATTTCTCATTCGGCTTGTCATCGGTATAGAGACCGTATTTGCCACCACTGGCTATCCAAGACTGCGTTGCCTTGATGCCGAAATGGTTGTTCTCGTTCTGTGCGAGACGACTTTGGCCGCTTGCGCTCTCAAGGATGCCCTGGGCGAGTGTCACCGAAGCCGGTATGCCGTACAGACGCATCTGCTCCATCGCAAATTCCGCATATTTCTCTGCGTATGCCTGATTTTTTCCTGCCATAGCTACATTCTTATTCCTGTGTGACGTTCCATATTTTCCGCTCCGCTAACTGCATTCTGAGGAAGTGACATGCCGGCCTTTCTGTCAGCAGAAATGTTTTCAACAGCATCGCAAATGGCGACCCTTGCTCCTGACCGCACGAGTCTCGGCAGATAGACATCCAGCATATCTGTCGGGAATGACACTTTCACGGCATGGGAATCTTCCCTTTGGTTTCCGAATTCGATTTTTTCAAGTCCCAGTGTCTTTTCCATCCTTGGCACATCATCCTGATAAGCCTCATAATTGCCGCCATGACGGAACAGCAGGATGACATCGGGATGCTTTCCCTTCAACTCCTCATACTGCTGAAGTTCGGGACGTACCGCCGCCACATCAGGACGGACAACGGCAGCGTCCTCGTCCTGCTGCTTTTCTACGGTTTGTTCCTCCGTTTTCTGCATCAGAAGGTCGGCGAACAGGCTGGCGGCAAGGCAGGTCTTGTATTGGGCGACATCCTCCGCCACCCACATCCGCTGCCATTGCTGCTTGCTCACTTCACGGGGCTGCACCTTGTCGATGCCGTCGATTACGGGAACACACAATATCTTGTCGTCCTTGCTCTTGAACACGTTCACGCGCTTGATGCGCAGCGGGTCGATGCCGTCCGGCATGGCGCCGAACAGGTCAACCTTCAGGTTGGGTTCAGCCTGTGCGAGAGCATAGTATTTCTGGGCCAGCTCGTTGCGTACCGCACCTGCGGCCACACGGTCATCCTGCTTGACGGTGGAGAAGAAGCGGTTGATGTCGTTCTTGTCCGGACGGATGCTGAACGACGGCTCGTTTTCAGGTTTGAGGTACAATGCCCAGCCACCGTCATCGTCACGGAGCATCTGGATTCGCTCGAACCGCACTTCCGTGGCGCGGCTTACAGCCTCGCTGACATCAAAAGAGGAAACATTCCTTATCTCCTTGCCGTCCAGCTTGGCCGAATACACCTGCTTGTCCGCAAAATAGGAATCATCAGGATGGTAACGCAACTGCCCGTCCTTGTTATAGAACCTGACGTATGAGGCACCCTGTGCCATCAACGCGGCCGCTATCTTCTCTTTGTTGAATCCGGGGATGGTGTGTGACACCACCCTCGCTCCGGCTTCTTTGCGCTCATCGGCTGTCAGAACCTCGTCAGGTGACATCCAGTAGTTGCGGCGGTCGCCGTTGGGCATCACGACATCGCCTCCTGAACGGGCTGAAGTGGGCAACACCACATCGGCAATCCCGGTGTTCTTGTCGAGTACCACCACAAACTCACGGCTGCGTTTGTCCGGAACGGCATTTATGTCATCGGCTATGACATGCGCGCCCTTTTCTTCCCATTCCTGCGGCAGCCATTCGGTACAGAGGCGGTGGATACGTGCTGCGGAACCGGCGGCCTGTGTATAGGCGATATTGACAAGCTCAGGGTCGTCATGCTGCAGACGTGCATTGGTGAGCGCGTCCTGTGTCAGCGTGTCGTAATGTCCAAGTCCGTCAAAGCGGGCCAGAAACTCACGCTTGTCATCCTGTCCTCCCGGGAAATTGCGGTCGCTGATCTCCATGCCTCCCTTGCGGAGGATATCCTGCAATACCAGAGCATCCGCAGCCGATACCTGCGGCCGTCCCTCTTCCTGCTTCCTGAGTTCCTCCGTCTGCTGCCTGTTGCGCTCATGGGCAGACTCCATACGTTCACCCTGCTCGGCCTTGCGGATAACATCGAGGGCGTTGTTCACATCGCTCTCCACAGCGTCTATCAGACAGGGATTCTCTTTCAGTTCCGCTGTCCAGTATTCCACCATGCCACGGCTTTCGGGCGACAGTTTCGCCGGCAGACCGAACTCCGCCATCTTCAGGCCGGAGGCAATCTCGGCGATAAGACGCTCATAGCGCAGGGCGTCACCTGACGGAGCTTTGCCGCCGTTCATCACCATGCCTTCCCTCGACATGCGCTCACGGTGGCCGGTGGCACTCACCACCTGACGCACCAGTTCCTGCACATAATCCATGTAATTGCCGAAATGCTTCTGGTCGGGAATATAGACGGCATCCTTGCCAGTGTCGTATGCCGCCGTTCCCGTGGTCGATTTCCTTATAGGCACAAGGTTCTGCGAAATCTGTTCTCGGAACCTGTTGACTGCGGAACGTGTCTGGCGTTCCTCCGCAAGGATATTGCCTCGGTCGGTTCGTCCGCCGAACTGCAGTCGCAGCTTCTCGAACTCCTTTTCATCCACATGGGGAAGAGTGGTCTGCTCCACATTGAAAAGTGTATGTATCTCACGTTTTCTTACAGCCTTGTACTGTTCCTGTTGCACAGGCGGAAGGCTGCGGTAGTCGTCACGGGATATGATGTCCTTCTCGTCGTGCTTGTTGACGTATGAGTCCCACCGGTACCAGTTCATCGGTACGGAGCGTTCGTCCTTGAGGACGGATTCGCCGCGTTTCCTTGCTTCCGAAAACGTGGTGTACAAGGCGGTGGAATATCCATGGCTGTCAGCGTCGAGCATCAGCGTGAGACTGTTGAACGGGCTGAGTGCAGCCCCTTTGGGATAGATTTTCGGAGAGAGGCGTCCCGACACGTTCAGCCAGTATCCTTCCGTCGATGCCCCGTTTAGAGCATTTGACAGCAGCTCCACCTGTCTGGCGGCCGCCGTCTGTTCCTGAGGTGTCTTTTCTTTCATTGCTATATATTGATGTATTGGTTTATCTGAGGATTATGCCGCGTTCCTGCTGTCGTTCCTGTTCGATCTCCAGACTGCGGTAATTGTCTTCCGCCATCGCCTTCATGCGGTCGTGACGGGCGAGCACCGCATTGGCAAGCGTATTCAAAGGCAATGCTCCGGCGGCGTATGCCTGCGCCGCGTTTTCGGGCAGCATCACCGAGCAAGGCACGTTGTCAATGGTGGCTATCAACGTGTTGCCACGGATAACAGCGCCGGATATGCGTGGATTCAGCTCTTCATCGTCATACTGCCTGTAGCGGACGGTCGGACGGTGTCCGTCCTGTTCACGCTCTATCGCCTCATGCCCGATCTTGTTTACAAGGTTGGCACCGCCCATGCCTATCAGCACCATCTTCAGCAGAGGATTCCTGACGAACATTCCTACCAGTATGGAAGCCAAAGGCAACATTCCGCTTTTTAGGTTTAAGGAGGTGGTCTTTCCGGTGAACAGTCCAACAAGCATGTCCGGCAGCATGGCTATTACATAAGGAAGGTTGCGCCCTATGTCACCGATGCCATCCAGTCCGACAGATTGGAGAAGATGCGCCCAGCCGTCGTTATTGTCTTGTGCCTGTGTCACCTTTTCCCTTTCTTCACCGTTGTCCTCATTTTCTTGAGTGTTATCGTTTGTCGTTTCCTGTCCACGTGATTCAGCTTTTTCTTCTGTGGCGGTACTTTCCTGTTGTGCTTTCTGTGCCTGCTCCCTGTCATGCTGCGTTTTCCAGTCAAGGTATGCCTGTTCCTGACCGGGAGCGATGACAGACGGCACGTTGGCGAAGTTCTTTCCACGATCTGCCGTCTGAGGTTTGCCAAGAGTTATCGGAGAGAACTTGAAAGGAATAAGTCCTTTTCCTTGATTCAAAAAAGGATTCTGCAAATTGCCGAGGTTCCAGTCCATCTCCCATGCGGGCTTTTCTTTCAGAATGAGCATCTTTTTGGACAGAGTGCCGTTGACCGACTGGATATAGTTGCTCTCGTATGTCTTGATGCGCAAACTCTCCTTGCGTATATCCGATAGTGTATCGCCATTGCCAAACAGTCCCGTGCTGACGCATTGGTCAACGGTCAGTCCCTGTTTCTGCTGTTTCTTGTCAAGTACGGACTCAAGCCCGGAAAACACGACTTCCGCACCGGCAAGTCTGGCAAGCGAGCCCCATGAGTACACGCCGCCAAAAGTCACCACATCTGCAGCGAAGCTCACACCCTTAGCCGTGCCTTTTTCCGCTTTCGACGGTTTGTATATGGCCTCACCCCGTTCCTCTATCTCACGCTGCAACGGTGACTTCATCATTTCCTGTGGCAATCCGAAAAGGCTGCCAGCTGCCCCCTTGCGGATGATATAGTCGAAAGAACCTTTGGGCATCTGCTCACGCACCATGCGGTCAACCATCATCTGCTCGACACGGTGATCGACATAGGCGAGTGCCAGATCCGAACCGATTTTTGCGGAAAGCTCGTCATAACGCTTGCGTCCCACTTCAGCCACTACCGCATTGCGCCATTCCCCGGCAAGACGCTGGAGGTCGGCCACGAAATCCTTGTTGCCGAGTATGCTCTCCTTGCACATCCCCACATAATCCTCCGCGGTCTTGGAACATTCCTTTCCGGTAAGCCGTAGGTACTGCATGGTATCATCAGGACCCGGTATGCCTGCGGAAGAGGATGATTGTGCAAGCGACCGCATGATGCCGGCAAACGAAGTGGAATAGTCCGCTATCTCTTTTGCCTGTGCCGCCTGCAATGCAGACTTCTCCCGGTTCATGACCGGCACGAAATGTGCGTTGAAATAGCTGCTAAGGCAGTATTCCACCTCCGACAGCCTTTTTGTATTTTTCGGTTGCGCCATTATGATATGTTCAGTTGTTTCAATAAATTTTCTTTTGTCTGCTCGATGGCATTGTGATACACCTCCATCTGTTTGGGATAATACTCTTCAAGCATCCTCTCTTTGTCTATCCGGTCAAGCAGGAACTGTATCGCACATTCACGCTCTATCTCTACGGCCGCCTCACCGTCTTCCGAACCGTTGAACCAGGCTTTCGTCCACCAGCGTATGCCAGACCTGTCAGGATAGACAGTCACCTGCCGCTGGATGTCGAAGCTCCGCACGTCGATGTCAAGGTCGACAAGCGGGTCTATGATTCCGGCGGTGGCGACGGCTTCGTCATAGCTTTTTTTTTACTCGATTCATCCATGGCCGACAGGAATATCCTGTGCCGAAGGGCGAGATAATTGAGAAAATCCCCGATAAGCAGGTTCTGCACCTTGGCGGCGATGGGCACAGACCGTTCAGACAGTCCGAGCGGATTGGCCATCGACGGTATGGCGTCATAGAAATAGCTCCGTGCCGCCGACAGGGAGAAGATGTTGCGCAGGGACTGTTCTGTCTTGTCGGGAACGACGTACAGACCTCCGGCCACCTCCATCAGATATTCGGGATAGAACCTTGCCATCAGGCCCTCGATCTCTTCCATGTTCTCGTCATAGTCCGTCGGAATATCCATGTCGAGGGTCTCGAAATCGGGCATGCCGCTTTCCGTGCCGGACATCTTCATGTTACCGAAAAGCATTTTCAGAAACTCTACGGGGTCTATCTCCACTCCGTCGTACTTCACCTCCAGATGAAGGGTGTTACCACTGATGGAAAGGATGCTTCCGGCTTTGACACGTTTGCCGAAAGCCACCATAGCGTTGCGTATGCCGCCGTAGGTCACGTCATATTTCCCGTAACGGGCCGTCTGGTATAGGCCGTGTTCCCTGTCCGTACCGATGGCGGTGACGATGCCGTCCGCCACCGCACGAAGCACATAGCGGTCTGCGGCGAGGTCTATGCCGTGGTTGAAACTCCCGTCCTCCTGCTTTCCGTAAGTCCGGGTCAGCACCACTTCTTCTTTCTTGTCATTGAACGGCATACAGTAGCCGCTCTCCGACTGCAGGTTCATCTCCTGTGTATATTCCATATTCTTTTTATATGTTTACTTGTTGTCTTGTCAAACATGTCCGGGTACGATTCATCTGTGCCGTCCTCCCGGCTGTCGGTTCTCGGTCTGAGGGTTCTCCTGTACTTGTGCCACATGGGAATTGTTGCCGATAAGCATCATGGCGAGCAGTGCGCCGCCAATCTTGCCAAGCCAGCCGAACCGTCCGAATATCATCAGTCCGGCGGCAAGCAGTCCAACGATGCTCAGTCCAGACACGTTGCCTTTCCCTATGTTGGAGAAGAAGTTGCCGAACATATCGGCACCGTTGCCCCCGCATACGTTCTTCAGGAAATCGGAGATGCCTCCGAATGTACTGTTGGCCTGTTGCACGGTACCGCTCAAACCGGACACGGATTCCTTTACATCCCGTACCGTTTCCTGCACGCTATCGACGGTCTTGCTTGTGGTGTCCACCACCGCATCCACATTGTCGCTTCCTATTGCTATGTCGGCGACCGTCCTCACTACCGGCTTGTCATTGACAAGTGCCTCCCAGCTGAGATAGCCCACACCGGCTCCGACTGTGGCGGTTTTCACGGCGCGACCTGCGCCCACAAGGGTGCGCTGGGGATGGATGACGGCTCCGCCAAGGCTTCTTGTCGCCGGATTGTTGAAGATGTATTTGCCACCTTTGAGTATTGTTGCCCATTTGCCCATATCTACTGTCTTTTAGGTTGTTATCGTATTATCTGTTTGAAAATATGCCTCGCACCTGAATCCTTTCCGGGGTGAGAAGTCCTTGAAACTGCATGACTTAAAAAGCATAGGCTTGTTGACGTATTGCGCGAGATCCTTCGCATACTGCGAGGGCTGTGTTCTGTTGTCGAAGTCACGGTACGGCATCACATAAGGCTTGATGCCAAGTTCCCGGCACCGCTCGATGCGGTATAAGTCCTGCTCCATGGTCGAGTTGTAGCCGACAAGAATGTAGCACATGATCTTCCACGGCTTTATGTATCGAGTTACTTCCGTGATTTTTGGGGTCAAGTCTATCTGCGGCAAGTCCCATGCGATATGTATGGACTTATAAAGACGGAGCTTGTTGAGCCAGTATGCCTGTTCCTCGTCCATGATGCGCACGTCAACACCGTGAAGATTGACCTTTTGCCCGGCCTTCATAAGATAGTCGATAGCAGATCGCCATTCCGGATTGGCGAAAAAGTTGTTGTCGAGCACCTCGATATGCTTTCCGTTGGGGTTCAGCTGCACAGGTTCCACGGGGTGTATGCCGCCCTCCTTGTCGTGTACCAGACAAAACGGACAGCGACGGATGCAGCCTCTGGAGAAAAACTGTATGGAATAGTCGTATTGCGGATAGAGGGTGTAGTCCATCAGGGTAGATGCTTCGATTTCCGGAGCCAGCCGCCTCTTTATATCGTACCCGGTGCCACCCTTGATGACCTCACAGCTCCAGGGACTGTTCTCATCCGGCGAGAATGTGAATATCTTTGATTTGTAAATACGGTCATAGCCGTTTCCGAACATCGCGTCTGCCCATTCGACAATGTCTCCTTTTGATTTGTGCCATGCCGAGAGTTTCATCAGTGCGAAATTCGGGAAGTGGTGTCCGTCAACGTCTATCAGTCCAATCTTCATAAGCCTTGTTACAAGTTGTTCATGTTTTATTTTCCGGGTCTTATCTTACTGTTACTCCGCCAGCGCGAGAAGGCTTCGTCCGTGATTTTCCATTTGTCCACGTCGTAGCTCTTTGCCCTGCAGTCTATCTCCCGCCACACATCAGACAGGGAGGTGTATTTGACGGCAAGCGTGAGCCGGCGCAGGTTGCGGTTCATCAGGTGGAGTTTTGGGCGTATGCCGAATACAATCTCGATGCGCTCCTTCTCCGTCATCTTCACGTTAGAGAGGCATACCTGCCGGATGTCGTTCACGATGTCCACGCTGCCGAGTATCAGTTCCCGGTATATACCGCTCCGGCGAGGTGTGAGTGCCACGGCAAGCGCGTTTTCAGGAGATTTCTCCAACTGGCGGCTCAATGCGCCCATGTTCTCTGTCAGTTTCCCGATTTCGTGGTAGAAACCGTATATCTGTGCCGCATAGCTGATTACCGACCGGAACGAGTCGAGATAGTCGTTGAACTGTCGCTGAAAGTCGGTCGTGGCTTTCACTTCCTCCTTCGTCCATATATGCCCGGTAGTCTGCAGCAACATTACTTTCTCTTGTGACTTGAGCTGCTTCTCTGCCTTGTCGGTGTACAGGACAATCATTCCGGACAATACAGGGTCTGTCTGTGCGTGACCCTTGCAGATGCCGAAAGCCAATATCAATATAATTAGTGCCGTCCTTATCATGCTGTCTCCTTTATCTTAATGTTCTTGCTGCCCGTTTCCACCGGCCGAAGGCATCACCGGCGATACTGCCGATGTCCCTGTCCATCATTCCTGCACTGACGTTGTTCCACACATCGGTAAGCGTATAGTACCGTATGCTCAGGTACAGCCTGTTGAGCTTTTTATAAAATGCGCCGAGTTTGTCGGATAATGCCCACAGCGTCTGTGAGCGTTCCGCACCGGTGAGCATATTTGTCTTACCTCCGGTGGCGATGGCATCCTTCAAGAGCGTATAGACAGAAATTAGCTCTGTCGCTGTTTCCAGATAGAGGTTGTTCATTGACATGGTAGCGACAATGCCCTGCGGATTGGAACCGATGGCTTTCTTGAGCTTGCCCAGGGTGATGAAAATGCGCACACCGTCTTCATACAGTGTGGCGGACGCTTTCAGTGAAGAGGCAAAGCCGGAAACGGTCTGCAGGTAGCCGGAATATTTCTTTTCCCATTCGTGCATCTTGGTAAACTCGGCGGCTATGGTATTCTGCAGGACCGCTGTCCTGGTCTGTGCGTCTGTCTGGTCTTTCACCTGTCCGTTGATGGCCTCGTTACCCTCGGCAAGGGCAAGCCATTCCAACGGATTGGACACGACAACCTGCGCCCTCGCTGACACAGCGACGAAGACGGCAAGTACAACTATCAGTATTTTAGCGGTTCGTAATCTCATATATTCCATTTCGTTTGCGATTTGCACTTACACGTTCACGTATAAAGGGGACAAGATTGCTGCTCTTGTCCATGCCCACCATGTCAAGGCGGGGTGTGGAGCGGTCGCCGGAATAGATATGTATGGTCTTCAGTCCGAACAACTGCTGTAAGAAGCTGCTCTCTTCCCGGAAATCGACCACACGGTAGAGTTCCATGAAGTCACGGGTACGCTGGAACACGCCATGTTCGTAGATGAACTGCTCGTCTGTGATGACAAACCTCATGCTCCGCAGATAAAGGAAGCGGTATATGAGGCAGAGGGCGATTGCCAGCGATGCCCACAACAGGATGTTACCCATGAACATGCCGTCAATTCCGGCCACAGCAAGCCCGGCTATGCAGACGATGGTAATAATCAGGTCATTGGCGAAATATTGCCTGATTCGGGGACGGAACACCAATGTCCCGAAACTGTTTGATGGTTGTGTCTGTGTTTTCATCGTCTCATCCCTCTTGTTTGCGTTTCCTCATTCTCCATGGGCTTGTCAAGCAGCTGGTCGTTCCAGTCCTTGTACCGGCCGTCGCAGGGTTCATACCTGATTCCACGGCTGTCGATGCCTAACCTGTCGCACACGTCCCTGAAATCGAAAGGCTCCATCGGCAGTTCGTGACGCTTGAAGCCTTTGGTCAAGTCGGTGACGACCAGTTTTTCCTTGTCCTGCGTCAGGTGGGAGGTGAACACCCTCCCGTCTTTCTGAAGGGCGAAGTTGACCGCGAACATCCGTCCGGCACGGTCTCGGTCAAAGCAAAGATGATGTATGGCTTCGGGTGTATGCTCTATCATCGACGAGAACTGCTTTTTGGTGGGTGAGCCGCCGGTTGACACATACACGGCATTGGCGAGGTCGTGGTAGCCCACATTTCCCGGCTCGTTCATCTTTATCTGATAGTAGGCCATCGCGTCAAACGCACTCTCGAACCAATAGACATCCTGTGCCGCCCCGATGGGACGGGTGAAGCCCATGTCGCTGCGGTTGTTTTCCAGCCGGGCTATCCAGAGGCCTTCCGCTGCGTTGCTGCCTGCCGCCATGCCCTTGTAGGCGGTCTTGCCCTCGGCATTGGGGCGGCTGCGCTCCTCCAGTCCCACGATTTCCTTGCCAGGCATTGCGGCGAGTGACAAGGGGAACGAGAGGTTGGTGTATTTCTTGCCGTCACCCCGTTCTCTCGTAGCCAAAAAGAAATGGTCGGAGAAGGCCCGCTGGGTCTGGAGATTGATGCCCCTGTTCTGGAAGTAGGGATAGAACCGCTTTTGCGAGTCCCAGTCGCCGTTGACGAACGCCTGCGTCTCGTATTCGTAGATGTCGAAGGGGCGTGCCTCGCGCTGTCTCCCGAAGTCCCGTGGCGCACGTTCGGCCACAGGATGGTTCAGGAGGCGGTTGCAGACAAGGTTGACGAGCCTGTCGGTTGACATTCCGGGACGGTACTCAGCAAAAAGGTTCGGGTGCTCCTTGATGAAGCTGATGACATTGTAGTTTTTTATCTCCGGGGGCTGGAAGCAGCACAGGCCGTTGGCGGTCACAATAAATTTGTCGCCATGCACGCGCTTCCCGTCACTGCCGATACGGACGTAGGAGGGATAGCGCATGCCGTCCCTGCGGTTGAGCTGGTAGCCGGCGTCCACCAGCAAGTCCTGGATGTTCACCCTGCTCTTGAAATCGTCGTATGTTAGTTCTGACATGGCCGTTGGTTCGTGTTATTGTTAAAGGCCGTGCCCCATGCCGGGGACACGGTCGTCGGGAAGGTTCCTCATGGCGTCGAACTGTCGCGCCGCCACATCTGCGGGGCTATCGACACCCGGCTTGAAATAGACATGCGGCATCGGACCTCGGTGCCCTTCCACATAGATGTCGGGCATGGGACGGGGACCTCGGAGGAGGTCATGCGTCACCACGGCTCCGGCAAACAGGGCGGCAGAGATTTTCGTGCCGAGACCCACGGGATAGCGGTCTTTCATGTCCACCTCCTTGAATACTTTCGAAAAGAGCTTCATGCGGTGCAGGTCGTCCAGTGCCATGAATTTTTCGTACTGTTTCTGCGAGATCTCGTGGCTCACCACCTCGCCGTCGATGACGGCGGTCATGCGGTATTTCGCCTCGCCCTCGCCTTGCACGGGTTCCACACGGATGTCATCGACGGTGACTTCACGGCCGTGCCGTCCTTCGCGGAACCAGCCTTTGTTCTCATCTATGAGGCTCAGGTCGTTACCGTCCATGACCACGCCGCCTTTGGGCAGGTTGTCACGGAGCGACGGCTCTCGCTCCACCTGATACTCCTGCGCATTCGTCTCCTGACGGTAATATTCGTTCTGTCGGGTAATCTGCCGGTCAAGGTCAGCCTGCACTTCGGGATGTAGTTTGATGTCTATCAGTTTGTCGCTGTTGAGCATGTCCATGGTGACGGCATCTGCGAAGTCCTCCTTGATGACATTGTTAAGTGTCTCAAGGCGTTTGGCTATTGGCTGGTCTTTGATGGAGTTGGAGGTCAGCACAGCCAACTCTTCATCGGAGAGATTGTACTGCAAGTCCGCTTCCAATGCCGAGGACTGTATGGTGACGGTCTTTTTCTCCGCATCTATCAATATCCCGTGGCTTGCCAGCACCTCCTGCCATTTCTCGTTGGAGAAATAGACATCGGAGGTGATGGCTTCCTTATATGGGATAGCGGGTGCGGTCGGTCTCTGCGGCTGTCTGACAGGGGTTATCACCGTCTGCAGTTCGGCAAGCACGTCTTTCTCCGCCACGGGTGCGGTGTTGTAGCCCTTATAATAGAAGCCGTAGCCTCCGGATTGCAGTTCTCCGGGCTTCATGCGCCCGTCGGGGCGGTTCGGCACCATCGGCGCGCCGGGATAGTAGAGCTGTCCTCCGATGCGGCGCAGGTGGAATCCCTCCTGCATCCTCGGTGTCCATCCCAAAAACGACCGGCCCATCATGTGATGCGGCGGTACGGGGAAGCGGCGGTACGGTGCGACCCTGCCGTATTCGCCCACGCCGACGCGGTAGCCGTGAAGTCCCATAGCCACACGCCCGTTGGCGTTGCGGGCATGGACAAAATCTTTCGGCATGTCGAAGTCTGCGGCGACAATGCTGGCGAAGGTGTTGTATGCCTTGCGGTTGGCGGTATTGGTGCCCCAGTCGGTGAGGGCTTTCAGCTGTTTCTCCGTAATCGGATAGTTCAGCAACGGGGAATCATGCCCCTGCACGAGCAAGGCGAAACCGTTGCTGCTTGCGGCCACATGAGCCTGCATCCCGTTTCGGAGCAGGATGTCCTGCAGTTCGGGAGTGAGTTCAAGCGGACGCGGATTGGTGTTTGTCCTTATAGGCATGATACTTATTGTTTATGCGTTTCCGTTTTCCAGTGCCTCGTCGAGCAGGGCGTTCCTCATTTCCATGAAGGCGGCCGCCGATTCCTCAAGGTTCGGGTCAAGCCCCTTGCGGTGGCAGTACCATTCGTATTCCTGCGACAGCTCGCGTGAGTGATGGCTGATGTATTCTTTCCAGCCGTATTCGCCGGACTGCACTTTCTCGATGAGTTTCTCTTCGGGTTCGTATTTCATATCGCTTGCGGTTTAGTGTTTGAGGGTCATGTTGTTGCGCTTGCGCATCTCTTCCCACAGTTCCTCGGTGTAGGACGCTTCGGGAACATAGTCGAGGTTGCCCTCGTTGTCAGCTACCCAGCAGCCGTTCAGACCGAAGTTGTATCTGCCGAAGCCCTGCCGCTGTTCCTCGCGCCATTTCTTCTCGTCGCCGCGCGTGAGGCGTATGCCGGTCTTTTCATTGAGGTCGATGCCGATGGTGTAGAGGTCGTCGCCGTCCATGACGGTGACGGGCAGTCCTTTCTGCAGGCAGGTAAGCTCGGCATTGGTGAGCTTCATCTCGTTGGCGGCGTATTCGAGGTTACGGCCGATGACGGGTGTGGGAACGTAGATGATCTGGTTGGTGCCCTGGTCTATCTGGTGGAAAGCCTGTATCTCCCTTCCTTCGGGTGTGGTGACGGGGGCGATGACGGGACGGTGCTCAAGAAGTGCCTTGCGCTCTTCCTCCGTGAAACGGTCAAGCCGTCCGGCTTTGAGCTGCGGGTAGAACACCACATCCACGCTACTGTCATCCATGCGGATAAATGCGAAACGGGTGCGGGCATGGATTTCCTCTCCGCTTTCGTCGGTGACATGGATGGGAAGCACCGGGGAACGGCGGCCGTCGAGGATGTCCTCTATCGCCTTCTGCGGCAGGTCTTCAAGCATCTCCTGTGTCAGACCGAATCTTTCGAGTATGCCGTATGGCAGTTCCTCGCTTTGGAATCTCTGAATCTTCATTTTTTTTATTTTTTGTGGGTTGTCGTTTCCGCAAAATTATATGCGACGCTCCGATTCCGGGGTGTTTATAAGTATGATTTTGCTTTGGTTTATGCTTATTTAATATAAGACGCTATAATCATACTCACTTTCATACTCTGACAGCATAAAAATGAGTATTACAGTGTTTTAGAGTATGATATTTGTTACAACCGAATATCTTATGTAATATGGTATTGTCTTATATGGGTTTGTTACCTTTGCACCATGTTTAGGATATTATTGATTTCAACGGGGCTGGGCTGCTGCATGGCAGCGTCGGCACAGTTCCATACGGTAACGCCCCACACGGCACGTTACAGGATTGAACGTGTCGAACAGGGAACGGCAGGGAAAACAACGGAAGTAACGGAAAAGGCGGCGACAGAAGAGACATCGACTGATACCACTTCCATACGGAAACAGTGGATAGACAGTTACCTGAGCGTGTCCTATCCGTTAAAAGAGATTCATGTGACATCACCTTTCGGTGTGCGTACTGACCCTTTCACGAAAAAGCGCAAGAGGCACAACGGTCTGGACTTGAGGGCTGACCGCTGCGAGACCTACGCCATGATGCATGGCATCGTGGTGAAGACCGGGCAGGACAGGGTGTCCGGGAAATATGTTACCGTGCGGCACGGGGATTTCTCGGTCAGCTATTGCCATCTGTCGGAATGGCGAGTGAAGAAGGGTGACTGCGTGAGACCGGGGGATGTGGTGGGTATAAGCGGCAGTACAGGCCGCTCGACCGGTCCGCATCTGCACCTGACGGTGCGGCTGGGGCGGAGGCACATCAACCCGGTAGTATTGCTTCAGTTCATCGACAAGACACGGCGGCAGGCGTTGGAAAAATTGTCTCACGCGACAAAATAATACGGTAAAGGGCAGAAAAACGCTCGATTTTGTTTAATCTTTTCAATTATAACGTCTTTCCAATCATTTTTATCGAAAAAAAATCTGTTATCTCCGCAAAAATGACTAACTTTGCAAACCGATTTCAACGAAACAAAAAGAGATGACTGACAAAAATATAAATATCATCCATAGATTTGTTGTGCCGATTATCCATACCATCATTTGGACTATTGGCATACTTTCTTGTTTTCAATTATTATTTGACCAATGGTCTTTTTTGGAGAATGTACCTAACGGACATGCCTTTTTAGGTGTTATTACCATATATTTTGTTTATCTAATGGAAATGTTCTTGGCACTATTAGATACGGCTTTGATAAACAAAGAAGAAAAATTTAGAGCAAATCTGCTGTGTCTGATCGCATGGTTTATAATAAATATAGGCACAACATTTTGGTTGAGTATTTCGTTTATAGGTCACAGCCTTATGCCCAATGCGTCAAATAATCTTTTGTATGCAATTGTAGCAACGGTTATATTACTGAAGTTATCAGAACTTCTCTTTACTAAAAATCAAGAGTCCTTTATGCATAAAATGTGTGAGTGCTCAATTAAATCAAGAACTGTACAATGAATATAATAATAATAGTTTTATCCATCCTGTTGATAGGAGGTTTCATTTACTTGGGTGTCGTTACGTATAATGTACGCAACAATGCTCAAACGAAATTCAAATCTAAATGTGAAACATGTATTTCCAAAGCAAATATTGTTCATGCCGGTTCTGATACAGGATGTACTCCTATAAATCATACTGTTGCCCTTAAGTCCCTTGGCCTAATTGAATTTAAGGATAATAATGGCAATATTCTCAATCCAAACGATTATGATTTGTATCTCGTATCGGGAGAATGCATGCAATATGTAGATATACATCCTAATGATTTAGTTTTTGCCACAAAAGGATTTGATGTAGAACACTATAACGGAAAGTTACCTATCATTCTTATATTAAAGAAAGGAGCAAGCGCACCAAAGAACCCTATGTTCTATAAATTACGCCGTCTATGGAGGGTATGTAATTACCGCGACAATCTAATGGAGATATTAAAGTCTATACTTCAATCTCCCGAATTTCAAGAAGTGCGCAGACGTCCAAGCTATGATGGCGATGAACAGTTAATAAACGATTTTTTCGACACTCGCTTGAAAAGATACGAAACTGACTACATTAATTGTGAGTATCCAAATGCAAGTGATGAGAAAATCATTATTTCTACAACGTTTCATACGGATATAGAGAAAGTTCGATTCTCTATACATCCGATATCAAATATTGTAGGAAAAGTAATAGCTGCATTCCCTATTGATAAGAAATATATAGAAATAGAGAATTAAGTTTTACTACTGGCTTGTCCTGTCCTATAATAGAAAGAAAAGCGAGGCTGTGTTCAAAGTGATACAGCCTCACGTTGTTTTGTAAGCAACTGATTATCCTCATATTTCTATTACTCAACGACCAAAAATGTGAAGCGTGAAGCCTCAATTTGACAATGACGTTTGGGGATTCCCATAAAAAGCAGTACCTTTGCAACAACAAATCCCGCTCGCTTCCCGTAAGATTAGCGTACCCAGCGGGACATTTTTATTTTGAGCATATAATAGGGCTTCTCCGCCAGTTCCACATATAAGTCGATTGGAAATAGCCCTATAAAAAGCGTCACCTGACTTTTTGGGATCACTTCACTATCAAGGAACGCTTTAATAGTACGTTATACACGAGACCGTTGTCGTCCACTGCCAGCAGACGGTTTTCCTCGTCCCAGATGAGCTTGCGCTCACCCGTGCCGGTCTCGTTATGTCCATATTCGTTTGGCTTTATGAAAAAATGAGGTGATGTCATTAGAAACATCACCTCATTTCTATTTAGCATCCTTTTAAAACTTTGGGATTTATTTTAAGCCAATCAAATAGCTCCCAAATTCGTCTAATAGGTTCCTCTTCCGATCGTATGCCGTTAACTTCAAAAAGATACCCAAATTTGTTCCATAAGCAACATAAGTATTTTGGACAGCCTCTTTGATATAAGCTCGCAGCAAGAGCAAATCGAGTGTAGAGTGTACAGTCATACTGGGTTAGAATTTGAGGAAAAAACTTTACAACCCAGTTGGAGTGTTCTTTCTCAATCCAATCCAGTTCAGCATCGCTAATCTCGAATGAATTGATATAAACATCATAGCTCATAAGACGATTTGCCACATAAGCGACTGAATCCGTCTCTAACGTATCCTGAGCATTTAGCTGTTCGCTGTTGCTTAGAATTATTAGAATTATTATTAAGATACTCAGAATTCTCATGGTGTTCTTCTATTATTTGGCGTTACTGTAATTGGGGCTAATGTTCCACCATTCCAAATATGCTCAACACCAGTATATTTGATACTACCATTTGCAGAATTCACATACTTCCCTGTTGTTACTTCTCTGGGCATAAGAATTATACGGACAGGTTGTGAGGGATCATTTAAGTCTGGTATTGCCTTGATTAAGGCTTTAACTGGTCCCGTATCTCTACCACTACATGTGGTTAGACATCCTTGAGAGTCATTAGGCGAATATTGGTGAATAGCAATTCCTTTTCTATCTCCGTCCGGACCATGAATTGTTCGTGTTCCTATCTTATCTTCTAAATATAGTTCATACGACCCTCCACCATTTCCTTTAGGAGACAAATAATATGTACCTGGTGGACATTCATTATTCTTACCATATCGCTTATCAGAATGAACGACAACTGGTTCCTTTGAGGATTTCAAATCATGAGCATCACGAGCAAGCATCATATTATAATCTGGAGTCGGTAGATTGTTACTCGAATTAAGATTTTGGAATTCTTCCAGACTCATATTCCGATAAACATTGACATCATACATAATATGAGGACCAACCTTTTGACCGTATCCACTTACTACCACTACAGTAGAATCTCCGTGAACATCCATCACTTTCATTGGATTACATAGAGAATATGAATATGTCGATATATAAGGATATTTCTCTTCATATCTATCCGTTGACATCCAAAGGCTAAGACGCGGTTCGTAATATCTCGCACCATAATAGTACATACCTGTCTCCTCGTCAAATTCCTTTGCGTTGAAGAGATAAGGCGTGTTCCATACATTGTTGCGTTCCTCAATGAACACCTCTCCGAACGGCACATACTCGATGTGCTGCACGACTTCGCCTTCAAGGTTGGTGATGAAGCTGGAGCTTCCGAGGTGGTCGGGATGGTAGAAGAACTGCAGGTTCTCGTAGTTGTCCGGGTCTTTGAACGACCTTGCAACCGCGCGTGCCTGTGCCTTCCGGGCCTGAGCCATTGCTGCCTCCATAGAACCGTCGTTGCAGCAGAAGCCTTCACCGTCGGCGTAGTTGTCATTGTCAGTGTCGTTGTAGGGAACATCGAAGGTCTTGTAGTTGTCCTTGATGACCTGCTGCTGTGCCGCATACTTCGCCTTGTAGTCCACGGAGAGGCCGTCGGTATTAGCACCGGCATACTCTATGCGGCGCGGGTCAGAGCCATAGGAGGCGAAATCGCCTATCTTCGACACAATTCTCTGCGAACCTGCGTAGATATGCTTGGTGTAGCGGCCGCCCTGGTTCGCCACGAGGTACGGGCTGACATAGAGTGAAAACTTCGCCGTGTTGGTGGAGCCGCCGGAGAATACTCCGTTGACATACACCTGGTCGCTCTCGCCGGAAGTCTTGACCGTGCGCTCGCCGTCGGCATCATACCAGTAGTTGGACACGAAGCCGTTGTCGTCCACTGCAAGCAGACGGTTCTCCTCGTCCCAAATGAGCTTGCGCTCACCAACGCCGGTCTCGTTATGTCCATCGTTCATCAAGCGTCCGGTATTCACATATACAAGATTTCCGTTCTTGTCGTATGTGTAAACGTGGTTGTTCTCCACGTTGTTCTCTCCCGGAGTCTCCTCGGTACGGTAATTCACATCCTTGACACTTGCAAGCTGGAACTTCTTTCCGGCTTCAGTACCATATGTGTATGACAGGTCATATCCCACATTGAGCGTACCGTTGAACTGCACGTTGTCCTGAGTCAGATGCTGGCTCTTGGAAGTGATGCGGTGCATGTTGTCGTAGCCCATGGCGAGGGTGTAGGACGCGGACTTGCTGTCTGCTCCAGTGTATGTACCCGTTGCAGAAGCGAGGCGGTACAGCCCGTTGTAGGTATAGGCGTGCGACATCTTGCCGTCGGCATTGCCACTGGCAGGAAGCGAGGCGTTGTTCGCCACCGAGAGGACATTGCTTACAATATATTATCTTCTGTGTATAAATTTAAATATCCTAAATAATAAAACAGTAGTCAAAACTACATATAAAATTCCGATGTATGACAAAAATTTGAATAATTCAACAGCTTGTTTTACTTCATTTAAGTCAAAACTAACAGGTTCTTCTGCGTTGTAAACCTCGACACGATACTTTACAATATCTAAGAAATTAATATAATTGAATGTTAAACACACCAACAGTACGAAATTTATTATTATCCATACTACTATACCTATACTATAAGTTGTTATATTTTTCATTATAAATAATTATTATTGTCGGAGGAATAATTTATTCCTCCGACAATGTGTTAGAGATTATTCTTCTGTTTTAGCTTTAAACTCATTTAAGACTTTTTGGGGATCAATCCTTATAATTTTTCTATCTGCACCAAACCAAGATTTGATATTATCAAATATGATTGCATCTGAAGTATGTTTAGATGCTCCCAATGGTGAAAAGTCAGTACTGAAAAATGAGGTATCTCCTTCTCCTGCTTGAATCGCTTCGATTGAAATTGTGGTGCAATTATTGGTTAATAAATTGTATTCATCAATGACACGCGCATTTTCATTTCCTGCATATTTACCGATAGTCGGTATTTTGTCACTATTGTTGAATTTGTCTTGGAAAAACTTATCTACTTTAGCGTCTGAACCAGAAACAAACTCGTACACGACTGCCTTTCGGTTATTGATTTGATCCTCAATGAAATTTTTAGCTTCTTGACCCTTTAATATAATAAGGACACCTTCCCCTGTAGGAGTAGAATTACGAGCTGATGATTTATCTTTACCCAATGCAGCATAACGACCATAAGTATATACAGTTGTAGTACTACCGCTTCCTGTCGTTACAAAAGTATGTCCCAATTGTTGAAGTTCATAGTAAATTCTCGGTTTATAACCTTCAATATCTATAAACTTTGTAGGATTACAGATTACATAACAATATGTACAAACGTTATAATAATCTTCCTGCTTAGGATCCGTACTCGTCCATAAGCTAATCCTCGGGTCATAATATCTTGCCCCATAGTAGTACATACCCGTCTCCTCGTCAAATTCCTTTGCATTGAAGAGATAAGGCGTGTTCCATACGCTGTTGCGCTCCTCTATGAACACCTCTCCAAACGGCACATACTCGATGTGCTGAACTACCTCACCGTCAAGATTTGTGATGAAGCTGGAGCTTCCGAGGTGGTCGGGATGATAGAAGAACTGCAGGTTCTCGTAGTTGTCCGGGTCTTTGAACGACCTTGCGACAGCACGTGCCTGTGCTTTCGTCCGAGCCATCGCCGCCTCCATTGAGCCGTCGTTGCAGCAGAAGCCTTCGCCGTCAGCGTAGTTGTCGTTATCCTCGCCGTTATAAGGTACATCGAAGGACTTGTAGTTGTCCTTGATGACCTGCTGCTGTGCGGCATACTTCGCCTTGTAGTCAACTGACAGACCGTCGGTGTTTGCACCGGCATACTCTATGCGGCGTGGGTCAGAGCCGTAGGAGGCGAAATCGCCTATCTTCGACACGATTCTCTGCGAACCTGCGTAGATATGCTTGGTGTAACGGCCGCCTTGGTTGGCAACAAGGTACGGGCTGACATAGAGTGAGAACTTCGCGGTATTGGTAGAGCCACCGGAGAACACTCCGTTGACATATACCTGGTCGCTTTCGCCGGAAGTCTTGACCGTGCGCTCGCCGTCAGCATCATACCAGTAGTTGGACACGAAGCCGTTGTCGTCCACCGCGAGCAGACGGTTCTCCTCGTCCCAGATGAGCTTGCGCTCTCTTGTGCCGACTTCATTATGTCCATCCTTCATCATACGTCCGGTGTTCACATATACAAGATTTCCGTTCTTGTCATACAAATATACGTGATTGTTTTCGATATTATTGTCTCCCGGAGTCTCTTCCGTGCGATAATTCACATCTTTAACACTTGCAAGTTGGAATTTCTTACCGGCTTCAGTACCGTATGTGTATGACAGGTCATAGCCTACATTGAGCGTGCCGTTGAACTGCACGTTGTCCTGAGTCAGATGCTGGCTCTTCGATTTGATGCGGTGCATATTGTCGTAGCCCATGGCAAGGGTGTAGGACGCAGACTTGCTGTCGGCTCCTGTATAAGTACCCGTAGCGGAAACGAGACGGTACAGTCCGTCGTAGGTATAGGCATGCGACATCCGGCCGCCGGCATTGCCGCTGGCAGGAAGCGAGGCATTGTTCGCCACCGAGAGGACATTGCTTACAGCGTCGAAGGTGTAGTCGTTGTCCATGATGGCCGTGTTGCCGCTGTTCACCGCAAGGTTGCTCAGGCGACGGCGGTTGTCGTAGGTGTAGAACGTCTCCGCGCCGTTGCAGTACTTCAGGTAGCTGCGCTGCTCGAACTTGTCGTAGCCTAACTTGGTGATGTAGTCATAGCCGTATGACTTCTCGCCGCGAACCTTTTCAAGAAGGCCGCCGAGGTTGTAGGAGTAAGTCACCTTTTCCTCGTCGGGATAGATCATCTCCAGGAGGCGGTTGTGGCTGTCGTAAGTCCACTGGGTGACGTAGGTGGCAATCGCCTGGTTGGGCACGATGAGCGTGCGGCGGGTCTTCGTCACCTCGCCCATCTTGCCGTAGAAGTATTCGATGGCACCCGTTCCGTCCTCACGCATCATCAGGCGGCCGATGCGGTTGTGCGAGGCATTGCGTCCGCCGTAGTAATACTTCACGTTGTTTTCCGGATGGTCGGGATAGCTGATACCCGTCAGACGGTGGTAGTCGTAGGTATAGGTTATCATCTTGCCTTCCTCCGCCATATTCGCCGTCTGCTTGGTGAGCACGTTGCCGAGCGGGTCGTAGGTGAACGATGTCTTTCCGCTTGCTGGGTGGTTGACCTCCGTGCGGCGGTCGCCCATGTCGTAAACTGATGTCGTCACGTTGCCCTCAGTGTCCGTCACCCTCACGAGACGCTGGATGCCGTCATATTCAAAGGTGGTGGTAATCTCACCGTCCGGGCCGCTGTGCTGGATGGACTTGAGCGTCTTTCCGCTGCCGTTGGTGACAGTGGACTGGCTGTTGCCGAGAGCGTCCGTCACCTTTGTCACGAGAGCGTTTGAACCGCTGTCAAGGGTGTATTCTGTGGTCGTCTCCGATTCGTCAGGCAGTTTCACGCTCAACGCGCGGTCGAGCACGTCATATACCGTTACCGTCGGGGTTACATTGTCAAACGTGGTGCTGAACGAGGTCTTGCTGCCCATACCCTCAGTAGTGGGATAGTAAGCCTTTGCCACACGTCCGAAAGCGTCATAGACATTGCGTCCGCTGACAATCATCACGTTCTGGTCGGATGCACCGGAACCCTTCGCCGCCGTAGTCACGACACCGTCTTTCTTCACCTGGACGGGACGTCCGAAACCGTCAACGAATGTCACGGTCTCAAGGTCGTCGTTCGGGTGCTGGATGTCGTAATGCTTGGTCACTGCGTATGCCGGGGCTGTTATACCCGTCTCGCTGAAACCTGCCTTCTGCTGGTATTCAAACGCGATGATGTAAGGAACACCGGTCGCCAGCTCGTTAGGACCGCGAACCTTAGTCACACGACCGATATTGTCAAGCTCCGTCTCGTAGTAGAAGTTGTTGAGGTCGCGGCGTTCCAGTGCCATACCATAGCGGTAGTCGAAGTTGCCCGCCTCGCTGCGGTAGCCCCATGCGTCGTCGATACGCTCGACGTACATGTTCATCTCAGGCTCATAGCGATACTTGTACCACATACGCTGTCCCGTGCCGTTGGCCGGAAGCGTCTTCTGTATGATGTTGCCGTAGCGGTCATACTTGTAGTCGGTGACAGCCGTTCCGCTGCCGAGCTGCTGCGACACCTGCGTCAGATGGTTCGGGTACTTCGTGTCGTAAGTTGCCGACACGTTGTGATACATCGAGCCATCACCGCCGACAATGGTCACGTTCGTGGGAAGTCCGAAGATGTGCCTGTCAGCATTTGAGGTGTACTGGATGTTCGTCGCATAGTCATAGCTGCCCGAGCCATTGCTGCCGAGGCTGCCCTTGTCGCTGTAGCGGTAGGACTTCAGCTCTCCGTGGTGGCCGTTGAGGTAATACTCGTTCCATGCCTCGGAAATTACCATGCCCTGCGAGGTACCCTCGTACTGCTTGTTGGCCGTATAGCGGAGAGGAACGAAAGCCGATGCACGGTCGCTGTAGATAACATCCTGCTTTGTGAAGGAGTAGTTGTCCGCATTGGCGGTCATGCTGTATGTGTCATACTCGTTGACAGTCTCGGTGAACTTATTACCTGCTGCGTCAGAGACGTATGAAGCCACAAGGTTGCCGGACTTGTAGTAGTTGTCAACGGCAAATTCCTGAACGGACTGGCGATATACGCCGTCGCCTTTCTCTGTGTCAAGACTCTTGGTGATGACCTTGCCGAAGCCAAGGAAGTCACGCTCATGGCGATCACGGAAGCCGTCCGAGTATTCAAATGCCGTTTTCATCAACGGACCATCATCATGGATGCCATCATCGACGGTCAATGCCGACATCACCCACTTGCCACCTGGATGCCCGTAGGTCGGGGTCGAGTGCGCGTAATCCAGCTCGAAGCGTCCGCCGATGGAGTTGGTGACGGACTTCAGCATGTTGGTGCGGCCGATGGCCGAACGTCTTACGGTAAGTTCGCTCTCGCTGTCAGAGGTCACGATGTCAAGATAGCCGTCACCGTCCACATCCTGCAAAGAGTAATTTGTACGGTTAATGCTGTGGCTCAACGAAACACCGGGATTTGTAGATATTTTCAGAATCGGACCAACGGGTGAAAGAGGAACAGGAATAGACACTGTAAATGCGACATTTCCACCTTCGGATGTAGAAGCAGACTTGCTTAATGCGTTCGCACCTTGCCATACAAACGGAGTGTCGAATCCTACGCCGGTATTCAAAGCGACCATGATGCCATTGCCGGATTTCCAAACCTTGTCGGGTAATCCGTCTGAATTGACATCAGTAAGATTGTATTGTTCCTCATTCGCGGAAGTTACTATATTATATCCTCCGGCAAAGCTACTTGAACCTTGGTTATATCCGCCACCGACATTTGCCGTATATGACTGGCTCTTGCCACCCTGTATGCGGTCAATATCCCAGTCGATAGGCTCTGTGAAGGAATAGCCCAAATTTAGCCTAACCTTATTCCCTGATATGATTTTATCAGCAAGGCCATCGCCGTTCACATCAATAAAATTCTCAATATTCCAGTCTTCGTTCGATGGTGGGATGCTGAGAGAAGCGGAAATCGACCCCTTCGCCTTATTGCTTGACTCCTGATTGGCGGAGGTGTTCTTTCCGTTGGCAATCTGTTTAATGGTCGCTACTGCTGAGAGGATAGGATCGCTACCGAGTGCAAATCCCTGAGCCTTACTGCCGCTGCTGACAGTTCCCATGCCTTCCAGAGCCTCTCCACTGATACCGCCAAGCGTGTTGGTATATTGGATTTTTCCACCGGCGACAATATCCGGATAGCCGTCACCATTTAGGTCTATCATCATGGATTTTGTTTTGCTGTCACCGTTAGCGTCATTGTACGTGAATATGGCACCGCCTTGTACGACATTGTTATGGCTTACCATTTCCTGTGAAATGGCGACAGCTCCTGTCCCTTGTAGATGCTCACCGGCAAGTCCTGATACGTTTCCGATATTCTCAAACGGATTGGTAAGCACGACATCCTGTTCCGTCAAGCGTGCTGCGCCCATGTGGGTCGCAGTAACATATATTTCCTCGCGCTGCCCACTCCAACGGTCAATCTTATTCAAGTCTGTGCTTAATGGCGTGAACGCCATTGTCAATGGGTCAGGCTGCGCATTTTCATCTTGAGGCAAAACGAGCAAAGACTCATTGATTGGCTGTGAATAACGGTTTTCTGATGCGTTATAAACAAAACCGCCCCAGCCACGGTATAACGGTCCAAATCCAGTCTGATTATTAACCGCATAAAGGTTCGCACCGGCAGACTGGTATGTCAGAGCCGTTGGAGAACTTACCTGAACCGATACATTGGAAATGGAATTGCCCACATAGCTGTCGGCCGAGAATAATTCAAACCATATCTTATCCGTACCAATGTCAGATTTCAAAATGGCAATGGAATCATTCGCCACAGCACCGGTAGTCACAGCAAACTTCTTCTTTCCGAGCAGTCTGTCCACAGTCTTTACCGTGAGTGTCAGCTCTCCGTTATAGAGCATATTTGAGAATGTGACAACCGGCTTAACATATATGACGGTATCAGCCGTGCTTGAAACAAACGACGGAGCGTCTTTCAGATGATTTGCATATATGGTATAGTCTGGGGAAACCTGTCTGTTCTGCCGAGTCCCCAAAGAATCCGTAAAAGACAGTATCGGAGACCATTTTACAGCATCCCATCGTACATTGGATTGGGCACTTACCATAAAACGGAAGTTGGTAAGCCCATCGCTGTTGTCGAGTGTGACAGGAAGTTCGCCGTCGTGAATTTCATCCCATGCGAATGTCCTCGTAAACACTGTTTTCTCCAAATAAGCAGGATTATCGTTGCCATTGCCATCTTTCTTGTCGTTGAATCCGATAATACTTAATGTGATGTCATCCGTTGTCTGGGGCTTGTTGAAAGTTCCGGTAATTTCTACCGTCTCGTTTCCACCGTCTATACTTAATGATGTGGGAGCAAAGTACAATGCGCCTTCCTCCGGCTTATATACAGTTGTGGAATAGCCATTCGGCATAAATTCTTCCGTACCTGAATATGTAATGACCGGATGCCATGCCACCTCGTCAAATGCGCCGTTACTCATTTCCTCGTTACCGGATTGAACACGGAAATAGATGCGGTCGCCCTTGTTTACAGGTACAGACTGTGCCGTAGCATTATGCGCAGTGGCATCACCTTTGGAAATTGATTGGCTCCACAGTTCGGACCCACCTTTTTGAATGGCTACCCGTACACCATCAGCCTTGTCATACGCTTCTGTATCATAATCACCGGACGGAGCAATCAGAGAAACCGTACCGGATATGCTTACAATACCGTTTCTTGGTGCAACCCATACACGGACGGCATCTTCCATCGGAGACAATCGGATAATCTCAGCTTGTTCTTCCGGATCAACCGCCCCGACAGAAACATCAATCTTGGTGGGGTCGTAAATAATCGGACTCGGTGTATCGGCACTGCTGAGGGTAAATGTCGGAACAGCATTGCCCTGTGCGTCAAATTCTATATGATTGAAATATACTTTGCCGTTTGATACAAGGTCTATCAGACCGTCACCGTTTATATCAGAGAAATAAACTGTCGTTTTTGTCGTGGTTTTAGAAGCATCTGTACCAATGGTGGCTACAGCAGAACCCCATCCGGCTTTTACGTCGGCACCGCCGGAGTAAGTATTACTGCTGGAAGATGAAAAGCCGGATATTCCTATTACCTTTATCGGCTCTCCGTATTCAACAGTATTATTGCTGTTTCTAATCTGCGGACGGTAATAGACTGAACCTCCATCTTTATATACCTTATCTGGCAAACCGTCACCATTCAAGTCCACAAAGGTGGAAAGACCTTTTGAATTGTCATTGGAATAGCTGAAACTACCACCGATAGTGGAAGATGTGGACGAACTGCCGTCATAAATACCAACACCAGCATAGAAAGAGCCGCCGATAGAAGAACTTGTCGTGCCGCCGAGTGCGGTAGGCTTGTCGCTGAACATATCCATTCCCTGCAAGGGATTGATAAACCCTGCATCCAGTCCGTCATTATGCGTGTTCCATGTTTCCTCGCCATCCTTGAACGGCACGTATCCACTTGCCGACTGTACGTCGTCGTAGTAGTCGAACTTCTGGAATGCGAACTCCTGTCCCTGGTCGTCAAACTGGCGTACACCCTCAAGCAGGTCCTTGTGGAACGCGCCATCGACGTATGAGAACGTATAGCTGCGCAGTTCCTCGCCCATGAAGCTGACGGAAACCTTCTCAAGCAGCCTGTTTGAAGAAGTCAGATAACCGTAACGTGCGTTGTTGACCTTCTGCCGCTTGGTCTTGTTGCCGGTCAGCGTCACCACGGTATGAGGTTCGGTGCTTTCGGTGTTGCCCGCGCTGACCTTGGAAAGATAGACGGCCTTTGCCACCAGTCCTCCGCGCACAGGCTCGTCAGCCGCCGTGTACTCGTATTCTATCCAGTCACCGTGTGTCTCGACAACCTTCTTTAGCTTCCATTCGGAAATCACCTCGCGCGTGTTGCCGGAGAGGTCGGTAATCGTGCCCTTGAGCACGGCACCCTCGCCGCCGTAGGTATATACCACGCCCTGCTTGTCGGTCACTTCCCAGTAGTAGTTAGCAGGACTGTCGCCCTTGCGGATGATGCGTGAGAAGTCGCCGCCCTGACGGGTGTAGAACTGGCGGTCGGCCTTGCGTGCTATCTTGTCGCCACGGTGTGCGACGCTCATCGCGCCGTTGTCATCCATCGTGGATAGCATGGAACCAGAGAGCGAGTATGTCTCGGTCTCGTTTGCCAGGTCATAACGCGGAACACCCCAGCGGGTATCGAGTGTGATTGACGGTACGGAGAGGTCCCAGCCCTGTCCGAGCCATCCGTTGCCGCCGTCGCTGTTGTAGCTTATGGCGAGAGACGGAGCCATGCCGTTGCGTGCGGGAGGCATCTCGAAGGCATACTGCATGTTCGCCGAACCACGGTTGTTCGCCGTCGGCGGTGCGATGATGTTGAGCTTCGCCGTCGGGTCTGCCGCCTTGATGTCGTTCATCATGGTCGGGGCGAAGCCGTCGGTCTCGGGAGACTCGGGTGCCTGTATGACACCGTTGATCATGTCGGTGAAGTGGGTGGTCCTGGACTCCACGTATGCCAGTTCCTTGTTTACCCTCACACGGTCGAGAGCCACCCAGTGGCCCTTCTCGGTATCGTAGTAGAACGTGCGGATGTCGTCTTCCGTGTAACCGCTCGGAATCCTCGTGCGGTCATACTTCAGCCGCACGGTGGCACCCTCTTCCGTGAAGTGCGTGCCGTGAGGGAGGAAGCGGTAGCCGTCGCTCTCGCCCGTGACATTGCACATGGCGAAGTCAAGCTCCGGCAACGCCGCACTGTCCACCGCGCAGATGGAGAGGCTTACCGGGCGCAGCAGCCGTCCCTTCGCTACGGAGAGGGTACCGCCAGCCACGGAGATGCTGTCCGACTGTGCCGTGGTGAAATATTTGCGGACGGACCCGTCGGCGGAAACCTTGCCGCCTTTGGGCTTACCCTGTTCCGTCTTATTGTCGGGAACAGCCTCTTCCGCTTTTGTATTGCATGATGTAACCTCTTCCTTCTGTTGCGGAGAAGGATTGCCGCTTTCTGTAGCCGCCAATCCGGGCGATGCGCCGGAAGCGTCTACCACTATGCTGGTGCCGCTGTCCTCCTGCCGGGGCATGGCGTCTGCAGTCGAACCGGGATACAGGAATATCCCCGCCAGACCTGCCGCCGACAATATGACGGAAGCAACGGCTATGATATATGACCGTTTCATAATGTATTAGTTGTATTTGATAATGTGGTTTTTGTTATTTTGCCAGAATCTTCTGCGTGTGTTCGCCATCGTCGGTGATAGCCTTGACGATATATACGCCTGTAGCCGGAACACGGAAACGCGATGTCTTCACGACATCCCCCTCCATCTGTCCTTCATATACGAGTTTGCCCGTGGTGTCAAATACCATGAGGGTAGCAGGCCCTGACTTGCCTCGGTCGAGTACGGCATTGAAGATGCCGGTCGTGCCGTCTTCCCCGTGTACCGTGAGCTGGCTGTTCCTTTCGGACTGGCCGGCATCCTGGGTATCATGTTCAGCTTCGCCTATGACAACATCCGGTTTCGGTTCGATGCCATTGGGTGCTGACGGGTCACATTCGTTGCCGATATGTACCGTATATGCCACCGTACTGGTCTTCGGGGTCTCTATCTGTACGTTGCCGTTTATCTCAAAGTCCTCCACCGGTTTGCCGTCGATGGTGAGGTCGGTGATATGCGTCTCACCGCGTCCGTACTTGATGCAGACCCTCCAGAGGCGCAGCGTCCACGCGCTCTTCTTGAGGACCTCCACTCCGTTATGGTACCAGCGTACATAGATGCCGCTGATTTTCAGTCCGAGGGTGTCGCCCGGCTTGATGTTCACGCCCTGCGTCAGGCTCGTATATCCGTCGATGATGAAATACGCCTTGTCGCCGCGTACATCGTAGCCCCACTGCGTGATGTCCTCGACAACGGAGGGCTCTGCTCCGATGCGGTACCATGAGCCTGTCTCGGTCACGGTCCATTCAATCTCACCGCCTGTGAACCGACGGTCGGTGTGCGAATAGGTGGAGTACAGCAGATTGCCCTTGCCGTGGATGTCATTGCCGCCGCCCTGTGTGACCGTCAGCGTGTAGGTTCCGGTCGCCAGGTTGTCAATCCTGTGCGTGTCGCCCATGAAGCTGCCGCTTGCCACAACATCATCCTTGTTCATGCCTGCAACGGTATCGACCGTAAGGACATACTTGTATATCGGAGTGCCGATGTTTATCCCTATGTCAAGAGAGCCGTCCTTCTGCGGAACACCGTCAAGGCAGGTCGTGGGATGCGCCTCCACATCGGCGGATATGCCGTCGAAATAGGCGAAGGTGAACACATCGGAACCGCTGCCGTCGGCATCCCACAGGATGTTGTGGAACATCGTCTTGCCTCTGGTGATGTCAGGTGTGGAGCATTTCACCATCGTGGTCGTGCCCGTGTCGAAATGCCCTTCCCCTGAAGGGTCTATGAGCATGACAGTACGCTGACGACTGTAATGGTAGAACTCCTTTTCTGGGGTGAGGTTATGGGCCAGTTCGGCGAAGTAGCCGGTCTCGGCAATACCGTTGGTGCGGACGGAAGCCAAAACCAGCGGAGTCTCGGATGCTTCCGCGTTGATGACACCGTGCAAAGCGGAAGATTTCGCCTCGTCGGGAATCACGACGGTGTAAGCCTCCTTGCCCACGCCGTCGATGCGCAGACTGGCCACGCCGTCGGAAAGCGTCACGGAAATGTCGCCGCCGCTGGCATCCGTACCCACGGAAGTTGCGGACACCTGCCCGCCGGTAATACTCCAGACAGTACCGTCATTGCCGAAGCGGAAGCCGTATGAACATCCCTCGTCAGCGGAACCGCTGAAACCGACATCGAATGTCGGGTGTGCGGACGGACAGGAGAACTCGATGAATCCGTTGTTGTCAACCATATTGGGTGTCACGACCTTGCCTGCCGTTCCCGCATCCTGGCTTATCATGTCGAGGAAGCCCTTGGAAGTGACCGTCATGCCGTTTCCTGTCCAACGCACAGTGGCGGTGTCACCCATGACCGGCATATTCGTTTTCACGAGCCATGTGCGGTTCATGATATGCCACAGCGTGTCGTTGGGAGAGGTGTATGTCTCCAGCGAGCCGCCATCATCGCCCCAGAACAGGAAACCCTTGTCCGGCATGCTGTTCCCGTACTCGCGTCCCATGACCAGCAGGTGCGTCTCTGACGGAAGTCCGTAGGCGTTCGCATTGTGATAGCTGTCGTTTTCCGGGAGGGATGCATACAACGGTCCTTCCTCGTAGGAGGTAGTCGATACCGGCTGGCGGAAATCCCATGTGCTGTTGCGTGCCACGGATGTCACCCTGTTGTGGTAGGCACCGGCTTCATCCCTGTCCCAAGCGAGGTTCCCGTCTCCGTCAAGATAGGAGTCGTTGAGCGTGACGCCGTACTTCATGGCGAGATAGCTTTCCGCCCTGCGCCTCTCACCGGGAGTGAGCAGACGGTTGTAGATGAGCAATTCTGGCGTATAGCCCTCGAAAACGTTGTTGCCGAAGGCGGATGTGTCGAACGGGCCGTTGAAATGCTCGTTGGTAGCACTGTATGTCCCGCCGATGGTCAGCGTTCCGTTCGGGCCGCCCCATATCGAGGTGTTGGGTGCCGCCGCTCGGTAATAGGTCAGTACCTTGGTGGCATGCTCCTTGAAAATGTCCAGCGTCACGGAATCCTTGCCCGTATGCCGCAGATCCTCACCTTCGGTATTTCCATAGTCAAGCGGCGCAACCGAGCCGGGGCGCACAATCTTGTCGTTGGTGACAAGGCTGCCGCCGCCGTCACCGCTTGCGACACCGTAAATGACAGATTCGTTTGTAAAGGAATAAGGGGCAAACACACCGATAATGGTGGCTTGCGTAAGATTGGAACGGAGAAGGTCGCCCCACTTCGGGGAGTCGCCTTTGGAGAAATCAATCGCCGGATTGAAGTTGAGAAACTTGAGCAGGCTCTTGTCCTGCGTGAAAACGTAAGTCCCGGCGGTGCGGTTGTACGCATACAGTGATAATGAATCACCCGCAAAGTCGAACCAAAGGTAGCGACCTTGCAAATTACTGCTGACCGGTGCGGTCCTGAACCAGACATCCACGCCATCGTCGAATCCACTAGGGGAACGAGCGGGAAGCATGAGTGCCGATAACCCGAACAGGCCAGAAAAGAGGAGAGTCCTTTTCATAAGCGCAATGTGTTAAATGGTTGTACATTATGTAATGTTTTTGTTGTATGTCGGTTATCAGCGTGAAGTTCGTTGGGGGTGTGGCAGGACGTAGAGTCCTTTTGGGAGTAGATGTTCATTTTAAACCCCTCTAAACTGTAACTTCACGGCAAAGATACAAAGTTTACATAACAACTGTTATTTAAATCAGAATTAATTCTTAGATTTAACATCAATTAATAAAAATCTTTTAAGTATGCCCTGTTTAGATGACAAAAATGATGTTTTATCGAATCAAAATATATCAGAATGTCTTTGAACTTAAGGTATTTGAGACGCAATATCAGATATGTTTATTTAAGGCTTATATCAAGGAAAAGTGACGTGGCAAGTATTATGCGAATTTCAATGATGAACAAAACGGCATTTACACCTTTATTTATATATAATATAGCAAATTTGGACAAAACAGATAACAAATGTTATTTTATTCGGCTAAAAACTTGTCAGACTGAAGATTTTATAGTACCTTTGCGCCTTAGTATCACCGTTGTTGGCAATATTCTTGCTGAGAAGGTGAATACAGAAGGCTTTATTTTGTTAATGACAATGATTAAAAATAAGATACAACATATCATCTTTTTGCTGTCATCAGAAGAAAATTCTTCTATGGCTGACGGCAAAATTCTTCCTTGTGCCAATTTGCTTCATGCGAAAGCCCTAGTTATTGTGCTGATTTCTGTCATTATGTTGGTTGCCTGTGAAAGACACACACCAACATGGAAACAAATGGATATCGCAGAGAATCTTATGAATGCCAAGCCAGATTCAGCTCTTGCGGTATTGGATGGCATCCCAGTCTCTGATGTAAAAGGAAAAGAAGCATCAGCCAGGTATGCGCTGCTTAAATCTATGGCGTTGGACAAGAACTATATTGATACAACAACATTTAACATCCTTCAACCTGCTATTGATTATTATATTGAGCATGGTACTCCCGATGAGCGACTACGGACATATTATTATCAAGGTAGGATTTATCAGAATCAGGGTGATGATGATGCAGCTATGCAAAGCTTCATGCGGGGAAAAGAATTTTGTCAAGAAGCATCCGATACCTTGGCTATGGCAAACCTCATGGTCGCTCAGGCGACTATTCTGTATTCGACATATAAGATAGATGATTATATAAAGAATAATCTTGGTGCAGCAAAATTATATAAAGCCATTAATCGTCCAGATTATGAAATATCTTGCCTTGCCAATGTCTTGGACGGTAGTATTCTTAACAACGATAGAACTCTGGCAGACAGTGTTATGTCAATCGCGCAAGAACGAGTAAAGCAAAATTCAGAGTTAGGCATGGTTATTGCTCCATACGCCCTTTCTTACGCTTTAAAATTTGGTAATAAGGAAGATATTGTAGATATTCTCCATTATTATGAACACATGCAGAATCTGAGTGACGAGACTAAATTGGATATTGTAGAGGCATATTGCAAAATAGGTGATTCTTCTAATGCTAACCGTTTTATGGATTCAATAGACTCTACTTCAAAAGTGAGAACTTCTTTGAAATATCTGGCAATTCAATCTGACATTTTGGAATCACAAGGTGATATTGCTGGAGCATTGACGGCATATCGGAAGTTTTCGACCACCATTGACTCTATTCATATGAATATCTTTTCTCGTGATCTGCTGTTTGCCCAAGAACGCCATGAAATGGAGAAAGATAATTTGATGGAAAAACAAAGAGTTGATAAAATTATTTGGTTAAGTTTATGTATTGTATTTGTATTGCTGATTATCATCGGATATGTTTACTATCGCTATAGGCTGGGAAAGGCCAAAAGCTTGTTAGACACCCAAGAGAAACAAAGACTACAACTGGAACAGGAGAATCTCAAAAGAGAAAATGAAAACCTTGAATTGAGAAGTCGTCAAATTGAACTGGAAAGACATAGTCTTCAACAAGCAAATGAAAAACTCGAATTAGAGAGGCATAATGCTGTTCTTGAGAAACAGGCTGCTCAATTAGAGTGTGAACGTCAATCTTTGGCCGCAGAAAACCTTCGGCTCAAAATTGTACAACTTGAGAATGAAAGTGAAAGTCTTAAAGAAGTATTGAAAAAACAAAAAGATTTAGCCAAACCCATTGAAGATGCTATCAAAATAAGAATAGAAATGTTGAATGGGTTATTGGCTTCACGTATCACAGATAATGACTCATACGCAGAACCGTATGGTACTTGGAAAGATCAAATTATTCAAGATAAGGACGAGTTCATGAATACCACTCGTCTTGCGTTTAAGGCTTCCCATCCTAAATTTATTAAATACCTTGAACAACATGAACTTACTGAATCAGAGATAAATTATGTATGTCTTTATGCGATTGGACTCCGTGGAAAGGAAGTTGGTGAATATCTGCAGCTGAAAAGGCATTATCATATTAGCAGTGATGTACGTAAGAAACTTGATATTGATGAACATCAAACAAACATAGGCATTTACATTAGAAAACTTATGAAACAACTGTAGTTCTATCAGATAATTACTTTATACGTTCCGAACAGCCTATCTACTAAATCAGGTAAATGGATTGTTTTTTATAGTTTGTCCCTATATACAATTCAAAGTGTCAGATTTTGATGATAAATGTACAAAAAATAGACTATTTTTTAGTAGTAATACATTATCATTCAATATAATACAAAATTACCACGTTAAACTTTTATTGTCGCTTAAAAATAAAGATCATAGTATCTTTAACCATTATATAGTTGAAACCATCAATAAAGAACTAAGAATCATCAGTTCTCAAACCTCGCAATAAAACCAGTATAAGTGATACGATATAGTTCTGTATTTGTTACGTACTATTTTCCTTTCCATGACGGGCATCCTGACCCTTTATCCGCTTAAACGGAATCTGAAAAATCATGAGATTTTTCGCTGTTCATGCTATTTTCGTTTAACGATAGAGTAAGTCTGATATTTTGTTCTCATGAGAAAAGTATAGTCCATAATTTTATTCTTTTAGCGGATTTGAGAACAATAATATATAATTCTTGGGCACTGTAATTAATTAGCATTTTTAGACCTATTGTATCCAACCGTCAAACTTTTGACTCCCCCGCGCAGAAATCAATCACCCCCCCCCATTTGCAATATATTGATTATCAGCGTAGTAAAAAGTTTGACTGTCAAACTTTTACCCTTGGTTGAAAACTTTTTCTACAGTAATTTTGCATCAGTTTAATCAATTAAAGTAATAACAATGAAAAAGTTACTCTCACTCCTCGGAGTTTTAATTATTATTGGATGTCTTCAAGCCAATGCCGCAAAATCTGGAGTCTATATGGACTTTTACAAGTATGGTCACGAAGGCAAAAACACAACAGTTCATCGTTCTCCTATGAGAATCCCTATTGATGTATATTATGACGACGAACTACGTCAAATAGAGATTTCCGGTTCAGTGGATATTGATGTACAAATATTCCTATGTGATGAAAATGGAAATATTATTGCCTATTCTTCAATTACTAATACCACATTGGATATTCCGGAAGATTATAATGGACGACTCTCCATCAGTATAGAATGTGATAATTGGGTTGCTACTGGTTGCATAACAATATAAAGCAAGAAATCATAATAATTGCATAAACAAATCTATCGTTTTAACAAATTGGCGTTCAAATAACATTAATAAAATTAATGGAACGAAATCAGCAAGTAGAAAGATACAAATTACCGATGAGATGATTTCAAATTCTAATGGCTATGTCAAAGTCGATTAACATGCGAATATTGAGCTTGGTTACTATTGCTGTAATTGGATTGGCATCATGTAGTGTATATAGAAATAGTGCATCTGCATCTATCTCTATTGGAGAACTGAATATTGGAATGGATAAAGAATCTATTCTAACCAAATACGGGCAACCGTTTTCGTTCGATGCTCAGATTTCAGGCAATGATACTATAGTGGTTTTGTCATATAAATCGCCCAAGCCGGTAGCTAATTGCGAATTTATAGTATCAACGAAACTACTATTCGTTAATAATAAGTTGAAATCCATCTCTCAAAGCGACTTCTTCGTGCCCGAGAGTGTGATATACTGCGATTCAACAAAAGTCCTTCTTAAAGATAAAAATTATAACACGAAAGATTAAAGTCGACAATAATCCCACAGACCGAACTGGATAAAAGGCGCGGAATCCGAAAAGCGAAAAGAGTAGGAATATATAAATCAGAAGAAACATGAAAGATCTGAAATTATTCTCAATTGAAGAGATGTCAGTGTTAGAAGCACTTAATGTCAAAGGTGGAATAGCAGAACTTGCTGTTACTCAGAATGGTTGTTCAAACAATGTAGCAGGATGCGCTTGTGATATTGTTATCGTGAGCCCTAAACCTACTGTTCCTACTGTTCCGACAATTCCAACCTTCAAATAACTGAGATTGCTTAACATTGGTCGGGCTATCATGTGATAGCCCGACTTTAAGAATAACAATTATGAAAGCGAGTAAATATAATTATATAATTGAGCGAACGAATATAGCCTATTGGTATAATGGAATAGAGCACAAATATTTTAGTTTGCCGATTGATTTAAGTCGTAAAATTGAGACAATAATCAATACTCCGAATAGAATAACATTGCTGCCGAATGTACTTGTAGATAAACTTACAACCGGCGGATTTCTCATTCCCGATGATACTGACGAATTGGATGTTATCAGAACAAGAAATGAAGAACGAATAAATCGGAAAGATTATTTGCTGATTATTCTTCCGACCTTAAATTGTAATTATAAATGCTGGTATTGCATACAAGATCATATCCCATCACGAATGTCGCTTGAGACTATTGAATCTGTCAAAGCACACATTAATTATATGGTCAATGTAGAACAAATAACGTCTTTACAAATAGAGTGGTTTGGTGGGGAACCATTTATGTACTTCAATCAAATTATTAATCCCGTATGCGAATATGCCAAGCATATTTGTAAAGAGCATAGTATTCCGTATATAGCAAGTGCTACTACTAATGGATATTTCCTTTTCCCAGAGAAAATTTGTGATATTAAAAGACTAGGATTCAAAAGATTTCAAATAACTCTGGATGGGCCGAAACAAGAGCATGACAAGGTGAAATTTCAGCATAATTGTGCATCGACATTTGTACATGTTTTAGAAAACATAGAGAATATTCTAAATAATTTAGATGACATACAGATTCTCTTAAGAATAAATTATACAGAATCAAATCTTAGCTATCAAATTGTAGATGATGTTAACGATTTAATTTCTCCTGCAAATCGTTGCCGAATTCAAATCAATCCAAAGAAAGTATGGCAAGAAACGGTCAGTAAAGACAGATATAATAATGTTAGTACATTATTGAATTTGTTCGAATCATCTGGCTATAAAGTAAATAGATTAGACTTTGTTTGGGATTTTGTTCCATGTTATGCCAACAGGAAATACTATAATGCCATTAACTATAATGGTGATGTGCTCAAATGTACAGCTTGTAATGATTTGTATGACAAACAATCTCATGGAATCATAAATGATGACGGTTCAATCAAGTGGAATAGTGATTTTATAGAAAAATACAAGGCCAAATCTTTTGAGAATACAGAATGCCTCTCTTGCAAATATTTACCAATATGTATGGGTATATGTCCACGCGATTATGGAAGCGCATCATATTGTAAATTCAATGGAATGGACATGAAGATAGAAGATGCTTTAGTAAATTACATTAATTCAATGTGCAATGAAAGCAAGTAATCTTTAATCAGTAATGAACTAATTATAAAATATAATATCAAAATTGGACAACCAAATGAAGAATATTGATTGGCTCAGAATCTTGATTTGTTCGATTTTGATTCAAAAATAATCATATATGAGACAGCTTGGATATATTTTTTTGTTTTCGATTATGTTGCTTGGTTGTGCCCAAATTGCAAATGCACAAGCCATTATCAGTGGTAGGATTTTGGATGTTGAACAGAATCCTATTGCTGGAGTTAACTGTTTGCTTTTGAATTTGCCCGATTCGACACAAATTGCAGGAACGACAAGTGATATGGAGGGACGGTTTGAATTGACAGTAAAAGAGGCAAAAGAATACATTCTCCAATTGTCTTGTATGGGTTATGAAAAGAAGCACCAAGTTTGTAAGCCTGGTAATTTGGGAGATATTATTCTGAACGATGATGCTATGCTTCTTGACGAAGTCGTCGTTACTCCGCAAATCCTGAATACTTTCGGCAATAAAAATCAATTGACACTGAGTGAATCATCAAAAAAGGTAGGCAACAACGCCTTGGATGCAATCGGCAGCCTGCCACAATTCAAGACAGATATCAGCAATGATGCTTTAGTTACGGTGGACAATAAAAGTATTCTTGTACTGATAGACGGAATGAGGCGTTCCTCACGGGAACTGAAAATGCTGCAAGCTGATGAAATCAAAAACATACAGTTTTATAGCGAACCTCCGGCACGATATGCTCATGAGAATATAGGTGCAGTGATTGATGTGAAAACAAAGAGAAAGACAGATAAATTATATAGTCTTTATCTTGACACAAAGAACGGTGTTACGACTGGATATGGTACAGATATGCTCTCTATGGCATATATGGACTCATTGAATATGGTTACAGCCGCATATTTCGTAGATTATCGTGTGTTGAACGACAACCGGATGAATAACACGTATTCCTATGCTGATAAAACAAATGAATACAGAGGACTGCCCGGCAGATATAACGGACAATATCATATCGGACAAATTGCCTATCAGCGTTATCAAGGCAAGAATCTTTTCAATGCCAAAGTCGAATACCGTAAATCTCCCGGCAAACAAGAATACGAACAAGAACTGATGTGGCAAAACGACAATCCGCCAATCAACAGTAGAAGTCTCAAAAGTGATTATTCTTCCGTTGCTGCTGACTTGTACTATATGTATATGTTCAATCAGAACAGGAATTTATCCATAAACATATTGAACACCTACCATCATTCAAACTCGGATAACACCCTCGCAAACAACGCAGGTGGATATACGTTTGAGAACCATATCGACAACAAATCATATTCCTTGATTGCAGAAGCTCTGTATAGCGATAAACTATGGAACGGAGATTTCAATCTGGGAACTTATTATCAATATAAGAATCTGGACCAAAAATATAACTTCACAGACTACTCAACAATCGACACACATAAAGAATATGTATATGCCGATTATAGTAATGCGATAGGCAAATTTTCATATAACATAGGTCTTGGGTTGGAAAACAATCATTATAAGACTGCGACAAACGAAAGATTCAATTATCTGGTATTCCGTCCGTCAGTGGTCTTGAATGTTCAATATAACAAACATTCAGCAATGAAATTTACCGCCGCCATAAACTCATCAGTTCCAAATGTCGGAGATCTGACCAATAGTATTGTGACAATTGACGAACATTTCTACTCACAAGGGAATACGGCACTGAAGCCGTATTATTACTATTACGCCAACCTTAACTACCAATATGCTTCTGACAACGGGAAATTTTACATTGCCCCGTCTGTGACCTATTCGTATTATCCGAATAAGAATATGCCTGTATTGTTTACCGAAGGTGACGATATTATCCTCCGGATGGCGAAAATTGATAATGTTCATTCATTAGGAGCTTCTTTGTCGTTGAACTATAAGCCTGTCAACTGGTTTGTCATTCAACCATTCTACAACTATGAATACTCAACATACAGAACACCTAATCAGGTTGTGAAGCATAATCTCCATAATGCCGGCATCGGTGTTCAGTTCCTGCCAAAGAACTGGCAGCTTATGTGGAACGGCAACATGCCGATGACATTGGTCGATGGTGACATACACACTCGTATGGGATTCAATATGAGTGCTTCGATACTTTACAAATTCAAATCAATGTCAGTAGGCTTGGAGTATATTTACAATCCGAATCCATCAAAAATCTATGCTGACATCAACGGCTTCAGCTATTCGGAAGAAACTAAGTGGAACAACTTCAAGAATCTCGTATCCTTGAAATTCACCTACTATTTCTACAAAGGCAAATCTCGTGGTCACGTAGGAAAGCGTATCAGTAACTCTGATAAAGATTCAGGTTTGATTAATATTAATACTGCTAAATAATAAAAATGAGATTTCATTTTGTTAAACAATTGGATGCAATGCAATGCGGAGTTGCCTGTTTGGCAATGATTTGCAAATATTATAAAAACGCATATAGTATTGAAGCACTTTCTAAGCTATGTAGTGTTTCAACTGAAGGTGTGTCGCTATTCGCAATAAAAAACGCTGCAGAAAAAATAGGATTCAATTCAGTATACGGCAAGGCTTCTATTGAGCAATTAGTCACCATTTCTCTGCCAAGCATATTGCATTGGAATCAAAACCATTTCGTTGTTTTATACAAAGTAAAGAGCAAAAAGAAATTCTATATAGCAGACCCTGGTAAAGGATTAATGTGCTATTCATTGGAGGAGTTTAAGAAGCACTGGATTAGTTCAACTTTGAATGGAGAAGAAAAAGGCATTATTATGATTCTTGAACCCACAGAAAAATTTGGAGAAAGAAATGTTGCGGGAGTGCAAGAAGAGAGACGTTCTTTCAAATTTTTATTTGGTTACTTACTGCAATATAGAACAAATCTTATTCAAATTATCTTAGGTCTCTTATTGGGGTGTTTACTTCAACTGATCATGCCATTTCTGACCCAATCAATCGTTGATATAGGCATAAAATACGATGACATTGGATTTATTTGGCTTGTATTGTTAGGAGAACTTATGATTGTTATTGGACGTACAGCCACGGACTTTATACGACGCTGGTTGTTGCTTCATATTTCCATGCGGATAAATATTTCATTAGTAAGTGATTTCTTTGTCAAGTTGTTGAAATTACCTATGGCTTTTTTTGACACAAAACTGATGGGAGATTTATTGCAACGTATTGAAGACCACTCGCGTGTTCAGAATTTCCTCACAGGGCAAGTTCTGAATGTTATCTTCACATTTTTGAGTTTCATTATATTTGGTATTGTTCTGTTGATATATAACAAAGTAATTTTTGGCGTTTTTATTATGGGAAGCATTATTTACGGATTATGGATATTCTCATTTCTGCGGCGTCGCAAAGTAATTGATTATGAGATATTTGAGCAGCAAGCGATTAATCAAAATAAGACATACCAATTCATTACATCAATGCAGGAAATAAAGTTGCAGGATTGTGAGCAGCGCAGACGGTGGGAATGGGAAGATACACAAGCAGACTTGTTTAATGTCCAAATGAAGTCGTTGAAACTGCAACAGACACAGGAGGCAGGTTCTGTATTCATTAACGAGATCAAGAACATACTGATAACCGTTTTTGCGGCAACTGCTGTAATAAACGGCCAGATTACTTTGGGCGCAATGCTTGCTATCCAATATATCGTTGGGCAGCTTAACTCTCCGGTCGAGCAGTTTATGTCATTTATATACTCTTTGCAGGATGTAAAAATTTCTCTTGAAAGAATTAACGAGATTCACGAAGGTAAGAATGAAGAATCAAAAGAAAATCAGGCAAAATCATTTGATAAAGAAAAGTCAATCAAAATTGAGAACATAGATTTCAAATACGACCCTCATGCTTTGAAGAAAACACTTGAGGGCGTATCTTTTGACATTCCAGAAGGGAAAGTGACTGCCATAGTAGGAGCATCAGGAAGTGGAAAGACCACACTAATTAAACTCATGCTCGGTTATTATCGAGTTATGAACGGTTCAATTTTTATTGCCGGACGTAATATCAACGAATATAACCTCAAATGGTGGCGTCGCCATTGTGGAGTAGTAATGCAGGATGGAGTGATATTCTCTGAATCCATAGCCCGGAATATTGCTGTCGATGATGGTGAGATAGATGTGGAACAGCTTGAACAAGCTGCGAAAATTGCAAATATCCATGACTATGTCATGGGGCTTCCGCTGAAGTATAACACTATTATCGGACGTGACGGAGTTGGACTGAGCCAAGGTCAGAAACAACGTGTACTCATAGCCCGCGCAGTTTATAAGAATCCGGATTTCATATTTTTAGACGAAGCCACCAATGCCCTTGATGCAAAAAATGAGAGAGCAATAGTCGAGAACCTCGATGAATTTTACAAAGGTCGTACAGTTGTAGTGGTTGCACATCGACTATCCACGGTTAAAAACGCAGACCAAATCGTAGTGGTAGATGGTGGAAAGATTGTCGAAGCCGGCAATCATTCTTCTCTCATTGAAAAGAGAGGAAGATACTATAATCTTGTTAAGAATCAACTTGAATTAGGTAATTAATTGTTAAAATATGGAACTGAATCTTTTAATTTCTGTCATGTGTAAAATTATGCGACTAAGCTTTGACATTAATGATTCTTGTATAGCAATGTCGTTGCACACTGGCAATCATAAGTCAAGGTCACCAACAACTTGGCAGTAAAGTCATTGAGATTATTTATAGCTTTATTCTTTGAAATGAGGCTTATAACTTAAAAAAAATAATTAGATATTAATTCATTTTAAATAACATGATATGAAACCAAAATTTTTAATTTTAGCTATGTGTGCAATCACGCTCTTTAGCGGATGTACTGACACCATGGAGGATGTTGTATCCTCTCTTGAAAAATCTGAGGTACAAATGCCTCAAACTCGTGCGATCTTAGAAGATTCTGTCTCTTTGGAAAATCCAAAAGAACTCGTTATGTCTGATGATATGATGAGAATGAAAGAATTATATGAACAGCTTCATTCACAGCGTAAAAATCTTCCAATCTCTAACCAAGATTTATACGATGATACATTCTGGGACAATATGTACGCCATCCGCGAATTACCTGCTACGATAAAAGTTCGTGCTAAGGCTACAAGTGGTTCAACTAACGAATATGTCAATCTTTATTGTGATGGAAAGGGAAAAGAGGTTATATTGAACAATTCTAATGATGCAACTAAAAATCGTTTCTACATAAAGGTTCTACCTCCTTCAGCAGGAGTTCCATATTTAATCTATTCTGAAGCATCCGGGACACCTCTGACTGTTGGGTACTATACCAACAAACCTGATGATAAGATTTTAATGGCATCGAAAGACAATAGTGGTTCTTTGATGGGTTGTGGTTGGGACCTTTTGAAATCCGATTCATACAAAAACTATTATGCAATTCAAAGCGAGAGTTATCTTGGACAATCAGACCCAAACAATTCATGGTCAATCTTCTATTATGTTTTAGAGGCTGTAAGCGGCAATAAAATTCGCTACGCAAAAAGAGTTTCTAACAAAGCGCAACAAGAGTTTATAATCACTCCTGACAAGAAATTTGAAATTTATTCTTTGGAATATGATGTGAATTCAACTACAGTTTCCCAATCCTCATTCACAAAAACGGTTACTGTAAAAAATACATCGTCTCAACAAAAAGAAATAAATGTTCCTTTTGATTTTCATGAGACTGAAAATTCTTATTTTAATCGTAACACGTGGAATGTGAATCTTAACTTCAGTAATCAAGACATAAAATTTCAACGTCCCTCTGTTGTTGCTGGTATCGTAATTTCACCAGAACCAGACAGTCCTGTTGATGCTAATTTCATCAACACTAATACCCAATATATAGATAGGCCTATTAAATATAGTCATCCTATTCGCTGTAATCCATCTTCAATAGCTAAAGTCACTCTGAAATTTGTAAAATACAACGTAACTGTAAAATATACTGCTAAAGCGGTATATGAAGAAGGAGGAAACCGAAGAGAATGTATTTTAAAAGGTACTTGGTCTGGTAGTATTGTAGAGAATCCGGAAGAAATAGCCCCCGAGGAGACAATTACCTATACACCTATTGGTTCAGACGGAGATATCATCCTTAAAGAGCCTATGTTTGTTATAAAGAAAGATTCATTAATACTTATAAATCCACAATTATGAATAGACTTAAAAGCATATTAACGGTAGTTATATCCATTTTTTTAATGGTAAGCTGCACCAATGATGACAATTATATGTCTTCATTGGATTGCAATGATAATACTGAGAATATTATTCTTCAGGACAGGCAAGTTTCGGTACCGCATGTCAAAAAACTTCCACTCAAAGCATTAGACAATAACGCTACAAGAAGTGGTTCTAATAATGGAGGTTTGATAGGAGACTCTGAATTGATGCTTGGATATTCATACACAATTGGGAACTCCATACTTGGTGATATAGAAAATGTAAAGTTTCCTGTTCTTGATCTTGGAAGAATTAAAGCTAAATATTCTTCATTGATTACAGCGAAACCTTTGAGGTCTTCTTCGGCTTATTCATTTACTTATAATGGAATGTCGAGATATGAAACGAACAGCCAAATATCAAAAACAGTAAAGAGTGGTTTTAGTCTGAATGTAGGACTTTTCAAAATTGGAAGAGAAAAGAAGATGACTGAACTTTTTAAATCAGCCTCTTCCTTTGGTTTAAAATGTGTTTATGGCGAATTAAATATAGAAGTTAAAGGAAGTCAATATGAATTATTATCAACGATAGATAAAAGGAAAATTTATGCCCGTGAATGCTTGAGCCAAACATTCCTTACTGATTTATATCGTGGGACAATAGGAAACCTGATAGACTCTTATGGGCCATTCGTACTCCGTAGTTATATTACTGGAGGTAAGGCTACAGCTTTTTATGCAGGAAAGTCTGAGACCGGATCTGATTCCGAGTCAAGAGAGAAGGGGTTGACAAAAGATATTAATGCCTCTTTCTCATGGAAATCCGGATCTGATTCCAATTCTGCATCAGGAACTCTTTCTTTTGGGAAAAATACAGGATCCGGTAGCTCTTCTCAGTATGAAACAGAAAATACAGAAATCTACATTCAAACATTTGGAGGAACACCTACTTTGCAGACCATAGTTTCACCTACGAAGTTAGATAACCTGTCGATAGATTTAACTCCATGGTTAAATTCACTGAATAATAGTAATACTTATACTATGATAGATATAACATCAGGTTATAATGAAGAGGAATGTGGATTATATCCAATGTCAGATTTTGTATTGGAGAAAAATTTCAAATTCCGAATGGATGACACGACAAACGGCTTTCTTGAATCTTTAGATGAAGTTCAAGATCCAAAATTCGAGATAGTAAAGGTGCTAGCAAGAACAACATCATCTGGTGAAAAATTATATGAGGTGGCAGCTGTGATGACCACACGCCAAGGAGACAAAATTGTTCTAAGTGATGGAGCATATAACAGCTCAACAGACAACGAACTTCGTGCTAATAACAATAACCAAACGATGATGAACAAAGTTCAGGAAATATATGCCAAGAAAAAAACGATATTTCAGGGACTGCAATTTTCAACAAATTACAATACCACTTATAATCCGAATGTACGTAAACCTCTTTGTGTTCGCATGAATGGTTTTAATGAGGATAATATGTACCTGTATGAAGATACAAATTCTAATATGCGGTATATTTATGATCCTACCAACAAAATAGCGTTGTCATATCTTTATGATGAAGATTACGAAGATTATGTTTTGGATTATTATGGAATACGTGAGTGGGTGGAGTCATTACCAAAGCGTAAGATTTCCATGATGATACTTCAGAATTATACGATAATCGGTCTTTAAATAATAACTTGGGAGGGACAAATACTTGTCTCTCCTCTTAAACGCACTATACAATGAGATTGATCAAATATTTATTAGGCGTCATAGTAACATTGTTTATGTCTGGATGCCATGACAATGAAATTGAAAATATATCATGGTCTGAGGACGCATTGGTTATTGTAAGGGAAGGAATTAATCTTAATCACAATCAGGCGGAAGTAATTTTGAGTTTTACCTCTATATACTCAGATGTTTCTGTGTCCTCGGACGAATCATGGATTGACGTTTCACTATCTTTGACAGATGGTGTTGGAGAACTATGTGTCAGTGTTTTGGAGAATTCCGAAATTTTTTCAAGACAAGGAAATGTGGTTGTGTATTCCCAAGGAGAAAGAATCATTATTCCCATAACCCAAGAAGGAGTTCCAAATGTTATACCGGAAAAAGATTGTTATAGCCATAATTATGAGAGTGGAGAAATTAGAGTAAGGGTACAGTCTGGTTCTATTCCGGCTGCCGAAATCTATCCACAAAATGCGGACTGGATAAAAATCAAAGAAATTAAAGCGGTCAATGAGAATGAATACGATGTATTCTTGATTCTTGAAAAGAACGAAGGATTGGGGCGTATTGCATCTCTGGATTTTAAAATCAATGGTCGTCCTGTGATAAAAGGTTGTGGTCCTTGTCTTATTCAAGAGCCTGCACCATTTGAAAACAAGGTTGAAATATCTGTCGATAAGCCAGGTAGTCTTCAGATTCTTTTGGGAAATAATGTCGGCAATCTTGAATGCATACGTTCTTTTAAAGTTGTTGGTCCGATTAATGGCCTTGATTTCCCGGTAATAAGAAGTTTGTTCTCAGAACAAGAAAACAACAATTTACAAAATCCTGTAAGTATTGACCTCTCTGAATGTTCTATAGTTGCCGGTTTAGGAAATCCATTTGAATACTACGGATGGAAACCTGAGAAAAAATACGAAGAAATCTTTCTATATGCAGAAATTCCCTCTGGCGTGTTCACAAATGCCGTTAATGTCAAGGAAGTAGTTCTTCCCAAAAGTTTGAAAATCGTAGGTGCTTCAGCCTTTAAGGGATGTAAAAATTTGAAACAAATTAAAATTCCCAATTCTGTAGAGGAAATTAATAGCATGGCATTCTATGGCTGCGTTGGGATGGAAGAAATACAAATTAATGCTGATTCGAATCTTTCATCAATAGGAAACCAAGCCTTTACGACTGGATCTTTATTGAAGGACTTGAATATTCCAATAACTGTAATGAATGTATCAAGTGAGGCTTTTTTAGGTTGTTCTGTTTCACGTCTCCATCTTAAATGGTTGGATCCTCTTGAAATAAAAATAGTACCTAAAACTGAAGGATGTTCACTTTTTGTGCCCCAAGGTACTGCTGAGTTGTACAGAAACACCCGAAATTGGTGTAATTTTAAAGAAATAATTGAAGAATAGATATGATGGACACTAAAAAAAACACTTCGTCTGATATAGAGTTGCGTTCAGAGAAGTTTCGCAACCTTTTAGGCGAAATTCCTCCATCGCTTGTAAGATGGGGAACGGTGATAATCGTTGCTATATTCCTTATATTGTTATTAGTTGTCTGTTTTATGCCTTACCCTCATTCGCAAGGAGAAAGCATTTTTCAGCATATATTAATGTAATCGAAACGATGAAAAATATATAGAAACCATACCCGTTGGCGGAATTAATTTAAGTTGATAAATATGAGTAAAAAGTTGTACATATCGCTGATTTTTAGTAACTTAGTGGTGATCAAAACATTAAGTTCAAACCATCGTATGTACAACCTTTATACAAAATTCGTCAAAATACTTGAGATATGCAAGCAATTCTCTGAAAATCTCATCAACGAATCTGGTAATGTTCCACGTCGTGGTCCTGTTCCCAAGTTTTCGGATTTGGAAGTGGTGGCGCTATCCCTGACGGCAGAGACCGAGAGCATTGATAGTGAGAAGTGGTTGTTCGACTATAAATTGCAAGAATACAAGGACAGCATTCCCAATCTCATATCAAGGAGACAGTTCAATGACCGCAGGAAGAAAACGGCAGGCCTGTGTGAGGAACTGCGCAAGAGGATTGCCATGGAAATGGATGGCGGAGAGGAACAATTCTTTGTTGACTCCAAGCCGATAGAGGTTTGTAGGGTTGCAAGAGGAAAACGTTGCAAGATGGGGCGTACCGGAAATTTCTCTCAAGCTCCCGACTTCGGATTCTGTGCTTCGCAGAACACGTATTATTTTGGTTACAAGTTACACGCTCTCTGTGGGTTAAGTGGAGTTATCCATTCCTATGATCTGTCAAAGGCAAGTGTAGCTGACCTCCATTATATGAAGGATGTAAAACATACTTATCACGACTGTAGCATCTATGGTGACAAAGGGTATATTGGAGCTGACGTACAGCTTGACTTGTTCGAAACCGCACACATAAGACTGGAGTGTCCGTATCGGCTCAACCAAAAGGATTGGAAACCAACATTCATTCCGTTTGCAAAGGCAAGAAAGAGGATTGAGACAATATTCTCTCAACTTACAGACCAGTTCCTGGTCATCAGGAACTACGCGAAAATAACGAATGGTTTGTTTGCCAGAATCATTGGCAAAATTAGTGCACTTACCATTCTGCAATACGTAAACTTCATTAACGACAAGCCCATTGGCAGAATTAAGTATGCACTAAATTAATTCCGCCAACAGGTAGAAACCATATGAAAAATCAAACAAATTTAAAATTAGTAATCTTTATTATTTTGGCCTTTATTGGAACATTGAATACAATGGCACAAAAGATTGCCGGTAAGATTGTTGACACGACTCTTACTCCTATAGCCAGTGCAACTATTGTTTTGCAAACGGTAGATTCTACTTTTGTTGAGGCAGTGGTTTCAAAAGAAGATGGGACATTCTCATTTTCTAAAAATACTATTCCATTTATTTTGACAATACAACATATCAATTACAAAACCTTTCAACAAACATTTCATAATGGTAATGTAGGAATGATAAAAATGACCTCAGCGGAACAATTTCTTAACGAAGTAGTTGTTTCCGCTAAAAAAACTTATGCAAAAGTGGAGGATGGTAAATTTATCTATGATGTGAAAAAATTAATCCAAAATAAAATTGCAGATAATGTTTGGGATTTATTGAATAAACTACCTGGTATATCTTCAACAAGCTCATCTATATCACTCATTGGAGCCAATAAGGTTTCAGTCATGATAGATGGAAAACTTTCCACTCTAACAATGGATCAACTATATACTATGCTTAACAACATGCCTGCGAATCGAGTTGAAAAGGCTGAAATTATTTATAATGCCCCACCCCAATATCACGTCAATGGTGCTGTCGTCAATCTTGTTATGCAACGTCCTAAAAATAGTAGCGTTGAAGGTGAAATTGCGGCAAATTATGCAAATCAATATTTTAGTGATGGCGGAGTAAACGCAAACCTAAGAGTGGCCACACCTAAAACGACATTAGATGTTATGTATGGAATCAATAGAAAGAAAAATATGCAATACTCGGAAATAGAATCTCACCATACATTACATGACGTGTTATACGATATAAATCAAACGGAAAGAATAAGCAGTAAATATTGGGAACACGATATAAGAACATCATTTGATTATAAATTCAATGATAAGAATGATATAAATGTTGCTTATACGGCGATGTTTTCACCCGATAAAAAAAATCAGAGCCATACTGTTGGTGATTTCCAGAACAGCTTTAGTAATAAGGACGCAAACACCAATATGCATAATATTGCGTTAAACTCAAAATTGGGAATAGGGTTGTCTGTAGGTATTGATTATACGCATTATAATTCGGATGACCGACAAAATCTTAATATTGATTATAATAATGGAGCTATAGGTAAGATTGCTTCCAAAAGTGCGCAAACAATTGACAGATATGCAATATATGCAGACCAAAGTCATTCCATTAAAAATGGATGGACTATCGGGTATGGGGTATCTTACACCTATTCATACGATAGGGATTATCAATTTTATCATGTAGCGGAAACCGCAAATCAAGTACAGAACACAGACTCCAAACTAAAAGAATACAAAACAGATTTTTACTTTTCTACTTCTAAACAATTTAAAAAAGGGCTTTCTTTTAGTATTTCGGTAAAGGGTGAGTATTATAAAATAGGAGACTACCAAAAATGGGCTTTATACCCACAATGTTCTATCAATTATGCCAAAGACTCAAAACACATTTATCAATTGGGATTATCAACAGATAAAACATATCCAAAGTTTTGGTCGATGTTATCTTCGGTAAGTTATATTGACGGTTATTCTGAAATTCAAGGTTCCCCCGGAATACGACCTTCTACGAATTATAATTTGAATGCAACATACATTTATAACAAAAAATATATAGTAGGAGCCTTTTATTCATATACAAATGATTTCTTTGCTCAAGTTCCTTATCAATCTACAGAAAGGCTTGCTTTGATATATAAAAGCATGAATTGGAATTATATGCAAAATGCGGGTATTAACATAATAGTGCCTATAAGCATCAGTAAATGGCTGGAAACAAGATTAACAGGAGTTGGAATGTATCTACATCAACGATGTGATAATTTTTTTAACATACCCTTTAATCGAGAAAAGCTCGCTTTTATGGGGCGCATAGACAATACGTTTATAGTAAATAAAAATTTATTGTTCGAGTTGAATGCTAATGTTCAATCCCCTGTTATACAAGGAACTTTTGATGTTGGCATAATATCTTCTGTAAACGCTGGGATAAAGTGGAATTTTGCGAAAGAGAAAATGTCTTTAAGTGTATATTGTAACGACATTTTCAACACTTCATCACCAAAACTAACAGTTGACTACAAAGGCCAAAATCTTATTTCGGATAATTGTTTTTATTCCCGAACTGTATATGCTAAATTAGTTTACAAGTTTGGTGGGTTTAAAAATACAAAAGGAAAAAATATAGACACATCTCGCTTTGGACATTAGTCCTAGTGAGTAATAATCAATGTTTAATTTAAAAATTTTCAATTATGAAGAAAAGATTTTTAGTAAATGACGATGCTGCATCGTTATGGAATGAGTTCGAAGACAGTGAATCTATTAAGGTCGTAGGTGGTGTTTCTCCTGTTGTAGCGAATGAAGACAACAATTTGTCAAGTGCTACAAATATAGACAAAGATCATACTGTTACTATTTGGAGTAAATCGTTTTAATGAGTAAAATGTGATAGCAAATTCTGTCTGAGCAGAAATGCTTTAGGAATTTGCTATCATTTTAAATCTTTTTTATGGAGTATTTTTTCAAAATAGCTAAAACATGTTCTATTCGCGAAATAGTTGATTATAATCTGTTTTATATAGTGAATCCTGTTAATGGATGTTGGAGTGTAATAAGTGCTGAAGATATAGATTTTGTTTCAATGTTTGTTGGTAAAACGATTCACTTTCGAGATTTACATTTGAGCAAGTCTCATTTATCATTATTGAAAACGCTTTTTCATCAAGGGATTCTTGAAATTAACAATAAATCATATTATACAGAGCAAGTAATTAGGGAAGCAGAAAGAGTCATAACAATAATTATAAATACAACGAATGGATGCAATATACATTGTAAATATTGTTATGCATACTCTAATGAAAAAACATATGTAAAGTTCTCTCCCGCTTCTATAATAGCAGATATTACGAAGTTGGTTGGAAATAATGAAAACCAAAAAATATCCATTGTGTTTCATGGTGGAGAACCTTTATTGTGTTGGGATAATATTGTTGAAATGATAATAAAACTAAATAGTAGATTTAAGAACATTTCTTATTCAATACAGACAAACGGAATTTTAATCACCAAGCAAATAGTTAATTTCGTTAAATCCAATAAAATTAAAATAGGAATAAGTCTTGATGGCTTTAATAAACAAGCGAACATAAATAGATTTGGCAAAGACAATAATAATTTTTTAAAAAGGGTTCTTGATAATATTGATGTATTGATGCATAACAATATATTAATTGGCCTTTTATCAGTTATAACAAAAGAAAATTATAGAGATTTGTTTGATAGTGTAATTTTTTTTGTTGACAAAGGAGTAAAACACTTTGGGTTCAATTTCTTTTTATCTAAGGGGCGGGGTGCTGATAAGAATACCGAGGTATTAGTAAATGAGCTTGTTGATATTTATATAAAACTTGCTTGTTATATAAATGATTATAATGCACATCATGTTTTGGAGGATTATATATCAGAAAGAACAATTAGTGTTTTAATATATAGTTTATCTCATAAGCCACTGGGAGCATGTTTCTCAACACCATGTAGTGCTGGAAAAAACTTGTTTGCCATTGATGTTAATGGTGACATATATCCATGTGATGAGTTTGTAGGAGATGTTAGTTTTCGTTTCGGTAATATTCGAATTGGAGATTTTTCAACTGAAAATATAAAGAATGACAATTTTACCAAACTATCTCATAGGAATAACAACTCAATAGAGAAATGTAAACTATGCCAAATAAACAGACTATGTCCATTCAAATGTCCATCTGACTCATATTATAGGACTGGAGATCTATTTCAGCCTCATAGCATGTGTGAGTTTACTAAGTTGATACTGCCAAAGTATATGTATTTATTACAACAAAATATAATAAGTTCAAGATATTTTATATTCAATTAAATTATGATGAAGTTTAAACAATACAAAGCTGTTTCTCCAGAAGAAACTATTTACAGAATCAGAGTTATCTTAAATAAAACAGGCATTCTTTTAAAAGAAAGTTCATGCGTCAAAGATGGTCTTTATGCCTGTCGATTAACTGTTAATAATGATTCTCTATCCGTATTGGATATTGGAACAAATGGTAAAGGACGTTCTTATGAATATGCTCTTGCCAGTGGATATGCTGAATTTATGGAAAGACTACAGAATGGAATTGTTTATAATCAAACACTTCTGAATTTTGTGGTGAAAAACATTTTAGAAACTCATGATGAAACATCTCCTATTAAGCGAGCAATTTTTGATCAAAAGTTACAGAGCGATTTTATTTTTGATGCAAATGAAACATTCTGGAATGCTGATACTGTAATTGCAGCTTTTCGAAATGATTTGAAAAAGTTTTACCATATCGAGGAAGACAAAGACATTTATAGCGAAATAAAGAGAATTGTGAAAGATGAGCAAGCTCTAATGATTCCAGTATATTCTGTATTTGAAAGAAAAGAAATCTTATATCCTATAAATTGGGCATTAATGACAACTGGCTCAAATGGAATGTGTGCAGGCAATACTCCATCAGAAGCAATCCTCCAAGGTATGTGTGAGATCTTTGAAAGATATTCAGCATCACAAATATTTTTTAATCACTTAACGCCACCCACATTAGACATTGAACTTTTCAAAGATACAGTAGTATATGAAAAAATGGAACTATTAAGAAAACGCTATGGCTATGAATTTATAATTAAAGATTGTTCTTTGGGGAAAGGATTACCTGTAATAGGATTGTTAATCATTAATCACAAAAATAATACATATAATTTTAAATTAGGAGCAGATTTTGTTCCGGCTATAGCACTTGAGAGGTGTTTAACGGAGGTATATCAATCAAAGCACGGTTTTATTGGACTTCCTTTGTTGAAACAAGAGACGAGTAATGATTATGAATGTTATTCAAAAATGCTCCAAAATGGAACGGGGAATTGGCCAGAATCTATTTTTTTTGCACGTCCATCGTATCATTTCTCTGGATTTAATGAATCATTAGGGATAGATAATTTAGTTGATTTAAAGTATGGTTGTAAGCTAATTGAACATTTAGGTAGTAATTTGTATATAAGGGATAATTCGTATTTGGGCTTTCCTACTTATTATGTAATTGCCCCTGGTCTTAGCAGTATTTGTACGGACATTACAGAGCTATATAATAA